>JBEKQQ010000035.1:0-45701 GCA_049519555.1 Acetobacteraceae bacterium
AGCGGGATCGAGACCATATTCAATTTCACCCTCGGCCTGGATCATCTCGATATCAATCTCAGCGGCGCCTCCAACAGCGTGCTTCGCGCAGCCAACACCACCTACAATGGGGAGCACGCGATCACGCTTTACAGCAGTGCCGATCCCACGCATGGCGTTGTGCTTGCGGACGTGAGTAGCGGGCTGAAGGCTGCGACGTTGTTGTCCAGCCATGTCACGTACAGCGGCGGCGTAGCGGTGATAATGTAACGGAACCAACGGCGCCCCCGATACCGTCGAAGCCGACGTCGTGATTGAACGGCGTCGGCGGCCCAGGTTTGTCGCTGATCAAGAGACTTTCGGCGTTTCTGGTGTCCTGGCGGTTGTGGCGTGCCATCGGGCTCGGCTCGACAATTTGGCGGGCCAGGCTTTGAATGCCTCCTGCGACCGGTTCCCATCCCCGCACCAATAGCCGGCGCGGGACAATCAGGAGGACATCGTATGGCCAGCATCAAACGACACGCTTCCGCAGTATGGCTCGGCTCCGGCAAGGACGGCTCCGGCAGCCTGACCACGCAGAGCGCCACGCTCAAAGACACGCCTTACAGCTTCAACGCCCGCTTCGGTGACGGCAAGGGCACCAATCCGGAAGAGCTGATCGCCGCCGCGCATGCCGGATGTTTCGGCATGGCGACCGCATTTCAACTCAGCGGTGCCGGGCATCCGCCGGAGAGCCTGAACGTCGACGCCACACTGACCATGGAGCAGGAGGCGGGCGGCTGGAAAATCGCTGCCGTGCATCTGGTGTTGCGGGCCAAGGTGCCGGGGATCGACACGGCGAAATTCCAGGAACTGGCGGCGGGCGCCAAGGCAAACTGCCCGGTGTCGAAGGTGTTGAACGCCGAAATCACGCTTGATGCGAAGTTAGAACAGTAGGAGAATATCAGGCGTTCCGCACAGCCTGGGCGACCGGTCAGAGCTGCGGCGGTGGTGACAACAACCGTCGGTGGCACTGATATGGCGAAGCCGGACACGTCACGCCCGACCGAAGACGCGCTGCGGCGGGCGCTCGACTGTGCGCGCAACGATCGGGACGATAGCGTCTGCGTTCACGCGGACGTCAACCCGGTTGTTGGCGCCGATTTCCTCCGCCGGCTGCTGGTCGAGGCGAGCACCGCGCCGGAACCACGCATCACCCGGTTTGTGCTGTGGAGTGCCACGATTGACGGGTGGCTGACCCTGGAGGGCACCGAACTGAAGCTCACGCCGAGCTTCGTCCAATGCACGTTCGACACCGGGATAAATCTGACCGACGCGACCGTGGTCGGTTTCGAAATGATCGGTGGCAGTGTGCCGATGGTGCACGCCGATCGGCTGACCGCGTCCGGCTCGGTGTTGTTACGCAAGGCACTCGCCGATCCGACCTACGGTCATCCGCAACCCGCGCCGGGTCTCGCGCCGATCGCCATTACCAAACAGGTGCTGCTGTGCGGCGCGAAAATTCATGGCAACCTCGATCTGCGCGGCAGCCAACTCGGCGACCCAAATACCGCACATAACGATCCGTGCTGCGTGCTGGCGGATGGCATCGCGGTCGAGGGCAACCTACTGCTGGGTGACGGCCTGCGGTCCACCGGCGAAGTTCGCCTGAATGGCTGCGAGATTTCGCGCAATCTCGATTGTCGCGGCGCGAACATGACGAATCCAGGTGGCCGGAGTTTGTCAGCGGCCGGCGGGCACGTGCACGGAAGCGTTAAGCTGATCGAACATTGCGGCGAGAAATTCACCTCCACCGGTACATTCCACCTGGATGGCGCGAAGGTGGACGGCAACATTGACGCGACGGCGGGAGAGTTCACCGCGGGCCGGTTCGCGGCATCGCATCCTCTCGCTGCCAACGTTCCGAGCGATCAAACCGACGCTCTGACAGGAGACGGCCTGTCGGTCGGTGGCGACCTGCTGTTCAAGGATGGTTTCCGGGCGACGGGTGCGGTGAACCTGATCAACGCGCGGATCGGCGGGGATTTTAATTGTGGCGACTGCTGTTTCGACCTTCCGGGGGAAGAGGCGCTGACCGCCGACGGGATCACCGTCAACGGCGCCACCTTCCTGAACAACGGAGCGAGGACGAACGGACTGCTACGATTCATCCAGGCTAATTTGTCGCAGGGATTTTTCATCGACGGCGCGGTGTTTGGGTGCGAGGGGGAATACAACAATTACCTCGGCGAGAACAATGTTTCGGCGTCAGAACTGGGCAACAATGTCTGCGGCATTTATGCGACCGGTGCGACAATTGGCGGCACGTTTCTGTTCCGCGGCACCAGCCGGTGGGGAACCGGCACACGCACGGTGTGGCTATCGATGGAATATGCGACCGCCGATATTGTCGAGGATGACCAGGACAGTTGGGACGCTGCCCACCGGATCAACGTAATCGGCTGCAACTATAAGTCGATCCTTGCGGTGACAAAGCAACTCGATCGGCGCTTATGTCGGCTGGATCGAGAGTATATCGGCAAGTATGCGACGCAGGGACGATCGTGTGCCGCGCTGGCGGCGTTGGTCGGCATTTCGAACGACGATCTCGTGGGGGCACGCGAGCGCTTCTCGCCGCAGCCATATATGCAACTGGCGCAGGTGGTTCGCACTGCTGGCTACGAGGACGCCGCGAACCGAATTCTGATCCGTCTGGAACGGCATCGCACGTGCTTTGGTGGAATCCTGCGGCGCCAGCAGATCTGGCGCTGGCTGCTGGATCCGTGTTTCCGTTATGGCTACTCGACCTGGCGGCCGTTGGCGTTCCTGATTTTCTGGATTTTCGTTAGTGCCTGGCATTTCCATGCCGAATTCGAGGGTCGACGTTTGACGGCGACTCACGACAACCAGAGTCCCGTCTCGGGTACCAGCACGGCCTCACCATCGCCGATGCACCCAGAGGTCCAGTTCAATTGTGTGGTATATGCGATCGACACGCTGGTACCGGTGGTGGACCTCAATCAGAAAAAGAATTTCGTATTCAGGAAAACCTCGTGGTGGGTGGTTATCAACAGCTTCCTCGGTTGGATCATCTCCGGCCTGCTTGCGGCGGGCGTGAGTGGTCTGGCACGACCTCGCGGCGCCTCCTGACGGTCCGCCTGGTATTCACTGGCGTTGCAACGTGAGCCGCGCGACGCCCGCGATCATTGCGAGCGGAGCGAAGCAATCTCGTCGTCGGTGTCCACCTGTCACGAGATCGCTTCGCTGCGCTCGCGATGACAGAAGGCGATCGCGATGACAGAAGGGAGGCGTCGGGTTCCGACAATTCTGGATACTACGCGAACCCGGCTACCGCCTGCTTCCCCAGATCGCGGAACTTATCGGAAACTGTCGCCAACCGCGCATCCCATTCCTGGTTGATCGGCTGGTTCTCGATCAGCGCGTGGAACCGCACCATCATCATGATCAGGAACACCGGCTTCAGAAACGCCGCACGCAACGGACCGGCGAGCAACGCCGCCACCAAAATCGTCACGATGCCGGCCTGTTCGTGCACCGCGCGCGGCAGCATCAAGGTGATCGCCGCCGCCGGGGCCAGCAGCAACAGCCACAGCACAACGGTCAACACGCGCTCCAGGATCACGATCCATACGGCGGTTTTTAAAATCGGCACGGCGTTCTGCGCGTAATACACCATTCCCTCGCGCGCGCCTTGCCACGGTTCCACGTCGCCGCGCGCCAGGTTGTACGACAGGATAACCTTGTCGAGATAACGGGTCGCTGCCCGCAAAATAATGTTGGCGAGATTGGCCAGACCTTCCAGCCCAGGAATGGGGAGGATTTCACTGACCCAGTCGAGGGTGCGGTGGAACGCGGCGAGAATGCCTCGCACCATGAGGTTCAGCGCGTACAGCGCGTTGACCTGACCGAACCGCTCGGTCACCACGCGCTTGCCATAGGCCAGCATGGGCTCGGACCCGTTGCCGACCTGACCTTTGGTGATCAGTTCGGTCAGTACGGCGACGTGGCCGCAGGCCAGCAAATGCAACAGGTACCGCAGGATCGTGCCCCAGAAGAAGCCGGCGACACCCAGGCAGATCAGCAGCCAGACGAAACCGAACGCGCTGGCGATATGACTGCCGAGAAACGCCGCACCGCCGAAGGCGACGACGATCCAGACGATGCAGGCTACCGCGCAACCAAGCAGGATGCCGAACCGGGCCAACGCATAAGGCAAACTCCTCATCAGCAACGAAATCGACTGGGCCAGTCCATGGTCGCGTACTGCCAACGGATAGGTGTGCCGAACCGGCGCCGGCGCGACTCCCCACGCGCTGGTACCAGGCATCATCCGGATGGTGCTGTCCTCCGACATTGGATCCTCCGCTCTGCTGGACGAATACAACCATATTGACGTCCGCTGGTCCAGTTTTTTGGAATGGCTTCAGCCATTGTCCTTTTGCGCCGCCGGCCGGAGGTAATCTCACGATGATCCTCGCGGCTTCCCGAGGGGTGTTGCCGAGGCCTGGCGCCGCTGCGCACACTCAGCACCCGCATGTCCTCCCAGCCCAGACCGGACGGCACCGGCCGTCTGATGCTGTTCTTCGCCGTTGCCTACGCGGTGGAGGGAATCGGCCAGGCCAAATCCGGTGTGGTCTGGCAGCCGCTGACCCATTTCCTCAAACAGGTGCACGGCTGGAGCCCGGTGGAAATCAGCGCCTCATTGGCGGTACTGGATGTGCCCTGGGTCATCAAGCCGCTGTATGGGCTGGTGTCGGATTTCCTGCCGATCGCGGGATACCGGCGGCGGCCGTACTTGCTCCTCGCCGCCGGCGCTGCGGGGGCGGCGTTTGCCTGGGTGGGGATGCTGACCACGCCCGCCGGGATCATTCCGGCTCTGGTGGTGACGTCGGTCGCCATGGCGGTCGCCAGTACGGTGTGCGGCGGGCTGCTGGTCGAGAATGGCCAGCGGCTCAACGCCAGCGATACCTTCGTCAATCAGCAATGGCTGTGGTTCAACATTGCCACAGTGGTGACGTCGCTTCTGGGCGGTTGGTTTATCGAGGTGCTGTCGGCACAGAACGCTTTGCGCGCAGCGGCCTGGGTTGCCGCGGCAGCACCTGTGGCGGTGATGCTGTCGTTACGACTGGTGCGTGAGGACCGCGCCAGGATCGACCGCACCGGATTTGTATTAGGCCTGGCGGCACTATGGGCGGCGTTTCGATCGCGCGATTTGTGGCTGATCGGAATATTCCTGTTTTGCTATTACTTCAGTCCAGGATTCGGCACGCCGCTGTACTTTGAGCTGACCGATACGTTGAGGTTTTCGCAGGGGTTCATCGGCGTGCTGTCGGCGGTCACTGCTGTGGGCTGGATCACCGGGGGATTGCTGTACCGGTACGTATTGTGGCGGATGCCGACGCGACCATTGCTGAATCTGTCGCTGGTGTTCGGCGTGGTCAGTACGCTGGCCTATCTCGGGCTGGTGGATCCGATCAGCGCGGTGGTGATTTACTTCTTTGCCGGCATGGCAGCGATGGTGGCAAATGTCGCGACATTGAGCCTTGCCGCGGCGGTTTGCCCGCCGCGCGCTGAGGGGTTTACGTTTGCGGCGCTGATGTCGGTGATCAACCTCGCGACGCCGCTGTCCGACACCATTGGCGCGGTGATGTATGAGCACGTGTTCGCCAATCGGCTGGCACCGCTGATTGTGGTCTCGGCGGCGTTCACCGCTTTCGTGCTGGTGCTGGTGCCGTTCGTGGACCGGCCGCGCTGATCAGCCGCCTTTGGGCAACGTCTTCGCCAGCCAGGCGGTGACGCGGTCGATCACCGCCGGTTCCTGGCCATTGTAGAAATGATCGCAGTTGGGAATGATCTGCACCTCACATGGGCCGCCGGAGCGGGCCTGGAACGCTTCGGCTGGATAAGTCTCCGCATTCTCCTGATCGCCGCGGAGGTAAAGCACCGGACAGCGGATCTGCGGCGCCAGTTCCAGCGTGTCCGGCATCTCGGTGTTTCTGTCGAGGAAACTTTCCGCCGAGATGACGTACCACCAGCCCGGCATCAACAGCAGTTCCTTGCCGCGGCCGGCAGCGACCAGCTGCTTTGCCTGAGCGGTAATTTCCTCCAGCCGGTCGGCTGCCATCAACCCCGCCCGGCTCGTGCGCAGCACGCCGTCCTTGCCGCCGCCATGCGCCGACAACAGGACCATTGCCGGTGTGTCCGGATGCGTCACGACATGCGGCACGGCCAGCATGCCGCCATTGCTGTGGCCGATGATGACGGGCGGCGGGAACCCGCGTGCGGCCATCCAGCGTGCTGCAGTCCGATTATCCTCAATGCTTTCGCGGGTGAGTTGAAACGCGGCGCCTTCGGCAGCGCGGCTGTTGCGGATGCTGAGAATATCGTGGCCGCGGCGATTGAATGCCAGACAGGCGTAGCCCATCCGGGTCAGTGCCGGCGGCAGAAACCTGGGCGCGCCGACGTAGAAGTTCATCGTATTGCCATGGAACAGCAGCACCGCGCCGGTGACCGCACCGTCCGGCCAGTGCAGCGCGCCATCGAGCGGCACGGTCTCGGTCGGAATGGAAATCAGCTCGGTTCGCATTGCGGTCTCCTCCGGTGTGTCGACAGGTTGACCGGTTCCGGGGACCAACGCCACTGGTGGCAGACGGAGGGTGTGGTCTGCAGTTTTGTTTTCCGACTGGCAATCGACTCGGCGCGGTTCTACACGCCAGGACTTGAGATAGCCCGCAATTTGGGCATGCTGGTCTGGCTCTCGCCACTCGTTATCTGTGTTCATCTGTGCTTATCTGTGTGCATCTGTGTTCAATTTTCTTGCTTTTGTGACGGCCGAGCGGGATTCTGACCGGTAACGTTATGAGTCGCAGAAAGATAAGAATTTAACACAGATACACACAGATGACTGCAGATAAACACAGATGGACTTGCGTTTGACGAATCGGTTCGGATCGCGTCGGACGCCGGGCCGGCCGCCTGACCGCACTGAGCTGTTGCAGGCTCTGGGCGGCGGAACAAATACCTCAAGGTCGCAGCACAATAGTAATGTCAGGTCATTTGCCAATACAGAACTGGCGAAAAATTGAGTCCAGGATCTCTTCCACCCCCACCTGACCGGTGATCGTCCCGAGCGCACGCAATGCAAGCCGCATCGCTTCGCCACGCAGTTCCGGCTCAATCGCATCCTCGGCCTCCGCAATCCAGCGCGCGGCGGCAACCAGCGCCGTCCGATGGCGGGCGCGGGTCAACGGCGGGGGGCCGCTCGATTGAGTCAACGCGGTTGCCTCAGCGGCCAACCGGTCCCGTAGTTCGGGCAGACCGGCACCCGTCAGGGCACTGATCGCCAGCACATCAGCACGTCGTTCCGGGTAGAGATCGGATTTGTTGACAACGACCAAACTGCCAGGTTCGGAAACGGTCGGTGAACCCGCTTCCACCACTGTCAGCACAAGGTCGGCAGCGGCGGCTCTTGCGCGCGCCCGCCGCACGCCTTCGGCCTCGATCGGATCGGCGGTGTCACGAAGCCCGGCAGTGTCGACCAGCGTGACAGGGACACCCCCCAGAACGATGCGCGTTTCAATTGCGTCACGGGTCGTGCCGGGAGTGGGGGACACAATTGCCACGTCGCGCTCCGCCAGCGCATTGATCAACGAGGATTTTCCCACATTGGGCGCACCAGTGATGGCAAAACACAGGCCCTCCCGGAGCTTTTCGCCACGGTGGCGATCGTCGAGATGCACGCCGATCTCCTGGCGCAACGATCGTACCGAGGCCAACAGGTCGGCCTCGACCTCCGGTGGCAGGTCCTCATCCGGAAAATCGATCAGCGCTTCCTGCCGCGCCAAGGCTCCGCGCAAACGATCCGACCAGTCGCGATACAAAATACCCAGGGCACCTTCCAGTTGCCGCAGCGCCTGACGCCGTTGCGCATCCGTTTCGGCGGCGACCAGATCATGCACCGCCTCGGCGGACACCAGGTCCAACTTGCCGTTCAGGAACGCACGGCGGGTGAATTCGCCCGGCTCGGCAGCACGCAACCCAAGTGCGGCCAGCCTGTCGGCAACCGCGTCCATCACGGCGCGGCCGGCATGCACATGGAGTTCAGCGGAATCCTCGCCGCTGTACGACTGCGGGCCTGGTAGCCAAAGCACCACGGCACGGTCGAGCACCTCGCCGTTGGTATCACGCAACGCCCGCACCACGGCGCGCCGCGGTAACGGCAGAGTTCCGCACAACGCGGTCAACGCCGAGGCGCTATCCGGCCCACTGATCCGGAAAATAGCAATGGCAGCACGACCCGCGCCTGACGCAAGGGCGAAGACCGTATCGGCGTTCACCCCGCAAGCCGCACCACCGGCAATGGATCGGCCACCGTCAGCTTCGTCGCAGTTGCCGCACGGATTTCGTCCACGGTCAGCCCCGGAGCGATCTCGCGCAACAGAAAGCCGTCGCCGGCGGGTTCGAACAAACCGTAGTTGGTGGCAACAAGTTTCACCACGCCGCGAGCGGTCACCGGTAGATCGCACTGTGGCACCAGACGCGACGAACCATCACGCGTGGTGTGCTCCAGAATGATGAACACACGTTTGGCGCAGGCAGCGAGATCCATCGCGCCGCCAATACCGCCACCCTTCTGGCCCTTCAATTTCCAGTTGGCGAAATCGCCTCGGCAGGACACCTGATACGCCCCCATCACGGTGACATCGATGTGGCCGCCTCGGATGATGCCGAAACTATCGGCGTGGTGCACCACCGCAGCACCGGGTTTCAGCGTCACATTCTGTCCGCCGGCGTTAACGAGGTTCAGATCCTCGTGCCCCTCGGCCGCCACGGGACCATAACCGATGACACCATTTTCCGAGTGATAGACAATATCGGTGTCGCCGATATCGGTGTTCGAGCACATGGTCGGAATGCCGACGCCGAGATTGACCACCCAGCCATCCTGGAACTGCCGCGCGATCAGATCGGCCATCTGCTGGCGGTTGAGGCCTTTGGTTCCGCTCATCGGCGTCGCTCCTGCCGTTTGGTGGGCCATAGGCCCTCGGGTGGCGGTGGCACGCGCACCAGCCGCTGCACGAACAAACCGGAACAATGTACCGCGTCAGCATCGATCTCGCCGCACGTCACGATCGGTTCGTCGACCTCGACGATCGTGCAGCGAGCGGCGGTCGCCATCACCGGGTTGAAGTTGCGTTGCGCGCGGTGGAATTGCAGGTTGCCGAAGTCGTCGGCGCGATGCGCGCGAATGAACGCATAATCGAGCGGTAGAGCGTATTCCAGCAGATACTCGCGGCCGTTGATCACACGGGTTTCGCGGCCCTCGGCGAGCTCGGTGCCAACCGCCGTCGGGGTGTAAAACGCCGGGATGCCGGCTCCGGCTGCGCGCAAACGTTCGGCCAACGTGCCTTGCGGCACCAGTTCGGCGTCGCACTCGCCGGACTCGTAATATTTTGTGAACGGTAGCGTATCGGTCGGGCGAGTGGCGGCGGTGAAGGCGCAAATCACTTTGGCGACCTGACCGTTCTCCACCAACATTCCCATGTCCGGCATGCGCGGCTGTTGCGCGCCGCCGGTGGTGTTGCCAACCAGGGTCAGGCGTTTCGCGCCTTGCTCCAGCAGCGCCTGGATCAAATTATACGGCACCCCGGGCATGGCGAAACCGCCAAAGGCGATGGTGCTGCCGTCGGGAATGTCGGCTACCGCCTCCCGAAAGCTGGGGACCACTTTGGATTTCGCGGCCATCGTTTCCTCGCGTCGTGTTCGCCGGCGATCAATGAGCAGGGCGGCGGGGGAGTCAAGAAGTGCCGGGGCTTCCGCCCCGGACCCCGACCAGGAGGCGCTGCCTCCTGGACCTCCGCCAAGGGCAGTGGCCCTTGGAACCATTCATTTTGGTATTGTTTCTGAGGAGGGCCGATACGGACCTTGAAGGGTCACGGTTGGCCCTCCTCAGAAACAATACCAATGGACAGATTGCAAAGGGCCTCGCCCTTTGCCGAGGGGTCCAGGGGAGCAGAGCTCCCCTGGCGGGTCCGAGGGCGGAGCTCTCGCGCTTCCTGACGCCTACGACGCCTCGCGCATCGGTGTCAGGTGGGACAGGAACAGTTCGGCGCAGGCGCGCCAGGAGTAGCGTTCAGCATGGGCGCGGCAGGCCGCACGATCCCCGTGCAGAGCGTCCAACGCGGCCTGGCGCAAGTCCGAATTGACGGCACCGACGCCGCCCACAGCGCCGCTCAGCACGTCCTTGGGGCCGGTCACCGGAAACGCTGCGACCGGCGTACCACAGGCCAGCGACTCCAGGATTACGAGGCCGAAGGTATCGGTCAGGCTCGGGAACACGAACACATCGGCGCCGGCATAGGCTCGTGCCAGAGCCTCCCCGTAGCGTGGGCCGGTGAAGGTGACCGCGGGATAGTCCCGGCGCAGCGAGGCCAACTGCGGACCACCGCCCACAACAACCTTGGAGCCAGGCAGGTCAAGATCGAGGAAGGCGCCGATATTCTTCTCCACTGCAACCCGGCCGACATAAAGAAACACCGGTCGGGGCTGTTGCCAGTCTTCCCGCGGCTCCGGTTTGAACAGGTCCAGGTCAACGCCGCGCGACCACGCCCGGATCTGGCTGAACCCGCGCGCAGTGAGTTCGTCGCGCAGCGACTGAGTGGCAACCATCGTCCCGGCGCCGGCGTCGTGAAACCGCCGCATCCAGGCATAGACGGGCCGCACGGGAATGCGGGTTCGTGCCTGTAGATATTCGGCGAATCTGGTGTGGAACGCAGTCGTGAAGCGAAACCCGGTGCGCCGTGCCCAACTACGGGCGGCCAGGCCCAATGGACCCTCGGTGGAAATATGCAGTGCTTCCGGCTGGAACGCCTCAATCATTCGCACCAGCTTGCGCCTGGGAAAGATCGACAGCGCGATGTCCGGATAAGTGGGGCAAGGGAGGGTGCGGAACTGATCCGGACCGATCACCTCGACGACATGGCCCATCGCCCGCAGTTCATTGACGACCGTGGTCATCGTGCGCACCACGCCGTTGACCTGAGGATGCCAGGCGTCGGTGACGATCAGGATGCGGTGTGAGGGAGCAGCGGGCAACATCGCAATGCGGTTTGCGATCGGGGCCAGGTCAGGCAGCTTGCGCGACCCTGGTCTGACGCGGCTCGAAGAACGACAGCCGGTTCAGGGCAGCCCAGTCGATGAGTTCCATACGACCGTCGTGGTGCTCGACGAGGGCGGTGCAGCTTTCGACCCAATCGCCGTCGTTCATGTACATGATGCCATCGACCTCGCGCATTTCAGCGTGGTGGATGTGACCGCAGACAACTCCGTCGAAGCCACGGCGATGCGCCTCGGCGGCCAAGGCTGATTCGAACCGGTCGATCGCTTTCACCGCTTCCTTCACCTGCAGCTTCAACCATGCCGACAGCGACCAGTATGGCATGCCCAGGCGGCGGCGCACGGCATTGAACCAGCGATTGACCACCAGCGCGGTGGTATAAGCCCAGTCGCCAAGGAGGGCGAGGAATTTGGCATAGCGGACGACGTTGTCGAACTCGTCGCCATGGATGATCAGCAAGCGCTTGCCGTCAGCGGTGATATGCTCGGCTTCCAGGCACAGCCGGATGCCGCTGACATCGACGCCGGCCGGCAACCAGGAGCGAAACATTTCATCATGGTTACCGGGGATGTAAGTGACTTTCGTGCCACTGCGGGCGTGACATAAAATTTGCCGCAGCACGTCGTCGTGATGTTCATCCCAGTACCACGATTTCCGCAGTCGCCAGCCGTCGATAATATCACCGACCAAAAATAAATGCTGTGCGGTGGTACGACGAAGGAAATCGGCGAGAAAATCGCCGCGGCATCCCCTGGTCCCTAAATGGGTGTCGGAGATGAAGATGCTCCGGTACTCGGTGCGGGCACCGAATCCAGGCCTGGAGAGGAGGGGCGCGTTCATTAATGGGGAGCACATACCGCCCGCATCGTGTTGCGTCAGTGAAGATTCGATGACGAGCCGTAAAATCCACACGGCATTGCAAAGTCATACGTTTGTCATGAAATCGTCATGAAAGCGACGCGCAATCGTGGCAACAATACAACCTTATGTTGCAGTCGGTAGTTGGATTCGCGCCGGCTCTCGAAAGGCTACGCCTGGATGGTCATCGTGTTCAATCCGGTCGCCGGGCGACGGCGCGCCCATTTGCTTTGGCGCGTGCTGGATGTGCTGGCGGCGAACGGCGTACGGCTGGAACTCGCCGAGACCTGTCGGGCGGGCCATGCCGAATCGCTGACCTTGGAGGCGGTGAAACGCGGCGAACCAATGGTCGTTGCGGCCGGCGGCGATGGCACGATCGCCGAGGTCGCCAACGGGTTGATGGGTACCAGCGCGCGGCTCGGCGTCATTCCACTTGGCACAGCCAATGTGCTGGCGCACGAACTGGGGTTGCCGTTTTCACCAAAAGCAGTGGCGGCGGCGCTGGCGTTCGGGCGCACGACAACGCTGTGGCCCGGCCTCGCGACTTCAACGCACGGCAACCGTTTGTTCGTCCAGATGCTGGGCGTTGGGTTCGATGCGCATGTCGTGAAACGAGTGACGTTTCCGATGAAGAAACTGCTCGGCAAGGGCGCTTACGTGTTGCGCTCGATGGCCGAGGTGACACGGTACTCGTATCCGCCAATCCGGATGCGCCTTGATGAGGTGGAGACGCAGGCGGCGAGCGTGATCGTGTCGAAAGGCCGGTTATATGGAGGACGTTTCCGGCTGGCAACGGACGCGGTTCCGGGTGAGCCGGGGTTTTCCGTCGTCATGTTCGATTGCGGCGGGCCGGGCGCGGCGATGATGTATGGTGCCGCGTTGCCGCTGAATCTTCTGGGCCATGCGCCAGGCGTGCGGCGGGTGCGGGCCAATCGGGTTGATTTCATCAGCAATGAGCCGGTTCCGGCGCAGACCGATGGCGATCCGTTCGGCTGCGGCGTGACGTCGGTGACCAATGCGCGGGCGCCAATCCAGGTCGTGGTAGGGTAGCACCGCGCGGTCCGGTCGTTTACAAATTTGTAACAAAATCCGTGGTTATCTGGATGTCTGGCGACTGCCGGATGGATGACCGCGCATGACATTGATTTTGACACTTCTGGCCTGGCTGTTCAGCTGGGTCTTTGGCAGTCTCGGAAACTCGGTGAACTGCCGCGGCAACAATCTTGACCTGAAGATCTCAGGGTGTACGGCTTTGCTCGAGTCCGGGCACGAGACCCAGGCGGTTCAGGCTATGGCATTTTCCAATCGCGGCTTCGCCTGGCTCAGTAAAGGCCAAAACGATCAGGCTCTGATGGATCTCAATCAGGCGATTGCGCTCGATCCAAAAAACGCAATCGCTTACAACAATCGCGGCGTGGTGTACAGCCGCAAAAGGCAGTTTGACCAGGCTATCGCCGACTACACAAAAACGATCACGTTCGCGCCCGATTTCGCATCGGCCTATGACAATCGTGGTCGGGAATACGTAAAAAAGGGGTTGACTGATGAGGCTATCGCCGATTTTAACAAGGCGATCGCGCTCAAACCGGATTTCGCTGCCGCATACAGCCACCGTTCATACGTATTCAGAACGAACGGCCGTGAGGACGACGCCATTACCGATGCCACCAAGGCGATTACCCTGAAGCCGGATTTCGCCGAAGCTTACGATGCGCGCAGCGATGCCTATATCATGAAAGGCATGGCGGAGCCGGCGATCGCCGATCTCACGCAGGCGATCGCTCTCGATCCGAAGCGCGCGTTTCTTTACAACGAACGCGGTATAGCCAGAAGCCGGGCGAGGCACCTCGACGACGCCATCGCGGACTTCTCCCAGGCCGTCGAACTGCAAGCCAATTTCGCCGAGCCCTATGGTAATCGATGCAGCGCCTATGCCAAACAAGGCCTGTTCGACAAAGCGATCGCAGATTGCGACAAGATGGTTGCGCTCAGACCGGACGACTTCAGGGCGTACAATGAGCGTGGCTGGACCTACCATTTGAAAGGTGAAGACGCCAAAGGCCTGCCCGACGCCGAGAAAGCCGTAGCGCTGGCACCAACGAATGCCGCCAGTCTGGAGACCCGAGCGGAGATTTATGAGCGGCTCGGCCGACACGACGGTGCGATTGCCGACTATCGCGCGGCGTTGGCTCTTGATACCCACATGCAACTCGCATTGGACGGTTTGAAGCGGCTTGGTGCGGACCCTTAAAGGCCTGTCTCCCCTGTCATTGCGAGTGAAGCGCCTCAATCTGCATCAGTGGACGTCGAGATTGCTTTCGCTTCGCTCGCAATGACAGGGTTCCTCAAGATATCACGCGCCAATACATTCCAGCCGATCCGGTTCACGCCGCGGCCAACGCCTGATCCAGGTCGGCGATCAGATCTGACGCTGTCTCCAGCCCAATCGACAGCCGGATCACGTCGGAACCGGCTCCCGCTGCCAGACGTTGTTCGTCGGTCAACTGCCGGTGCGTCGTGGAGGCCGGGTGCAGGATCAAACTGCGGGTATCGCCGATATTCGCCAGATGTGAGAAGATCCCCACATTTTCAACCAGTTTCACGCCGGCATCGAAGCCGCCTTTGATGCCGAAGGTGAACACTGATCCGGCCCCCTTCGGCATGTATTTCCGCGCCAGCGCGCGATACGGACTCGTTTCAAGTCCGGCGTACGACACCCAGGCAACCTTATCGTGCGCGGCCAGAAATTCAGCAACTTTTTGCGCGTTCTCGCAGTGCCGCTCCATGCGGATATGCAATGTTTCGGTGCCGGTGATGGTCAGGAATGCGTTCATCGGCGCCATCGTCGGCCCGTAATCGCGCAACGCCACGGCGCGCGCCTTCGTGGTAAACGCGAAATCACCGAAATTCTCGTAGAACCGCAGTCCGTGATAGGCCGGTTCCGGCTCGGTCAGCGACGGAAATTTGCCGCTCGCCGCCCAGTCGAATTTGCCGGACTCCACCACCATACCGCCCATAGAATTGCCGTGTCCGCCAAGGAACTTGGTGGTGGAGTGGGTGACCAGGTCGGCACCCCACTCGATCGGCCGGCACAGATATGGTGACGCCAGCGTATTATCCACAATCAACGGAATTCCCACGGAATGGGCGATGTCCGCGATCGCGGCGATATCGACGACGATGCCTCCGGGGTTCGCCAGGCTTTCCACGAAGATCGCTTTGCACTTCGGCGTCAGTGCGCGGCGGAAATTCTCCGGGTCCAATGGATCGACGAAATGGCAGTGCCAGCCGAGCTTTTTGAAGCTCAATCCGAACTGCGTCAGTGAGCCGCCGTATAGCGCGCGCGAGGCCAGGAACTCGTCGCCGGGTTCCAACATCGTGGCGAACACCAGGAACTGCGCAGCGTGGCCGGTGGCGGCAGCAACCGCAGCGCGGCCGCCTTCCAGGCTGGCGATGCGTTCCTCCAGAACCGACACGGTCGGATTGTTCAACCGCGAGTAAATGTAGCCGAAATTGTGCAGGTTGAATAATGAGGCGGCGTGCTCGACATCGTCGAAAACATAAGCTGTGGTCTGGAAGATCGGCGTAGACCGTGCACCCGTGGTGGGATCGGGCGAGGCGCCGGCGTGAATCGCCCTGGTCTCGAACCCGTAACTGATATTGGCCGCGGGCAACGGTTGCGGCTTGCTGCGCCGGTCGGTCGGGGCTTGGGCGGCGCGATTGCGGATGATGCCGGAATTGACACCACTCCACGACAGTTCCCCGCCCAGACGGCCGAATTCGATCTTGGGGCAGCGGTTCATGACGACTTCAATGCCGGCCGCCTCGGCTTTTTCGGCGGCGGCGTCGTTGCGCACGCCCAACTGCATCCAGACGACCTTGGCCCCGATGGCGATGGCGTCGTCGACGATCGGACCGACCTGATCGGAGGCGCGGAAGATGTCGACCATGTCGATCTTGTCGGGGATGTCGCGCAACGAGGCATAAATCTTCTCGCCCAGTTGCTGCTGGCCGGCGGTGCCGGGATTGACCGGGATGACGCGGTAGCCTTTGCCTTGCAGATACTTCATCACGAAGTAGCTCGGCCGGTTCCAATTCGAACTGGCGCCGACCATGGCGATGGTGCGCACGCTCGACAGAATGCGGCGAAGCTTCGCGTCGGTGTAGGGAATGGGGTCAAGGGCGGTCATTTCGCGCTCCTGTGAAGCTTTTGCCTCAGCTATCGCCGGGGGACCGACATGGCAACCGCAGTCTGGCGCGGGGTCGGCTCCTACCCTGCCTGCTGGATCGCCGACAGGATCCAATGACCGCCACGCGCCCGCACGAACGTCCAGACCTCGGTCACCAGCACGCGTTCGGCAACGCTGCCGTCCACCACTCGTCCAGCACCGTCGCGCGTGACGTCGATCATCGAGAACCGCATCGCCACCGTCGCATACTCGCGTCCCGCCTCCGCCCATGACTGCGCCAGGTCGCCTGACTCGAGGCGAACGTCGGTGACCGTGTTGCTCACACCCCGGCTCGCAAGGTCGGATAATTGCTCGGAGAAGTAGCCGACCATTTCGGGCGTCGCCATGCCGCGCAGAGCGTTCAGGTCGCGGGCGCTCCAGGCAGCCTGGGCGGCTTGCAGCAGTTGCTCGAACTCCCGGAAGTCGGCCTGAGTGATCGCCACGGGCGGCCCACCGGAGGGGCGCGGCGGCGGTGACCTTCCCTTCATGCCATCAGGCGGGCCACTCCGCGCGTAGAGGCCGGGGCCGCCGGCGAACACCGACTGGCCGCCCATGAACCGCCGCCACAGGAAGCGGCCGATCATTACGATCAGGAAAATCTGCAGCAGGAACCCGAGGAACCCGCCAAAGCCCAGGCCGTGGCCAAAGAATCCGCCGCCGAACAGCATACCACCGATGCCGGCGCCGATCAGCCCGCCCAGAAGGCCGGACATGAACGGCGACCGCTGGCCGTAGCCCGGCGTGGCGTAGCCCGGTGCCGGGTAGCCAGGCGAGGGTGAATTCGGCGTCAGTGTGCGCTGCATTGGCGCAACGTAGCCCGGTGCGGTGCGGGTAGAGGGCGGCGCGGAGAACGTCATGCTGCCGCGGCTGCCCATGGAACTCCCGCCGCCCAAACGCGCATCGGCGATGGCGGGTGCCAGCAGCAGTAACACCGCAGTAGCGGCGGGAAGCAGACGTGAACGCAGGCCAACCATTGGTGTTTCGCTTTGTTGTTGAAACGTTCCCTATTTGGTGGCGCGCCGGATCGCTGGCAAGAGGGGCGGTCAGGCGCCTGCCATCGTCAACCCCTCGACCCGCACCGTCGGCGAGTCGGTGCCGCGGCGGAACACCAGGTCATTGGCCGGGGTCAGGCTGGCGAACATCTCGAGCGCGTGGCCGGCGACGGTGATTTCCGCCACCGGCTCGGCCAGCTTGCCGTCGCGGATCAGGAAACCTGACGCACCCCGGCTGTAATCGCCGGTGACCCCGTTCACCCCGCCGCCCATCATCTCGGTGATGTAGAGCCCGAGTTTGATGTCGGCCATCAGTTCGTCGGGCGTCATCGTCCCGGCAGCCAGCCACAGGTTGGAGGACGACGGCGATGGCGGCCCGCTGGTGCCGCGCGACGCATGGCCGGTTGACACCATGCCCAGTTGCCGCGCCGAACGGCTGTCGAGCAGCCAGGTGGTCAGCACGCCGTCCTCGATCAGGGCACGGGCTTTGGTCGGCGTGCCCTCGCCGTCGAACACCCGGGAACGTGGGCCACGTATCCGGCGCGGATCGTCGTGCACAAAGATGCCGGAGGCGAAGATCTTCTGACTCAGTTTCTCCTTGAGGAAACTGGTGCCGCGGGCAACCGACGCGCCGTTGATCGCGCCCATTAGGCTGCCGAGCAGCGAGGTCGCCACCCTGGGATCGTACACCACTGGCAATTTCGCTGTCTTCGGCCGGATCGGGTTGAGCCGCGCCAGCGTCCGGTGGGCGGCACTGCGACCGATCGTGGCAGGGTCGTCGAGGTCGGCCAGATAAACCTTGGAGTCGTAGTCGTAATCACGCTGCATGCCGGTGCCCTCGCCAGCCAGCGCGGTGGCGCTGATCGAGTGGCTGGTGCCCACGCGATGGCCGGCGAACCCGGCTGAGGTCACCAGGAAGATCTCGCCACGGCTGTAGCCGGCGTCGGCGCCCTCGGAGTTGGTGATGCCGGGCACCGACATGGCAGCATCCTCGGCGATCGCGGCGCGGGCGACCAGGTCCTCGGCGGAGGGTTCGGCCGGGTCCACCATGTCGAGGTCCTGGGTGTCCGGCGGCGCGGCGGTCTCGGCGAGGCCGGTGTAGGGGTCCTCGGGAACGACCTTGGCCATGGCGACGGCTCGTTCGGCCAGCGCAGCGAAGCCCGCCGGGTCGATGGAGGTGGCGGAGACGATGGCGGCTTTCTTGCCGATGAACACGCGTAGGCCAAGATCCTGACCTTCGGACCGCTCGACATGCTCGGTCCGGCCGAGGCGGCGGGCGACCGAGAGAGAGGTGCCCGCGACCAGGACGGCGTCGGCGGCATCGGCTCCGGCGGCGCGGGCGCGGGCGATCAGGTCGGACAGGCGGTCCAGATGGTTCATTGGCGAGGGGTCTCCTGGGCGGGGGAGCGGAGCAGCTGTTTCGGGTGGGGTAGGTTGGGGGCGCGGTGCGGGAAAGCAATAGCACACTAAGCTTTGGAGTTATCGGTGGAATGTCTGACGGCAGAGTGGGGCCCTGCTCCGGTCCACCGACGTTGGAACGTCATGAAGGGCGGGGGATCGGCGTAACCAGGTCCGCCGGGCGGGTCGTCATATATCGGACATTCGGCTGGGGCCACCGCGGTTTTGATAGGGTGACAGAACGACTTTTTCTGACCTTGCCTGAGCGGCATCGGATTGATCCGACAGCGTTCATGGTCGCGACAGGTTGCCGATAGCGATCGAGCCGTGGCACGGTCTATAAACTGTCGGCCCGAAGTTTGGTGGATGATAATTGATACCGAATGGGTCGGGCGATTCCATGGATATCGCTATCAGAATGAAAAGCCGGGAATCATCGCGAGAAGACGATTTCCGCTCAACGGTTTCTTCACACATTGGCGGCAAAACGAAAAAGTGGGCGGGAATTGGCCTGCCGGCTCTTCACCAGGAGATCGGCGATAGGGGTTGCGCCGGTTCGTTCGCGAACCGGCGTAACCCCTGGTGAGCGATCGCAGAGACTCGTTGCCGTTCGGAGTCCGGCACATCCCTCACCCAATCACATCAAACATCAACGGGAATGTATCGAACATCGCGAACAGCCGTTCCACTGCTGCCACGTCACCCTCAACCGCCAGTGCACCCTCCGCCTGAGCCTGCGCAATCGAGCTAACGCCCAACACCAACGCTTCCAACGTGCGCCGGCTGCTTGCCAGCGTCGCCACCGCGTCTGGCGGCAATCCCGCCCAGTGCGAAAGTACACAATTACGCAGGGCCAGCCCAAACGCCGCATCCTGATCCGTCACCGTCCAACAAACCACCTGCGCAACGCCGTCGCTGCGTTCCGGGTTGAGCCGCACCGCAAGATAATCCAGCAACAACTCCGTCGTCAGCCCGGACACCAGCGCCGGCGACAGCATCGGTCGAGGCGGCAACGCCCGCTTACCCTCACGCAATTCCTGCGCTGCATAAAGGTAAGCATTGCGCCACGTCGCCGATTCGGCCGCGAAACCAAGTTGCTCCAGCGCATCCGCCAGCAGCGCCCGAGCCGCCGCATCCTCCGGCGCCGCCGCCACCGCCAACTGCATTACCTGGGCAACCCAGCGAAACGCACCTGCAGCGAAATCCGCCCGCGCCCGTTCCACGACCTCAACGACGCCACCCATGTACGCAATGGTCCGCTCCGCGGTCTCACGCGGCGGCAATGGATCCAGCAGCGCGGGATTGCCGTCGTACCACCCCAGATATCGCTGATACACTGCCTTGGCATTGTGCTTCAGAGAGCCGTAATACCCCCGCAAATACCACTCACGCGCCAGCCCCGCAGGCAGCGCAATTTCCTCGGCGACCTCCCCGGGCTTGCGGCCGAGATTGAGCAGCCGCACCGATTGATCGTGGATGAATTTGTAAAGATCGTGCTGCTTTTCCAAATAGGTCCGCACCCGCGACCGACCCCACACCGGCCAATGGTGTTGCGCGATCAGCACCTCGGTTCGTGCCCCGAACAGGTCCAGCGCCTCGCCGAGATACTTCGCCCACATGCGCGGATCGCGCACCACGGCGCCGCGCAACGGCAGGAAGTTGTGCAGATGATGCGTGGCATTTTCGGCAATGTTCAGCACGCCCCATTGCGGCAGGAACAGATGCATCTCTGCCGGCGCCTCGGTCTCCGGGGCAAGCTGGAACTCGATTTCCACCCCGTCGATTGTGTGGGTTTCTACTGGTGCGCGGATCAACAACGTCGGCGCGATCAGGCTTTGCGTGCCGCGTGCCGTGATCTTGCCAAGTCCGGCATCGACCTGGCCGAGCGGACCCTGCCGCAGCAGCCCGCCGAACTGGAACTGCGCGCGCCGGGCCATGGCATTGCCGGGAAGCACGTTCTCGCCGCCGACTGCCTCCATGAAGCCATCCGGAGCGATGACCGGGATGCCAACCGCGTCCGGCGCGATGACACCCTGCACGCCGCCGAAATGATCGGAATGACTGTGCGTGTAAATCACCGCGCGCACTGGACGGTGGCCGCGGTGCGCGTAGTACAGCGCCATCGCCGCAGCGGCGACCTCGACCGTGGTCAGCGTGTCGATGACGATGATGCCGGTGGCGCTCTCCACGATGGTCAGGTTGGCGAGGTCGAGGCCGCGTACCTGGAACACAAGCTCGGTCACCTGGAACAGCCCGTGGTGCATGTTCAGGCGGGCCATACGCCACAGGCTTGGGTTCACCGTCGGCGGCGCTATTTCGCTATCAAGGAAAGCGTATTGGGTCAGGTCCCAGACCGGCGTGCCACTGGCAGTGCGAATGACCGGATCCGCCAAGGTGGCGATGAACCCGCGAGCAGCGTCCGCAAAGTCCGCGGTGTCGGTAAAATCGGGCGTTGGCGACGACGGTGAGGCCGCCGCCAAACTGTTGGTCCCTGACAGATCGCTCATCCCTGCCCTCCACGAAGCTGTGGCGGCGAGTATCGCGCGTCCTCATGCAATCCGCGACGTATCCCTGACGGATCACGATCCTGGCCGTAGGACCGCCTCGGTCAGGTCGTCACATACGGTGTAATCCGGCTCAGGCGGCGAGTTGAACGCAAAACTCCTCGCTTTCCCGCGAATGCGGCAAGAACGCCGGATCGCACTGCTGCAGGAAATCCACCGTCACCAGATCCGCCAGGCTCGCATTGTCGCTGAACAGATCGCTCGGCCAGTTCAGCATCGGCACGCCGGCGGCCGAGGTGATGGTTGCGTGCTCAGCGTCATCGAACGAAAGTGTCTGGCCCATCCCACTGCTCCTTTTCTGACCACCCCTACGAGCATCGGGCGATCGAAGTTCTGAGTTGCCGCTTGCTCGAGCGATTTGGTTTTGGCTTTTGCCGAGCGTCGTTACAGCGATCCTTACCCAGCAGGGCCGACCGCGTGAATTCGGTTGATCGCGTACGGGGACTTACGTACTTGTAACAGGCGCCCCACCGCAGGGTAGGTTCCACCTTTGGGAATTTCCAAAGTTTGCTGTGAATATCTTACTTTTTTCGTCAACCTACGCTGCTGTCAGGGGCCTAGGCCGTCTGGCCTAACCGATATCAGCACGACAAATTCTGACCTGTTGCACGAGGGCCACATCGTCCTCCCTCCGAGCTACCCGAGAGAGCCTTCGGACCATCACGAATGGCAGCCCCCGGGCTGCCGGGGCGACGGTTGGCACCCAGAAACGCTGAACGGCAGCATGCCCGCCCGCACTGCCATGACGAGCGCAGCGAAGCAATCTCTGTCAGTGGGGACACGAGGATTGCTTCAGTGCGCCCGTAATGGCCGTGGGTCCGCAATACGCAGACCCCGGAGCAGTCAGCCGGCTGGCTGCAACGCTCCCAAAATCGTCCGAGCGCCGGGGGCAGTCAGCGCACCCGGTGGCAGCATGGCCTCGACAGATGGTATCGTGCGTAACAAATCTGCGATTGCCGCTTCGGGAACCGGTCGACCGAACAGATACCCCTGCACGGCGGTGCATCCCGCCAGCACCAGAATGTGCAATTGCTCCTTCGTTTCCACGCCCTCAGCCGTGATTGCCATGCCCAGTTCGCGGCCCAGTGCGATGGCCGCGCGTACGATGGCATCACAGTCTCGCCGCTTGCCAAGTTCCCGCACGAACGACTGATCGATCTTGATCCGGTCGAACGGAAACCGGTGCAGATAACTCAGCGATGAGTATCCGGTGCCGAAATCATCCATTGCAATCACGCACCCCAGGGCGTGGAACTCATGCAGCGTAGCCAGCGTGGAAGCGGTATCCCGCAGCAGGACCGTCTCGGTGACTTCCAGCTCCAGCCTCGCAGGTTCCAGCCCGGATTCAGCCAGGGCAGCACTCATCGCAGCAACCAGATTGCCGCTTTTGAACTGCACTGCCGAGAGATTTACTGCCACCTTCATGCCGTCCGGCCAATGCGCGGCGGCACGGCAGGCGGTCCGCAGGATCCACTCGCCGATCGGGATTATCGCGCCGATCTCTTCGGCCAATGGAATGAACTGCTCGGGTGGAATGAGCCCCTTGGTCGGGTGCCGCCAACGTAACAAGGCCTCGCAGCCGATCGGTCCAGCCAACGCGTTCCGCAGGCCGCGCAGCCCGATCAGCGGCTGATAGAACAGCTCCAGCTGGCCGCCTGCCAGGGCGCCACGCAGGTCGAATTCCAGCACGCGCCGTTCCTGCATTTGTGCGTCCATTTCGGTATGGAACAGCCGGTAAACGCCGCGCCCATCCTGTTTCGCCCGGAATAGCGCCAGATCGGCACTTTTCATCAACTGATCGGGGTCGGTCCCGTCCTGTGGCGAGAAGGCGATGCCAATGCTGGTGCCAATGACAATCTGGTGGCCTTGCACGTCGAACGGCGCATCCAGCACAGCAAACAGCCTCTCGGCGAAATCGGCCGCCTCCGCGGGGCGGCCAATCGGTGCCTGGATCACGGCGAATTCGTCGCCGCCAAGCCGCGCGACCGTATCGCTGCCGCGGGTGCATTGCGTCAGCCGGGCGGCCACCGCCTGCAGCAAAGCGTCGCCAAGCGGATGCCCGAGTGTATCGTTCACCGCCTTGAATCGATCGAGGTCCAGATAAAGCAGCGCCTGGTGCTCCCCCGGCCGCGCCTGGGCCAGGACGTCGCGTAAATTCTCGCGGAACAACACCCGATTGGGCAGTTTGGTCAGCGCATCATGGCGTGCCAGAAAGCGGATCAGGTCCTCGGCGCGCCCGCGCTGCCGCAGCGCGACGAACAGGATCAATGCCAAGGTAGCCACCAGAACCACCGCGATTGTGACCGAGACAATCATGCGATCGCGTTCGCGCTCCCAATCCGCCATCGCGATCGTGCGATCGAGCGTCAATGCAATCATGACGTCGCCGTGCAGGCTGGCCCGGGCAATTGCGATGGTCGGATGCTCGATCAAACCGCCGGGAACCACAAAAACCGCACCGTTCGCCTGGATCCGGCCGATGGCAACGCGCTGCGGTTTGCCGATGCGCATTTCGTCATAGGGCTGGCTCAGCAGCAGTTGGCCGTCGCGTCGCTCCAGGGACACTTGCAGACCCGGGACTTCGCCCACGAAGCTGAGCAGTTTCGCAACCAGCGGCAACGGCACTTCGGCGACCGCGTCCAGCGTGCCGGCGCCCTGGATGGTTACCAACCGCACCACCAGTAACACCCAGTCGCCGGTTAACGGGTTGCGGATCGGCCCGGAAATCACCGCAACGCCACCGCGGGCAATGGAATTGACCTCGGACAGGTTCATTGCCACGTTGCGGGTCCACGAATTTGGCCGCGCAGACGCCAGGATCGTACCGTCGGGACGCAACAGAACAATGTCCCGGAAGGCGAACGCCTGAAAGTTGAGTCCGCGCAGTAAACGCTCGGCGGATCGCGCGTCGAGGGTGCCGCCATCACGGGTCACCGTGGCGAACAGCGTCGGCAGGCTGGCCAACGCGCCATCGACCTGCAGCAACTCGCGATTAATCACGCTCTCGACGATGAGCATGGCATTCTGCAAGGTCGTATCCGTCGCATGCAGTGCCGCCTGGCGTGTGCGGTCCAGCAACAACCACGCGCCGAAGATCGAGGTCAGCGCGACGAGTCCAAAACCACCCGCAATCGCCCAACCGAGGAAGCGCCGTCCGATCATCCCAGTGGCCTGGTCACGTGGCGCACATGCCTCCGACGGGATCGCCTACCAAATTGCGACCTTCCTATGTTTAACATACGCTCGCCTGCGAGCTCCGTTGCGAAGGTGACCCTAATCATGTTGCCAGGCAGTGACCATAAAAATGCTCGCCGGTAAGCCTCGGCAACACAATATATTTGGTGTCGCCGTTTACCAAGTCTTAACGAATTTCGGATACCGAGTTAGCTCTCGCGGCCGTGGTCATCATGGCTCGAATTACGACTGCACGAATCTCGGCCGGCGTTCAGATTGATTGTCCAGTTGTTCTGGATACATTTGAAGCCAGGTCCACGACCACTCGGAGCGGCCATGATGGTGTCGCGGAGCATGGCGTTCTTGTTGGCTGCGCGCGCGGGAATCCGCGGGTTCGTTTTGCAGACACGATGCTGCGTTGCGATGGTATGTGTCGTCTGTTCACTTGCCCGCGCCCATGCTGCCGACGCGCCTGTTCAACTGACCATCGTCGGTGGCGTTGCAGCAGTCAGCCAATATACCAAATTCGAACGGCCCTTCTGGGTACACGATATCCCGCGACTGACCGGCGGACGCATTACGGCAGAAATCCATTCGTTCGATCAAAGCGGTCTGTCCGGTCAGGAAATGCTCCAACTCATGCGACTGGGCGTGGTACCGTTCGGTACAGCATTGCTCGCCATGGTATCGGCTGACGAGCCGGAACTGAATGCGGTCGATCTGCCGTTGCTCAATCCGGATATTGCGTCGCTGCGCAATACCGTGCGGCTCTACCGCGGCCATTTGCATGACGTCCTGCAACGCAAATATGGCATTGAGTTGCTCAGTATTTATGCCTATCCGGCGCAGGTGTTGTTTTGCCGCAAAGCGTTTGCTGGCCTGAATGATCTGGCGGGACGTAAGGTCCGCACGTCTTCGGTCGGCCAGTCGGAGATGATGTCGGCGTTGGGTGCGATCCCGGTGATGACCCCGTTCTCGGAGGTCGTCAGTGCAATCCGCAACAACGTGGTAGACTGCGCCATTACCGGTACCATGACCGGCAACCAGATCGGATTGCCCGCGGTGACGTCTTATATTTACCCGATGGCGATCAGTTGGGGGCTGTCGTTCTTCGGAGCGAATGAGGCGGCGTGGCAGCAACTGCCGCCCGATTTGCGCGACACGCTACAAACCAACATTCACAGGTTGGAACTGGCAATCTGGCAGTCTGCCGATCGGGAAACCGTGGGCGGACTCGCCTGCGATATCGGGTCGGGAGATTGTGTTGACGGTAAGGTGTTCCATATGATCCTGGTGCCCGTCACCGAGGAAGACAATTCGCGCCGCGCGCAGTTGTTGGCGCAAAGCATTTTGCCGCACTGGATCCAACGCTGCGGCCCCGACTGTGCAACCGCATGGAACGACACATTGGGACCGGCACTGGGTATCCGGATATCGGCCGAGTAAAGCGGCGGTGTCCGTAGCCGGTGGGTCAGCCGGTCGCCTGGCCGAATCCGAAGCGCCCGGAAGCCTTGGAGCGCGACAAATCCCGTCTGCCATCGCGAGCCTTCTGTCATCGCGAGCGCAGCGACGCGATCTCGTAAAACGTGTCCGCCGACAAGATTGCTTCGCTGCGCTCGCAATGACCTGGGGCGTCGCACGACTCACGCTGCAAGAATAGTGCCTACCAGGTCGCAACAATAACCTCAACGGCGTCTCGCCTTGTGCACCCGGCCATGCAACACGATCGAGCTGCCGGCCGGTTTCGGCACAAAGCGAGACTTTCGCTATCAATTCCGGTCGGCATGAAACACCAAGGTCCTGAGTTCGATACTCTCGCGCGGCAGGATATCGGCGGGTATGGTTGGATCATTGAACGCGCTGTGCGGCATGAAGCGGGCGCGCCCATCCGTCTCGGAGTCGAAGCATTTCAACAATAGCACTTCATCCGGTTGCATCTCCGGCACGTAGAACCATCGGTGTGCCGGGTTGTAAGTAACGGCATAGGTTTCCCCGGCGCGGTCGCGATAGACCAGATCCGACAGCACCAGATCGCCAGGCGCCACGGATTGCGCGTCGCACACCGCCAGCGGCGCATCCCGCAACGGCCCGCGGATTGGGCGCCACAGGTTGATGATCTGAACCCGGCCCTTCAGCAGGCCCTCGGCCTCGTCGCCAAGCAGGTCGCGCACCCGTTGCGGACCCGACCGTGCGGTATGATCGACGTGCACTCGCGTTGCCGGCTGTCGCGGAACGCCGGGAACGCGGTCACTGGCGCCAGCAACCCGCCGCCGCACGGTGTGATCGAAGATGAACACGCGGCTCGCGCCCGTCGCCTCGGCAATGAACCGCTCGGCCTCGGGGTAATAAACGCTGCGGACTTCGTCGTCGTCGTAAAAGTCACGGACCGCGCTGACCTGGCCAAGCAGTTCGAAGCCCTCACGGTCGAGCGAAATCTCCGCCTCGATCCCGCGCAGATCGTAGATCGGCACAATATGGCTCTCATGCACCGTGTTCGACCGCGGCACGCCTGGCGGCGGATCGTAAGTGTAGTTTCTGGGTCGTTCGGTCATCCGGCCAAGGTAATGCAGTTCGGCCTCAACATAAGGCAGGTCGAGATCGGGACGGTCACGTTGCTCGGCAAAGGCGCTCATAGTTGCGGTCTTCCTTGTGTTGTCATGGCAAGAGTGGATGCGGCAGCCTCAGCCGCGCCAGAAGGGTTTGGCGAGTTCTCGATCGACCTCCCAGCGTGACAGGCGAAGATCGCGCAGGTCGCGTTCGTCGAGAACAGGGAAGGCGTGACGGTCCCGGAACCGCGTACGCCAGAGGCGCAACGTGCGCACCGCTGATTGGATCGGCGCGCTGACGCGGGCGGTGGTACTGGGCTGGTCACAATGAGAATTTATCAGTGTATTGGCGGCGGCGGTCGACATCCAGGGTCTCCAGCGAGTGAACAAATTCCCGGTCACCTCCCACACCTACATCGGTATCTCCTTCACGATCCTGAAGGTCCGATCAACCGGCGGCGGGCCGTGATGATTCATCAAACGCAGAACTGGACCTTCCGGGTTTCTACGACAAACGATGCTTTGTCCTGCTTTACATGACATAATATCATGCTACAATAATTCATCATGCTGCTCCCCTCGCTGAACGGCCTGCGCGCTTTCGAAGCCGCCGCCCGCCACATGAGCTTCACCCGTGCAGCGGCGGAGCTGAACGTCACCCAGACCGCAATCAGCCATCAGATCCGCCGGCTGGAGGAACAGCTCGGCCTCACCTTGTTCATCCGGCGCAACCGGACGCTGGAACTGACGCGTGAGGCGCTGGACTACCTGCCGTCCATCCGCTCGGCTTTCGCCGACCTGCATCGGGCGACGGCAAAGCTGCGCCGGAACGATCACGAGGGGCGGCTGACCGTCAGCACCACCGCCTCGCTCGCGACCAAGTGGCTGGTTTCGCGGGTGGCGGCGTTTCAGGACGCCAATCCGGGGATCGAGGTCCGCATCACAACGTCCACCCATTTGGTCGATTTCCAGCGCGAGGAGGTCGATATCGCCGTCCGCTACGGCCACGGTGTCTGGCCCGGCCTGCGCGCGGATTGGCTGATGGCCGAGCACATCTTTCCGGTCTGCAGTCCGGATCTGCTCAACGACGCGCGGCCGTTGCGCTCGCCGGAGGACCTGGCGCATCACACGTTGTTGCACACCACGGTGTCCCGCGAGGACTGGCAATTATGGTTGACCGCCGCCGGTCTGCCGGGATCGATTGCGACCCGCCGCGGCATGACATTCGATCAGGGTTTCATGGCGATTCAGGCCGCGATGGAAGGCCTCGGCGTGGCTCTTGGGCGCTTCCATTTGGTGGAAGCCGATATCGCGGCCGGCCGGCTGATCGCGCCGTTCGACACGGTGCTGCCGCAGGACGCCGGCTACTATGTCGTCGCCCCCGAGGCAACCGCCGAGACGGTAAAAATCGTGCGTTTTCGCGACTGGCTGGTTGCCTCGGCAACGCCGGGCGCGCTGGCATCCGGGCCGGGGTGAGTGTGCTGCCCCGTCTCGGCATTCCCAGTTGTGTTACGCAAGTCACTGCAACGCAAGGATGTAGAACAGTTTGCTTGCGACCCGCAACCAGGATGCAATAGAGTCTCCACAAGGATTGCAGGAAACTGCCCAGGGCCAAGGAGAATCGCCGTGCGCCTCATCCTTTTTCTCGCCACGGCAATAACGGCAGGTGCAGTCGGTGTGAGCCAGGGCGTCATCCCGCTACCGCCCCAAATGGTGCAGGCTATCCTCGCGCTTGGCGGCGATCCGGCGCAGGTCAAGACCGCCAACATCAATCCGGTTGACGCTTACAAAGGGGTTTTGCCGCAAATTATCAAAGGCAGCACGCCCGAGGATCTGGGTTTTCATGGCTCGGCGGTGACGATTCCGCCCGGGAGTTTTCGCGCCATGACCGATGTCGGGATCAACGCGGGTGCGATCGGGCAAAATGGACTCGCAGCGAACGCGCTGTCACAAATCCAGCAAAATAACATTCGGATGCAGGACATGGCGAACTATGCCCGCAATCCGGCAGCCTGGCATGGCGCGCCACCACATTAACGCGAGATTTTTGGTTGGAGGCACTGCCGGTACCCCTATCGATGACGACCGCGTCGCCGCCGCAACGCCGTCATTGCCAGCGCAGCGAAGCAATCGCCTTGTCCGCGGCGACGGAGATTGCTTCGCGACACTTGCCATGACAGTAATAGGCGCATGCCGCGCGTCAACCATACCGGGTTAATAGTGATCCCCGTTTTTGATTTTGCAGTGTCGCGAAGCATGCCCGTTACCCACGGCGACGTGCGATCCGGCCGCGCCGACCGGCAAAATGAATGACTCGCGGTACTAGGGTAAAATCACCGTCTTCACCCGGCTGATGACAAAGGCGTCTTCGCGTTCCAGGAAATCGCTGACAACCTCAACGAACGCCTCCGGCCGCTCGGCTGCGATGGCGTGGCCGGCATCATAGACAAACACCAGATGCGCATCCGGAATGAGATCCTTGTACAGGTGACCGAGCTCCGGTGGGATCACGCTATCCCGTGTGCCGAATACCGCCAGCACCGGGGCTGTCAGGCCACGCAATCGCGCCTCGAGGTCCGCATCGCGATCCGGCCCGCGCAGTCGTTGCGTCAGCACTGCGATCTGCATTGCGAGCCGGGGATCGACCTTTGGCAGTGGCGGCATACGCTCGGGATGCGCGTACAGCCGCCGCGCGATCGCCTCAGGTGAGCCCGACGGAGGCTGCCCGCCAGCGGGGCGGATTGCCGCCGGCGCCTCCAGCACCAGCGCGCGGACCAGCTCCGGCGACTGCAACGCCAGAAACAGCGCTGTCCTGCCGCCGAACGACGTACCCATCAGGTTAAAACGGTCCAGGCCAAGCGCCTGCGCTGCTTTCGCCATGGTCGCCGCCAGTTCGGCCATGTCCCGGGTGCGCTGGTTCTCCTCTGCGCCAAAGCCCGGCATTTCGAACGCAATGACGCGGAACTGGCGAGCCAACAAATCGTGTGCAGGGTTCAAACGTAAACCACCGGCGCCATGCAGGTGCACCAGAGGCGGCCCCTCGCCGGCGGTTTGATAGCGGATGCGGAAACCGTCCGCCTCAACCCAGGCTTCGTTGAATGCCACGATCGTTGCTCCCTCAAATATCGCGAATGCGTGGCAACACTTTCTGCCCGAACAGCTCCAGCGCCGCCATGTGCGCCTTCGGGTCGGCAGTGCCCGGGGTGTTGAAACCCAGATCGATAATGCCCGCACCGGTCAGTTCGCGACAGCGGCGGATTTGCTCGACGACGGTGTCGGGACCGCCTACGAAATTGATCGGCAAGGCGCGGTTGATGCTGGCGGGTCGCGCTTCACCGGCGATATTGCGACTGTCCAGTTCCAGCAAGGCGGACGCAATCCCGTTGCCTAGAGCGAACGGTGCCCGCGCCGGATATGCCTCCATCGCCCGTTGCGCTTCGGCATCGGTCTCGGCGAGCACGATGTTGGCTCGGAAAATAATCTGCTCCGCGGTCGGTTCCCAGCCGAACTTCGCACATCGCTCGCGATAATAGCCGGTGGCCTTGCCCATTACCTCGAACGGCCCGTACGACACGCCAAGGCCGATTCGGTTGCGCGCGGCGAACTCCCCGGCTTCCCGGCTGGTGCCCAGAGCGTAGGTCGGCGGATGCGGCTGTTGCAGCGGGCGCGGCCATACCGATACGGTCCGGTACCGGAAATGCCGCCCCTGCCAACCGAACGGCTGCGGTTCGGTCCAGGCTTTCAGAATGAGTTCCATCCCCTCGTCGGTGCGCTCGCGCGACTCCTGCGGGTTGAGGTCGTAGGTCAATGCCTCATTCGTGGTTCCGCGCAGCAGGCCGACCACCAACCGTCCGCCGGCCATGGTGTCGAGCATGGCCAGTTCTTCGGCCAGCCGCACCGGATTGCTGTGCGAAACGATCGGGCCGAGCAGGGCGAACTTTATTTTGTGCACGCGCGACGTCAGATACGCAGCGGCCATTGGCGGCGATGGGGTCAGGATGCGCGGTGAATAGTGGTGCTCGGACAGGCTGACCCAATCGAAGCCGAGTTTTTCCACAAAGCTGATCCGCTCGACCATGCCGCGATAGACGTCAGAACCTGCGTCGCTGTCATAGGCGCCGGACGGCATCGGCCATACGCCAGGCATATCCGCCGGTGACTGATAGCGGCCGGTTTCGAAATAGGAGACTTTCATGATCGGTGCCTCGCGGGCGCTAGCGGACTTTGTTGTATTCGTAATCCTCGCGTGCGCCGCCTTCGCCGCGCAATCCTGTCGGCAGCGGCGGGCGCGTGGTGTTGACTTTTGCATGCACGTCGAGCGCGGCCTGATCCTTCCACAGTTCCAGCAGGGCGAGCTTGTCCGGGTTCAGCACACTTTGGAACACTTCGAATTGCTCGCAGCCGGGTTCTTGCATGACCTCGGTGCAACGGGTGCGGAACGCGGCCGCGAGTTCGGCGCCCTTGCCAGGCGCGGCATTGATCGAGACAACGAGACGGACCGACATTTTGTAGCCTCCCAAACTTGCAGATCTGACTGAGTAGTGACCCACCCGGGCGATGCGTCAAGCGCCTGAGGAAGCGCGAGGGCTCTGCCCTCGAACCCGCCAGGGGAGCTCTGCTCCCCTGGACCCCTCGGCTAAGGCCGAGGCCCTTAGCAATCTATCCGTTGGGTGAGTGTGGGAGGAGGGCCTACCGGGACCCCTCAAGGTCCGTGTAGGTCCTCCTCCTACACTCACCCAAATCAATGGTTCCAAGGGCCACTGCCCTTGGTGGAGGTCCAGGAGGCAAAGCCTCCTGGTGGGGTCCGTGGCAACGCCCCGGCACTTCCTCACGCCGCCGGCAGCAGGGCCGCGCTGTAGCCTCGGCGCTGCATGGTGTTGAGTTTCAATTCGATTGGCGAGCCCAACCACAGCGCGTAGATCGAATGATCGTCGACCATGTCGTCGGTCAGCGGATGAATGAGAATGTCGAGCCCCTGACGATGCAACATCAACCAAGGCACCACCGTCTGAAACGCATCGGCTTCAAAGATGGCGGCAAATTGTGATACCGGGTGCGGACCGATCGGCTCGTCGCTCAGCCGGCCGACCTTGACCGGGAAGTTTGCCGCCAGCGTCTCGCGCAGTTGCGTGGCGGCCGGTAACGTGTCGGGATTGTAATAGACATGCGCGTGGTAGCCGTGCACGGCAGGCGAATCGGCCGAGGCATTGGTCATGACAGGTCCTCCGGTTGGTTTGCCAAAGTTTCGCAGTACCATCCGGTTTGCACAAGGCAGCGGCCGCTACGGACCGCCCAACGAAACCGGCTGCGTTGCGTCGTATTCGGCCGAGATGTCCTGCCCGGTGTAATCCGGCATCAAGCCCGCCGCGAACAGGCTGATCACCGCGCAGCCGGCGATATAGATCGAGATCGCATAACCCGTGTGATACGCGGCAAACAGCGCCGTGGCGATCAGCGGCGCCGGCCCTCCGGCGATGATCGAGGCGAGCTGATACCCCATCGATGCGCCACTGTAGCGCAATCGTGGCGTGAAGGCCTCGGCGATCAGTGCTGCCTGTGGCCCGTACATCATGTCGTGCGGGATCAGCGACAGCACGATCGCGATGAACACCGCTGACGGCAACGCAGTGTCCAGCATGCCGAAATACAGGAAACCGAACAGCCCGGTCACCGCGGCACCAATCAAGTACATCCGCCGGCGGCCGATCCGGTCGGAGATGTGGCCGGACAGCGGAATGGTGATGAACGAAACGCAGGACGCCACCAGTACTGCGACCAGAATCAGATTGCGCGACAAATGCAAGGTGGTGGTACCGTACGCGAACACGAAGGCGGTGAACACATAGAATGGCGCCTGCTCGGCCATGCGCACGAAGGCCGACAACAGGATTTCTCGCGGTTGCCGCTTGATCACTTCGAGGATCGGGGTCTTTTCGATCTTCTTGTCATCAAGCAGCGCCTGGAACACCGGTGTCTCCAGGATGCCGAGCCGGATCCACAGGCCAATGCCGATCAGAACAATACTTAACGCGAACGGTATCCGCCAACCCCAGGTGGCGAAATCCGGCCCGGTCCAGGCGCTGAAGCCAAGGATCGCCAGGTTCGACAGAAACAGGCCGGACGGCACGCCGAATTGCGGCCACGATGCAACCAGCCCCCGGTTGCCGTGCCCACGCGACCACTCCATCGCGATCAGCACCGAGCCGCCCCACTCGCCGCCAACGCCAATGCCTTGCAACGTGCGCAATACGGTCAGGAGGACGGCGCCCCAGATGCCGATCGAGTCATAGCTCGGCACGAAAGCGATCAGGAACGTGGCGATGCCCATCACCAGCAGTGTGGAGATCAAGGTAGCCTTGCGGCCGATGCGGTCGCCATAGTGTCCGAAGATCGCCGCTCCGATCGGCCGGCCAATGAAGCCGATAAAGTATGTGCTGAACGCGGCCAATGTCCCGGTCAGCGGATCCTGGTTGGGGAAAAACAGATGCGGAAAAATCAGCCCGGCGGCGGTGCCGTAGATGAAGAAGTCGTACCATTCGATCGTGGTGCCGACCGTGGCGGCGATCACCGCCTTGCGCAGTTGTGCACCATGCTCGGCATCCGAAAGCGGGCCGCTTGCGGCAGTCGCGGACATTGTCCTGCCCTCCCTGGGCTGTGGCGGCCATTGCATCGATGACCGGTCTCACAATTGTCATGATGCAATTTTGGCCAAAAATCGGCAAGACCTGGGGGCTCTGGGCAAACTACCTACGTAAACGCAGACGTGGTGTGTTGCCGCGTCGGCCTTTGGCTGGACGTTCACGGCTTTCGCTGCCACCATTCCCAAGGCGGGATTCGAGACAAACAGGAGTTCAGCATGATCAGCACCACGCGGAAGGTCGCAGTATTGGTCGGCAGCCTGCGCAAGGGCGCGTTCAGTCGTTTGACTGCGAATGCCCTCGCGGCGCTGGCCCCGGCGAGCCTGCAACTGCATATCGTTGAGATCGGCCAACTGCCGCTGTACAATCAGGACGACGAAGCTGCTCTCCCAATTTCCTGGGCGGCGTTTCGGGCCGAGATCAAGGCGGCTGACGCGGTACTGTTCGTGACGCCGGAGTATAACCGAGCGATGCCGGCTGCATTGAAGAACGCCATCGATGTCGGCTCGCGTCCCTACGGGCAGAGCGTGTGGGACGGCAAGCCCGGCGCGGTGATGTCGGTCTCGCCGGGCGGTGTTGGAGGCTTCGCCGCCAACCACCATCTGCGGCAATCGATGGTGTTCCTGAACGTGCCGATGATGCAACAGCCTGAGGCCTATGTCGGCGGGGTCGACAAACTGTTCGATGCCGCAGGAAATTTAATCAATGAGAGCACAAAAGGCTTTTTCACCGCATTCATGAACGCATATACAGCATGGGTCGAGACTCACATTCCTGCATAAAACCGATCGGTACCAGGACTGCGACGCGGCGTTACCGCCGGCCGCGGATCAAACGGCAACGTTGGAGCGCAACGCAAGTCCCTTCTGTCATCGCGAGCGTAGCGAAGCGGTCTCGTGCAAGGTTTGCACAGACGACGAGGTCGCTTCGCTGCGCTCGCAACGACCGGGGGCGTCGCACGACTGGTGGGTACTATCCCAACGCTGCCTCAACCCACCTCGCCCAGGCCAGCACGGCGCGATCTTCGCCGCGCCGCCCGACGATCTGAATACCCAACGGTAGTCCGTTCGGGCCCGTTCCAACTGCCACCGTCACGCACGGCACATGCAACGATGTCCAAATGAAATTGAAGGCCGGATCCCCGGTCCACTCCAGTCCGGCCGGAGCCTCGCCCGGCGCGGATGGCGTAACCAGCACGTCCAGTCCTGCCATCGCCGCAGGAAACGCCTGTTGAGTGCTGGAAAAAACCTCGTACGCTTCGGTCAGCGCCGCCTCGGTCTGAGCCAGTCCGAATGTCAAACGTTCTCGCAAACCCTCGCTCACCCCATCCGGATGGGTTGCCAGTTCCCAGCCCAGAGCGCGAGCGGATTCAGCATTCATCACGATCGGATGGGCGGTGGTCAGCGCAGCGAACGCCGAGGGCAGTTCCCGTGCCTCGACCGCAGCGCCAGCGCGTGCCAATGCCGACGCGACCCGAGGCAACAACCTCTGGGTCTCCGGCGCAGCCAGGTCCCATGACGGTGACTGACAAATGCCAATCCGCGGTGCTCGCCCAGGATGCACGTCGGGATCGCCAAGGTCGCGGCCGGCGATGGTTCCGGCAAAGAATGCGCAGTCGGCAACCGAGCGCGCCAGCACGCCCACTGTGTCCAAACTGTCGGACATCAGTTTCATCCCGTTCCGGTTGATCATGCCGAAGGTGGGCTTATACCCGACCACGCCGCAAAACGCCGCCGGCCGGATAATGCTGCCGGCGGTTTGCGTGCCGAACGCCACCGGAAACATACGGTCCGCCACGCCCGCTGCCGAACCCGACGATGAACCGCCCGGCGTATGCCCTGGATTGGCCGGGTTGGCGGTGGGGCCGGGCTTGCGGGTCGCGAACTCGGTGGTGACGGTCTTGCCAACCACCACGCCGCCAGCCGCGCGGGTCCATGCCACTGGTGCCGAGTCCGCCCGTGGCTGCCAGCCGGTCCAGATCGGCGAGCCGTAGCAGCTTGGCATATCCCCCGTGTCCAGCACGTCTTTCACGCCAACCGGGATACCGTGCAGCTTGCCGGGCCGTGGCACAGCGGCGCGAGCGGCGGCGGGATCGTGGTGGGCGAAGGCGTGGATGACCGGCTCTCGCGCGGCAATGCGGTCGAGACAGGCCCGCAGCAGGGTCTCCGGCCGCAACGCTCCATCCTGGATCAGGCGAGCCGCCTGCGTCGCGGTCAGGCTGAGCGGATCACTGGACATGGACGAACCCTCCATCTTGCGCCGGCGCCACACTGGCGCTGTGCAGCACGTCCGTCCATCCTCGCCGCTGCGGCAGTCATTCGCGGTTTGTTAACCAACTCCATGTGAAATTGAGCCGACGAAAAAATTCCGTCTGTGCATCAAACCGCGGATCGCGTTCGGGCTGCATCATCATGACGGCGTCAAGCTTAACACCCGCGCAGATTCCCGGCCTGCCCACCAGCATCATAGCGGCGCTTGCAACCGACGTTATTCAGGATTTCACCTCGGCCCAGGTCGCCGCGCTGACCGTCGTTCAGGTGCGGGCGTTGACCACCGACCAGGTTGCGGCGCTGACCGCCGACAATGTCATCGGATTGTCCTCGCTCGCGATGGCAGCCCTGAGTTCTGCCCAGGTGGTGGCGCTCACCGCCGAAAGCGCGCTCAGTTCCACCCAGGTTGGCGAGCTTGGCCGAACCGGGGTCAGCGCGTTGACCAGCGACCAGATCGCGGCCCAGATCGGGTCGCTCAGGCCGCTGCAGATGGTCGCGGTCAGCACCGCTGCCATCGCGGCACTGGCAACCGACCTGGTGGCGGCGCTGACCACCGCTCAGATCGCGGCATTGTCCACAGCCCAGATCGTCGCCCTCGGCACCAATGTCGAGGCGTTGCTGTCGACCCAGGTCAACGCGTTGACCGCCACTCAGGTGCGAGCGCTGACCACCGACCAGATGGCAGCGTTGACTGCCGACAATGTGATCGGCTTGTCCTCCGCCGCCATGGCGGCCCTGAGTTCGGCACAAGTGACGGCCCTTACCTCCGAGAGTTCGCTCACTTCCACCGAAATTTCCGAAATTGGCAAAGCTGGTGTCGCCGCGCTGACCACTGCGGAGATAGACGTGCAGATCGGGTTCCTTACCACAGCGCAGATCGGCTCGGTCAGCACCGCCGCGATCGCGGCGCTGGGGGCCGATCAGTTGACCGCGTTGAGCGTGGGCCAGGTGGCGGCATTGACCACGGCAGAGATCGTCGCTCTCGGCACCAATATCGGGGCATTGTCGTCGATCCAGGTGGCCGCGCTGACCACCGGTCAGGTGCGGGCGCTGAGCGCAGCCCAGGTCGCCGCTGAAATCGGCTCACTGAAGCCGGCACAGATTTCTGCCGTTACCACCACCGCCATGGCGGCTCTAAGCACGGATCTGTTGACCGCACTGACCACCGGCCAGGTGGCAGCGCTCACGACTGCGGAGATCGTCGCCCTCGGCACCAATATCGGCGCGTTGCTTTCGACCGAGGTGACCGCGCTGACCGCCACCCAGGTGCATGCGATGACCACCGGTCAGGTCGCAGCGTTGACCACCGACAATGTTCCCGGTCTCACGGCCATTGCTGTCGGTGCACTAAGCTCTGCGCAGGTGGTGGCACTCACCGCGGAGAGCGCGTTCAGTTCCAGCCAGATCGGCGCGCTCGGGCCGAACGGTGTCGCAGGTCTGACGGCCGCCCAGGTCAGCGACCAGATCGGCTCCCTCAGATCGGCGCAAATCGCCGCCGTCAGCACCGCCGCGATCGCGGCCCTGGGCACCGATCAGGTCGCAGGCCTGACCACCGGTCAGGTGATGGAAATGTCCACCGCGCAGATGGTCGCCCTTGGTACCAACATCGGGGCATTGCTCTCGACCGAGGCGGCCGCGTTGACCGCGGCTCAGGTGCGGCCGTTGACCACCGCTCAGGCTGCGGCGCTGACCTTGGACAATATCATTGGCCTGTCACCGACGGCTGTCGGAGCCTTGAGTGCAGCGCAGGTGGCTGCTCTCACGGCAGAAAGCGCGTTCAGCTCCGACCAGGTTGGTGCCCTCTCCCGGGCTGGTGTGAGTGCGCTGACCATCGTGGAGGCCACCGACCAGATCGCCTCGCTCAGACCAGGCCAGATCGCCGGTATCAGTACTGCCGCCATTGCTGCGCTGAGTACCGACGAAGTGGCCTCGCTGAGCACAGGGCAGGTGGCGGCGTTGTCCACGGCGCAGATCGTCGCACTCGGCACCAATTTCGGGGCGTTTCTTTCGACTGAGGTCGGTGCGCTGACGGTCCTTCAGGTGCGGGCGTTGACCACCGATGAGGTCGCGGCGCTGAGCTCCGACAACGTCACGGCCTTCTCCACGTTCGCGATAGCGGCCCTGAATGCCGCCCAGGTGGTCGCCCTCACCGCCGAAAGTGCGCTCACTTCCACCGAGGTTGCAGCATTGAGCAGGGCCGGTGTCTCCGGGCTTACGTCGGCTGAGATCAGCACCCAGATCGACTGGCTTTTGCCGGGGCAAATCGCCGCGGTTAGCATCGCCGCCATCGCTGCTCTGGCGACCGATCAGTTGGCGGCACTGACGTCCGGCCAGTTGGGGGCAATGGCCACCGCGCAGGTGGTCGCTCTCGGTACTGACATCGGGGCGTTGCTTCCGACCGAGGTGGCCGGGCTGACGGCAATCCAGGCGAGGGCGCTGAGTACTGCGCAGATGGCGTCCCTGAATGCGGATAATGTCGTCGGACTGTCCACGGCCGCCATAGCAGCGCTAGGTGCCGCGCAGGTGGCGGCACTCACTGCCGAAGGGTCGCTCACTTCCACTCAGGTCGGCGTGCTTGGCAAGGCCGGCGTCGCCGCGCTGACGCCAACGCAGATCGGCGTGCAGATCGGCTCACTCAGGTCTACGCAGATCGCCTCCGTCAGCACCGCTGCGATCGCAGCGCTGGCTACCGATCAGGTGGCAGCGCTGACCACGGGTCAGGTGGCGGCACTGACCACCGCCGAGGTGGTCGCCCTTGGCACCAATATCGGAGCGTTGCTCTCGACCGAGGTGGCCGCGTTGACCTCGTTGCAGGTACGCGCATTGACCACCGACCAGGCGGCGTCGCTGACATCTGACAATATCGTTGGCCTCTCGGCTGCCGCCGTCGGAGCCCTTGGCTCGGCGCAGGTGACGGCGCTCACTGCGGAAGGCGCACTCAGTTCCGCTCAGGTCGGTGCGCTTGGCGCATTCGGGGTCGCGGCGCTGACGACCGATGAGGTCAGTGCACAGATCGGGTTTTTGAAGCCAGTACAGATGGCGGCCGTCAGTACCGCCGCCATCGCCGCTTTGGGCGCGGATCAGTTGACGCCGCTGACGACCAGCCAGATAGCGGGCCTGTCGGCAGCCCAGATCGTTGCCCTGGGCACCAATATCGGGGCATTGCTGTCGAACCAGGTGGCTGCGCTGACCTCCACTGAGGTGCGGGCGATGACCGCTGCCCAGGTGAGCCTGCAGATCGGCGCACTCAGGCCGGTTCAGATTGGCGCCGTCAGCCCAACCGCGATCGCCGCGCTGAGCACCGATCAGTTGACGGCACTGACCACCGGCCAGGTGGCGGCGCTGAACAGCGCGGAGATGGTCGCGCTTGGCACCAATATCGGCGCCCTGGTCTCATCGGAGCTGGGCGCGCTGACCGTCAACGAGGTGCGGGCTTTGACCGCGGCTCAGATGGCGGCGTTGACCTCCGACAGCGTGCCCGGCCTCTCCACTGCCGTCGTTGCGGCCCTTGGATCAGCGCAGGTCGCGGCGTTGAGCAGCGACGATGTGCTCAGCCTGACCGCCAGTCAGTTCCAGGCACTGTCGGGACGGGCGATCGTGGGCCTGTCATCGACGGAAATCGGCGCTATCAGTCCGGCGGTGCTGGGTGGTCTGTCGTCGGCCCAGTTCGGTGCGATCACCACGAGCGCTATGCAAGGGCTGACCGCGGCGCAAGTGACCGGGCTGAGTACGGTGGAGATTACGGCATTTAACACCGGCCAGCTTACGGCACTCACCACCGATGCGGTCGCTGGTTTCACCGCAACGCAACTGGCGGCATTTACTGCCAGACAGGTCAGTCAGATGTCGCCTGCCCTGGAAAACAAGATATTCGGTTGAAGCCGATGTGCGGCACCGCGTCCTAACTGCTCGGCAAGCTTGCTTTCCAAATGGGACGAGCCCAAATACGCCGACCCGCGGCGGTTTGCGGAGGTGTCGCGCTCATGCGATATGCTCGTTATGATCTGGAACATCCTTGATCGTCGGAAGCGACCTTATCGTTGGAAGCGCATCAACGCGATCATAGAAGCTGTTGAGCATTACAATAGTTGCGCCGATGCCGACCAGGCGCCTGCTTCCGATCCGAAAGAGGTGGTTGATTACGACCAACGTGAGTGCATCTCCGTCGAGGAAGCGATAGGTTGGGCGCATCAGGAGCAATGCCGCGTTACGCTATATCTCTACGACGATGGTAAGCGAACAACAACCGAAGAGCATTTTACATCGGCCGGTAATCGCTTCTAACAAGCGCAGGCTGAACGGGCTGAGGCGGACGGGTGGTCACGCATCGAATGCTCCGGCAAGCTTGGTAAGCCGTCAGGTTGCTCCCGCCAAATTCACTCCGGCAACCAGGTCGGCACGCGTGATCATTGTCAGATTGACCGTACCACGCAACAAAAACGCTATCATTCGGCAATATTAACACACTGGTTCAATCTGTAGCTCCACTTGCGAAGATGGCGTGGTAGTTGTTTTCCAAGGTGTGACGGCATTTTCACCCGCCGGCGACCTCGCCCACGAATGCGGCGAGTTTGACGCCATGGTCGGCGGCGATCATTTCAGCAGCCTTTTCTCCGATCATGATCGATGGCGCGTTGGTATTGCCGCTGGTTACGTTGGGCATGACGCTGGCGTCCGCTACGCGCAGCTTGCGCACGCCGAGCACGCGCAGCCGCGGGTCGACAACATCGCCGATCCGGCATGTGCAAGTATGATGATAAACGGTCAATGAAAAATGCAGCGCGAGGTCTTCCAACAATGCATCGCTGGGTTCCGCACCCGTTACGTGGCCGTGCTTCTCCGCCAGGAACGGCGGGATCAACACCGGACCGATCTTGCGGTTTCCTGGCCAATGCGCCGCGATATCCAGGGTCTGGCGCACCACTGCCAGCATGACTTTCATATCGTACGGGTCGTCGTAGTAGTTCATGCGAATGTTCGGATGCACCGCGGGATCGGCGCTGGCGAGCACGATTTCGCCTTCGCTGCGCGGCAGCACCGGATTGGCCATGAGGAAAATCGCTTCGGCGTCCGGCGCCAAACGTTTGTTTGGATCATCGAAGAACCGTGCAGTGTCGATATTCAGGCAGGATCGCACCAAAGCATCGTTGCCGCCGGTAACCGAACAGATGATTTCCGTATCGTGACTATGCGGATCGCCGAGCCCGGTCGAGCAAAACACTACCGCGTCCGCCAACGACGAGGATGCCAGGCCATGTCCGGTGGTTTCCCATTCGGCGAGGCGTTGCTCGGCTTCCTGCTTCACCGCCTGCAACTCAGGCGGCAAATTGGCGTCGTCGGAAGGATCGGCCGGCAACGGACCACCCGGCCCGCGCAACGCCGCCGGCCCCATCGAGAGGCCGAGTTCGTTCATCGACACACCCAGTTCGGGGGCGGGAAAATACAGCGGCACCATGAGGTGATCCTTCAGGTGCTTGCCGACATGCGGCTGGTCCAACAGGCAGGCGACACCGACGGCTTCCAGTTGCTGCCGCGGACCGATACCTGAAAGCAACAAAAGCTGCGGCGAGCCAATCGCGCCGGCACTTAAAATCACCTCTTTGCCGGCATGCACGGTCTCGGTGGGGCCGGTGGCGGCGCGATACTCAACCGCTTTGGCGGTCAACTGTCCGGCTTCGTCGGCGAATATTACTCGGGTCGCCTGCGCCCCGGTGACGATCATGAGGTTGCGCCGAAGTTCCGGTTCGCCTTCCAGAAAAGCTTGATAGGTGCTGGAACGTTTGCCACGCCGCGTGGAGGTTTGCGCGAGCGAGGCAACACCTTGTGCGCCACCGCGATCGCGGCCGTTGTAATCGCCGCGCGGAATGCCGGCGGCAACCGCTGCCTCGACGAAATCGCTGGCGGCCTGAAGCACCGGAGAACGGACCGAAACTCCCAACGGGCCAGTAGTATTGTGCGCCGCCGCATCGATTGCGATAGCGGAGGATGGCGCCAGGCCCTCGCTCTTGCGGAAATACGGCAACACCTCGGCGTAACTCCAACCGGTGGCGCCGGCGGCAGCCCAGGAGTCGAAGTCGCCGGGATGGCCGCGCACATACATCATGTAGTTCATGCTGGATGAGCCGCCGAGCATCTTGCCGCGTGGCACCGGCACGCGACGGCCATTGAGACCCAATCCGGCTTTGTCGCCGGGATCGGCGGTGTACATCCAGTCCACGTCAGGATTCAATTGCATGGAGGCGCAGGCAATCGGCATCGACGCGGCGGCCGGCGGCCGCTCACCGGCTTCGATCAACGCAACACGACAGGTTGGGTCTTCGGAAAGACGCGATGCGATCACCGCTCCGGCAGAGCCGCCACCGACAATGACGAAATCGAACGTTTCCGGCATGTCATTCTCCCTGCGTATTGGTTGTCGGGGGACGGACGTATCGAGCATTCAGTCCAGGCACGCAACGGGCTGCTGTTGCCCCGATGCAACAAGAGCCTCCGGCGAAAGTCAATTGCGTAGACCGGGTACGCGCGAGTGCTCCGCCCTCAGACCCGCCAGAGGCTTTGCCCCTGGACCCCAGCAAAGCGCGAGGCCCTTTGCAATCTGTCCATTGGTAGTGTCTCTGAGGAGAGCCAACTGAGATCTATCAAGGTCCGGATCGGCCCTCCTCAGGGACACTACCAAAATGAGTGGTCCCAAGGGCAATGCCCTTGGCGGAGGTCCGGGATCGAGCCGTGAAGCGGATCGATGGGCCTCCTGGTCGGGGTTCGGAGTGAAACCCCGGCACTTCCCCGGTTCACACGACTGTCTGCCGTCGGCCACTTGGCACTGGCGCAGTGTGGCCCGAGGGTTCATCCTGGGACCGATGGAATCGCAGGATGACACACGTCCGATCCGCGTCGGCGCCGCCCCCGACGGCTCGTTGACCTATCTGGTCGACCTGCCGCCCGAGGCGTTGCCGCCGGTCACCCGCCGCGATCTGGAGCGTGCGTGGTATGCGGCTCGCCGCGCGGCGTTGGCGGAGCAATGGGGTGCCGTCCGGGTGTTTCGGTTTGCGCGCTCCGATGGCAGTCACTCCGACCTCGTACTGGCTGATCGAGACGCCAGTTGTTGGGCCGCTGCGTTGGATGCGATTTATGGCATCGGCACTCGCCAAGGCCTGTCGTTATGCCTCCGTCTCCTGGCCCTCATCGACCTGCTGGCCCAATCACCCTGGGCGGTCCCGTTGGTGCGGCTGGCGCGCGATGGGGCGGAGCCCGACCCGGCGCTGCTGCACGCTGCCGCGACCGAGCCGCTGACGCATGAGGCTCGGTTTGACCAGGCCGGGTTCCGTACCCGCCTCGCCCGCTACACGGCCCAACGTCTGACAGGAGTCTCCGTATGAGCCGTGCCGATTTTCGCCGACCGCTGGTTGCTGGCGCGCGACAGGGGAGCATCTCGGGAATGGCTCGTAGGACAAGGTCACGGGTCATCCGGGCCTCGGTGCCGGGCCTGTTCCTGCTGGCGCTGGCGGCCTGTTCGGCTGGACCGATGGGCGGCGCCGGCGACAATGCCGTCGGACCGAGCGGATCGGCGGCAGAAGGCAACACCGACCTCGCAACGCAACAGGCCTGCCGGCAACGCGTGAACGAGATGTACGAGGTCCGCAACCGCGGCGATATCTATACGGCGAACCCATCGGTCAACTCGCCGTTTTCGGCAAATTATCAACCTGACGTGCCCAGCCGCGGGCTGTCCAACCAGTTCGCCTATGACCAGAGCCTGGCCGAGTGCGAGCGCAATAGCGCGAACGGCGCCGAGGGATCCACCATGGCACCTCCCCCGCCGCCCGCTGCGAAAGGGCACTGATCGCGGGGAGCAGGACGCGGCATGGCCAGTTTCTCCGCGATCGGCGGCGTGCTGGCACAGCGCAACGCAAGGATCTTTTACTCCGGCAGCGTGGTGTGCTGGACCGGTTCGTGGATGCAACGGACGCCACCGATTGGCTGCTGTTCGGTCGCGGCGCCGAGGGGTCGCGACATGGGCGAGCACCATGGGCTGCGCGGCAATAGCTGGCGGGTTTTGGTGGCAATCCGCGGCCGGATCCATGGCCTGGCGCGCATTGCGGTGGGGTGCGGCATGCCGATGGCCGTGGCGACCGCAGGATTTGTCACCACACGGTGGTTTCCGGTCGGCGCGTCCTGAGCTGCTGGGATTGCAGGTCCCGGTGCTGATTGGCGTGACGATTTGTCTGGCGATGCGGGCACGCACATCGTCGCGGCTTGGCCGGCTGGCACCGGCACTGGAAGAGGTTGAAGTGCCGGCTGAATGACCCGGAGGCCGAGGCACGGGCCATGCGGACCGGCCGGTCACTTAAATAATGTTGAGGAAACAATTTGCAATCAGCCGCGAGCGATGTTGTCCGTTGACAGCACGACTTGCTTGTTGACAACAAACCGCGAATCGCAAGGACGCTGCCGTGCATTACTTTTTATCAGAGTCGATCGGCTTTTTCATCGTCCCATCCAACGTAATCGCTTCGTTTGCGGGGCTTGGCCTGTTGCTGCTTCTGCTGCGTCGACGCTGTGCTGCAATGGTCTCCGGACTCGCGTTGGCGGTGCTGGTAACGGCGTCGCTGTCACCGTTGGGCAATATGTTGTTTACCCCGCTGGAACAGCGCTTCCCTTACTTCGCATATCCCGACCAGCCGATCGATGGTATCATCATACTCGGCGGATCGTACGATACGGTGAGCCACTCTTATGTAAGCGAGATCGTTCTGCAGGAGGACACCGAGCCGGTAAGCGTTGTGCCCGATCTCGCGCGTCGGTATCCGACTGCCAGGATCATTGTCTCCGGGGGAAGTGACGTGTCGATCCCGGGCCCGAGCGAGGCCGCGATGGTCAAGCAGACGTTCATTTCGTGGGGTATTCCCGCCAACCGGATCCTGACCGAGGAGCAATCGCAGACCACGGCGGAAAACGCTCGCTTTACGGCAAGGCTGCTGCAACCCAGGCCGCAATCAAGGTGGCTTCTTGTAACGTCACCGTATCATATGCCCAGGGCAGTGGGGGCGTTCAGAAAGGCTGGGTTCAATGTGATGGCGTTTCCGGCGGGTCCGCGTACGCACGGATGGCGGGAGTTTTGGTGGCCCTCCAACACCGCGACGGACAATCTGCGACGCATCGATCTGGCCATCCATGAGTGGTTCGGTCTGGTAGATTATCGACTCAGAGGATTTTCCGACGCGTGGTTTCCTGGGCCTTAAGGCCACCTTCGCAACCTCGGATGCCCAGGCTGGGCGCACCAGCGAGCGGGCGGTGCGGCCGACGGTTCGAAATGGCCGCTGCCAGGCAGGCGCGTCCGGCACCGCGGTTGCAGGCGGCTCTGGCCTCAGTCGCACGAGTACCCTAGAACCGCCGGAGCCGCTTCCAGGGGAGTCCATCACACCATGGCCAAAATCGTCCGCACCGAGCCCGGCGCCATCCTGTCGAAAGCCGTCGAATATCACGGTTTCGTCTATCTGCCGGGTATCACGTCCCGCGACACCAAACTGGACATCAAGGGCCAGACCGCCGATGTCCTGGCGCAGATTGACGCCATGCTGGAGCATCACGGAACCGACAAGACCCGCCTGCTGACCGCGACCATCTGGGTCAAACACATCAAGGACCGCGCGCAAATGAACGAGGTCTGGACCCCGTGGCTGCCGAAGGATGGCGCTCCGGCGCGGGCCTGCGTACAAGCCGAAATGGCCGCCCCGGAAGTACTGGTCGAAATCATGGTCACCGCGTGTAAGTAACCAGGCCGAACAGGCCTGGACCGGGTGCCGTTCGCGCCGGCGCAATTCAGCGGCTGCGAGCCGCGGGCGACGGTCACGCAGTGGCGGGCGCAGCGTCGGTAAATCCGGTTAGCGTGTGGAACCGGCCATCCTCGGCGAACGTCGCAAAGTCGGTGCCGCGGAAG
>JBEKQQ010000036.1:0-45593 GCA_049519555.1 Acetobacteraceae bacterium
TCTCGGTCCAGGCGTGATCGCGGCCTTGGACCACGGAAAGGACCACGAAAGCAAGGGCGAGGTCGCCGGTGCGCGGTCAACCCAGATGTGGCCGGTTGGTGGCACCCGCCCAAATGAACTCGTGTGCGCCAACCCCATACCAGGTGGCGTTGCCCTGGACTGACTCGCCGCTTGTGATCAAGGTTGCCCGGATTGTTTCGCCCAGTGTTACGGCGCAAACCGGTGCCGAATCAGTTCTGGGCCAGCAGCGTGATACCGTTGGTTGAACAACAGCAACGTCGAGCGCCAATGGCGCCGCCGTTACAGCCGGAGCCGGTGCCGCCGAAACGGCCGCGAGATACGCCGCCCGGTCAAAATGGATGCCGGGACAGGTCTTGCCGGCGCGGATCAGGTGATGCGGCACAATACGCTCGCGTTCCAAGGGGATGCGCCAACGAGCCAGAATCTCCCGCACCAGCGCCGCACTGGCGTGGAGTTGCGGCGCGGGCCAAGGCCAGACGACATTCGTATAACCCTCGTGCTCAACGCCTATCGTGTAGAAATTCGGGTTGACGCCCGGCTTCAGCAACGGCCAGGTCGGCCGGTCGACGATGCCCGCATGAAACGCGGTGTCGGCTTCCTTGACATATTGATGGACCACGCCGCCCCGGCCAATTCCGTAGTGAGCGGAAACCTTCGCCTTGTTGTTGTTGAACCACGCATCGGTGCCGGTCAGGGATCCGTCCATAATGTGGATGACGACCGCTTCCGGCTGAAACTGGCCGGGCCGGCCGCTTTGATAATTGTCTTTGGCGCACCCTTTCCAGTCAGCCATCTCGCCTCTCCTGTTTGCTTTGCAAGCATACGCCGGGTCAAACCGGATCAGCCCGTCGCGGCGAGATCGCCCTTTTCGCCCTCACCAATCAGCGGCAGTTGCGGCGACGTTTGCTGGCTCTGTCGCACCTGCCGCTGCGCGTCATCTTTGTCGGCGATCGTCGAGCGCAGTTGGAGCAGGCTCTTCAGGATGCTGTACCAGAACGGCGCACCCAGGCTGAGCAGCGCCACAGCCACGAGCATGCCGGCGAGATGTCTGATCGCGCTGGTCTGTGCCCATTGTCTGCGCCAATCGTCGTAACCGCCGGGGATCTGGATCAGATTGTCGCTGACCAGGCCGGTGAGGTTAAGATCGCTGAGGGTCAAAGTACCGGACCCTTGCAAGGCCGCATTGACCGCTTGCCTGGTCGCGTCATCGGGATGCGTGGCGACCAAGGTCGTTGCCTGTGTGACAGCGGCCGCACGCGCGGCGTCGTCGGTCGACAGGCGATTGACGATCATGAACACGTCCAACTGTACGAACACCACCAGCACCACCGAGATACCAACCGACCAGACCCGCGCAAACGCGGTAAACCGGGCGGCGACCCGGTCGATTGTCGAGTCGAACCAGGCGTTGATCTTCGCCACGATCGGCGAGTCCGCCTGATCCAGGATAGCCGCGTTCACCCGGGCATCGTGTGCCATGTCTGGGTTGGTCCTCTCCAACGCCATCGACATCGTTCTTACAGCATCGAGGGTCTGGGCTGGATCGGCGATGCCGCCTTTCGTCAGCATCGCGTAAATCTTATTTTCTGGCGTATCCGTTGCCGCGGCGTTGGCTGGCGGCGCTGCGTTGGCCGGAGCCGCGGCGTTGGCTGGTGGCGCTGCGTTGGCCGGAGGCGCTGCGTTGGCTGGTGGCTCGGCCATGTGCATCAGCAACTGGGTCAGTTCTTCGCGATGAATGACAGCCGCCGCCCGCCTACAACAATTGGCTGAGGCAGCTACCAACGGATGCGTTAGCAACAAGTTGGCGATTGCCTTGGCGTCGCTGCGGGCCAGATCCCGATCCAACTGGGTCAACAGGCCGGTGATACCATCTCTTAATATTTTCGCCCGGCTATTGAACAGCCCAAGCGCAAGTTGGGTCAACATGGTGACCGCCATACTGAATATCAGCATGACCACGCTGACACCGATCAACAAATCAAGGGTTTTGAGCATTGCCGCCTCCCTCGGGACGGCTCATTATCCGAGCCGGACCGGAGTAAAATTAGTTATTTCTTCGCCGAGTTGTCAACCGTTTTGCCGACATTTCGAACCGCCGGGTCACATGCAGCGCCTGACCAGTAATGTTGCGACATCGCACCGCACAAAACCGCGGTTATTGCGTCCGGCGTGGAGGTGCCGTATTCGTCCGGTGACGACGCTAACCGCGGCCGCGCGACGCCGGCGCTCCGCCGCGTTGCCAATCCATGCAACATGATCCCGATACCACCGGACCAGGATCTGAGATAACCAGCCGACGACAACGATGATGGGGGCCGCCCAACCGATCCTGATTGCAGTACGGTCGCAAGCAGCCCGGTCACTCGTACGGTGCAGCAACGGAGTAAACAGCAAATGATCATCGACTGTCACGGCCACTACACCACCGCGCCAAAGCAACACGAAGCGTGGCGGCGGCAACAGATCGAGGACCATGCGGCCGGACGCCCGTCCCCTCCCCGGCCGGCCATCAGCGATGACGAAATCCGGGAGACGATTGTCAATGGCCAGCTCAAGGTGCAACGCGAGCGTGGCACCGACGTGACGATTTTCTCACCGAGGGCTGCCGGGATGGGCCATCATCTCGGCGACGCCGGCACCAGCGAGGTCTGGGCTGCCGCCTGCAACGAAATGATCCACCGCGTTTGCTCGTTGTTTCCACGCAATTTCATCGGCGCCTGCATGTTGCCGCAATCGCCTGGCGTGTCGCCCGCCAACTGCATCGGCGAACTGGAGCGCTGTGTGCGCGATTACGGGTTCGTGGCGTGCAATCTGAACCCCGATCCGTCAGGCGGCTATTGGACCGATCCGCCTTTGACCGATCGCCATTGGTATCCGATCTACGAGAAAATGGTCGAGCTGAACGTTCCGGCGATGATCCATGTCAGCATGGCCTGCAATCCCGCGTTCCACACCACCGGCTCGCACTACCTGAATGGCGACACCGCCGCTTTCATGCAGTTGCTGCAAGGGGATTTGTTCAAAGACTTCCCGACGTTGAAGTTCATCATCCCGCATGGCGGCGGAGCGGTGCCGTATCATTGGGGTCGCTTCCGAGGCCTGGCCCAGGTGCTGAAGCGTCCGCTGCTGACCGAGCATTTGTTGAAGAATGTGTTTTTCGATACCTGCGTTTATCACCTGCCCGGCCAGGAACTGCTGACCAAGGTGATCCCGCTGGAAAACATTCTGTTTGCATCGGAAATGATCGGTGCGGTTCCCGGCATCGACCCGGACACCGGATACAATTTCGACGACACCAAACGCTACATCGACCAATTGCCGCTGTCGCCGGAGGCGAAGACGACACTCTTTGAAGGCAACGTAAAGCGGGTCTATGGCCGACTGGCGAAACAATTGGCGACGCAGTTCGCCTGACGCTCAGGCGGCCTGTCGCACTTCTGTCTGGTTCAGAATCATATCAGCGCCTTTTTCGGCGATCATAATGACCGTGGCGTTGGTGTTGCCCGACACCACGGTCGGCATGATGGCGGCGTCGATCACCCGCAACCCCTGTGTGCCCTTCACGCGCAGTTCGGTATCGACCACTGCCATCGGGCCCGGACCCATCATGCAAGTGCTGGTCTGGTGGAAGGTGGTGCCGGCGGTGGCGCGGACGTGTTCCAGCAAATCCTCGTCGGTTGTGGCCTGAGGTCCCGGCAAGTACTCCGTGGTGACCCAATGGCGCATCGCTTCGGTGGCGAAGATGCTGCGGATCACCCGCAGCCCGGCAACGATGGTTTCCTTGTCGCGCTGCGTCGAGAGGTAATTGGGCTGCATTGCCGGCGGGCGCGTCGGATCGGCGCTGGTGATGCGCAGCCAACCGCGGCTCTCCGGCCGGCATGGTATCGCCACCATCGTGCAGGCCGGAAATCTGTGCATCGGATCGCCGGTCCGTTCGGCGCTGCCGGCGAGGAACTGATATTGCACGTCCGGACTGGCCAGTTCCGGCCGGGTCTTGACGAACAACCCCATCGGCCCAGCACCGGTCATCAGCGGACCTTTGCGAGCCAGGATCCATTCGGCACCCGCATACAACCGGCGCAACCAATTGTGATAAATTTCGTTCATCGTCACGGTGCCGTCGATGCAGCGGTAGATCATACGGCCGCCGATATGATCCTGCAGGTTTTCGCCGACGCCCGGCAAATCATGCACCACCTCGATCCCCACCGATTGCAGCAACCCTCCTGGCCCGATCCCGGATAGCTGCAACAACTGCGGCGAGTTGATGGCTCCACCACACAGCAACACCTCTCGCCGCGCCTTGGCGTCGTGCATGACGCCGTTCTGGGCGTAGCGGACACCGACGGCGCGTTTGCCCTGCATCAGGACTTTGTGGGTCAACGCGCGCACTTCGACGCGCAGGTTAGGCCGGTCACGCGCCGGGTTCAGATAACCAACCGCGGTTGAGCAACGCCGTCTGCCGCGCACCGTCAATTGCAGCGGGCCGACACCTTCCTGCTGCGCGCCGTTGAAGTCGGGATTGAGCGGATAACCGGCCTCCTGAGCGGCTTCGATAAAAGCCTCATGCAACGGATGATCGGTCTTGAGGTCGGAGACACCGAGCGGTCCGCCTTTGCCGTGGAATTCGTTGCCGCCGCGTTCCTGATCCTCGGCCTTGCGGAAATACGGCAGCACGTCGTCATACGACCAACCGGCATTGCCGAGCTGACGCCATAGGTCAAAATCCTGGCTCTGGCCACGGATGTAGATCAGGCCGTTGATCGAGGACGATCCGCCAAGGGTTTTGCCGCGCGGCCAGGAAATGCGGCGGTTGTTCAGCTCGGGGACAGGTTCGGTTTCGAAATACCAGGCGACCTTGGGGTTGTAGATGTTGCGGTAGAACCCGGCGGGGATGTGGATCCAGGGATCGCTGTCGTTGCCGCCGGCTTCCAACAGCAGCACGCGGTTCCTGGGATCGGCGCTCAGACGATTGGCCAGCACGCAACCGGCCGATCCGGCGCCGACGATGATGAAGTCGTATTCTCCGCTGATGGTCACGGTGCACTGCCCCTCCCCTGATCGGGCGCAGTCAAGCCGATGGCGAGGGAATTGGCCAGTCCTGACCGATGCGTGTCCTGGGCCGATGCGTGTCCTGGGCCGATGCGTGTCCTGGGCCGATGCGTGTCCTGGGCCGATGCGTTCAGAACAACCGTCCCGACGCGATCTTTGCCCCCTCGCTCAGCGACGCCAGTTTCGCCCACACCACATCTTCCGCAACCCGGCGACTGCCTGCCGAGGTGTCGAAGCCGCAATCCGTCCCGGCCTGAACCTTGGTCGGATCGCCCACCACTTCCGCCACGCGTTCGATGCGGTCGGCGATGGTTTCCGGATGTTCGACGAAGTTAGTGACTGAATCGATCACCCCGGCAACGATGATCTGATCCTTATCAAGCGGGAAATCCTTCAGTACCCGATATTCATGGGCATGCCGAGGATTGGCAAACGGAAACACGAACCCGCCGACATTCAATTGCCGTAGCACAGGCATCAGCTCCTTCAGTTCGACGTCGCAATCGTGCGGGCCTTCGTAATTGCCCCAGCACACGTGCAGGCGCACCTTTTCGCGCGGAATGTTGACCAGGGCCCCATTGATCGTCCGCACCACGCGATCGACGAAACCAAGGAAATCGTCCAACGGTTTTTCGTGCCAGGTGTAATGCCGTTCCATTGCCAAATCGGGACAGTCAAGCTGCAGCAGGAACCCGTGTCGCACGATGGTTTCGTACTCCACCTGCAACGCGCGGCCCAGAGCGTTGAGGTAATCCATTTCGGTCGGATAGTAATCGTTGCGCATCGCGGCGGCGACAATCCCCGGCGACGGGGCGGTCATGAACGGCTCGGCAAACGGTTGTGACATCTTGTCCAGCGTCGCACGGAAGTCGGCGCATTCCTGCTCGACGGCGGCTCGATCTTGGTATTGCACGTCACCGATCGCGGTGGGCAGGCCTTCGCGCGCGCTGATCGGGCGCTGCTGTGCGACGTCCCGGGCCATCTGGGCTTTGAACAGCGGATATTTATCGACATCGCCACGAGGCGGCCGATCCCAACTGCCGCCGAACCCGGTCATCCGTCCGCGCACGTAAAGAAAAAACGCCTCGCGCTGCTGTTCGCCGTTGTTGCCGATGTCGATGCCGGCATCACGCTGTTTGCGGACGACATCCTCCATCGCGGCGTGTCCGACCTCAGCGAGTTCGATATCCACATCCTCGCCACGAGCCTTCCGTACGTACAATTCAACCAGAGACGGTGGCCGCGGCAGACTTCCGGTATGCGTGGTCAGAATCCGACTGTCGCTGTGCAGCATTTTGTGTTTCCCCCGTTACGCGCCGCGCAGACGCTCCAACACGCGGGAGCGGCCGATCAACGGCAACAGGGCTGCAAGTTCAGGCCCTTGCTCTTCCCCCGTCAATATCAGCCGCAACTGGGTCTGGTTATCTGCGCTGGCATGCTCCGGGATCAGCGCGAGCCACGTTGCCCAGGTGGTTTCGCTCCAAGGTTCTTCGGGCAGCGCGGCGCGAGCGGCATGGACCAGGCGAGCCGCACCGGCCGGGATCGGCGGAAAGATCGTTCCGCTAACGACATTCCACCAATGCCGCGCCTCGGTCAGCAGATCGATATGGCCGCGGATCGCAAGCCAAAACGTCTCGGTGGCGCCTTGCGGCAGACGATCCACAACCGCACCAAAGTCGCGCCGCGCCAGAATTTCTCGATTGAGCGCCGGCAATGCCGCCGGGTCAGGGATACGCGTCAGGTTACGCAGATTGAACCGCGCACCACCGCAAAGCCATGTCACCAACGCCTCTGTTTCAACGCCATCATTGCGAAAATTGCGAATTGCGAGACGGCCGGTGTCGCCGAGATTCGGCAACGTTGCGAAGCCAAGGGTTGCAGGATTATGGCCAAGTGCCTGTAACAGATCGATATGGATGCCCCCCATGGCATCACCTTCATCGGCGCGTATCACATGGGTGATGTGGTCGGCAGAGTCGTCAACGACCGCGGTCAGCGCAGCAGCCGGTGTGCCATCGGCAGCGACCAGAATCGGGTCGGAAATCGCCGTCAACTTCGCCTCGCGCCGGCCGGAGATCGCATCGTTCCAGATCAGCACACGATTGGTCAGGCGAAACCGCCAATAGGGACGCTTGCCGCCGGCTTCGGCTGCCTCGCGCTGTTCCGGGGTCAGCTTCAACATGGCCCGGTCATAGACGTCGGGCTGGCCACGGCGGATCCGGTATTCGCGCTTGGCTCGCAGTTCCGTTTCGGTTTCAAAACATGGATACAGCCGGCCAATTGCCTTCAACTGCTCGACGGCCCCGGAATAATCGCCAGGTTCGCCGACCGCGTCCCATTTGATCCCCAGCCAGCGCAAATCAGCCGTGATCCGGTCCTCGCCAGGCGGCAGGCGAATGGCGAAATGTCCCTTATTGGCGCGCGCAAACAGCGCATTCGCCAGCGCCGCGCGTGCGCCCGTGACCAACAGCCCACCCGACAATGGAGCGATGAAGCGAACGCGGGTCATTCGTCGGTATCGTCGTCGTCCAGCTCCATCCGCCGTGGATCGAGCGAACGCCAGTCCCGTTCCTCCGCCCCGGCACGATGATCGACAAAAGTGCCGAGCTCCGCGGCGCTGCGCCAACCGCCCTCACCTGCATCGATCACTTCAGCGTCTTCGCCAAATGCGAACCAGGCGTCGAGCACGTCCTTTGCGGTCATGCCAGTCACACGGCAACGTTCGACCGAATCCCGCACGTAGCGGCGAGCGAAAGCGTTGGCGTGCATGAGAGTCGGGAATCCGCTGATCTCCTCAACGATATTGTCCGCGGCACCGCCCGACAGGTCCAGGATGCGAACTCGCCAACCACCGTCGGGCGCGAACAGATCGCCGCTCATTGCTTGACGGCCCCGGCGGTAAGGCCGGCAACGTAATGTTCCACGAAAAACGAATAGATGATCGCCACCGGCACCGAACCCAACAGAGCCGCGGCCATCAACTGACCCCAATAGAACACGTCGCCTTTGACCAGTTCCGCAATGGCACCCACGGGAACGGTACGGACATCGGTCTGGGTGAGGAAAATCAGTGCGTAAAGAAACTCGTTCTGTGCCAATGTGAATGCGAAAATCCCTGCCGAGATGAACCCGGGCGTGCACAGCGGCAGGAACACTCTGAACATGGTTTGCAGTCGCGTCGCTCCATCGATGCGTGCGGCGTCCTCCAGTTCATGCGGGACCGAGCGAAAATAACCCATCAGCAGCCAGGCACAAAATGGAATAAGCAACGTCGGGTAAGTCAAGATGACCGAAGTCAGCGTATCGTTCAAGCCGAGCTTGGTAATGATGTCGGCAAGGGGTATGAACAGCAGCGGCTGCGGTACCAGGTAGGTGGCGGCAACGCCGAAGGCGACCAGCGCAGAGCCGGCGAACCGCATGCGTGCGAGAGGATAAGCCAGCATGACGCCGAACACCAGTGAGATGGCCGTCGAAACCGTGGCCACCAGCAAAGTGTTCCAGGTCCATTCGAGAAAATTCGTCTGTGACAGCAAATCGGCATAATGCTTCAATGTCGGATGGTAAACAATCAGCGGCATAATCCTACGGTTGTACAATTCGCTGTTCGGCTTAAGCGACGTCACCGCCATCCAATAGAACGGAAACAGCGTGAAGATCATGTAGGCGCCCAACGGCAGCCAAAGCCGGACCGATTTAACCCGCCAACCGCTGCGTTCGACCATCATGATTTGTGCGGTTTCATGTAAATTGACATCGCAAGGATGATCAGCGCCAACGGCGGCAGCATCGCCAATGCGACCGACGCTCCGAGGCCAAGCTGACCGGCGCCCATGGCAAGGTCGAAGGCATAAGTTGCAAACAGATGCGTGGCGTTGGCCGGACCGCCGCGGGTCAGCACATAAACCAGCTGGAAGTCGGCAAAGGTGAAAATCACCGAAAACATCGTCACGATGTAAATCACCGGCTTCAATAACGGCAACGTCACATAATAGAACCGGTCCCACGTGCTGGCGCCGTCGATCGTCGCCGCCTCATACAGTTCCGGCGAGATGGTTTGCAGCCCGGCAAGCAAAGTGATCCCGTAGAACGGCAACCCGCGCCACACGTTGACGATAATCAACGACATCATTGCCAGATGCGGATTGCCCAGCCAGGAGGGACCAGGGTTGGCGATATGCAGATTGCGTAGGAACCAGTTGATCGGTGCAAAGGCCGGATCGAGGATCCACATCCAGGCAATGGTCGACAACACGGTCGGCACGATAAACGGCAGCAGCACCAAAGCGCGGACCGTGTTCTTGAATTTGAAGTCCTGGTTCATCACCAGTGCCAGGCCAAGCCCACCAATCATCTTCAGCACGGTCGCGAAGAACGTGTAGACGAAGGTGTTCTGCACTACCTGCCAGAACACCGGGTCATGCGCGTCGGCAATGAAATTTGCCAGCCCGACAAAGGTTCCGGGTCGCGCGACCGGCCGGTCTTCCAGACTGAGCCAGACGCCGTAGACCAGCGGATAACCCACCAGCAGCAGCAAAAATACCACCGGCGGAATGATCATCAGCCAACTGAATACGTCCTCACGTTCGGTCCAGCGGCGCAGGCTCGACGCCTTCCGCAGGACCGGAACGTAAACGGCGGCGGGCAGCGCGGTGGTCGACATCGTCAGACCGGCTTGAAGATTTGTTTGAGTTGGGCGGCGGCGTCGCCGATTACCTCCTTGGTGGATTTGCCGGCGCAGGCCTTGGCAAACATATCGACGACGACATATTTGGCCACGCTTTCGCCCTGCTGACGGCTGATCGGCGCCGGCCAGCCCGGCAAGTGCGAGGTTGCCAACGAGTCGCGATAAGGCAGGTTGCGCGGCTCTTCCGTCCACAGTGATGCATTGTCGAACATGTGCAGGAATGGCGCGTAATAGCTGACCGCGACGTCATACCACCCGGTGACATTCTTCGGATCCATCAACCAAACCAAGAAGTCCTTCGCCGCCGCAACGTCCGGAGCGTAGGTGAAGATCGAATGGCTCCATGGTGCCAGAATGTGAAACCGTTGTCCGGTCGGCCCCTTCGGATTGAGTGCCTGATTGGTCACCTTGCCGATATCGGGGAAGTCCTTCTTGGCGATGTACAGGATGCTTTCCGCATTGTTGGTGCAGGAGATTTGTTCGGACAGGAACGCCTTGTTGTTGCTCGGATCGGTCCAACCCAACACGTCCTCGAACATGGTCTTTTGGTAGAACTCGCGGCAAAAATCGACGGCGCGCGCGGTCTCGGCCGAGTCGATGGCGACCGTCTTGCCGTCGGTGTCGACCTCCCGTCCACCGTACGACCAAAGCAGCGGATACAGCCAACCGTGATTGTCGCCGAAGCCGTGGCCGAGTTCGAAGCCGAACGGCCGGCCAGCCTGTTTCAGCTTGATCCCGGCTTCCAGCAGGCTGTCCCAGGTGTCAGGGAATTCCTTGAAGCCGGCCTCCTCGAACCAATCGGTGCGGTAATTCATCAATTGCCCGACATTGCCGAACGGAATGGCTTTCCATTTGCCATTGACGACCACGGCTTCTTCCACCGACTTTAGCCAGCCACCGCCCTTCTTGCCGATCTCATCGGCGATGTCGCTGACATCGACAAGCTTGTCGTCGAACAGATAGGGCCAGTTGAAATAGATGCAGGTCATGTCGGGGCCGGAACCAGTCTCCGCCGCGGTGGTAATGCGGGTCTGCAGGCTACCGACGCTGACAATGTCATAATTGATCTTGATGCCGGTGGCTTTTTCATAGGCCGCGGCCATGGTGTTCTTGATGTAGGCGTCGTATGGCGGAATGAACGAACTCTCGTGCATCAGCGTCATGCTTTTTGGCGCGGCCTGCGCCCGCGCGGCGCCGAGCAATCCGCCCACCGTCGATAACGCCGAGATTTTCAACACGTCCCGCCGCGACGCGGCACGGATGATGTTCGCCATTTGCCCACCCTTCTCTGCTTCCGCCTGCCGACGGATTGTCATTTGTCACGGAAACGTGTTTTTGCCGCGCAGCTGACGTTAGAGGTCGGGAATCGCTGAAGTCAACCGTGAACCGCGCCCGTGACAGCAAGATGCGCCGCAACTGCCGCACGGCGTCAGGCACGCCGATGGTCTTTGCCACCTGCGCATGGCGCGGTCGGAGTGTCTGCAGCCGGACTATCCAGGCCGGCGCAGCAGGAACTCGCGGCCAAGTTTCACCATCGGCTTGCCGTCATATTCAACGATGTCGGCGGTGGCATAGGTTTCATGCCATGAATCCGGAATGAAACTGCCGGTGCCGACCACGTCGATCGGCGCGTTCGCGTCCGCCATGACCCGGCATTTCGCAGCGCCGAAGCCGGAGGACGCGACGATCCGCGCCCGCCGGTAACCCGCTTCGTTCAACGCTTCCCGCATACGCCAGATCGCCGCGGCAGAAACCCCGGTGCCGATCAGGTGACGCAGTTCCGCGTCGTCGCGATAATGCCGGATCGCCCCCGGCGCGTGGCGTTCCAGCACTGCATAGCTGGTCGCCGGATCGAGGCCCTCCAGGAACCGCCCGCCGTGCGTATCCAGCCGAAACGACAGCCGGCCGGACGCCGCGAGATCAGGGAACCGCGCACAAACCGCGATTGCGTCAGTGATTTCATAGCCGAAATAGTCTGCCAGCACAGTCATCGGCTCGTCGGGAAACGTCTCATGAAACATTTCGGCGGCTCGCAATGTGCTGCCAGCGTAACCGATGAGCGAATGCGGCATGGTGCCGAAGCCGCGTGCAGTACCGAACCAATGCGCAGTGCCGTCGTTGGCGTTGCCGATAAATCCGACGGCACCCTCTCGCTTCGCCGCGGCGCTGCCGACCGAGCAGGCGTAAGCCATCATGTCTTGCATCTCGGCGCCGGCGCAGTGCCGCGCCTCCATCGCCAGGAACGCAACGTTCGGCAGCATCAGACACATTTGCCAGGCATTGTGGGCAGCGACGCAAACGGGTCCGATCTTTTGCAACAGGATCGTCTCCATCTCCGACAGATGCTGCATGCTGCCGGTCAAATAAGCGAGCGGCTCGCCGGCGCCGACCCATTCGCCTTCATCATGGGTCCAGGTCAGTTCGATTTCGATCGCCCGTTCCTGCGCCGCTGCGGCGATCCACTCCGCCATCAGTCGGGGTGCGCATATTACCGGGCGGCGCAGGAATATTGCATAAGTGACGCGTTTGTCACCGAAGCGTTCGACGATTTTCCGTGTGCGCGTGAAATAACTATCGGTGCGGGCGGCGATATCCGCGGCGATGTCGGCGCGCCCTTCCGTCATGGCACAGTCCAATCAGGCGTTCCGATCCAACGTGGTGCGGCACCAGATGGCCCGGCCAGGCCCGGCCATGAGGAGAAAGAGGACGCGGGCCGTAACAGAAGCGATCCGGGCCGTGACGGGTGGCCCGGACGCAACGTTGCAGCCGGTTTCACTGCGCTGCGACACGCAGCGGCGAGACCACCGGTGCACGCCGGCGCTTCAGTTCCTCCGCCACGAGGAACGCAAGTTCCAGCGCCTGTTCGGCATTCAGCCGCGGATCGCAGAAGGTTTCGTAACGCTCCGACAGATCGGACTCGGTCAGACGGCGCGCACCGCCGGTGCATTCAGTTACGTCCTGACCGGTCATCTCGACGTGCACGCCGCCGGCCCAGGAGTTTTCGGCCTGATGGATGTCGAAGAAGCCGCGGACCTCACGGAGGATTTCGTCGAAGTTGCGAGTTTTCAGCTTCGCCGACGTCGTGGTCGTGTTGCCGTGCATTGGATCGCACACCCAAACGACCTTGCAACCCTCACGCTCCACTGCGCGCACCAAAGCCGGCAGCCTGGCGCCCACCTTGTCGGCTCCCATACGGCTGATCAACGTGATACGTCCAGCTTCATTCGCCGGATTGAGGATGTCCAAAATCCGCAACAAATCATCCGGCTCCTGCGTCGGCCCGACCTTCATGCCAAGCGGGTTCTTCACCCCGCGCAAAAATTCGACATGTGCGCCCTCGACCTGACGCGTGCGATCGCCGATCCACAGGAAGTGTGCCGAGCAGCCGTACCAATCGCCGGTCGTTGAATCGATCCGGGTCAGCGCCTGTTCATAAGGCAACAGCAATGCCTCATGGCAGGTGTAGAAATCGGTCTCCCGCAGGTCGCGCGTGGTGTCGCCGGTCATGCCGCAGGCGGTCATGAACGCCAACGTCTCATCGATCCGCGCCGCGAGGTCGCGATAGCGTTCGGCCAGCGGCGAGGCCTCGACAAAGTCGAGATTCCAGCGGTGCACTTCATGCAGGTCGGCATAACCGCCCGAGGCGAAGGCCCGCAGCAGGTTCAACGTGCTGGCAGACTGGAAATACGCGAACTCCATGCGCGCCGGATCCGGAACCCGCGCGTCATCCGAGAAATCCGGCCCGTTAATTATATCGCCCCTGTAACTGGGTAGTGTGACATTGCCTTGCACCTCCAAGTCCGCCGAGCGCGGCTTGGCGAACTGGCCCGCCATGCGGCCGATCTTCACTACCGGCAGTGAGGCGCCGAAGGTCAGCACGACAGCCATCTGCAGCAGCACACGGAATTGGTCGCGGATGACGTTGGCGGTGAAATCCGAAAAACTTTCCGCGCAATCGCCGCCTTGCAGCACGAACGCGCGGCCCTCGGCAACGCGGCCGAGATGTTCCTTCAGGCGCCGCGCCTCACCGGCGAACACCAGCGGCGGGTATTTGCCAAGCCGGCGCTCCATCTCGTTGAGCTTCACCGGATCGGGATAAATCGGCTGCTGGCGGATCGGGCTGTCACGCCAGGTGTTCGGCGTCCACGTCGCGGATAGGGCTCTGGTGTTCATCGTTGGTCTCCTCGCGCTGGGTTATGTCGCGGATCGGCGGATTTGGCCATTCCCGGGGTAACCTCCGCCATTTGCGGCGGCGGAGGTGGCGGCATGGCCGGCTGCGAAATCACGTCGAAGTCGAACTTTGGGAAATCGAATTTTGGTCGCGGCATCGGAGGCTCCTTTGGTTTGGGAGGCCACCAGTCCTGAGCGGGGAATTGAGATGCCGGATATCCGGACATAAAAAAGCCGCCCTGAACTGGCGGCTTTGGGTTTGGCTACGAACGTAGATCCCTCACCGCCGGTGCATACCAGCGGTACCAAAATCGGGAGAACGGTAAGGTCACAATCGCGGCCATGGCTGGCTCGTACCCGAACTGACGCGATGAGGCAAGAGGGGCCGGACAGGAATTCGCGGTTACATTTGGCCTACGGCACGCTCGGACCGAGGCCCGCCCCAGGAACAGTCCCCACATCGGCTACGCCGCGCGGACCCGTCCGGCTGCCGACTGACCAAACAAGTTCTTGATGACGGCCCGTGCCTCGTCATTCAGTTTGAATACAACGCCCATATGTGTGCGCTCGCTGGTCGTTGTCGCGTGCCGAACGGTTAACTGCGAAACCGCGCGGAGTAGTACCGTCCAACCACGCCTTGGGTGGTTGTGATGAGTTGCCATGGAGCACGATGTCGTCGGCATTGGCTGCCCAGGGGGCAAGCCGGGCGGCTGCGAGCATGGCCGCGAACAATCGCCACATAACAATGTCCTCCATCTGCGCGCGGCGGCTCGACCTGAAAGGTTTTAATGCCGCGTTAAACAGATGCCTGGCCATCTGGCACATGGCGTCCGAGCGCAAGCCGCTGTGGACGAACCCGACCCGGTCAAAGCTGTGGCGACGAACCCATGTGCAGGGCGTACGTTTTTCAGCCAGGGTAACTGTGACGTGGAGCCTCGTGAGCGGGCACAGGCGCGGCAGCATCCCTGCAGAAGGAGACTGCCGCACCTGGTCCGGTCAACGCATTGCCCCTCGCGATGAGAGGCAATACGACGGCAGAATCAGCGATTGATCGGAGCGAACGGCGCGTCGTTCATCAGATTGTTGCGCTGCGCGATCAGATACCCGGCCTCGGCGTTCTTCTGCATGAAGGTCTGCCATTCCGGGTCAGCCATCATCGCGGCGCGTTTCGCTGCCCGATCTGCGGCGTCCTTGTAAACCCAGATGTGCACATAAGTGTTCACTTCACCTGACTCGGTGATGAGATAAGCGAGCGGCTGCCCCAGATGGCGGGTCTGCGGCTTCCAGCCGAATTCCTGATAGAGCGCCATCTGTTTGGCCATGGTGCCTGGCCTGACAGTGTAAGTGCGATGATCGACGAGCATGGGGTGTCCCTTGTGGAGTGAATGGATACCGCGCCTGGAATGGCGCAGCACGGTCAGCAAAGCACGGATCGCGCCAAATGCCGAACCACGACGGCGGCGAGCATTTCGCATCCGGTCTGATCCTCGGCATCGAACCGTGCCAAATCGGGACTATCGAGATCGAGCACGCCGAGAATTTTGCCGTCCCGCAGCAGCGGCACGACCAGCTCGGATCGCGAAGCAGTATCGCAAGCGATATGACCCGGGAATTGCTCGACATCCGGCACCAGGATCGAACGACGCTGCTGCACGGAAGTGCCGCAGACGCCACTGCCGATTTTGATCCGAACGCATGCCGGCCGTCCCTGAAACGGGCCCAACACCAGCGTATCGTCACGCAGAAAGTAAAACCCCGCCCAGTTGAGACCGGGCAAGGCATGGTAAATTGCCGCGGCGGCATTGGCGGTGTTGGCCGTGGCGTCGGTTTCGCCGCTCAGCAGCGCGTCCAGCTCCTCTGCCAGGTCGCGATAGAGCGCGGCTTTCCCGCCGCCGTGCCCGAATTGGGTCCACGGCGCCGGCCGTGTCGCGTCATGCATGGCGCGACTTAACGGCGGGTTTTGCCATTCGAGGCATCCCGCAGAATGCTGCGGATGTCCTTAAGATAGGCCGTCCCCGCCGGGGTCCGCTGCACCAGCACGCTGCGCCGATCGGTTGGATCCGCCTTGCGGCGCACCAGATCGAAATCCGCCAACCGGTCCAACGCGCGCGATATCACCGGTTTCGACACGTCGAGCGCGGCGGCGAGGCCGCGCACGGTCTGCGCGTCGCCCTCAAGATAACAAGTCAGGAACACGCCGAACTGCCGCGCCGACAGATCCGGACCGTCCTGGCGCACGAGCGCGACGATGGTATCCCGCAGGACGTTTACCAGACTTTCCGTTGTTTCACTGCTTGCCATTGGCCCGACCTTTCCTGGATTCCAGTCATAGCGTCACCTGGTAGGCAGGTCCGGTGGCGACCGGGCGGCACATAGGCAAACCGCTGGGGGGACGCAGGAGGTTCAGATACCGCGCCGGTCGCCAGTCCGCATCTGGGCAATGCGTTAAATCAGCATGCACCCTGCCGCCTGTCGGTTCCCCTGCGGCCACGTTACGGTTTGGACAGAATCGATTCGGACGCCCCCACGCCCACCGTATCGATCTCCCAGCGGACCAGATTGCGCGTTCCATTACGAACGCTTCACGTGCCCGCAATCAATCTCCAGCCTACCAACAGGACCGTGATATTCCAGCGACCCCGCAGAACGTAAAGTGCTACTTTTACACGGAGAGTCAAGGCCAATCGTTCAGGTTCGGGTTGAAACAATTTCTGTTCCGTTTGAGAATCCAATTAACGCTCCGCGCGATGGCTGAGTGGCAGCCTGAGCTTTGACGAAGGGTAATTACTGCAAGATCGAACACTTCGCGGCATCACCGCAGAAACGACGACCACGGCTGGCACCGGCGTCAGTGGCAACCGCAGATGCGACAATGCCGATGACGGACGCCGATGCTACGGCGCGTGCAACAGAAATGACGATTATTTGACGCCGCCGATCCATCGGCGGAATCGCCTGGATATCGGCACCGGTGCCTCGTTCGATTGGTCAGTTCGGCGACGGCGCCGGCACTGCGAGCGAGGCACGGTACCCTGGTGCTTCCAACGACAGCGCGCTGCCGCAGACGTGATAACCCTGGGCACAACGTTCATCCCCACCATTCCATGGAACAACACCGGATCCTGGTGAACGCCGACCGTCGCAGGCGTGCGTAAGATCATTCCGTCCAGACGAAGTAACAAGAAGTAACAATGGCAGGCACGGCAAGATCTACGCCGCCGGTTGGGCGGCAGAGCTCGCCGGATGCGACAGCTTCGCAACGTTTGATTTACATCAAAGCGGCGCCGCAATGCGGGTGGCAGCCTTGGCATCGACAAATTCCCCATCAGGAGACGCCATCCATGACCACCATGACAATGCCGACGACGATCGAACGCGCCCGGAGCAAGCCGGCTCGCGGTGTGAGCCAACTCATGCCGTTCCTGTTGGCCATGGTTTTTCTGGTTGCGACCGGTGTTGTCTCAATGCTGATTTCCGGGCCCATGCACTGACGCTGCCTCAGCCTTCCCTCCCAACCGGTTGGCATGGGTCGAGGGCACCAGGACAGCGGTCAGGCCCTCACCCCGTTGGTGAATGATGCGCGGCCATTCGGCCGCCAACGTTGTCGTTGCGTGCGACCGGACGGCATGCCAGGCCACCCAGTACGCCAGGCTCCTGCCCCAGGCTCCTGCCCCAGGCTCCTGCCTACGTGGCAGGTTCCACAGGTAGCGGGACACGCTTTCGCCGACGGTAAGACCGACGCAACACCGGATCCTGCCACGGATCGGGCACCCGAGCCGCGACCAACACGTCGACCGCTGCTGCTCCCGCGGCAAGCAGGCTCTCGCTGCAGGCCCCGGCGGTAGCGCCTGAGGTCATCACGTCGTCGATCAACAAAACCCGGCGTCCCTCCAACCGGCCGGCCCGCCGCGGCCGTACGGCAAACGCCGTGGCGACCTCATCCCGCCGCTCCGCTGCCGTCTTGCCGTCGAGGTTTTGCGTCGCCGTAACGCGCGCCAGCGCGTCGACCAGCACATGCCGACCGGTCATCGAGCCCAGAGCCTGCGCCAGCAACGCTGCCTGATTATATCGGCGAACAAACAGCCGGCGGCGATGTAACGGGACCGGAACCAGCACATCGGCCTGGCGCAACAACCTGGCCCCCGACCGGGCCATCAACCGAGCCAGCAGCGGGGCGAATTCGATCCGATCGCCATGCTTGAACGGTAACACCAACCGGCGCGAGGCGTTGTCGTACCGCAACGCCCCTCGCGCGCGCTCGAATGCCGGAGGAGTGTCGATACAGCGCTGACACAGACCACCCTCTGCCGCGTGCCACGCCAGATCGAACGGCACGCCACAACACAGGCAACACGGCTCGCCGCCGGAAGTCAGTTCGCCGAAGCATGTCCCGCACAGCAGGCCGGGCGCGTCCACCGGTACTGGGCAGAGCATACAGGTCGGCGGCAGCAACAAATCCAGCGCCGCCGCAGCAATCGAAGCCAGCCGGGAGGAGCGGAAAACTTCAGTGCGCGGCAGAGATTCCGAAAGCAATGCTACCGTCCCGCTGGATTTCGTTCACGAGGTCGATCTCCCAGGTCAGATACGCGTTCATCGCCTCCTCGACACCTGAATTCCGGTCGTAGGCACGCAAATAAAAGTCGATGCAGGCATCGTCTGGCGGATCGGTCCGGTCGGCAACCACCGGATGGCCCGCAGCGCGCCAGGCAGCGGTGCCGCCGTCCAGCACCACGACGTCGGCTTTGGTCAGGGCCTTGACCTCGGCATGCGCGAAGCGAGCCATGACCCCGTCCGGCGAGGTCAATACGATTCGCCGTGCCGACGCCAACTTTGCCACCATCGGCACAAGCCGGCTGCGCACGCCCCAGACCGCATGCTCGATATGGCCGGCACGGAAGTCGATGCTGCGCGCAAGGTCGATGATTGCCGTACCGGGCTCGCGTTTCGCCAATGCTTCGGCACTGATCGTCGGCGCCTGCGGTGCAAGGTCAGGCAGTCCGCTGCCGGTTTCACTGCCAAGGGCGTTGTCCGCGACGAAAACGTCCTTGTTGCCCATCTGGCGCAACCACGCGGCAGACATGCGAGCGCGAACGCCGGTGTCGTCAACCACCACGATGCGGGCGGCGCGCACCGCCACCCAATTGTCGGTGCCCTGCACCAGTTGCCCACCAGGGGCGCTGTAGCTGCCTTTGCGATGGCCGGCGCGATATTCGCTCGGGTCGCGAGCGTCCAGCACATACAAGGTGCGGGTCTTATCAGCCTCGAACTCGGCAAGCTGCGCCGGCGAGATTTCCCGCACACCGGACTCTGCGGCGAAGGCTTTCGCCCGTTGCAGCGCCAGGTCAGCAGTGCGCGGCGTGCCGGGGACAAACCGCTCTGGGCGGCCGTGCTCGCATTGCAGGCCGGCGAGCTCCCATCCCATCGTCCCATTGCGCAGCGCCACGACTTTGTTGGGAATGCCGGCGCGGCGCAGGCTCTCGGCGCCCATGATGCTACGGGTGCGGCCGGCGCAGTTGACCACCACCAAGGTATCCGGGTCGGGGGCGAGGTCACCAATACGATACGCCAGCTCGGCGCCCGGCATCGGGATGCCGGTGGGGATCGACATACGGGTGAATTCCTCCTGCGTGCGGCTGTCGAGCACGATCATCTTGCGGCCGCTGTCGATCCATTGCTTCAGTTCTGGCGGGTCCACGCTTTCGGTACCGTAATGGTGCTCCACCCACTCGCCGAACGCTTTGGAGGGCACGTTCATGCCGCTGAAAATCACGTAGCCGGCGGCCTTCCAGGCCTTGGTGCCGCCGCCAAGCACGGCGACATTGCTGTAACCGTTGGCCTCCAGCCACGTGGCGAGGTCGGTAGCAAGGTGGCCGCCGCCGTCGGTGACACAAATCCGGACGGACTTGCGCGGCAGCAGCGTGTGGGCGCGGGTCTCACGGTGCGCCATGCCGAACGGGACAGCCCAGAACAGGTGATCGGCGCCGAATTCCCCGTCCTCGCGCGCGTCGAGTACGGCGAGTTCCTGACCGTCGGATATCCAGCCGCACAGCGTTTTGGCATCGATCTGTTGCATGGTTCCGCCCTCCCGTTGGCGGCACGACCGTAGCGGCGGGCGGTGGCGGTTGGCAACCACGCGGCGAGCGTGGATCCGCCCCTGTGGCGGGGGCCTTTCCGGCCTGTTCTGGCCCGCCCGGTGGCGCTGTGCCAATCTTGCCTGGCGCCGGTTGTGGTCTCCCGCAGGCGTTTCGCATCGGAGGAGGTTGCCATGGCATGTGAGGGATTGATCAGCCTGCCGTCGGCGCGGCCGGTTGCGGAGTTGCTCGACCGGCTCGAAGCCGCGCTGGCGGCGAAGGGGATCACGGTCTTTGCCCGCATCGATCACGCCGCGGGTGCCGCCTCTGTCGGCATGCCGCTGCGGCCGACGAGCGTGATGATCTTCGGCAACCCCAGGGCCGGCACGCCATTGATGCAGGCGGAGCAGCGGATCGGCCTCGATCTGCCGCTGCGGATTCTGGCGTGGGAAGACGCCGAGGATCGCAGCTGGTTGACCTATCATGATCTCGATTGGCTGGTTCGGAACCACGGCATCGATCCAGGCACGATGCCGCCGGTGGCAGCAATGATGGCGCTGTTGCATGGCCTCGCGAGCGAGGCTGCGGGCTGAAAATGTCTCCGGCATGGCCCGGCGGCTGAGGATTGACCCGGCTTTCCATCAAGGCCTGGGCTCTCCGTCAAGGCCTGGGCTTTCCATCAAGGCCTGGGCTTTCCATCAAGGCCTGGGCTTTGCGGTGCATCATCACCCGCGGTGGGCCGGAGCGCTGGCGGTGACTGGATATCAGGATTTCTGCACAGGCGGATCGTTCCATGGATGCAATGCTGGTATTCGATCGGATCGCGGTCCGCCGCCATCGCGACCGCGCCGCCGCGACGATCCGCTCGGTTGAGGACTTGTTGCGCGACGGGGCGGAACGGTTGCTGGATCGGTTGGATGACATGACCGGCACGTTTGGTCTGGCGCTGGACATCGGCGGCCGCGGCGTGGTCGCGCCGTTATTGCGGGCACGCGGGATTGCGGTTGTGTCGAGCGATCTGTCGCTGCCGATGGCTCGGCTGAACGGTTTGCCGGTCGTTGCCGATGAGGAGTTCCTGCCGTTTGCTGCCAACTCGTTCGATCTGATAGTCGCGAGCCTGGCGTTGCACTGGATCAACGACTTGCCCGGTGCACTGATCCAGTTGCGGCGCGTGCTGCGGCAGGACGGTTTGTTCCTGGCGTCGATGCCGGCATTGGGGACGCTGGCCGAACTGCGGGCGGCCTTGACGCGAGCGGAATTGGCGCTGGCCGGAGGCGCATCCCCCAGAGTGTCGCCGTTTCCCGATGTGTCCGACTGCGCCGGGCTGTTGCAGAGGGCAGGATTCTCCGCACCCGTGGTCGATGTGGAGGAGATCGTCGTGCGTTACGCCGATCCCTTGCAGATGTTGCTGGATTTACGCGCGGCCGGGGAAACGAACGCGGTGCGGGCCCGATCGCGAACGGCGGCGCGACCGGCATTGTTTCCGACCGCATTTGCCGAGATGCGTGGCGACGATGGGCGTTTGCCATTGACGCTACGGTTGGCGATGATGACGGGTTGGGCGGACACCAGGCGGGATGGCGGCAGCGCCGCTGCGCGTTAATCCCGATACCCGGTCAGGGCATATGCAGAGGTTGCAGTTTCCTGGCGATGAACTCCGTGTCGCGCAGCACGCCCTTGCTGCGCACAACGGACTTATCGATTGTTTTGGCAACCGGCAGAATGACTGCCTCGCCTTATTGCGGCACGGCACCGCTCATCCAGGCCATGCCGGGTGAGAGAGGCATATGTCAGCCTTTCTGCCAGTTGATATGACACCGGACGCAGCCGGCGGCGGCCACAGATTATCGCCCTGCGACCAACGCCGAACCGCGCCGGGAGTTCATATCATCCGCTCGCTCGCTGTGGCCTGGCCGCCGGCCACCATCGTTTCGTCGCTGTCGAGTGCCATCGGAACGCCGTGTGTCTCGACACCCAGAACGACGAACGACAGCGCGACCAGAACCATGGCACCGGAGAGGAACAGGATGGCGGGCATCACCGCCTCAGCCGTCGCGTGTGGCGAAACGATGTTCCCGCTGCCGGCGATCAGCGCGAGGCTCAACGGTCCGAGGATCTTGCCCACGCCATTGGCCGCCTGGCCCAGTCCGGACGACCGCGCGCCCATCCGGACACCGAACAGTTCGACCGTGTACGGCGCCAGGTTGGAGAAGCCACCGTCAATCCCAAAGGTCGAAGCGCAGAGCAGAATGACCAACAGCGGCACCCCGCTGACGAACGAACTGTTGAAGATGGCCGCGGCGGCGAGCGCTCCGGCAGCAATGAAGCCGAACAACACACCACAAACCCGCCGACCGATCATCGGGGAGATGAACGTGACGGCGATCTTGCCGACCACCCCGGAACCCGCGACGAGGACGAAATACCCGGCCGCCTGTGGCACCGATATGCCCAAAAGCAAGGCGACAATCGTCGGTCCCCAGAGATAGACGCCGTAAGCCGCGGTCGAGGACCCGCCCCAGATGATCACCGTCTCCCAGAACCGGCGTGGGCTGCGGTACAACTCGCTCAGGCTGGCGCTTGGTGGGCTGAGCGGCGGCAAGGTGGGCAGCGGCACCTGCTCGACCGCCAATCCCAGTTGGCCCGCCACCTGAGCGCGGGCCTCGGCAAAGCGCCCCTTGGCGGTTAGCCAACGCACCGATTCCGGCACGACGAACCAGATCACGATGCCGACCGGCACCGTCAACGCGCCGAGCATGGCCACGCCGCGCCAGCCGAGGCTCGACAACAGCACCGCCGAGGTCGCCGAGGCCAGCATGGTCCCCGCGGTGGCGAAGACAACGTAGAAGCTGGCGACACTGGTGCGGATGCGGGTCGGCGCGGCCTCGACGACCAAAGTCAGGCAGGGTGTCACCGCGGCGGTCAGGCCGAATCCCACGATAAAGCGTAGGACGGCGAAGATCGCCCAGGCTCCATCCGGCACAAAGCCGATCGCACCGGCACCGATGCCGCAAATGAAGGTGCCCAACACGAGCTGCAGTTTGCGGCCCCAGGCGTCGGCGAGGCTGCCCCAGATGACCGCGCCGAGGATCGCGCCGACCCCGCCGCTGTACAGGATGATCGCCGATTGGCCATACGTGAGATGCCATTGCGGACCAAGCACTGCGACCAGGAAGCCGACAACCAGGAAGTCGAAGAACTCCAGCACCGTGATCAGTGCCAGCAGGGCGAAATTGGTCCAGTAACGGCCGTTGAGCGGGGCCCTGTCGAACATCGACAGCAAGGCTTCGGACGTTTGTCCGTTTGGTAAGTCCATGGAAGCGCCTCCTCCTGGCGCCGCCGGTCGCGTTCGGGCCGGACGGCGCCGTATTGCGAACTTTTTACCATTGGCGCCGTCTTCGCAGACCGGCGCGGGGCTGGCCGGCGGTCGGGTGCCGGTCACGCAAAGAGGCTAAACTGCAATGTGTTGCCGGAGCAATAGAGCAGCCTGTTGACCGGCATTACGGTCCACTGAGCGTCGGACTAACCGTCAGGCCGGCCGCCGCATGCGGCGCTGGCGCGGCTGCAAGCCGGTTACGCTCCCAAGTACAGCTCCCGGATAATGTCGTTGTTGTTCAGGTCTTCCGCCGAGGCGCCCTCGAATTCAATCCGGCCGTGCACGATCACATAGCCACGATCGGCGATCCGAATGGCCTGGGTGAAATTCTGTTCCGCCATCAATACGGACAACTGATAGCCTTCTTTCAACGCCTTGATACTGTCGATCGTTCTGGCCACCAGCAACGGTGCCAGGCCCACACTCGGCTCATCGATCAGCAGCAACTTCGGCGCCGACATCAGCGCCCGCGCCAACGCCAGCATCTGCTGCTCACCACCGCTCATCGACCCTGCCAGTTGCTTGCGCCGCTCCGCCAGCCTTGGAAAAAGCTCGAAACAAAACGCCAGATTGCGGTCGATCGACGGACGAGCCACTTTGCGGAACGCGCCCATCAGCAGATTTTCCGTCACCGTCAGCCGCGGAAACAATCGTCGCCCTTCCGGCACGAAGCCGATCCCCAGATCGACGATCGCCTCGGTCGTCATGCCGACGAGGTTGAACCGCGCGCCATCGATCTCCGCCTCGATCGAGCCGGCCGACGGTTGCACCATGCCCATCACGCATTTCATCAGCGTCGATTTGCCGTTGCCGTTGGTGCCCAGTAGCGCCACCGTTTCACCTTGGCGCACATCCAGCGTAACGCCGTGCAGCACGCTGACCGCGCCATAGCCGGCGTCCAGGCCGGCGATGTTGAGACTAGCTGCCAAGATACGCCGCCACGACATCATCCTGCCGCACCACGTCCTGCGGATCGCCGTCGGCGATCTTGCGGCCCGCAACCAGCACCACGAGTCTCTGCGAAAACGACAGCACGGCGCGCATGATATGCTCGATCAGAATGATGGTGATGCCTTGTTCTTCATTCAGCCGCACCAGCAAGGCCAGAATGTCATCCACTTCCTGATGCGACAAACCGGCCATCGCCTCATCGGCAATCAGCAACCTGGGCTCTGCCGCCATGGCACGAGCCAGTTCCAGTTTGCGCATTTCGATTTGCGTCAGGTCCTTGGGCAGCCGGTCCGCCTTGTCGGCCAGCCCAACCAGCTCCAACAAATCCATGCAACGGCGGTCGATGTCCGGGCCGGTGGCGCTCCCGCGTGCCTGCACAGCGTAGAGCATCGGAATCCGCAGGTTTTCCGCCAACGTCAGCGTGCCAAACGGGCGCGGCAATTGAAAGGTTCGCGCGAGGCCTAATCGGGTCCGTTGGTGCGCTTTTAAACCGTCCAGCGTCCGGCCTTCAAAACGCACACTGCCGCTTTCGTTGCGTAACGTGCCGCACAGGCAATTCACCAATGTGCTCTTGCCCGAGCCGTTGGGCCCGATCAGACCGAGACGCTCGCCGCGCGCGACGTCCAGTTCGATATCGGCAAGTGCAACGAACCCGCCGAAGCGCTTGCCCAGACCGGAGACCTGCAGGATCGCAGCAGCGCTCATTTCCAGAACCAGCCGACGATACCCTTGGGCGCTGCCACCACGAACACCACCAACATGACGCCGACGATGAGCAATGACAGCGCGGACGAGATCGTGACCGTTGCCACCTGCTGCAACGTGCCCAACAAAAGGGCGCCGATGATCGGGCCGAGCCAACTGGAGGTGCCGCCAATCAGCGGCATGGCGATCGTATTGACCGCGTAACTCAGACTGAACGCCGAGACCGGGTCGAGATAGGTCACGTAATACGGCAACGGCGCCCCCGCCATGCCCATCAGGCCACCCGACAATGCAGTCGCAATCAGTTTCAGGCGCAGGGTTGGCACGCCGGATGCCTCGGCCGCGAGTTCGTCGTCGCGGATGGTGGCAAAGCCATAGCCGAGCCGGGATTTTTCGATCGCTCGTGCGATGCCGACGGCCAGCACACACAACCCCAGCATCATCAAAAACAGATATTGGATGTAGTCGATGCCGAGATACGCCACCTTCGCCGGGCGGATGATATAGGCGCCGCGGGAACCGCCAACGAACTCCCAGTTGGTGACCAGCGTTTGCACCACGACGGCCATCGCCAGGGTCGCAATCCCAAAGAACGTGCCACGCAGCCGCAACGTGAGATAGCCGGTGCCGAGCCCCACCAGACCCGAAACCCCGCCGCCGACCAAGATCATGACAATCAGCGGCAGGTTGGTCAGCTTATGCAGCACGACGGTGCTATAGGCTCCCAAGGCGATGAACGCCGAAATGCCGAAGTTCACGTATCCCGTGTAGCCGCCCAGAATATTCCATGCCGTCGCCAGCACGACGTATTGCAGCACGACGTAGCCGGCGAAGTAGAAATAGGCGTTGTCGATCAGCCGCGCGATGACGAACGTCAACACAGCGGCCACGATCAGCCACAGGACAAAGACTGGATTTCTCACTTAGGTCCGCCCAAAAATGCCACTGGGCCGGATCGCCAGGGTCAACAGCAGGAAGCCGAACGAAACGGCGGGCGACCAGGAGGGGCCGTAGAACGTGGCTGTCAGGTTCTCCATGACGCCGAGTATGATCGCCGCCAACAGCGTACCGGCGAAACTTCCGAGACCGCCGAGTACGCAGATCGCGAAAATGCGGCCAATATAATCACGGCCGACCGACGGCTCGATCGGCTGCACCATGATCAGAATCGCGCCCGCGACCGAAGCCGTGGCAATCGACAGCCCGAAGGCAATACGTTTGATCCGACTTGGATCCGCCGCCATCAATCGCAGTGCCAGCGGGTCCTGGGCCACTGCCTGAATCGCGCGGCCGATGAACGTGCGTGACAAATAGAGTTGCAACACGCCCATCATCACGAGCGAAACCAGTGCCGGCACCAGCAGCCGCAACGGCACATCGATGACGCCGAAATGCAACGTCGTCTGGATATAGACGGCGTCCACCAGCCGGTAATCGACGCCAAATATCAAAACCAGCGAGACCTCGGTGATGAACAGCAGCCCAAAGAAGAACGACAGGCCGCGCAAGGCGGTGTCGCCTCGGCGTTCGAAGGAAACGTCGTAGACGTGATAAATGGCAACGCCGAGAAAGTAGAACAGCGGCGTGGCGACGATCGACACCAGGATCGGATCGAAGCCAAAATTGCTGTTCATGGTGTAGGCGACGTACGAACCCAGCAGGATAAACGCCGGGTGCGCAATGTTGACGATGTCGAGCATGCCGAACGAGATCGACACGCCGATCGTCGCGGAGGCGTAGAAACCTCCGAGCAACAGGCCGGAGACCAGGGCATTGCCCAGTAAATCGAACGACAGATCCATGCTTCACGCTTGTGACGTTGCCCCGGCGCGCAATGTGACCGATGGCGCAGGGGAACGCCAGAGGGGTAAAGCGGGGTTGCCCTGCCGCCGCCGCTCCCGTTGAATGCGCGCCGTCTCGAACCTGGAGGAAATCATCGGTGGCCAATCTCGCTGGAAAAATCGCCTGGATCACCGGCGCGGGCAGCGGCATCGGTGAGGCGGCCGCTCTGGCGCTCGCCGAGGATGGCGCGACAGTCATCCTGACCGGCCGGACACGGGACAAGCTGGAGGGAGTCGCCCGCCGCATCCACAACTCCGCCGGCCAGGCACATGTGCAACAGGCCGATCTGACCGACAAGGATCAGGTGCGGCGCGTCGGCGATTACATCAAGGCGACGTTCAACCGGCTGGACATCTTGGTGAACAACGCGGGTGTGAACATTGTGGACCGGCACTGGGACAAGCTAACTCCGGAAAACATCGAATACATGGTGCAGGGCAACCTGACCGCCGCGTTGTATTGCGTCACCGTTGCGCTGCCGTTCATGCGAGCACAACAGGATGGGTTGATCATTCATACCGCCTCCATGGCGGGCCGGTTCATTGGCGGGGTCAGCGGGCCGATCTATGTCGCCGCCAAACACGGCATTGTGGCCATGAGTCACGGACTGAACATGGAGGAATGCGTGAACGGCATCCGCTCCACGGTGTTTCTGCCGGGCGAGGTGGCGACACCGATCCTCGATCAGCGGCCCAATCCGGTCAGCCCCGAGGTGCGCGCGAAAATGGTGCAGCCGGCAGATTGCGGGGACCTGATCCGGTACATCGCCGGCTTGCCGAAGCACGTGGTGATGAACGAGGTGCACCTCGCGCCGACCTGGAATCGCGGCTATGTCGCCAACCTGCAACGCCGGCTTTGAGGAGACACGCTCGTGCCAACCAATAAACGCAAGGTGATGCTGCCGCACACGATGGGGCAGCAGGGGATGGATATCGTACGCGCCCGCGACGACATCGAAACGGTGATCTATCCGGCTACGATCAAACAGGCCGAGTTCCTGCCGATGTTGGAAGATTGTGCGGGCATCGCGTTGTCAGGCACGCCATACAAGCAGACCGAAATGGATGCGTCGCCGGCGATGCAGGTGGTCGCGCGCATTGGCGTCGGTTACGATGCAGTTGCAGTGCCGGCGCTGACTGCAAGGAAAGTGCCGCTGATGGTGGCGGGCACGGCGAACTCCACCAGCGTGGCTGAGCAGGCGTTCCATCTGATGATTTCGCTGGCGAAGAAGCATGAGGCATTGGATGCGTTGGTGAAGGAAGGCAGGTGGGCGGACCGGCATGGCGGCCTGCCGATGGAAATCTCCGGCAAGACGGTGCTGATCGTGGGCTTCGGCCGGATCGGCACGCGGCAGGCGAAACGCTGCAACGGCTTCGACATGAATGTGTTGATTTACGATCCTTACGTCGATGCGGCGGTGATACGGGCGGCGGGGTGCGAGAAGGTGGCGGATCTGGATGCGGCGTTGCCTCGGGTTGATTTCGTATCGATCCATTGCCCGAAGAACCCGGAAACCATCAACATGTTCAATGCCGCGCGATTTGCAAGGATGAAAAAGAGTGCGTTCATCGTCAATACCGCGCGCGGTGGGATCATCAACGAAACGGATCTGCATGCGGCGCTGACCAGTGGACAAATTGCCGCGGCCGGGCTCGATGTGTTCGATCAAGAGCCGACGCCGGTCGATAATCCGCTGTTGAAGTTGCCCAACGTGATCTCGTCGCCGCATATGGCCGGCGTGACGGTGGAGGCAGTGGCGGCGATGGCGGTAGCCACCGCGCGGAATATATTGAGCGTGCTGGACGGCGCGCCGAACAAGGAGAATACGATCAATCCGGAAGTGTACGGCTGACGCCGTAGTCATTCCCCGGCTCGTCCGGGGGATCTGTCGCGGCACTGCGCCAAACTCTGAACCTTTTCCTGGATGATGTGAGCCATGCCGCAACCCGACCATATATCCGCTCTCGGTGTGCCTGGCCCGTCCGGCCTCGACGATGACCTGCAGGTCATTTGGAAGAAATGCGTGGACAAGCTTGGTTTCGTGCCGAACGTGTTCAGCACGTACAGCCTGAAGCCAAAGCGTCTGCGCAACTTCATGGCGATGTACAACGAGATCATGCTGTCGGAATCCGGCCTGTCGAAGCTGGAACGCGAGATGATCGCTGTTGTCGTGTCGTCAGCGAACCGGTGCTATTACTGTCTGGTTGCGCATGGTGCCGCGGTCCGCGCCCTCTCCGGCGATCCCGAACTGGGCGAAATGATGGCGCTGAACTACCGCGTGGCAAAGCTGGATGTACGGCAGCGGGCGATACTGGATTTCACCTGGAAGCTGACGACGACACCGCATCTGGTGGACGATGCAGATCGGGACGGATTGCGGGCGGTGGGGCTGAGTAATGAGGATATTTTCGACGTTGCCGAAACCGTGGCGTTCTTCAATTTGTCCAATCGGATGGCGTCGGCGACCGATATGATGCCGAACCGGGAATATCATCGGCAGACGCGGTAGCTCGCGTAGGTGGATCGATTGCCGGTCGCTCAGGTCAGATCGGTGATCGGAATGGAAAAGCGCCTCCTGCAAATTGTCGTGGCGGTTGGAAGTCTGGTGCCAATCTGCGCCGGCGCGGCCGGAATGGTATCCGGTCCGCGGTTCCTCGGATCAACCATCGCCGGGTCGGTCGATCTCGACAGCCACTTCCGCTATCTCTCTGGGCTTCTATTGGCCATTGGTGTGGGCTTCGTCTCGACCATCCCGCGGATAGAAACGCACGGCGATCGGTTTCGCATACTCACTGGCATTGTGGTCATTGGCGGCATTGGACGCCTGGTGTCGCTGTATGCGATCGGACCGCCATCGCTGGTGATGCTGACCGCGCTCGTCATGGAGCTGATCGTGACGCCAGGTCTGGCAGTATGGCAATATCGTGTGGCGCGGTCGGGCAATTGATATGCGAACAGGCTCCGCCGTTCGTTACCCGCGATGGCCTGGGCAGCGAAGCCAGTGGATCCCCGGCCCATGCAGACCGGGGCTCAACAATCCTGTCACACCCGCTCAATCAGCGCCGCGATCCCCTGCCCCACGCCAATGCACATCGTGGCAATCGCCCGCTGCTTGCCGTACGCCTCCAGCGCATGCACCGCCGTCAGCGCCAGCCGAGCCCCCGACATCCCCAACGGATGGCCCAGAGCAATCGCGCCGCCATGCATGTTCACATGCTCGGCATCATCCGCCAGCCCGAGTTGCCGCAGCACCGCGATCCCTTGCGAGGCAAACGCCTCATTCAGTTCGATCACGTCGATCTCATCGATCGACATCCCAAGCCGCCCCAACAGCTTCTGCACTGCCGGCGCAGGTCCGATCCCCATGATCCGCGGCGCCACACCCGCCGTCGCCATCGCCACGATCCGCGCGCGTGGCGTCAGTCCATGCCGGCGCGCGGCGTCCTCAGATGCAATAATCAGCGCTGCCGACCCGTCGTTGACGCCCGAGGCGTTGCCCGCTGTGACCGTCCCCGGATCGCGGAACGGCGTGCGCAGCTTCGCGAGGCCTTCCAGCGTGGTATCGCCGCGCGGATGCTCGTCGGTGTCGACCACGGTGTCGCCCTTGCGGCCCTTGATCGTCACCGGGGTAATTTCCGCTGCAAAGAACCCGCTGTCCTGCGCCGCCTTGGCCCGCATCTGGCTGCGATATGCGAACTTGTCCTGATCGGCCCGGGAAATCTGAAATTCTTCAGCCACATTTTCCCCGGTTTCCGGCATCGCTTCCGTGCCGTATACCTTCTTCATCTGCGCATTGACGAAGCGCCAGCCGATCGTGGTGTCGAAAATCTCGTTACTGCGAGAGAACGCCTCGGTCGCCTTGCCCATCACGAACGGTGCGCGGGTCATGCTCTCGACCCCACCGGCGAGCATCAGATCGGCCTCGCCGGTCTTGATCGCCCGCGCCGCCGTGCCGACCGCGTCCAGCCCCGAGCCGCACAGCCGATTCACCGTGCCGCCCGGCACCGTGGTCGGCAGGCCTGCCAGCAGCACCGCCATGCGGGCAACGTTGCGGTTGTCCTCGCCGGCCTGGTTGGCGCAGCCCAGAATGCAATCGTCCAGCGCGTCCCAGTCGACCGACGTGTTGCGTGCCATCAGCGCCTTGATCGGCAGCGCGGCAAGGTCGTCGGTGCGGACATCGCGCAAGGCACCGCCGTAACGGCCGATCGGCGTGCGGGTGAAGTCGCAGATATAGGCTTCGGCCATGGACGTTATCTCCCGGTTTGTAGTGCGCCGCTTGTACTACGCGGTTTCCGGCCGGGAAAGGTGCGGTCAGGCCGCAGCGTCCTGCAACACCATGTCTGCCGCCTTTTCCCCGATCATGATCGACGGCGCGTTGGTATTGCCCGACGTCAACACCGGCATGATCGAGGCGTCCGCCACCCGCAGCCCATCGATGCCATGCACCCGCAGCCGATGATCGACGACCGCCATCGGATCAGCGCCCATCTTGCAGGTCCCAACCGGATGGTAGGTGGTTTCCGCCGCCCGTTTGACCCAGTCCAGGATGGCATCGTCCGTTGTCCGTTCTTTGCCGGGCGCGATCTCCGTCACCTGCAACGGGGCCATCGCCGGAGCGGTCATCACGGCGCAGGCGATGCGCACGGCGCGCACGGTAAGCTCGGCATCGATCGGCGACGACAGGAAATTGAAGTTGATCGCCGGCGGGCGGAGCGGATCGGCGGAGGTGACGTGGATGTGCCCCTTGCTCTCCGGCCGCATCGGATGCGCGTAGCAGGTCACGCCACACTGGCGGGAGAGTTTTGGCCCCTTGGGGCCCGGCTCGGTCAGCATAGGCACCCAGCCCAGAAGCACGTCCGGCGCCTCGAGCCCTTCGCGGGAACGGACGAAAGCCCGGATCGGTGCGCCCACCATGCCGAGCAGGCCTTGGCCCGACAACGCATAGCGCAACGCCTGCCACACCAGTGGGAGACCGCGACCCCGGTCGTTGAAAGTGATGAATTTAGCGCCGATCGCCCAGCGCGTCCGGGGCGCGTAATGATCGCGCAGGTTCTCGCCGACGCCCGGCAGGGCGTGCCGCACATCGATGCCAATGCCACCCAGACGCTCGGGTTGGCCAATGCCCGACAGCTCCAGCAATTGCGGCGAGTTGATCGTTCCGCCGCTGACCACGACTTCCCGGGTTGCGCGCGCCTCGCGTTGCTCGCTGCCCACGGAATAGCGCACGCCGGTGCAACGTTTGCCATCGAGCAACAGCGACCTCGCCAGCGCGCCGGTTTCGATATGCAAATTCTTCCGGGCACGGATCGGATCCAGGTAGCAACGGGCCGTGCTCATGCGGCGGCCGGACGAGATCGTGGCCTGGCTCATCGCGATGCCATCTTGCGTGGCGCCGTTGTAATCGGGGTTGTGCCGGATTCCGACCTCACCTGCGGCCTTGATCAGCGTAGCGAACAGCTTATCGCGCGGCTCCGGGTTGGTGACGCGCAGTGGACCCTCGCCGCCGCGAAATTCGTCTTCGCCGCCGTCGTAGGATTCCATACGCCGGAAGAACGGCAGCACGTCGGCATAGCTCCACCCCTGGTTGCCCAGTTGCGCCCAGTGATCGAAGTCCTGCGCCTGGCCGCGGACAAAGGCCATGCCGTTGATTGAACTGGAACCGCCAAGCAAGCGGCCGCGCGGCACCGGCAGCGAGCGGCCATTCGTGTTGGCCTCGGGCTCCGACGCATAGAGCCAGTTGGCCGCGGGGTTTTTGATCAGTTTGGCGTAACTGACCGGGATGCGTGACCAGGGATGGCTGGCGGGTCCGGCCTCCAGCAGAAGGACTTTGTTGCGGGGATCGGCCGAAAGTCGATTGGCGACGACCGCTCCGGCCGAGCCGGCGCCGACAACGATGTAGTCGTAAGTTTGCATCTTTCCTGAACCCCCGTTGCGCCGACGCCGCTACTTGTCCAGCCAGATCGTTCCCAGATCCTGATTGACGTAATGGCTCGGGCTGATTTTCCACCCTTTAACGTAGCTGCGATACGGCACGATGCGATAACGCCACAGCAGAAAGATCTCGTGCGCCTGGGTGTCCAGCACGAGTTTTTCGAACTGTCGCATCAGCGCACGTTGCTTCGCAAAATCGGGCTCCCGCAGCATCTGGTTATAAATCGCGATTTCCTCTGGATCATCGTAATTGCCGTAGTTCGACGAGGACACCGAATGCGGCAAGTACTTCGTGCCATCCAGTAACGGATTGACGATGTTCTGGCACTCGGCATCCAGTGTCGCCGCGAAGTCGTGTTGGCGCAGCGCCTCGTCATACGGGCCGGTCGACAACACACGCTGGGTGACGTGGACGCCGATCTTGCTCCATTCGTCGATAGCCCAGATGCCGTTGAACTTGTACGGCTGGTCCACGTTGCGGTTAAGCAGTTCAAAACTCAGGTTTTGCGCGCCGGCTTCCTTCAGCAGCCGCCTCGCCTCCGCTCGCGACTTGTCGATATCCGGCCAGTAGCCCGCCAATTGCTCCAGTTCTGCTTTGGTCGCCGCCAGCGGCGAGCCGGGGAACACCACGCCGCCGACCGTCCGCTCGACCGTGATTTTCGACAGCGCCGGCGCGCCGTGCCAGCGGTCGATCGCCAAGGTCAGAGCGCGGCGGACCCTGACGTCATCGAACGGCTTCCGCGCGTGGTTCAAAGTGATCATCGCGCCGCAATTCCAGTCGCTCTCCTGCACGGTGATCTGATTGCCCAGGGCGGCGACCAGTTCATCACGGGTGGCCGGGGGAAAGCCGCGAAATTCGATCGCTGCCCGGTCCGCCTTGATCGCGCTGACCCGGACCGCCTGCTTGTCGGCGAAAATGCCGGTGAAGCCGTCCAGATAAGGCAGCCCCGGCCGGAAGTAATCCGGATTGCGCACACCGGAAATCGACTGCCCTGCCTGATACTCTTTGAACAGAAACGGGCCGGAGCCCAGGATATGGGTCTCGTACCAGTGTGGGTCGCGGTCGAGAATTTTCTTCTCATAAATGAACGCATACGGATCGGCGAGCGCCGGCAGAAACGCAGCGGTGGCGAATTTCAGGTAGAAAATCACGGTTTTCGGGTTGGGCGCATCGACCCGGTCGATCATCGAGTAATAGCCCTGGCGTGCGCTGATGACGCCGTCCGGTGGATAGATGATCTCATTCCAGCTCGCAGCCACGTCGTAAGCGGTCAGTGGCGAGCCGTCCGAGAACCGGACGTCTTCGCGGATCGTGAAACGGTAGGTGCGGCCATCGTCGGTCGGGGGTGGGATGGCGGTGCAGACATCGCAGACGAACGTGGTGGTATCGGCCGGGTCGTCCGGGTTGGCCCGGATCAGCACGCTATAGAACGGCGCCACTGCGTGGATCGTCGCGAATGTCGCCTCACGATGACCATCAAAACTGGGTGGCGAGTCGGCCGGGATCATAAAGGTCAGGATGCCGCCGCGTTTCGGCGTATCGTCGGCTGACGCGGGCACGGCCAGGGCCAGGAGCATTGCCAGACAGGCCACGAACATTCGATGCATTGCGGTTTCCCCCTTGGCCCGGACCGGCGGAGGCGCGCCGACCCCGGGCAGTGTCATGGCGGTATTATCGCAGCGCAGCGGCGAATGATAACTCCGGTCCAGCTGAGCGCGGCGCAGGCCGGGGTGTCAGATTTCGTTCGATCCGAAGGAAGCTCCAAACTGCGCTACCCTCAAGGCGGCATTTCGGCAGGAGCGGACGATGAGCGGCAACGACGAGCCACAGGGAGCCGACGAACCACAGGGAGCCGACGAACCACAGGGAGCCGAACCCGGACAGGTCCCGGTGCCGCGAGCGGTGCGGGTACCCTCGGTACGGCGGGAAGGAGCGCTTGCCATCGGCGCAGTTGCGGTGGGTGCGCTCGCATTGGGCGTGCTGGCAGTGGGCGCGATTTCTATCGGCCGGCTGGCGATCGGGCGCGTCGCGGTCGGTCGGGCAAGGCTGCGCAGTGGTCAGATCAATGAGCTGCGGATTGCGCGGCTGACCATAGAGGAACTGCGGGTCGAGCGTCCGCCGGCAAAGAGCCAGTAACCTCGGCACAGTGATTATAACGGGTTACAAAACAGTCAGTCTGTCCCTATGAGGGATTCCCCGGGACAGTCGCAGCTGAACCAAAACGGCGGCAGAACGATGGCGGCGGCTACCGGGGGCCGCCCGTTGCGGACATTCAGCGACGCGGGATCTGCCGACCTTGGATCAGTTGCTGGATGGGGATGACGATCGCTTGCTCGACTGGTTTCGCCGCGCCGGCCAATTACCGCGCTTCGCGGCCCGCTGATCGCGTTGCGTGGATGATCATCCCCGGGCTCGGGGGGCGCGTCTTCGCGGATGGCATTCTCGGGGCTCAGGTCTTCGGGCAAACAAATGAACGTGCCATGATGTCGCGCTGGTCACCGGCCGGAATGGGGCGTGCGGATGTCGCGACATCGCGCGGCTGCCTCGGAGCGGACACGTTCCGACGGAATCTCGCGCGCAACCGCGGCGCTTCCGGAAGCGGTGTCTACGCCGCTCTGACCCCGGCCACGAAGCTGTTCACTTCGCCAGACAATTGCTCGGCCCGCTTCGACAGATCGGACGACGCGGTCAGCACCTCGCCGGCCGCCGTACCGGTTTCGCCTGCGGCCTGACTAACACCGCTGATGCCGACCGTCACCTCGCGTGCCGCCTGAGTTGTCTGTTGCACATTGCGGGCGATCTCCGACGTGGCGGCGCCCTGCTGTTCGACCGCCGAGGCGATGGCGGTGGCGATCGCACTGACTTCCTCGATAGTACCGGAGATGCCCCGAATGGCCTCGACGACCTCCTTGGTCGCGGTCTGTATTTGTGCCACCTGGGCACCAATCTCCTCGGTCGCCTTGCCGGTCTGCGTGGCGAGGCTTTTGACCTCAGACGCCACCACGGCAAAGCCTTTGCCCGCGTCACCGGCGCGCGCCGCCTCGATCGTGGCGTTCAACGCCAGCAGGTTGGTCTGGCTCGCGATGTTGGTGATCAGGCCGACCACGGCGCCGATCTTTTCAGCACCCTCGGACAGCGTTCGCACGATCTCATCGGTCCGTTTCGCATCGTCCACCGCTTTGCCGGTGATCTTCGACGATTGCGCGACCTGGCGGCCGATCTCGCCAATGGAGGCCGTCAATTCCTCAGCGGCCGCGGCAACGGTTTGCAGTCCGGCGGTAGCCTCCTCGGCGGCGGCTGCGACGGTTGCCGCCTGCTGCTTGCTCTGGTCCGCCGTGCTCGTCATCGACCGCGCGGTGGCCTCCAATTCCGTCGAGGCCGACGACAGCATGCCGACCAGCGAGCCGACCTTACTCTCGAAATCCTCCGCCATCCGGTGCAGGCCGGCTTTATGATCGGCCGCCGCCTGGACTTTGATCGCGTCTTGCGCGGTGCGCAGACCCTCGGTCTCGGTCATGCTGTGTTTGAACACCAGCATGGCGGCGGCCATTTCGCCGACCTCGTCGCTTCGCGCGGTGCCGGGGATTTCGGCGGTTAGTTCGCCATGAGCCAACCGAACCATCGCGTCGCGCAGCCCGCCCAGAGAGCGGGTGATATCATGGTTGATCAGCCACCCGCTCAACAGGGTAATCAGCAGGATCGATCCGCCGATCATCGTCAGTTGCCACAGCGTGGCACGGAAATCGGCGTCGAGATCGTCCATGTAGGCGCCAGCGTAGAACACTGCTTTCCAGGGTGCGAAGCGGGCCACGTAGGACAGTTTAAGCAGCGGAACGGTCTGCCCGGGTTTTGGGAACATGGAGCGGAATATACCGTCATCGTGGCCGTCGAGAGCCGCGGCGATCACGTCGCTGATGGGTCGGCCGTCGCCATCCTTCGCGTCTGACGGCTTGCCCTCGCGCTCCGGACTGGCGCCATGCACCAGAATCAGTGGCCCGCCGTTCGCATCCTCGCCCTGCACACTGACATAACCGGCGCCGCCGTCAAACCGCATCGCATGGATGTCGTCGCGGAGCAGAGTCATCGCCTGCTCATGGGTGAGCTGGTGAGCCACGACCCGACTTTCCAGCGACTGCGCGAACATGATCGTCGACTGCACGACGGCTCGCAGCTTGTCGACCCGATCGTCCACCATCCGCTGATGCATCTGGAAGGCCGCCGCGCCGATCGAGAGGATCAGGCCCAGGCCGGATAGGCCAAGCAACAAGGTCAGCTTGGTGCGGAGCCGAAGGTGGCCAAGTAGCTTCATGAAGGTTGTCCCCTAAGGCGGCCGGTGCGAACCGCAGCCTGCTTTTGCTCACAAATACATGAACGAGATGTGAAGCCGCTTGCACTGGCGGAGGCAGGTGGCTTGAACGGAACCCACGCAGGTCCGGACCGGGCAGCCCGTGACCACCTTTTCCCTGCTTCGCTGCACTGCGGCAGGATTATTGCCATTTCGCCAGCAGTGATGCAGTGTGTCCATCCTGCGGCAACTTCGCCGCGTCCAACCGGCATCCGAGACGACGAACATGAATGAGGTTGTGAGACAAGGCCTGTACGACCCCCGCAACGAGCACGACGCCTGCGGTGTCGGCTTCGTCGTCAACATCAAAGGCCGAAAATCTCACGACATCATTACCCAGGGCCTGAAGATCCTGCAGAACCTGGACCACCGCGGCGCTGTCGGCGCGGATCCCTCAATGGGCGATGGCGCCGGCTGCCTCATCCAGATGCCCGACTCCCTGCTCGCCGACTGGGCGCGCTCCGCCGGCAAGAGCCTGCCCCGGCCTGGCCGTTACGCGGTCGCCATGTGCTTCCTGCCGCGCGAGGAAAAAGCCCGCACCTATGCGATCGAACGCTTCGAACAGGTAACGGCACAGGAAGGCCAAAAATTCATTGGCTGGCGCGACGTGCCGACCGACCTGAGCGGCCTCGGTGCGGCGGTGATCGAAAGTATGCCGGTGATCCGCCAGGCCATTATCGAAGCCAGCCCGTCGATGCGCGACCAGGACGCCTTCGAGCGTAAGATCCTCGCCATCCGCAAGCAAATTCTGAACAATATCCGCGCCATGGCGGAGCGGAATGCGCTGCCTGGCCTGAGCGAACTGTATATGCCGTCGTTCTCCAGCCGGACCGTGGTCTACAAAGGCCTGCTGCTGGCGACCCAGGTCGGCTCGTTCTACCAGGATCTGCAAAATCCGCTGACCCAGTCGGCGTTGGCCTTAGTACATCAGCGGTTCTCGACCAATACGTTTCCGAGTTGGCGGCTGGCGCACCCGTACCGCTTCCTGGCGCATAACGGCGAGATCAACACCGTCCGCGGCAACGTGAACTGGATGTATGCGCGACGGCGGTCGATGGAGTCAGCGCTGATCGGGCCCGACCTCGACAAGATGTGGCCGATCATTCCGCACGGCCAGTCCGACACCGCCTGCATCGACAACGCGCTGGAGATCCTGGTCGCCGGCGGCTACTCGCTGGCGCATGCGATGATGTTGCTGATCCCCGAGGCATGGGCCGGCAATCCGCTGATGGATCCGGAGCGCAAGGCGTTTTACGAGTATTACGCTGCGTTGATGGAGCCGTGGGACGGTCCAGCGGCGATTGCGTTTACCGATGGCCGGCAAATTGGTGCCACTTTGGATCGCAACGGGCTGCGGCCGGCACGCTACATCGTTACCGACGACGATCATGTGATCATGGCCTCGGAAGCCGGCGTGCTGCCGGTGCCGGAAGAGCGCATCGTCCGCAAATGGCGTTTGCAGCCTGGCAAGATGTTGCTGATCGACCTCGAGCAGGGCCGCATCATCGGCGACGATGAGGTCAAGAAAGAACTCGCGGCCAAATATCCCTACGCGGAATGGCTGAAGGCCACCCAGTTCAAGCTGGAGGACCTGCCGGATACCGAGCGGCGTGGCCTGCCACGGCCGAACGACCTCGCAGTGCTACATCAGCAGCAGAACGCCTTCGGTTATACGCAGGAGGACATCCAGTTCTTCCTGGAACCGATGGCGCGTGACGGTGACGATCCGCTCGGCTCGATGGGCACCGACACGCCGCTGGCGGTGCTGTCCGACAAAGCGAAGTTACTGTACAATTACTTCAAGCAGAATTTCGCCCAGGTAACGAATCCGCCGATCGATCCGATACGGGAAGAGTTGGTGATGTCGCTGGTCTCGATGATCGGACCGCGGCCGAATTTGTTGGGCCATCACGCCGGTAATCACTACCGGCTCGAAGTGTCGCAACCGATCCTCACCAATGGTGACCTGGAGAAGATCCGCGACATCGAGAACCTGGCCGGCGGCGCCTTTCGCACCCAGACTATCGACACCACCTGGCCTGCCAGCGAAGGCGCCGAGGGCATGGAGCGTGCCGTCGAGCGCGTCTGCCGCGAAGCGACGGATGCCGTGCTCGCCGACTACACGATCCTCGTTCTGTCGGATCGCGCCGTTGGGCCTGACCGGATTCCGATCCCGGCGCTGCTCGCGACGGCAGCGACGCATCACCATCTGATCCGCCAAGGATTGCGCACCCAAACCGGGCTGGTGATCGAAACCGGTGAGGCGCGCGAAGTGCATCACTTTTGCGTGCTCGCCGGTTATGGCGCCGAAGCGATCAATCCGTATCTGGCGTTCGAGACGCTGGAACTGATCCGCACCAAAGCCAATTTCACGCTGTCTGCCTACGATGCCCGCAAGAACTACCTCAAGGCACTGGGCAAGGGCATCATGAAGGTGATGTCCAAGATGGGCATCTCGACGTATCACTCATATTGCGGCGCGCAGATTTTCGATGCGGTCGGGCTGTCCTCGGCGTTCGTGGAGAAATGCTTTACCGGCACCGCAACGACCATCGAAGGCGTCGGCTTCAAGGAAATCGCCGAGGAAGCGGTCACCAGGCATCGCAATGCTTATGGCGACAGCCCGTTGTATCGCTCGATGTTGGATGTCGGTGGCGACTACCAGTTCCGGCTGCGTGGCGAAACCCACGCCTGGACGCCGGAATCAATCGGCCGGCTGCAGCATTCGGTGCGCGGCAATTCTTACGAAGGCTTCAAAGAATTCACTCGCACGATCAACGACCAAAGCGAGCGGCTGCTGACTTTGCGCGGCCTGATGTCGTTCGCCTCCGACCTGGAACCGGTGCCGCTGGATGAGGTTGAACCGGCGGCACAGATCGTCCACCGTTTCGCCACCGGCGCGATGAGCTTCGGCTCGATTTCGCGGGAGGCGCATACCACTCTGGCGATCGCCATGAACCGCATCGGCGGCAAGTCCAACACCGGCGAGGGCGGTGAAGAGTCCGATCGTTACATTCCCATGGCAAACGGCGATTCGATGCGCTCGGCGATCAAGCAGGTCGCGTCCGGCCGGTTCGGTGTGACCACGGAATATCTGGTCAACGCCGACGACCTGCAAATCAAGATGGCGCAGGGTGCCAAGCCTGGCGAGGGCGGCCAGTTGCCGGGCCATAAAGTGGACCGCAACATCGCCCGGGTGCGTTACTCGACGCCCGGAGTGGGTTTGATTTCACCGCCGCCACATCACGATATTTATTCGATCGAGGACCTGGCGCAGCTCATTCACGATCTGAAGAACGCCAATCCTCGGGCGCGCATATCGGTGAAGCTGGTGTCCGAAGTTGGCGTCGGCACGGTGGCCGCGGGTGTGTCGAAGGCCCGCGCCGATCATGTCACGATCGCCGGTTACGAGGGCGGCACGGGCGCTTCGCCGTTGACCTCGCTGACGCACGCCGGCTCGCCATGGGAAATCGGCCTGGCGGAAACGCAGCAAACTTTGGTGCTGAACGGGCTGCGTGGGCGGATTGCAGTGCAGGTCGATGGCGGTTTCCGCACCGGCCGCGACGTGGTGATTGGCGCGCTGCTTGGGGCCGACGAGTTCGGCTTTGCCACCGCACCGTTGATCGCAGCGGGCTGCGTAATGATGCGGAAGTGTCATTTGAATACCTGCCCGGTCGGTGTCGCGACCCAGGATCCGGTGCTGCGCAAGCGGTTCACCGGCACCCCGGAACACGTGATCAACTTCTTCTTCTTCATCGCCGAAGAAGTTCGGGAAATCATGGCGCAACTGGGCTTTCGCACGTTCAACGAGATGGTGGGGCGCGTCGATAAGCTCGACATGAGACGCTCGCTCGAGCACTGGAAGGCGAAAGGCGTCGATCTCAGCCGGGTGCTGTATCAGGCGCCACCGAAGCCGGGTGTGGCGATCTACAATTGCGAAACCCAGGACCATCACCTCGATAAGGCGCTGGATCAGGCGTTCATTGTCGCCGCCGAACCGGCTTTGGAACGCGGCGAGCCGGTGCGGATCGAGCATGCCATCCGCAATGTCAACCGCACCGTTGGCGCGATGCTGTCCGGCGAAGTTGCCAAACGGTACGGTCACATCGGCCTGCCGGAAGACACCATCGCCATCACGCTCACTGGCAACGCCGGTCAGAGTTTTGCGGCGTTCCTGTCGCGCGGCGTGTCGCTGACGTTGACCGGCGATGCCAACGACTATGTCGGCAAGGGCCTGTCCGGCGGTCGCGTGGTGGTGCGCCAGCCAACCCAGTCCAGGCGCGATCCGGCGGAAAACATCATCGTTGGCAACACGGTGTTGTACGGCGCGATCGCGGGCGAGGCGTATTTCCAGGGTGTTGCCGGCGAGCGGTTCGCGGTACGCAACTCCGGTGCCGTTACGGTGGTCGAGGGTTGCGGCGATCACGGCTGCGAATACATGACCGGCGGTGTGGTGCTGGTGCTTGGCGCAACCGGCCGCAATTTCGCCGCGGGCATGTCTGGCGGCATCGCTTATGTCTATGACCCGGAGGGACAGTTCAAACAGCACTTAAATCCCGCCGGCGTCGATATGGAGAAGATTGCTGCGTCCGAACTGGGTCTCGCTGACGCGCCAGGCCGGCCACGGCAGCGTTCGGTCAGCGTCGAGGACAACGGTATGGGCGATCCGCTCCGCTTCGACGCCGAGCGTCTGCGGATCCTGATCGAGCGGCATTTGCTGTTCACCGGCAGCGACCGCGCGCGCACTTTGCTGGACAACTGGGATGCGGAATTGCCGAAGTTCGTCAAGGTCGTACCGCGCGACTATCGCCGCGCTCTGCTGGACCTGAAAGCGGAACAGGACGCGGCCAAAACTGTTGCGGCGGAGTGACAACGCCGTCATGGCCGGGCCCCGACCCGGTCATCTCTGTCAGCATAGTGCCGCGATAGATCACCGGGCCAGGCCTGGTGATGACGTGGGGGTCGGGGCCGAGCAATGACGAGGAGGTTCGGAGTCCGGTGCTGACGTTGGGATCGGAGTCCGGTTAAGACATGGAAGGTCGGGGTCTGGTGCTGACGTAGAAGGCGGGACCCGGTGATGACGTGGAGGGTAGCACCCGCCATGACGGTTACGGAATAAGCCGTCGTCCACGGCAAGGATCGTGGCGCGGCCAGCGGATTTGGAGAGGGTGATGGGTAAGCCGACCGGATTTCTGGAAATCGAACGTCACGACCGCTCGTACGAAAAAGTCACGGAGCGGGTGACGAATTTCAGGGAATTCACCAAACCTTTGCCGGCAGCGGAACTGACCGGCCAGGCTGCACGCTGCATGGATTGCGGCATCCCGTTTTGCCATACCGGATGTCCGGTCAACAACATGATCCCGGACTGGAACAATCTCGTGTATCGCGACCAGTTCCGCGATGCGCTGACGGTGTTGCACTCCACCAACAATTTTCCCGAATTCACCGGCCGGATCTGCCCGGCGCCGTGCGAGGCGTCGTGCACGTTGAATATCGACGATAGCCCGGTGACCATCAAAACCATCGAGTGCGCCATCGTCGATCGCGGCTGGGCCGAAGGCTGGATCGTGCCCGAGCCGCCCGCACACAAAACCGGCAAGCGCGTGGCGGTGGTGGGATCGGGGCCGGCCGGCCTCGCCTGCGCGCAGCAACTGGCGCGTGCCGGCCATGCGGTGACGTTGTTCGAGAAAAACGACCGCATCGGCGGCTTGCTGCGCTACGGCATCCCTGACTTCAAAATGGAAAAGTACCACATCGACCGACGCATGGCGCAGATGGCTTCCGAAGGTGTCGAATTTCGCACGAACGTCGAGGTCGGCGTCAGTCTCAGCGTTGACTGGCTGCTGGAGGAGTACGACGCCGTCGCCCTGAGCGGTGGCGCCGAGTGGCCACGCGATCTGCCGGTCGCCAACCGCGGCCACGACGGCATCCATTTTGCCATGGACTTTCTGACGCAACAGAACAAGCGTGATGCCGGCGACGATGAAACGACCGCGTCGGGCAACCAGCCGATCTCGGCCAAGGGCAAGCATGTCGTGGTGATTGGCGGCGGCGACACCGGCTCGGACTGCATCGGCACCTCGGCTCGGCAGGGCGCAGCGTCGATCACTCAGATCGAGATCATGCCAAAGCCGCCGGAGAAGGAAAACAAAGGCCTGGTCTGGCCGGATTGGCCGAACAAGCTGCGTTCGTCGCACGCCCATGACGAAGGCGTGGCGCGCGACTGGTCGGTGCACACCAAGGATGCGATTGGTGAGAACGGCCACGTCACCGCGCTCGACTGCATTTATATCGACTGGGTCAAGGGTGCCGATGGGCGGATGCAGATGGTGGAGGTTCCCGGCAGCGGTTTTCAGTTGAAGGCTGATCTCGTGTTGCTGGCGATGGGTTTTCTCGGCCCACATCGCAATGCGTTGCTGGAACAGGCGGGGGTCGAACTCGATTCACGTGGCAATGTGGCGGCCAACACAGTGCAATACCTGACCTCCCGGGACCGGTTGTTCGCGGCAGGCGACATGCGCCGAGGCCAGTCGCTGGTCGTCTGGGCTATTCGCGAGGGGCGGCAATGCGCGCGCGCGGTGGACCAGTTCCTGATGGGAAAGACCTCGCTGCCGCGGTAACATCCTTGGGCTGCAAGGTCCCGCACAACGGGCCGCGCTACTGAAACCGTCCGCGGAGAGACCCGGATGAGGCTATTGCTGCGTTCAGTCCTGATCCTGCTCGCCCTTGCATCCGAAGCTGGCGCCGCCGATGCGCCGTCCGCACTGCACTACAAAGCCGTGCTGATTGCCGGCGACTGGAGCGCGGCGGCTTTCGACCACGCGACAGCCGCGATGCAGGAGCGTCTGCTCGCTCGCCAGGTCGCGCCAGGCGATGTGCAACGACTGAGCGCGGCCCGTGGCGTGGTCGGCCGGAATGGTGTGCAGTCATCCACTTTGAGTCATGTGTTGGCTGCCATCGAACATATGCATCCAGGTCCCGGCGAGGGTTGCTTCGTATTCGCAACGTCGCACGGCGCCTACGGCGCTGGGCTTGTGCTGGTCCCATCGCAGGATTTTCTGACGCCGGCGGCGTTGGATCACGCGCTTGACGTCGGCTGCGGCAATGCGCCGACGGTGGCGATCATTTCCGCTTGCTTCTCCGGCAGCTTTGCGAAGCCTCCGATGACGCGCGCCAACCGGGTGATTCTTACTGCGGCCCGGGAAGACCGCACATCATTCGGGTGCGGCGCCGGATTTCAATATACGGTCTACGATCGCTGCCTGTTGCAGGCGCTGGATCATTCTGCGGCCTGGCAGGCAGCCTACACCATGATCAAAGCCTGCGTGGCGACGCGGGAGAAAGCATTTCGGATCATGGCCTCCGAGCCGCAGGCGTGGTTCGGCGACGGTGTAGCCGGCCTGCCGGTGCCCTTGGGTCCGTAACGCCAGCGTCGCGTTCGCCTGATCGGCATCATACGGCGGCCCTAATGCGGTCCAAATCTGCAACGAACTGGCCTGCGACCTCGATGGCTCCGGCTTCCACCAGGTCGAGGTGACCGGCGTGCGACGCGATCCAGAGCCGCTTGGGATCCGGTGCAGCCGCATAAACTGCACGGCCCATCGCGACCGGAACGATCTGGTCGAGCGCGCCGTGCATCACCAGAACCGCCGCCTGCACGCTGCCAATCCTGCGTAACGAGTCAAACCGGTCATGCAACAACCAGTCCACCGGAAACAACTGATAGCGTGACCGCGCGATGTCGGCGATGCTGGTAAAGGGTGATTCGAGCAACACTGCACCAACCTTGTGCTCCACCGCCAGTTGCACCGCGGGTCCGGTGCCAAGCGATTCACCCCACACCACGATAGCAGACAGCGGAAATCCCATTTCCTGCAACGCTGCCAGTCCGGCATGCGCGTCGATGATCAGGCCGGCTTCCGATGGTTGGCCCGGGTTGCCGCCATAGCCACGGTATTCCAGCAACAGCACGCCCCAGCCAAGGCGCTGAAACGGCCCCAACCGGTAGGATCGATGGCCGATATGCGCCGCATTGCCGTGCAGGTACAGAACTACCCGACCACTATCTCGCGCGGGCGGCAGATACCACGCGAGCAGCGCCAATCCATCTGGCGTCGTAACGATCATTTGCCGCACATCCGGAAGGGCGCCGGCCACGTCGGGCGGACAACGATTCGGCCGGTACAAGATCCGTCGTTGCAACAGATACAACAGCGTCGCGATGAAGACATAGGAGGCCGCCAGCACCCCGGCACCAATCAGCGCTCCCCGCATCCACTTCTCCCTTTTGGGCTGCCGCCTGCAGAATGCCTCGCCGAGAGACCATCCGCCATGGCCGTCGCAGTTGCGCTGTAACCGCGCGGAACTTTCAAGCAGCAGCCTTGTTGCCCCGGGCGGGCGCGCGGTGCATGAATTACGCGACGGCGACAGTCCGGTTCGCC
>JBEKQQ010000037.1:0-44992 GCA_049519555.1 Acetobacteraceae bacterium
TGTGCCGTCTCGAGGATGGGCTGCTGCGGCCAGAGCGGATTCTCTGACCTCTCACGACAGGAGTACCCCTGATGTCGATTACAGCCGAGCGCCGCACGGCGCTCATTGGCGAATACAAGACTGCCACCACCGACACCGGCAGCCCCGAGGTCCAGGTCGCCATCCTGACCGAACGGATCAACAACCTCACCGAACATCTGAAGACCCACGCGAAGGACTTTCACTCGCGGCGTGGGCTGTTGATGATGGTGGGTCGGCGCCGCCGGCTGCTGGACTACGTCAAGCGGAAGAACCAGCAGCGATATGAAACCCTGATCGGACGGCTGAGCCTGCGGCGGTAGTTCCATCCAATCGTCATGCTCGGGCTCGACCCGAGCATCGGTCGCCCCCCGCGTCGCACCCGGACTCATTTTTCCGCTTCACGCAGATGCTCGGGCTTCCGCTTCACGCAGGTGCCCGGGTCGAGCCGGAGCATGACGAGCGGGGCATGGCCGCGTAGGGACATACTCGCAACAACCGGCGCGGGTGCGCCCCGGCGACTTTTTGACCGAACAAAAGATGACGAAACCCCCGTTCATCCCATATAGGACGGGTAGACGACCCTGTGTTCCATCCTGGCGCACGGGCAACGCCGCGGACCGCGGCGGACCGACAGACTGCTGATCCGGTGCAAGCCCAGAGATGGCGCGGGAACCGCGACGGCGTTTCCGGTTACATGGCTCCGGCCGTGCCCCCTGGTTCTTCCAATGGGCGGTGCGGCCAACCTCCATGCGACCCGAGACGCCGCCTCCCGACCAGACCCAGGGAGCCCGGCCAGCGCTCTTGCCGTCCGCCGATGCCGCGCATCGCAAGGACTCTGAATGTTCAATTATTTCCGCAAGGAACTCGACTGGGGCGGTCGCAAGCTCGTCCTGGAGACCGGCAAGATCGCCCGCCAGGCTGATGGAGCCGTCCTGATCTCCTACGGCGAAACCATCGTGCTGTGCACCGCCGTCGGCGTGAAGACCGCCAAACCGGGCCAGGACTTCTTCCCGCTGACCGTGAACTACCAGGAAAAAGCTTTCGCCGCCGGCAAAATCCCCGGCGGTTTTTTCAAACGTGAAGGCCGGCCGTCCGAGGCCGAGGTGCTGAAAAGCCGCCTCATCGACCGCCCGATCCGGCCGCTGTTCCCCGAGGGCTTCAGAAATGAGGTCCAGATCGTCGCCACCGTGCTGTCGCACGATATGGAAAACGACCCGGACATCATCGCGATGATCGGCTGCTCGGCCGCGCTGACGTTGTCGGGCATCCCGTTTTTTGGCCCGGTTGCCGCGGCTTCGGTCGGTTATCAGGACGGCGCTTACATCCTCAACCCGACGTTGACCCAGGCCAAGACCAGCCAGTTGCAACTGGTTGTCGCCGGCACCGCCGAGGGCGTGCTGATGGTCGAATCGGAAGCCCAGGAGTTGCCGGAAGACGTGATGCTCGGCGCGGTGACGTTCGGGCATACCGCGTTCCAACCGGTGATCAACGCCATCATTGAACTCGCCGAGCGCGCCGCCAAGGAGCCCTGGGCTCTGCCGGAGCCCTCGGAGGAAGCCGCGGCGCTGAAAGCCCGGATTGACGCGCTGGCCCGCGCCGGCGTCACCGAGGCCTACAAAATCATGGACAAGGGTGCCCGCCACGACGCGGTCGACGCCGCCAAGGCCGCGGCGATGGATGCGGTCAAGGCGGAGGGTCTGGACACCGAAAAGGCCAAAGCCGCCTTCAAGGACCTGGAAGCCGACGTGGTTCGAGGCGCCATCCTGGCCACCGGCCAACGCATCGATGGGCGCGATACCAAAACCGTCCGGCCGATCATCGCCGAGGTCGGGGTCCTGCCCCGTGCGCACGGGTCGTCGTTGTTCACCCGCGGCGAAACCCAGGCGCTCTGCGTCGCCACTCTGGGCACCGGCCAGGACGAGCAGATCGTCGATGCGCTGGAGGGCGAGTACCGCTCCAACTTCATGCTGCACTACAATTTCCCACCGTATTCGGTCGGTGAAGCGGGCCGGATGGGATCGCCGGGGCGCCGGGAGATCGGCCACGGCAAGCTGGCCTGGCGCGCTTTGCGTCCGATGCTGCCGGAGAAGGACAAGTTCCCCTACACGATGCGGGTGGTCTCCGAGATCACCGAGTCGAACGGGTCGTCCTCGATGGCGACGGTGTGCGGCGGGTCGTTGGCGCTGATGGATGCCGGCGTGCCGTTGAAGCGGCCGGTGGCGGGCATCGCCATGGGGCTGATCAAAGAAGATCACGGCTTCGCTGTGCTGTCCGACATTCTGGGCGACGAGGACCACCTCGGCGACATGGATTTCAAGGTGGCGGGGACCGAGGCCGGGATCACCTCGTTGCAGATGGATATCAAGATCACCTCCATCACGCCGGAGATCATGCAGATCGCTCTGGCGCAGGCTCGCGAGGGCCGCCTGCACATTCTGGGCGAGATGGCGAAGGCACTGACCGGAGCGCGCGGCGACGTGGCGGCGACCGCCCCGCGGATCAGCATCATCTCGGTGCCGAAGGATAAGATCCGGGAAGTGATCGGCACCGGCGGCAAGGTGATCCGGGAAATCGTCGAGCAGACCAAGTGCAAGATCGACATCGACGACGATGGGACGATCAAGATTGCCGCAGTCGATGCCTCGCAGGCGCAAGCGGCGATCGATTGGATCCGCGGCCTGACCGCCGAGCCGGAGATGGGCACGATCTACAACGGCAAGGTGGTGAAGACGGCGGACTTCGGAGCGTTCGTGAACTTCATGGGGTCGCGCGATGGGCTGGTGCACATCAGCGAGCTGAAGCCGGAACGGGTGGCCAAAACGACCGACGTGGTCAATGTCGGCGACGCGGTGAAGGTCAAGGTCATCGGCTTCGACGAGCGCGGCAAGATCAAGCTGTCGATGCGGGTGGTGGACCAGTCGACCGGGGCAGATATCACCGCCCAGGTTGGCGAGAGGCCGGCGCGGGGGGATCGACCGGATCGCGGGGATAGGCCGGATCGCGGGGACCGCGGGCGTGATCGCGGCGATCGGCCGCGGCGGGAGCAGCCGGCGTTTAGTGAGGGGACGGATCAGCCGGTGGTTGGCGACGACTGAGACCACCGCGCCAGTGAGGCCATGGCCGGGTTCATCCCGGCCGCGGGTTCCACCACGGGCCAGACGATGGGACGCCATTCAGCGTTTGGCCGTCTCACGCGGTTCCGAAAGCGTGGCTTCGCGATGATACGCCGCATTCGGGAGTGGCGCGGCCGGGTAGACCCAGGGTCGGCTCCGATCATCAGCCAGAACTTTCGAGAAATGCAGAAATTTCCGTAGGGCACGTCATCCACGGCCATAAAGGACGTTATGGATCACTATTATTCGGGGGAGGGGCATCTCGCGAAATGAGGGCGGCAATCAACGTCCGGTCGCGGAGATCGCGCACCGTCACGTTGATTGCGGTGCCTCCTCAGGCACGTCTTGTATTGCGTCAGGACGGTCGCCTCGGTTGGCGTCTAATGCGATGCCGACTGCGAATCGTGTCGAGGCAGATTTGACGACAAGCCGCCGCCGACATCGAAATGGTGCAATGTGCCGGCCCCCGAATTACCGGGCACGAAATCCCACGGTCCAGAACGGCCCTCCGGCAAAAAAGATCCAGGTAAGGTAACTCCCAGATCGGCCAAAATCTCGTCGGCCAGCGCGCGTAAGTCGAGACCTCCGCTGCCGTCGGATGAGGCCAGAGTGCCCAGTTCACCCACGCTCCTGCCAGCAGTATCTCCACAGTAAAAACTGGGTGAGCTATCGCTGACCGGGGATGCCGTTGTCAGACTAACGATGCCGTATCCATCATTGGACGTGACATAGTTGACACCGGGGCTAATCGTCCCTTGGTAGCGACTGGTCGCCGTATTGAACAAGGTCTCGTTGATGTCCAGCGAACTTGCGAGATCGCTGAGAAGGGGCCCGAACACCTGTGGGTTCAGATCGAATGTCTGGACAAAGTTCACCCCGTCCTGCCCGTTGCTTTGAACTCCGAATGATCCGCTTACGAAGTTGCCCGTCGCCAGTGTGATGTCGTTCAGGGTATTCTCAGGGTTGGAAAAACCGACGAGGCCCGTTTCTGTCGTCGTATCCCAGACGGCAGCCGGCGTGCCGTCGTTGTTCGTGGGATCCAGCACCAGGGAAATCGTCCCTGGGCCGTAGACCGACCCCCCCGATGGGGTCGCCTGGACCGTAACGGTTCCCTCGATATAGAGCCCGAAGCTGGTGCCCAGGCCGGGAACCGGGATGGCCACGCCGTTTTCACTGAAGCCATTGATCTGCAGGATGAACGTATCGGTCCCGACGCTGGAGCCGGGGGCACTCGGTGCGTTCAAAAGGAAGTCGGTCGTTGACGCCGTGAAAGTTGGTGCTTGTGCCATGATCGCACTCTTTTCGTTGTGGTGGAGCGGTCTGCACTTGCGTCGTGGCCAGGGGATTTGGTGCGGACGCTGCCACACGTTACACGGCCAGGTAGGTGGCAGCGAGAAAAGCGCGGCAAATTCATCCAAATTGTTGCAAATTTGGTTGATGTCGAAGCGTTATCGAAAGGTACATCTCGATGTCTGTCGCCGACCGGAGGAAAGAGATATGGTCAATCCACCCGCCAGAGGCCGACCCTGCATGTGCTGATGCGGAACTCAATTGACGCGCAAAACCAGTCCCCAATTGCTGGCCGGCTGCCCCCTACTCTGATTACTTCTGGGGCATTCCAGCGAGGCGCAGTCCTTCCAGAAGATTTGGGCTGGCGGCCCAGCAAGGAGTCTCCGTGAACGCTGCCATGCTGCGCCACGTACGCGCGGAGGCGAGGAAAGTTTTCAGGTCCGCGCTTGCGTCCTCATCCTGGCCGTTCTGGCTCTCGGCGGCGATCAACGCGAGCCAAGGCACTTCCGCGTCACGGCCGCTATCTAGCGAGAAAATCCCGATTGCCACCCGCGCCGGCGCGATTGCCTCGCGGAACCGGCCATTCGCTACCAATGCCATGGCGAGGTTCGTGTCGTCCACCTGCGCAGGCTCAACTCCCAGGGCGAAGCGCTTCGCAATCTCGAATTCTGCCAGGGCCTCTTTGTAGTCCCCCGGCGGGAATAAGACCCTGCCGAGGTCTTTGTGCAAATGGCCCCAGGCCGGCCGAAGCTCGATCGCCCTACGTAACAGCGCGGCGGCCGCGCGCAGATCGCCTTGTGCCCGCAGCACGGCCGTTTTGCCATGCAGAGCCGCGAAACTGTGGGGTTCCAGCAGCAGCGCCCGATCAATCTCCTTCGCTGCGCGGGCCAGGTCGGCGTCGGGGTCGGAAGAATAGCCGCCCTGTACGAGGAGTGCACGCACGCGCGCAGCCATACTGAGCGCAGAGACATGGTCAGGATCGAGTTCCAACGCTCGCTCCGCATAAGCGAGCCTCTCCTGGTACCGCTCCCTTGATAACTGCGACCAGTCGCGCTGACCGGCAGCCATTAGGAGATCACGCGTATCCAGGCAGTCCGGACGCTCGCGCATGGCGCGCGCAACCTCTGCGTCTCTTGTGGCGTGATTGACGTTCGAGACGATGCTCTGGACGACCAAGGCCCAGGAGTCCGGATGATCCGCGAGATCATACTGTCGTGACCATACCGGCCGTCCATCTTCAGTTTGATACAGGGTCGCCGACACGATCAACCGATCATCCTGCCGGCGAGCGTCGCCCGTGAGCACGAAGTGCATGTTCGGGTCTTGCCCGGTCGCACTTGGATTGAACGGCTTTCCTAGGTACGTCGCGGCGATCCTTGCGGGAACGAATGGAGCACGAGGGTACTGGGCGATGCTCAGGGTTGTCACGTCGCGGGCTATACCGGCGGCTATGCCGTCCTGAGCGAGGTCGCCGCTGCTGTTCTCGAACGGCATCACAAGGACAGATTGACGCCAGTCCCCGGGAGGGCCTGCGGCGGCGGGCGCGTCGGTCGGCTCGGGCTGCGTTCGTAAAACAGTGGAGGCAAACCCGGCGCCTCCGGCGAGGACTGTCGAGGACGTATCGCGGTGCCAGGGTGTGCCCGTTTCCGCGATGAAACAGGGAGCCGATGGATCGGCGTCTGGCGCCGCAGCGTAGATCTCCCGCAGCGGGACCTTGAACAGGGACACGGGCGCGACAAAGCGATAACCGCGGCCAATCACGGTCTGAATGCAGCTTGCGTCCGATCCTTTAGGGTCCAGGATGCGGCGAAGTGCCGAGATCTGGACGGTGAGATTGGCGTCCTCGACCACCGTGGTTGGCCAGACTGCTGACCTGATCTCTTCCTTCGAAACGAGATCGCCCCGTCGCTCAATCAGGACGCCGAGGATTTCCAACGCACGGCAACCGATGGTGACGGGAACAGTATCGCCGTCTCCGGTGCTCCGGAACAGTCCGCCGCCGCGTCGATCGAGGCAGAATTGGCCGAACAGGAACATTGCGGACGGGCTGGGCGCGTCCATATTTTGGTGCCGCCAAAACGTTGAGGAGATAATCGAGGGTGCACAGACAGTGTAGCGCCAGTTTCCCGCTTCGTCACTGATCTCGTCGCGACCGCAGCGAAAAGGACATTCTTGCGCCTCGGTGGAAGGTCGCGACGTTCGGGTGGTCGGCCGACCCTGCGGGGAATGGGTGCAAGCCGTGAAAGCCTACACGGACGGCCTCGTCGCCGCCGGTGTGGTATCAAATGAATGAATTGGTACGGTGGCCGGGCTCTGGCGGTGCATCAGGTATTTTTCTAAATTAATTCAATGGGCTACCCCATCTTGTCCATGATAACCACGCGATATCATGCACAAGACTTTGTCACCGAGGGGAGCGGCGGAACAGCCGCGCCTAAAACACGCGCCTGTTCTGTTGATGCAAACAGTTCTCACTGCCGATGTGCGGCAGCAAAATCGCAATAGCCCTCCCGACCAGGCGCGACAAATTTTCTGGAACGGCCCATTGCAATCGAGCGTGTTCAGATATATCTAATATCCCGTTATGTCGAAACCCACTCGGAGAACCAATGTTCCGTAAACACAAACATACTGACGGCCGCCGCAGCGCGCGCGACCTCCGCGAGGCAACCAGCCAGGACAGCCACCACCGCGGACGCGGCCATGGTCATCGCGGCGGCGAACGTTTCGGTCTTGGCCGTTTCTTCGCTCATGGCGACCTTCGCCTGGTCATCCTCCATCTAATCGCTGAGAAGCCGCGGCACGGTTACGAGATCATCAAAGCGATCGAGGAGCATGTCGGTGGCGCTTACAGCCCAAGCCCAGGCGTTATCTACCCGACGCTGACCATGCTCGAGGAACTCGGCCATGTGACGGTCAGCACCGGCGACGGTGCGAAGAAGTTACATGCGATTACCACAGAAGGCCGGGCTTACCTCGAAGCTCACCGCCCTTCCGTTGATGCCCTGCTCGCCCGCATGGAGGAGGCCAGTCGCGTGCATGGCGGAGGTCCCGCACCACAGATCGTGCGCGCGATGGAGAACATGAAGCTCGCGCTGCGGCTGCGCCTGTCGCGCGGTCCACTCAGCGAAGAGCAAATCAACGCTGTGGCTGCTGCAATTGACGCCGCAGCCACCAGCGTGGAACGGACCTGATGTTTCGTGAACCTGACAAGGAGGACCTCAATGACTGAAATCAAAGGCTATCACGCCCACGTCTATTACGATACCGATACAAGGAAGCTCGCCGAAGATCTGCGGGCCACGATCATCAACAAATTCGCTGTACGGCCTGGGGGGTTCAGCGACGCACCGGTAGGTCCACATCCGATCTCTCAGTTCAATGTCATATTCCAGACGGAAGAGTTCCCAAATATCGTGCCTTGGCTGATGTTGAACCATGAAGGCCTTGACGTTCTCATCCATCCTTTGACCGAAAGCTCCTACGACGATCATAGCAAGAATGCGCTGTGGATCGGCACACCTGTGCCGATGCGGCTCGACATTCTGCGGCCGTCTTATCGCCCCGAGCTGTTGCCAACCACCTCCGACCACGTGGCCTGACGGGCGCGTACTGGGCCATCCCGAGGGCGCGGCGTTGCGTCGCCGCGCCCAGAACGGCCACTTTGCATCGGGCTTGCATGTGTCGTGAGAAGGGACAGGTTGTGCCCATATTTCCGGAGCATCGCGAAGATTTGCTGTCCGTTTCTACCGGTATTTTTGCCCGCAGGGTTACCTGGACCTGTACCCTGACCGTCGAAAACCTCAGGAGGCGCAAATGACAACAACGGATTTCTCCATCGCCGAACACGACTGGCAATCCGAGCCCTATGTGGACGAATGGATCAATCGGGATATTCAACGGGACGGGGAGCGGCGTCCGCGCCTGAAACACATGCTTTCCTTCGCTCAGTTGACGAAGGACGCCAGCATCGAGGTGCTTGATGTTGGCGGAGGCTACGGTGTCGTGTCCGAAGAAGTGCTGCACGCATTCCCGATGGCTCGCGTAACGTTGCAGGATTACTCGCAACCGATGCTCGACCGTGCGCGAGCGCGGCTTGCCAGGTATCAGGATCGAATCCGTTATGTTGTTGCTGATCTCTGTAATCCGAGCTGGGTTGACGGTGTCGCGGGCCCGTTCGACCTTATCGTTTCGGCCATTGCTATCCATAACCTGGCTAATCTCGATCGGATCGCTGCCTGTTATGGCGGGATAGTTCGTCTTCTCAAGCCGGGTTGCCTGTTTCTCAACTACGATTTGTACAATATCGTCGGCGGAATTCCCCGCCACCTGGCGATGCTGCAAGAAGTTGGGTTTGCGCGCACCGATTGTGTCTGGGAGGAAGGAGCGGTGGCAATTGTTGCCGCACACTCGAAGGTGTGAGCGACCCGTTCCAGCGCGTAGAAACTGAAACCGGACCCCTCCCCCGTTCCCCGTTCCCGCGCTAACCTCCTCCCAACAACGAAGGGAGGCCCACCACCATGTCCCGCCAATACAACCTCATCTCCGCCGACGGCCACCTCGAAGTCCCGCCCGAGCGCTGGACCCACCGCATTTCGGAAAAGTACCGCGACCGTGCCCCGCACACCATCCATCTCCCCGACGGCGGCGACGCGCTGATGATCGAAGGCCAGCCCCTCCTCGAAGCCAACTTCCTGGACCTCCGAGCCGGCCACGCCTCCGGCACCTGGCAGCCGTTCGGCATCAAGGTCGACAACGCCGCCGGCACCGGCAGCCCCGAGCAGCGTGTGCGCGAACAAGACCAGGACGGCCTCGACGCCGAGATCCTGTTCGCCGCCATGGTCGCGGGGCCCGTGTTCTGGCGCAACATCGCCCATGACGTCGTCTACAAAGCCGTGATCCGCGCCTACAACGACTGGCTCGCCGAGGAATACTGTTCCGTCGCCCCCGACCGTCTCGTCGGCATGGGAGTCATGCCGATCACCAACGTCGAGGACGCCATCGCCGAAATGCAGCACTGCAAGAAGCTTGGCCTGAAAGGCGTGTTGCTCGGCGGCCTGCCCAACGGCAAAGGCTACCCCACCCCGGAGGACGACCGCTTCTGGGCTGCCGCGCTCGACCTCGACATGCCGGTCACCGCGCATGTCCAGCTTTACCGCACCGGTGCCCGTGCCGCTCAGCCTACTTTCAAATACCCGAAAGAAGACCCCGTCATCATGGCGCGGCTGCGCCGGCCCTTCCTGGAATGGCTGACCAACTTCGGCCTGCCGCCCGCCGTCGGCATGACTCAGCTTGTGCTCGCCGGCGTGTTCGAGCGATTCCCGAAACTGCAAATCCTGTTTGCCGAAACCCGCCTCGGCTGGGTGCCGTTCTGGCTCGAGCACATGGACCTTTGGTACGCCCGCCACCTCGGTTGGGCCGAGGAATACCTGGGCTTTAAGCCCCTGAAGCATCCGCCCGGCGACTATGTCCGCCAGAACATCCACTTCACCGTGCAGTATGAACGAGTCGCGGTCGAGCAACGCCACCACGTCGGCACCGACCACATCATGTTCGCCACCGACTTCCCACACATCGAGAATGAGTGGCCGAACTCGCGTCCGATCATCGACGAGATCTACGCCACTGTCCCTCCGGCGGAGAAGCACAAGATATGGGCTGCCAACGCCGTGAAATTCTTCCATCTCGACGCCTGACCGCCGGCGGAGTGGTCGCAAGTTCCATTTGCCGTTAACAAGACCGTCACAGTCAGCTATTGACGCCATGCGAGGCTAAATACCTCGCAGGGCGCCTGGCCCTGATTCGCTATGCCTCCAGGCAAGGATGACATTGCCAACGCAAAGGACCATATGGCTGCCATCCGAAAGCATGCCTGCCCGCGCGGAACCCTTGCGAAGGCGAGGGACGACGGAGGGCGGTACCGGATTTCGCTTACGACACCCAGCCTGGAGACGCACGGCCACATGCCAGAATTTCGTCCGACCGAGATCCCTCACGTGCCTGCGGCCCTCCGGCCCAGATCTTCAGACTGACCCGCCATGCAAGCGATCAATGCAATTCGGATGGGTGGCTTCGACGTCCTCCCGTTGGTGGAGGGAGGCAAGGGCGTCGCTGTCTCCAACGGCACCACAGCGGGTCATTGGGCCCTCGGCGGCGGCATCGGCACGATCAGCGCAGTCAATGCCGACAGCTATGATGAAGACGGCAAGCCGATCCCACAGGAGTACCACGCCCGCACCAGGCGGGAACGGCACGAGGAACTGATTGCCTACGCCATCAAGGGCGCACTGGCCCAGGCGCGGAAGGCGTTCGACATCACCGGGGGCAAGGGGCGTATCCACGCCAATATCCTGTGGGAGATGGGCGGCGCCGAGCGCGTCATTACCGAGGTGCTGGAGCAGGCCAAGGGCCTGATCAACGGCATCACCTGCGGCGCCGGCATGCCGTACCGGCTGTCCGACATCGCCGCCCGGTTCAACGTGCATTATTACCCGATCATCTCCTCGGCGCGGGCGTTCAGCGCGTTGTGGAAACGCGCCTATCACAAGACCGCGTCGCTGCTCGGCGGCGTGGTGTACGAGGACCCGTGGCTCGCCGGCGGCCACAACGGCCTGTCCAACAGTGAGAACCCGGAAAAGCCCGAGGACCCCTATCCCCGCGTCGTCACGCTGCGCAAGACGATGAACGAGTTCGGTCTGGATGAGACCCCGATCATCATGGCGGGCGGCGTGTGGTGGCTGGAGGAATGGGCCCACTGGCTCGACAACAAGGAAATCGGACCGATCGCGTTTCAGTTCGGCACCCGCCCGCTGCTGACCAAGGAAAGCCCGATCCCGGAGCCGTGGAAGCAAAAGCTACTGACCTTGCAGGAGGGCGACGTCTACCTCAATCGCTTCTCCCCCACCGGCTTCTATTCCAGCGCGGTCGACAACGCGTTCCTGCATGAGTTGAAGGGTCGCACTGAGCGGCAGGTCGCCTACACCGCCGAGCCCGTGGGTGAGCACACTGCTGAATACGGCGTCGGACCGCGCAAGCGGATCGTTTATCTTACTCCGCCCGATCTGGGCCATGTGCGCGGCTGGGAAGCCCGGGGCTTCACCGAGGCATTACGCACGCCCGATTCGACGCTGGTCTTTGTCACGCCGGAAAAGAGCCGGGAAATCCTGGCTGATCAGACCGCGTGTATGGGCTGCCTCAGCACCTGCCGGTTTTCCAACTGGTCGCAACACGAGCCGGACTTCTCCACCAACAAGCGCGCCGATCCACGCAGCTTCTGCATCCAGAAGACGCTGCAGGCCATCGCGCATGCCGGCGACAATGCAGAGGCGCTGGAGAACAATCTGATGTTCTCCGGCCATAACGCATTCCGTTTCGCCAAAGATCCGTTTTATTCGAACGGTTTCATTCCCACGGTGCGCCAATTGGTCGAGCGCATTCTGACCGGGCGATGACCCAACCTGCCTCATCGGCCGTCCGCCACCGCATCAACCCTACCTCTGGTGTCATCGTCATTGCCCGGCTCGTCCGGGCGATCTGATGCGGTGCGGTGCTGGATCATGTTTCCCGGAAAAGCCGTGGAATGGCGCAGAATTGGCACGTAAATGAAATGAGCGTCCAAAAGTCCTTGCTGCAATGAAACTGCTGCTGATCAACCCGAACATCACCACGGCGGTGACCGACCTGATTGCGGCGGAAGCTCGGCGGTCCGCCTCCCCCGGCACCGAGACCACCGCAGTGACGGCCAGGTTCGGCACCCAATATGTCGAAACCCGCATTGAGGCAGCGATTGCCGGACACGCGGTGCTGGATGTTCTGGCCACTCACATGACCGACCACGACGCCGCGATCATTGCCGCGTTCGGCGACCCCGGTCTCACCGCCGCGCGCGAGTTCGCCGACATCCCGGTGCTCGGCATCGAAGAGTCTGCCCTGTTGACCGCCTGGACACTGGGTCGCCGCATCGCCATCGTTTGCCTGACCCCACGGCTTGGCCGCTGGTATCAGGAATGCGCCGAAGAGCACGGGCTCGCCGGCCGCCTGGTCAGTGTGCGACCGCTTGATGCGCCGATCCCCGACATCGCTCGTGCAAAAGATCAGCTTCGTGCAAGCTTGCTGGAGGAATGCCAGCGCGCGATCGAGCTGGACGCGGCTGAGGTCATTATCTTCGGCGGCGCGCCCATTGCCGGGCTGGCTCACGAGGTAGCAGCGGAGATTCCGGTGCCGGTGCTGGACGGCGTCAGTTGCGCGGTCCGATTGGCCGAGGCGATCGTGGGCCTGCAGCCGCGGCCGCCGTCGCGCGGCAGCTTCGCCCGTCCTGGGCCGAAACCGGCGCAGGGATTGGGCCCGGCGCTGACCCGACGCGTCGAGGGGGCGTAAGGCGTGTCGCACAACACCGGGACAAGGTTACGCGGTCTGCTGACCTGAGTGTCACTCGCTCAACGCAGCAACAGCGCCACCGCGCTTAACGTCGAAATCGTCAACACCGCAATCCGCGCCCGCTGCCGGTTGAGCATCCGGCCAAGAAACGGCCCGCAGGCAAAGCCGATCGCCACGCCAGGCAACAACGCGAACCCAAGCTTCATTCCGCTGAACCCGAACGTGCCGATCATGGCAAGCAACACCAGCGAAATTGCGCAGCCGACGGCAAAGAACGCACACAGTGTGGCGCGCAGTCGCTCCGGCGGCTCGTGTTGCAGAACGATGGCGATCGGCGGGCCGTGCACGCCAAACATCGTGCCGAGAATGCCCGACGCCACGCCGCCAAGCAGCAACGACGGCGTCGTGGCGCGGATATGCAAGCCCAGTACACTCAGCACCACGATGATCAGAATGATCGCACCGAACACCTTGGCGAGATTCACACCGACCAGCACCGCAAGCGTAATCGCGCCAATGACACAGCCCACGGCAAGGCCCAGAAACGCGACGCGCAGAAGACTGCGATCGATCGCCGAGCGTTCGCGCCAGACCACGGCAATGGACAACACCATGGTCGCGCACAGCATCGGGCCCGGCACCAGCGAGCGATCGACCAACAGCAACAATGGCGCGGCGAGCAACGCCATACCCATCCCGGTGCCAGCCTGGAGCGCTGCGGCTGCGGCCACGATCAAAGTCTCGATGACAAACGGCAGGACGCGCATTCCCCTTTATGGACAGTCGAAATCCCGGACAACGTATCTGAGGTAAGCAGAGTTACGCGGCAACGGCCGGCAGCATCATACCCAAACGTCGTTTTCCGCCGTCCGGGCGCCTTCCGCATCTCCGGTATTGCGCACCCCGCGCGGCTCGATGAGCAGCAATTTCACCTCACGTTCGGCGTACGGCTTGTGTTCGACGCCTTTGGGGACCACGAACATTTCTCCTGCCGAAACGACAACCGACCCGTCGCGAAAGTCGATACGCAGCGTGCCGTCGATCACCATGAACGTCTCATCAGTGTCCTTGTGATCATGCCAAATGAAATCCCCCTCCAATTTCACGATCTTGAACTGGTAGTCGTTCATTTCGGCAACGACCTTCGGCGCCCATTGTTCGTCAAACATTGCGAACTTGCTGGCAAGGTTTATCGCCGTGTAGGTCATGTCGCCCCTCTACCATCATCGCAGGCTGCCATCCGCCGCCCATCGGCAACCCGGTCGGACCCATCGAACTCAGGCAAACTTATACAACCGCGCCGCGGTCCGGCCGATTTGCTCCCGCACCAACGGGTCCGGCATCACCTGTTCGAAACTCTCGACCATTTGCCGGTAGGTAACCTTGCTCTCGTGCCCCACAAACGGCCAGTCGCTTGCCCACAGCAAGTGTTCCGGGCCGCCCTCGGCCAATAGCCGAGCCGCCAGCCCGGCATGATCGCAGCCCGGCGAACGGTACGGTGCCGAAAGTTTGACCCAGCCTCGACCAGACCCGATTGCCCGTAACGCCGCCTGGAAGCCCGGTGAATTCTCGCCAAGATCCGGCACCGGGTTGCCGAAATGATCGATCACGATGTTGACCTCGGTTGCCAGCAATTGCGAGGTCAGCGCGGCAATCCGTTCGCCCTCGGCATAGATGTGCACATGCCAGGCCAGATCGGCGACGCGGCGCAGCAGCCGCCGATACTCCGGCGACCCCAGATCCGGCGTACTTTTGTAATCCCGCAACGAAAACCGGATGCCCACGATCCCCGCCGCCGCCATCGACTGCAGCTCAGGCAAACTGACCGAGGGATCGACGATCGCGGTGCCACGCAGCCGCCGATGGCGGCCCAGTGCCGCCAGCGTGTAATCGTTATACGGTCCCATGAAGCTGGCCGCTGCGTGCACGCCAAACAACACACCGTGCCCATCCATTGTCCGCAGGTATTCCTCGGCCGTCACGTCGCGTGAAGGCTGGTGTGTCGCGCCCTCGATCAACGGCGTGTGACGCGGATAAATATGCGCGTGGGTGTCGATCAGTGGCCCGAGGCCACGTGCTGGTATCTCGCTCATGCCGCTATCGCTTCTCTTGGCGTCATCATCTGGCCCGATCGAGGGACCAGTAACCACACCAGTGCGTGAACTTATGCCGGCGTCAAGCCAGGTCCCGATGTTTCGACACGTCCCGGCGCCGGCAATCTCCAGGTTTCATTACTCTCATCGATTGAGCGCCTGCGGACCGCTGACGAACGAATTGCCCCGAACGTAGAACCGCAGCAGACTGTCGGTCGCGCGCGTAATGCCAATCCGTTTGCCCTGCCCGATTTCGCCGGGCGCCTGATCGTCAGATCCGAGCCACAGCGGACCAGCCTGACAAAGGTCGATCCCATCCACCCGGCGATCAATCGCTAACGCGGCGCTCAGCCGTCCCGGCCCCCGCGCCAGGTCTCGCAGGCGCTCGGTGCCGCGGTTGCGCTCCATGATCCTGATGCCAACGGTTGGCTCGATCGCCCTGATCAGGACGCCGGCGCCCACGCCGGACGTCTCGCTCGAGACGTTCAGCATGAACGAGGTGCCATAAGCGAGATAGACGTATGCGTGCCCGCGCTCGAGGAAAAGCGTCCGGTTGCGAGGGGTCATGCCGCGATACGCGTGACCAGCGGAGTCGCCGATGACATACGCCTCGGTCTCGACAATGCGGCCGCTCGCCACGCCTTCGGTCAGCGTTCGCACCACCATTTTGCCGATGAGAAATCGAGCCAACTGGGCCGTATCGACGGGCAGTTCTGCCCGCTCCAGCACGCGCGGACACGCGACTGTCGCGCCAATTTCACCCGCTCCGCTCGACCCGGTGCGCCCGCGAAGGTCCGGGCCCGAGCGAGTCGGCAAAGCATTGGGTCTCGCCGGCCACCTCGCCATCCGGGAACTCCATGACGCTCACCGAACAGGACGGCCGGCCGTGTCCCTGGAGCGTGTTCGCCTGGCTGATTGGTCGGAAAGCGTCAATCACGCGCTGAAACAAAGGTTGCTTAGCGCAGGTTTGCCTCGCCTTGAAGCAACCCGCTCTAAGCGGCGGCGGCCATCCGCTGATTGGCTTCCTCGAACCGGCGCCGTGCGTCCGCCTGGTCGAACGGACGTTTGCGCAATGTCTCTTCTTCCCACTGCTCGCGCTGTTGGGTCACGAAGTCGCCGCCGTAGATGTGAATCGCACTGGTCAGTCTACGCAACGGATTGGTCACGGAATGGATGATATCCTTGCCCAGAGGGCACACATCGCCAGGCATCAGCGCCGATGCACCCGCCGCCTCGATCGGCCAGCGCGCATCGTCCGGCAGCGTACGCCAGAAAATGTTGTCCTCCCGCCCGCCATACATCCCGATCACCGCCCACATATGATGGTTGTGCGGCATGGCCGTCATATGCGGACCCCAGACTACATTGATTACCGTCAGCTCGTTCGACCGGTACAGCAGGTCGATCCCCGCCTTGGTCGGTTCGCCCAGAGCACGAATGACCTGTGACGGGTCGGCAACCGCCTCCCGCATCAGTTCGCGGATGGACTTCTCGACCGCACCTGAACCCAAGGCGCATTTGCAATCAGCGATGAAGCGGTCAAGGTCGAACATGTTTCATCTCCTTGTGGGCCTGGCAGTGGATGGAATTTATCCACGCTCAGGTGATCAGGCAAAATGAATCTGACACCTCCCCGGCAAATTCTGCCGCCCCCGTTAACCGAAACCTAAGCTTTCGGTGCCACCCTGCGGCACAGCCAAAACGGCACCAGCGATGGACACAGGGGCGCCACGGCATGCCGGCGATCTCGACCACGACCCGATCGCAACGCATTCTGGGCATCCCAGAGGCCAGGATTGGCCGCGCCAATCGGTCGTTCCGGTCGAAGGCCCAGGAAAATCTCCAGGAATATCTGATTTACCGGCCATCGCCGGCAACCGTTAGCGGCATGGATCAGCCATGAAAGCGTTGCTCGACGGCCTCCGCGCGCTCGGCCCGGCGCGCCTTACCGCGATGGGAGCGGTGGCGCTCGGGCTACTGGCTTTGCTGGCGTTCATGGTCATGCGCGCCGGCTCTGGCGACCAAATGGCGCTGCTGTACGGCGATCTCGATCCTCGCGACGCCAGCCAGATGGTCGATAAGCTCAATCAGCAGCACATCCCGTACCGCGTCGGCGCGGGCGGTGGCCAGATCCTGGTCCCTGCCGAGCAGGTCCCACAAGCGAGAATGTTACTGGCCAAGGATGGTCTGCCGTCGGGTGGCTCGATCGGCTACGAACTGTTCGACCGCGGCGACGGCTACCTGTTCTCCGCCTTCCAGCAAAAGATCAGTGAAACCCGTGCGATGGAGGGCGAGCTCTCCCGCACCATCCTGGCCATCCACGGCATCCGCGCGGCACGCGTGATGCTGGTCCTGCCGCACCGGGAACCCTTCGCGCGCGAACAGCAGGAAGCCCAGGCCAGCGTGATGCTGACGATGGTGGGGGCGCAAAGGCTGGATAAGGAGGGCGTACAGGCGATCCTCAATCTCGTCGCGGCCGCAGTGCCCGGGTTGCGCGCGCACAACATTGCGGTCGTCGACTCGCGCGGCGATCTGCTGGCCCGCGCCGGACAGCCAACCACCCAACTTACCGAAGCGGCCACCGCGGAAGAGGTCAGGCGCACCACCGAAATGCGCCTCGCCCGCGCGGTCGAGGACATGCTGGAAAAGACCCTTGGTGCCGGCCACGTGCAGGCCGAGGCGTCGGTGCGGATGGATTTCGACAAGGTCAACGAAACCAAGGAGCAGTTCGATCCCGATCAGCAGGTAACGCGCAGCACGCAAACTGTGAACTCGACCTCGAAAACGACCGAGGCGAACCAGGCGGTCACCGCACAGAACAATTTGCCGAACGCGGACGCCGGCGCGCCGGGCAACGGTTCGCAGGAAGGCAGGCAGGAGGAAACCACTAATTATGAAATCGGCAAGACAGTCCGCACGCTGATCCACGAGCAGCCGCGGATCGATCGCATCAGCCTCGCTGTCATGGTTGACGGAACCGAACAGCCCGGCGCCGACGGCAAGCTCGCCTGGCAGCCACGCTCTGCCGAAGATCTGGATCGCATCACCAACCTCGTGAAGTCGGCCATCGGGTTCGATGAAAAGCGTGGCGACCAGGTCAACGTCGTCAGTATGCGCTTTGTTACAGACAATAGTTTGGTGGCGGACAGTGGCGGCCTGCTCGGGCTACATCTGGACAAACCCGATTTCATGCATTTGGCACAAACGGCACTGTTCGGCGTCATCGGATTGCTGGCCTTGCTGCTGGTGCTGCGGCCGATGGTCGCGCGATTGACCGCACTGACGCCGGGCAGCTTCGCGCTGGCTGACGGAAGCGGCGGTTCGGCGCTGATCTCAGGCGGGCTGGGGGGAGGTATTCCAGGGCTCTCCGCTCCCACCGGGATTGCCGCGCTGCCGCCCCCCGGTCCGCTGGCGAACGCTCTGAGCGGCCTGACCGCGGGTGCCCTGGCAGCCGCACAGCTTGAAGACGAAGCTATGATCAGCCTGACCCAGATCGAGGGCCAGATGCGCGCGTCCTCGCTGCGAAAACTGACTGACATCGTCGGCAAGCATCCCGACGAGACCCTGACCATCATGCGTGGCTGGATGGCACAAGAAAATGGCTGAGAGCGCAGACGAATATCGCGGCCTGCGTGGCGCGCAAAAAGCCGCAATTGTCATGCTCGCCCTGGGCGAGGAACAGTGCGGCCGCCTGTTCAGCATGATGCACGAGGACGAAATCCGCGACATATCCGCCGCCATGGCACAGCTCGGCGCGATCCGGTCTGAGGTTGTCGAACGCCTGTGCACGGATTTCGTTGAAAGTCTCGGGTCCTCCGGCAGCCTGGTCGGCAGTTTCGAGAGCACCGAGATTCTCCTGACCAAATCGCTGCCGCGCGACCGCGTCGCGCAGATCATGGAGGAGATCCGGGGTCCCGCCGGCCGTACCATGTGGGACAAGCTTGGCAACGTGAATGAGGACGTGCTGGCGAATTATTTGAAGAACGAATACCCGCAAACCGTTGCCGTGGTGCTCTCGAAAATCCGTGCCGATCACGCTGCGCGCGTGCTGACGCTGCTGCCTGATCCGTTCGCCATGGAAGTCGTCATGCGCATGCTGCGCATGGAGACCGTGCAGAAGGAAGTGCTCGACGGCGTCGAGCGGACGTTGCGTGCGGAATTCATGTCGAACCTGGCGCGCAGTGCACGGCGCGACTCGCATGAGCTGATGGCGGAAATCTTCAACAACCTGGACCGCGCCGCCGAAACAAGGTTCGTCAACGGCCTCGAAGAGCGCAACCGCGAGTCGGCGGAGCGGATCAAGTCGCTGATGTTCACCTTTGACGACCTGCAACGGCTGGGGCCGCAGGCCATCCAGACGTTGCTGCGGTCGGTCGAAAAGGATCGTCTGCCGATCGCGTTGAAGGGTGCGTCAGACAAGATCAAGGACCTGTTCCTGAAAAATATGGGCGACCGCGCGGGCAAGATGTTGCGCGACGATATGGCCTCGCTTGGCCCGGTGAGGCTGCGGGATGTCGACGAAGCGCAAAGCGGCATCGTGGCTCTGGCGAAGGAGTTGGCGGCACAAGGCCAGCTTGAGATCGGCGGCAACAATGATGATGACATGGTGTACTGATCATGACACCGACGTTCTCCTCAGGCGTGTTGCTGTTCGACGAAGACTTCGATCAACCAGCGAAACCGCTCGAACCCGAGGTCATCGCGCCAGTGTTCACCGCGGCCGAGTTGCTGGCGGCGCGTGAGGAAGCGGCGCAGGACGGTCGCGACCGCGCAATTGCGGAAGCCGAAGGATCTGCACGTATCGCGTCGAGCCGCGCCCTGGCCGAGATTGCAAAGCAATTCACCGCGGCCCAGGAAGAAGCCGCATCGATTGCGGAACAGTCGGCCGAGGCGATCGCTCGCCTGCTGCTCGATTGTTTTGCGACGGCGTTTCCGGCGTTGAGTGCACGGCATGGTCCGGGCGAACTCGCAGGCGTGTTGCGCGAGATTTTGCCGGCGTTGCATCGCGAACCAAAAATTACCGTCCGTATCAATCCGCTTCTCGTTCCCGCCATGACCGAGGAACTGCATTCGCTCGACGCTGATCTGGTAGCCCGCGTGCGGCTGATCCCGGCCGACAGCGTGGCGGTGGGCGATGCGCGGATTACCTGGGAAAACGGCGCCGCCACCCGCGACGCGGCGTCGTTGTGGAGCCAGATTGAAAGCATCCTGGAGCCCGCCGGATTGCTGAACCTCGAACCAACCGCGAAGGAACACGAACTTGTCGAATGACATGGAACTGGCCGAACTGTCGGAGCCGTCTGACAGTGGCGGCTCACGCTCGGCGCGGGAGCTGGAGGCGGTCTACGACATTCCGGTTACCGTGAGTGCAGTACTGGGCAAAACCACGATGCAGGTCAGCCAGCTGCTGAAACTTGGCCGCGGCGCCGTGGTCGAACTCGATCGCAAACTCGGTGAGGCGATCGATATTTATGTCAACAACCGGCTGGTCGCGCGCGGTGAGGTGGTGATGGTGGACGATACCCGCCTGGGCGTGACCATGACGGAAATCGTCAAAGGGGATCGGGCACCGTCATGAGGGGGGACGTGTCAGGCCTCTGCCCATGAAAGTCCTGATCATCGGTTCGCTCGCCGGTGACCTGGGTCAGGCGGCCCAGATCGCCATTGGCCGCGGCGCGAAGCTCGATCAGGCGGATGATGCCAACAGCGCATTGATCCGCTTACGCACTGACGCGCACATCGATCTGGTGCTGTGCGACATTGCGCATGACATCGGCGCCATCGTCGCCGCGCTGGCGGCCGAGCGTATGGCTGTTCCAGTCGTCGCCTGCGGTACCGGCGACGATCCCGACGCCGCCGTTCGGGCCATTCACGCCGGCGCGCGCGAATTCCTGCCGCTGCCGCCCGATCCCGACCTGATCGCCGCGATCCTGGAGGCAGCGTCGGGCGAATCCCACGCCATGATTGTGCGCGACGAGGTCATGGAAGCCGCGGTCAAACGCGCGGAGCAGGTGGCGCGCGCCGACGCCTCCGTGCTGATCAGCGGTGAATCCGGGACCGGCAAGGAAGTGCTGGCCCGCCACATCCATCGCAAATCGCGCCGCGCCGGTGGTCCGTTCGTTGCATTGAACTGCGCCGCCATTCCGGAAAACCTGTTGGAATCCGAACTGTTCGGCCATGAAAAAGGTGCGTTCTCCGGCGCCGTGGCCCGCCGTCTCGGCAAGTTCGAGGCAGCCCATCGCGGCACGTTGCTGCTCGACGAAATTTCCGAGATGGATATCCGGTTACAAGCGAAACTGTTGCGCGCCTTGCAGGAACGCGAAATCGACCGGCTGGGCGGTTCTGCACCGGTCAGGGTGGACGTTCGTATCCTGGCAACCACCAACCGGGATCTGACCGCCGAGGTGCGGCGTGGCACGTTCCGCGAAGATTTGTATTTCCGGTTGAACGTCGTCAGCCTGCGGATCCCGGCCCTGCGCGAACGGCCTGGCGACATCGCTGCACTGGCAGAACATTTTTGCCGCAAGTACTCCGTCGTGAACGGCTTGCCGTACCGGCCACTGACGACAACCGCCGTGACGCGTCTGGTCGCCCACCACTGGCGCGGCAACGTGCGGGAGTTGGAGAACGTTGTCCATCGCGCTGTCCTACTGGCGACCGGCTCCGAAATCAGTCCCAGTGACGTCGAACTAACCCAGCCTGACGGCACGCGGCCAACCAGCGAGGCGACCTCTGCCGGCGGTGTCGCCTCGCTGGTAGGTCGCCGCATGGACGATGTGGAGCGCGACCTCATCATCGAGACGCTCGGCCATACTCTGGGCAATCGCACCCACGCGGCGACGATTTTGGGAATTTCCATCCGCGCCTTGCGCAACAAGCTGCGCGACTATACCGCCCGAGGGGTCGCCGTGCCGCCGCCCGCCGCCAGCGCGGCCTGACGCCAAATGGCAGGGGTCGCCGACCTGCTGCCCGCCGGCGTCCTGACGCGCGTTCGTCAATACGCGCCTGGCAGCGACGTCGGTCTGGCGCTCGGCGTCGTGGCGCTGCTGTCGGTCCTCGTGCTGCCGCTGCCGCCGTTCTTGCTCGATCTCGGTCTCGCGCTGTCGATCACCGCGTCGGTGCTGGTGTTGATGGTGGCGCTGTTCCTGAACCGGCCGCTCGACTTCTCCAGTTTCCCGACGCTGTTGCTGCTGACGACGTTGTTGCGCCTGTCGTTGAACGTCGCCACGACCCGATTGATCCTGTCGCACGGCAGCGAAGGCATGCTGGCGGCGGGCCATGTCGTCGCCGCGTTTGGCGGGTTCCTGATGGCCGACAACGTGGCGATCGGCCTGATCCTGTTCTGCATCCTGCTGGTGGTGAACTTCATGGTCATCACCAAAGGCTCGGGCCGCATCGCCGAGGTGGCGGCGCGGTTCAGCCTCGACTCGATGCCCGGTAAGCAAATGGCGATCGACGCCGATATGTCGGCCGGCCTGATCGATGAAAAAACTGCCCGCCGCCGCCGCCGCGACCTGGAGGACGAGAGCAGTTTCTATGGCGCAATGGACGGTGCCGCAAAATTCGTCCGTGGTGACGCCGTCGCGGGCCTGATCATCACCGGCATCAACATCGTCGGCGGCCTCGCCATCGGTATCATCAGCCACCACATGGCGTTCGCCGACGCAGTCGCGACGTTTACCACGCTGAGTGCCGGCGACGGGCTGGTCGCGCAGATCCCGGCGCTGCTGGTCTCGACTGCTGCGGGTATCGTGGTGACCAAAGGCGGCACCGAGGGCACCGCCGACGTCGCTCTCGTCTCGCAACTGGGCCGCGGTCCCAAGCCGTTGGCGATGGCGGCAGGCGCGGCGACCGTGCTCGGCTTGCTGCCCGGCCTGCCGACTTTGCCGTTCCTGGCGATTGCCGGTCTGGCGGGCGGTGCGGCATGGCTGCGCTTCAAACATCCCATTGGGGCGGTGGACGCGGCGGCCACAACGCCGGTAGCGACGGAGCCGCCGATCACCGAATCGTTGCGCATGGACATGATCCGGCTGGAGCTTGGCTACGGGCTACTGGCGCTGGCGGGCGGCGACGGGCCGCGGCTGACCGAGCAGATCAAAAGTCTGCGCCGCACCATTGCCGGTGATATGGGGTTCGTTTTGCCGCCGGTGCGCATCCAGGACAACATGCGGCTTGGGCCGGCGGAATACGTGATCACCGTGAAAGAAATCGAGGCCGGCCGCGGCGAATTGCGCCCGCAAATGCTGCTGATCATGGACCCTAAGGGCGGCACGCCGCCACTGGCCGGCGAGGCCACGCGGGAGCCGGCGTTCGGTTTGCCCGCCATGTGGATCGATCAGTCGCTGAAGGAAGAAGCCCTGTTCCGCGGTTGCACGGTTGTCGATGCGCCGACCGTGCTGTCCACACACCTGACCGAAATCGTCCGGCAGAACGTTGCAGAACTGTTGTCCTATGCGGAAACCCGCAAGCTGCTGGATGAGTTGCCTGCCGAACACCAGAAGCTGGTCACCGACATGATCCCGGCAACGATCTCGGTTGGCGCTGTACAACGCGTACTGCAATCGCTGCTGGAGGAGCGGGTTTCGATCCGCGACCTGCCGACCATCCTCGAGGGCATCCAGGAGGCGTGCGGCGCACCGTCCCGCGCCATCCCGTCGATCGTGGCGCATGTACGCGCCCGGCTGGCGCGGCAAATCAGCGACCAGCATACCGGAACCGCCGGCTACATCCCGCTGTTGACCCTGTCGCCGGACTGGGAGGCCGCGTTCGCCGAATCTCTGTCCGGCCCGTCTGAGGAACGGCAGCTGGCAATGGCACCAGGGAAACTGCAGGAATTCGTGCGCAAGCTGAACGAGGTGTATGAGCGCGCCTCCACCGGTGGCGAATTGCCGGTCGTGCTCAGCAGCGGTGCAATCCGCACCCATGTCCGTGCCATTGTCGAGCGAGTCAAACCCGGCACCGCGGTGCTGTCACAACTGGAGATTTTCCCGCGCGCCAAGATCAGGACGGTGGGTACGGTGTGAGGGCGGCCGCGCACGGTATGCGGGGACGTTGCCATTGTTGAATAGATCGAATGTCTCGAATGATAACGTCCTTCATCATGCAGAAAATGCATAACTTAATGAGAGCGAGCGTACGGTCAATTGTCCGGGGCTTCAAGCAAACGAAGTCCTTCGAGTAAGCGGCCGTGGTTGGTGGACGCGCCGGGATGTCTGGCGAGTATCTCTGAGATGTCCCAGGCCGGCAGGAGGCGGCGCATATTTGTGAGCGCCTTTCGACCAGCCACCAGATCTCCGGTCAGAGCGCTCGCCGCTGCGTTAATCCGCCACGCCCACACGCAATCCGGTCGCTGCTGGATGGCATGAGAAACTGTCGCAATAGCGAGTGCGTCCTGTCCCAACGCAACATACGATTGGGCAATACTGCACCGGATTTAAAACGCGATAGGATCAAGCAGATCGAGCTGGAGCGCTTTGTTCAGGCTAACAACGGGCTCTTGCCAGCGCCAACAATGGAACTGCGGCAAACCGGTCTGGAACCAATAGAAGCCTGAGTTGGCACCGATCGCATCAGCACGTGTGCATAGTTGCGTCGCTTCCTCATAATCGCCACTCGCCCAGGCAATAAGATTGGCGGCGCCGGCAAGTATCTCCGGATCATTAGGATCAGACTGAACAGCGTCTCGTGCGAGCCGTAACAATTCTGAATGGCGAGAGCCGACCGGTTGCGTCCACCCTGGTCGCGCCAGGCTAGCAAGTGAGCCCTTAAAGCCAGTGCAAGTTCGAAGTGCGGTTCGAGCGCAAGCGATCGATCCAGCAAGCGCAGACCTTCGTCATTGTCCTCGTGGGTCGCAGCGTAGAAGCGCGGTAAGGCCCGGAGATAATAATCGTAAGCATCCATGCTCGCGGGAGTCTTGCGGCGCGTTCGGTCGATTTCGGCATGCCGCATAGCCGGCGCTATCGCTCGCACAATATTGTCATTGACCTCATCCTGCAACGCGAATACGTTCACCAGCCGACCGTCGAAGCGATTCGCCCACACATTTGCCCCTGTTACTGTCTCGATGAGCTGGGCAGTGATGCGCACAGTTCCGCTCGCCTTACGAACGCTACCTTCAAGAACGTATCGAACGTCAAGGTCTCTCGCGATCTGGCGGACATCCGTCGCCTTTCCTTTGTAAACGAAGCTCGAATTGCGTGCGATAACAAACATCCAGTGGACGCGGGACAGCGCCGTAATAATCTCTTCTGTCATCCCGTCGGCAACATATTCTTGCTCAACGTCACCACTCAGGTTTTGGAACGGTAACACCGCGATGGAAGCCCGATTCAATAGCGACCTATGGATGCCGTTATCCGGTGTGGAGGCCTCGGCGTTGCGTGATACCGGATGTCGATGGTTTCGCCAGACCGTATCGCCCACGACAATTGTCAGACCAGCAATTACGGCCAGGAGGCGGTAATCAAGATTCGTGAGCCAGTGTGGTGAGGCCTCCAAGGAAAATGGCACCTGGTGGACTGCATCGGCCACCCAGTGCTCGGGTGCCGCGCCGGTCGCAGCCAGCAGCAGACCAGCCACAGTCCAATGAGTTAAATACTCACGGACCGTGTGCCAGAGACCGCTATGCGATCCTTTCGTCACCGCGCCGCGTCTGGTTTCGATGTTCATCGCGATGCTGCACGATTGGCCCCCCGTGTTGTGTCCCTGTCAGATCGAAATCCGCTCCACTTCATCAACGGTGATCTCGTCTCCTGTACGGTCATAGAGCCTGGTAGTGCGCGGGCTTTCAAGCGCGGCCATTGCCTGGGCGTTTTCCAACGTGCCGCCAGCTTCGAGATAGGCCGTGATCCAGGCTGCTCGAAACGTATGACATCCGATTTTGACCTTGCTGCCATTTCCAGTCTGGCGCAGGGTTTCGCGTCGCTGTTCAGACCAACGAGCCTGGGTTGCGAACGTAGTCTTCCTTGATCGCATCGGCCGCCCAACATGCCAGCATGCCGATCGTCTCTGTGGGACCGTTCGCGGGGTTCTGTGGGAACGCGCTGCCGCCCACCACGAACAGATTCGAAACGTCCCACGACTGCAGGTATTTGTTGACAACACTGGTCGACGGATCGCTGCCCATCACGGCGCCGCCGACGTTGTGTGTGCTCTGGTACCCCACCAGACCGAAATGCGTGCCCTTACCCTTGCCGCTCAGACCGGATCCGTTGAGCGCTCGACCAATCTCGATGCAGCGCTCGTCGATGTACTTCATCATACGCAGTTCGTTATCGTTCCAGTCGAACGTCATGCGCAGCAGCGGCAGACCGTAAGCGTCTGTGTAGGTCGGATCCAGATCGAGGTAGTTGTGCCGGTAGCTCAGGCAGGTGCCATGACTGGTGATCGCCATGTTGCGGCGGTAATTATACGCCACGGCCTTCTTCCATTCGCCGCCCCAGCGCGGCGTACCAGGCGGCACCACCTTGCCCTTGATTGGCGCCGCGCCGCGCGCGGAAGTGTTGACATAAGCGCCCCCGATGAAGCCGAGAGGCCCGCGGTCGATCACGTCGCCATTGAGTTCGTCGATCGACGTGTTCAGCTGGCCGCCGCCGATGAACGGATTGAACTCGCGATCGTCGAAGAACACGTGCACCGAGCCGCCTTGCTGGTAAGAATAATTGCGGCCGACCACCCCTTTGCCGGTGCGCGGATCGTACGGCGTGCCGATGCCCGATAACAGCAGCAACCGCGTGTTGCTGAAGCAATACGCACCCAGTACCACGATGCTGGCGGGCTGCTCGACCTCGTTACCGCGCGCGTCGATATAGGTGACGCCGGTGGCCTGCTTGCCGGTAGAATCCTTGTTGACGCGCAGCACGTTGCACAACGGTCTCATTTCGAAAGTCGGCTGCCGGGCGAGCGCCGGGTGCACCGACGTAAGCGGATTGGCCTTGGCACCTTGCGCGCAGACATGGCTCGAGCAGAAGCCGCCCCGCGCGCATTCCAGCATCTGCACGCGGTACAGATTTCGAAAATCCTGCGTCATCGCCGCGGTCGGGCCCTGGAACGGCACGTAACCCAGCGAACTCACCGCATCGGCGAACAGCCTGCCTTCATAGGATGACTGCGTTGGCGGGTTTGGATATTCACGCGAGCGTGGCCCTTCGTGAGGATTGCCGCCTTCCTGGATTTCGCCGTTCAGGTTGCCGGCCTTGCCGCCCACGCCGAAGATATGCTCGAACTGGTCGTAGTAAGGTTCGACCTCGTCCCACGTGACGCCCCAGTCCTGCAAATTGCAGTCCTCAGGAATGAACGACGCGCCATAGCGTTGCTCGATGCGCGAGCGCATTTCCAAATCATGCGGCAGAAAGCGGCGCGCATTGCCGCCCCAGTGTGCCGCGGTACCACCTACCATCTCGCCTGGCTTGAACGCACCCATCTCGCGCATCGGCAGTGCCGTCTGTGCGTCGTTGTTACGAAATGTAATGGTATCGCGCGCCAGGTTCTGAAAGATGTCGCTATGGCGATCGAACTTGAGTTCGTCGTACACGTTGGGCTTATAAAAGTCAGTGTTCACATCGAACGATCTGCCGCGCTCCAGGCACACGACGCTCAATCCGGCGCTGGCCAGTTCCATCGACATGATGGAGCCCACGACGCCGCTGCCCACGACAACGACATCGACCGATTTCAATTTCGTGTTCGACATATCAGTTGTGCCTGTCGCGCTTGATGATCACGTGCTTCGGAAAGCCTTCCGCGTCGACCGGCACGCGACCGGTTTGGACGTCGAGCACGCTGACGGGTTCGGCGTAGTACGGTTCGCTGCCGGTGACCAGCCGGCGGTATTCGCTGGTGGGCAGTCCGGGGAATCCGAGCAGCTTCCAACCCACTTTGTCGCGGTTGCCGCCGTACAGCGGATCCGCGAAGTACCCCTCGTCGGTGTTGCGCCACAGCAGATCGAAGAAGAACTTCGCTGACAGCGACGGCAATGCGATCTCGTCCTTCTCCAACTGTTCGAGCAGGCGCAACTGTGCGTCACTCGAAAGCTGCGCGAACGGCCGGCCGAACGCGGCTTTGCAGTACTGGTCGATCTCGCTGATCGCAATGCGGTATACTTCCTGGGGCGTGAAACGCGATTGGTAGCCTTGCTGCGGCGTGCCCTCCAGCCACGGGCCGCTGCGATACATGCGGCCGTGGACGCCCCAGGAGCTGGCCAATTGGCGGTCGATATAGACCACCACACCGGCATCGCGAGCCCCTGAGCCCAGTTCATCAGTGGGTATCAGATGCTCGACCGCGGCCTCCAGAAAGCGAATCTCGGGCTCCAGCAGGTAGACGTAGGAAGCCGTGGTCGGGTTGTCGCTCAAGGTCATCTCCTCGTTTCCCCACCAGGATGTGTATAATGTGATCAGGAATTGTCAAATTGACCGAAAAGCGAACGACTTCGGGTGACGCCGAGGGTTTATTTCACCTGATGAACGCGGTTCGCCTGTCGCCAGATACGGGACGCATCGGCCCGCGCGCGTCAGCCGACGCTGACCGTCTCATCGCCAGTTTGATCGTAGAGCTGTGTCGTGCGCAGGCTTTCATGCGCCGGCATGGCCTGAGCGTTCTCCGGCGGCTGACATTTCAACCTTGCACCGACAACTCCGCCTTAAAACAGCGAATACCCGCCGTCGATGACGAACGTATCGCCGGTGTGGTAGCGCGACGCAGAACTCATCAGGTACACTGCAATCCCGCCGAAATCGTCGCCGGTGCCCCAACGGCGCATCGGCACCCTGGGAAATACCTTGTTCTGGAACCCGTCGCTGGCGAGCGTCTTCTCGGTCATATTGGTATCGATCCAACCTGGCAGGATGGAATGGGCGCGGATACCGTAGCGCGCCAGTTCCACCGCCAGCGACTTCATCATCGAAATCATGCCGCCTTTGGTCGCAGCGTAATGCTCGCTGCGGGGCGAGGCCTCGACGGCGGCTAATGACGCGGTGCCGGCCAGCACGCCCTCAATTTTGTTCTGCACCATGTGCTTCGACGCTGCCCGCAACGTGAAGAACGCGCCGTCCAGATTGACCCGCATCACGCGACGCCATTCGTCGGCCGCCATCTCGAAGAACGGCTTGCCGCCGGAGCGGCCGGAGACGCCGGCATTGGCGAAACAGCCGTCGACGTGGCCGAACATTTCGACGGTGCGCGCGAAACAGGCGTCGACCGCAGCCTCGTCTCCGACATCGCATTCCAGTGCGAGCACACGGTTGCCGGCCTGCGCGATGTCCTCGCGCGCTGCAGCGTTCTTCGCGGCGTTGGTGCCCCAGATCGCAATGTCGGCTCCGGCCGCCGCGAGGGCTTTCGCCATGCCCAGTCCGATGCCGGAGTTACCGCCGGTGATGAGGGCGACTTTGCCGGTGAGGTCGAAGAGGTTCGCGGGCATGGGTCTCTCCATCGGATGGGGCACGAGTCGCGCATCAACACCGGCAGCGGGGCCAATGGCAAGGGTCACTGGCGGTACAGTGGGTTTTCGCTTAGGTTACCCGCAACGACCAAACCTGAGGCAGTTCCATGATCCTGACCGCGGACAGCACCGTCGCAACGCAGGCCAACCGCCGGCGCACCGGCAATGGCTGGCACACCACCTTTATCGGCAAGAATCGCAACACGCTGAAGGAAGGCGAGGCACCGCCGGATGCCAACATCGTTTATCCGATGGCGTTTCTGGTCGAGAAGGACGCAGCCGCAATCGTCAGGCCACATTTCCACGCCGCCGATCAGTATCAGGTGATCGTGCAGGGCGGCGGCCGGCTCGGCACTCATGACGTCGGCACGGTATCGGTGCATTACACCGATGCTTATTCCGCCTATGGTCCGATCGTCGCGGCCGGCGAAGGCATCTCCTGGTTCACCTTGCGCAACGCCTGGGATCCCGGCGCGCGTTACATGCCCGCCGAGCGGGCGCAGCTGCGCGAAGCCCGCGCCCGGTTTCAGCATCGCGAGGCAACATGTGGTCCGCTTGCGCCGCTGAGCGAAGCCGAACTCGCCGCGCTGACCGATATCAGCGGCGGCGCCGTGATCGAGGAAGCCAAGGACGGCCTCGGCACCTGGCGTTACACCGTGAAAGCTGGCGGTGTCGCGCGAGGGCCTGACCCGGCCACCGGCGGCGGCCAGTTCTGGCTGGTCAGTTCAGGGACGGCCCATGTTCCGGGTGGCACACTGTTGCCGGTGAACTCCTGCGTGTTCGTGGCGCCGGATGATGCCGCGCTGGAGATGTTCGCAGGACCGGCAGGTGCGGATCTGCTGTGCATGCAGTTCCCGAAGCGCGCACACCACTGATCGGCAGTGGACGGAGACCGTTTCGGGCTCGGAGTCTCGCCGAAGCGGCGTGAGGATGCGCGGTTTCTGATCGGCAAAGGTGCCTATCTCGACGACCTGGTGGTTCCCGACGTGGCGCACGCAGTGTTCGTGCGGTCGTCACATGCGCACGCAGGGATTGGCCTGGTTGACGTGGCCCAGGCCCGAGCGGCGCCCGGCGTTCTGGCAGTCCTGACAGCGGCGGACGTGGCAGCAGACGGGTTGAACGATCTGCCGCCGACGGTCGAGGCCAACGCCCAGACTGGCGAACGGTTCCAGTTCACCCCGATGCCGTTGTTGGCGCGTGACGAGGTGCGCTACGTCGGGCAGTTGATTGCCCTCGTTGTCGCAGAGACTCGCGCCCAGGCGTTGGATGCGGCTGAACTGGTGCATGTGGCGTGTGATGCACGTCCTGTGGTGATGACGCCGGAAGCTGCCGCCGCCACACCCACCCTGCTTTGCATGGACTGGTCACTGGGCGATGCCGATGCGGCGTTCGCGGGTGCCGCGCACGTTGTAACGCTACGCCTGCACAACCATCGGATCGTTACCAACCCGATGGAGCCGCGCGGCGTCATTGGCGTTTACGACGCAGCTGCGGAGCAATTCATCGCGCACGTCTCCAGCCAAAGCCTGCATGGCAATCGCGATGCCATAGCGCGGGTGTTGCACGTGCCGCCGGAACGCTTGCGTTTCGTCGCACCTGACGTCGGCGGCGGTTTCGGCGCGAAGAATTTTCCCTACCCCGAGCAGGCCCTGATCCCCTGGGCGGCCAAACGCTGCGGCCGGCCGGTAAAATGGATCGCCAGTCGGTCCGAAGTGTTTGTCAGCGATCATCAGGCACGCGATCATCTTGCAGATGCAGCGTTGGCGCTGGATGCGGAGGGGCGGTTCCTCGGGCTGCGTGTCGACAGTATTGCCAACATTGGCGCCTATATGTGCGGCGGTGCCGGGTCGTTGCAGACCTTTCAATATCCACACCTGCAAGGTGGAGTCTATGACATTCCACGCGTTGGCTTGCGAATTCGTACCGTTCTGACCAATACGACGCCAATCGGGGTCACGCGAGGCCCGGGTTTTGCGGAAGCGATCAATGTGATCGAGCGGTTGATTGATGCTGCCGCGCGGCAATGTGGTTTCGACCGCGCGACGCTGCGCCGGCTGAACATGGCGCGCACGCCGATGACCAATGCCCTGGGTTATGTGGTCGATAGCGGCGCTTTCGCGGAAACCTTCGACAAAGCGCTGGCCGCTGCCGATCTGCCAGGGTTTGCCACGCGTCGTCGGGACAGCGAGGCACGCGGATTGCTGCGCGGTCTGGGCTTTGCCTGCCACATCAAGGCCACGGGCGGCAATCCATCGGAAAATGTCGATATTCGGTTTGCCGACGACGGCAGCGTATTGCTGATCACCGGTACACAGACCATCGGCCAGGGCCACGAGACGACGTTTCCGCAAATCCTGGCGCATTGTCTGGGCATTCCCAACGATCTTGTGCGCCTCGTGCAGGGCGATACCGGGGTGATCCGTGCCGGCGGCGGGCATGGCAGTTCACGCGCCACATATATGGGCGGCACGGCGATCTTCCGGGCCTCCGAGCAAATCGTTGCCAAAGGCCTGCCGATCGCGGCGTCGATGCTGGAAGCGGCCGAGGCGGACATTGGGTTCGCTGATGGGGCGTTCTCGATCAGCGGCACCGACCGCAGCGTGTCTCTGCTCGATGTCGCGGCGAAGGCGCGCGAGACCGGGTCACCGCTCGACACCTATTACTTTTGGACACGCGAGCACATGACCTTCCCCAACGGCACGCACATTGTGGAGGTGGAGATCGATCGCGGCACCGGCCGGGTTGCCTTGGTGCGGCACACCGCGGTTGACGATTATGGCGTCATCGTCAATCCGAAGATTGCTGCCGGCCAGGCGCATGGCGCGATGGCGCAGGGAGCAGGCCAGGCATTGATGGAACACGCGGTGTTCGATGCCGCGACCGGTCAATGCGTCAGCGGATCGTTCATGGACTACACCTTACCGCGGGCGGACGATTTTCCGGCATTCAATCTGGACTTCAACAACACGCGTTGCGCGACCAATCCGCTCGGCGTGAAAGGCTGTGGCGAGGCGGCTGCGGTGGGCATGTTCCCGGCAATCAACAATGCGGTGGCAGATGCTTTGGGTGAGGATGGGATTCTCGACGGACCGGTGACCAGCGAGCGGATCTGGCGTGTGCTGAACGCCGGGCGTTGAGGACGATTGGAAAGCGCGCTAAATTAACTGCGGGAGTTCCGCGCGAGGCAGCCGATATGCCCACCGGCTACGCGCAAAACCTATCAGAGGGCGTTCGATACACCGCCAGGACACAAGTGCCGCGACGCCGGTAACCAGGATCGCGCCGGCCTTGTTATCACCACACAGAGCCAGGATCGGCAGATGAAAAAGGTAGATCGCATAGGCACCAGTTCCAAGCCAGCAAAACGGCCGCAGCAACACAATCCTGAACTCCGGTAAGCGGGCGACCGCCAGCAGCAAGACCGAAAACAGCAGCGCGTTCGGAGACATAAGTGGTGCGTTGTGGAACCTGTCGATCAAATGCAAGCCGGCGTCCAAACCGGGGGCGACCAAAGCAAGCAGGAGCCACCGCCCAGGCGACCTGGCATTGCCTCGCACAAAGCAGGCAATCAGCGTTCCGCCCATAAGGGTATCCAACCGGCAGGGTAATAGAAGGAACACCGCACTCGCGCTGAAGTGGAAGGCTGCCCAGCGCGAAACCGGAGCAAGGATGACGAAAGTCCACAGAGCACGTACAAGCCACCTGGACGACAAGAACCAGACCAGCGCCGGCAGCAGTAAATAGAATTGCTCTTCGATGGCGAGCGACCACGTCACCGATAGTGGATCTCCCACCGGAAAACTGTTGCTCGCAATCCACTCGAAATTCTGGCCAAATGCAAGGAACCACCAATCAGGCCGAACGGCGGATATGCTCGCGGTTGCCAGGAGAAGCCAATACAGCGGCAGAATGCGAAATGCGCGACGGTAGTAGAAGGTCGAAAGACTGCCAGGGCTCTGCCGGTTATCAAGCAATATGCCGCCGATCAGATAGCCGGACAGCACGAAAAACAGATCGACGCCAATGTCGCTGGCGTGCTCGAGGCGAGGCCAGTAGTGGTATCCGACCACGAGCGCGATAGCCGTTCCACGAACGGCATCGAGCGAGTCAGACCGGCCAGACATTCAGCGAGCCTGACGCATCCTGGCCGTTGGCAAGATTTTCGGTGCATCGCTCGCAGCGATCCGGCCGCCGGTTGACGCGCCGCGCGGCCTGGAACGGGAGAACGAACGGGAATGCTGCATGACGGACGATAGTGAACACTCGCGGTTTGGCCACATTGGTCCCTGATGCCGGGATGCAATGGTTCTGACGCAATGCCGTGAATAAACGGTTAAGCAAGTTGTTGCGGGGGCATATGCTCCGCACGCAACGCTGGCACGGACGATATCAGGCGCCCGCGCCAGGTGTGCCGACCATCGCGATGACGTGACGACCCCATGCAAGACCTCTCGGCACGGATCGCCGATTTGGCCGAGGCATGACCCACCCCGCCGCCAACCTTGATCGGCCAGCCCGTCGGGACCATCTTTCCGCCATGGACCTCGATTTCACTGACGACGAACTGCAACGCTACTCCCGCCACATCCTGCTGGCCGAGGTCGGCGGGATCGGTCAGGCGAAACTCAAGGCCGCGCGAGTCCTGGTGATCGGTGCAGGCGGTCTGGGCTCGCCGCTGCTGCTGTATCTGGCGGCGGCGGGGGTCGGCGCCATAGGCATCGTCGACGACGACACGGTCGACCTGTCGAACCTGCAACGCCAGGTTGCCCACACGACCGCTCGGGTCGGCATGGCGAAGGCGCAGTCGGCGGCGGACAGTGCAGCGGCGATCAATCCGGACGTAAAGCTGGAAATCCACCAACTGCGGCTGTCGGCGGAGAATGCGCTCGATATCATCGGACGTTACGATATCGTTTGCGACGGCACGGATAATTTCGCCACACGGTTCATGGTGTCCGATGCCTGCGTGCTGGCGAAACGGACGCTGGTATCGGCGGCAGTGCTTCGGTTCGAGGGGCAACTGTCAGTGTTCAAGCCGCACGAAGGCGGACCGTGTTATCGTTGCCTGTATCACGAGGCGCCGCCGCCCGGGGTGGTGCCCAGTTGCAGTGAGGCCGGGGTGTTGGGCGCGGTGACCGGGGTGATGGGCACGCTGCAGGCCACTGAAACGCTGAAGGAAATTCTCGGCATTGGCGAGACCCTGTCAGGGCGGTTGCTGGTGTGGGATGCCTTGGCGACACGGTTCCGCACGGTGAAGCTGCGGCCTGATCCGAAGTGCAAAGCCTGCGGGCCGGAGGCGACATTGCACGACCTGTCCGAGCACACCGATACCTCCGGCCCCGCCTGTGCCATCTGAACCGTTGGGCCTGCTGCTGCTGTCCGGCAGCCATGATCGCGTCCATTATGCGTTCGTGCTTGCCTCGGGCGCCGCTGCATTAGGCCGGTCGGTCGTGCTGTTCGCCAGCAACCGCGGCTGTCTGGGTCTGGCGCGGGAGTGGTCCGGATTGGCTGACGCAGCCCGCGACGCGCGGGTCCAGGCAGCTGGCGTCGCGGGATTGGACGAGTTGCGGGAGGCATCAATCGAACTCGGTGTTCGATTGATCGCGTGCGAGGCGGGGTTACGGGCGGAAGGCATCGATCCGGCGTTGTTACTGCCGAACGTCGAGATTGCCGGGGTGGCGACGTTTCTGTCGGCCGTGGGCGGCGGGCAGATTATTTCTTTGTAGATTCAAAAGGTATGCTTTGGTCAAGCATTTATTGAAAAATACGACGGATATTGTCGAAGAGGTTATCGCAAGTTATCCGGTAGAGCCTAGAGGAGTCCAACCAACCTGAGCACACCGGCAACCGCTGCTGTGGCCAAAGCTCGAATGCTCGCGCTGGAAACTTCCTTCTGAAGCCACCCAAGAATACCGCTTTCCCTTGTGGCTGCCCATATTGCGCCGAGTCTGACGGAGGAATTTCGAATCGCTTGTTGAAGACCGGCAAGTTCGCTTACCACACTAAGGCGATCTGCCTTACTGACACGTATCTCATTAGAGTTATTAATCGCCTCGGCGAGTCTGGTTAGTGTCGCGTCAGCTTCAGCAAACTCGGGCGAGCTATGGTCAATTCGAACAAACCGGTCGGGAGCGGGAGCGATTACCAATTCACCGCTTGCCTTGATGGTTTGGGGACGTTCTGCACTCCATTCTTCTTGTTCAAGCAATTCACTCAACAATTGCCTCGGAGTTGCGACCCTTGCCGCTCGCAATATGGACCTCACCTCCTCCACCGCCCGGTCCAACTCGTCATTCACCACCACGAAATCGAATTCTTGCCAGTGCGAGATTTCTTCGCGCGCCTCCCGCATGCGCCTATCGACTTCTGGCGGGTCGTCGCCGCGTGCCCGCAAACGCTGTTCCAGCACGTCGAGGCCCGGCGGGAGGATGAAGACGCCGACGACGTCACCCGGCAACCGATCACGCAATTGCCGAAACCCTTGCCAATCGATGTCGAACAGCACGTCGTTGCCGGCCGCCAGCGCCGCCTCGACCGGCGCGCGTGGGGTGCCGTAGCCGTGCGTTCCGCGCAGCACCCTGGCCCACTCCAACAGTTCTCCGTTGCGTTGCAATGCCGCAAACGTGTCTGCGGTGACGAAGCGGTAGTGCACTCCATCCACCTCTCCCGGCCGAGCCGCCCGCGTGGTCACGCTAACGGAACGGTGCAACGCTGGCTCGCGCGCCAGTAACGCCTCGGTGATCGCCCCCTTGCCACCACCCGAGGGGGCGCACAGCACAAGGCACACACCGCGGCGAGCGATCTCGGTCATTCGATGTTCTGCACCTGCTCGCGCAGTTGCTCGATCGTGGCTTTCAGTCTTAACCCGGTATTGGTCAGTGCCACCGACGCCGACTTGCTGCAGAGCGTGTTGGCCTCACGATTGAACTCCTGCACCAGGAAGTCGAAGCGGCGGCCGATATTGATCCCCTCGTCCATTAACGCCCGCGCCGCACCGATATGCGCGGCCAGACGATCCAATTCCTCCCGCACATCGGACCGCGCCGCCAGCAGCGCCACTTCCTGGGCGATCCGTTCCTCCGGCAACGACGGCGATTCGCGCAACAGCGAGCGCAACGTTTCCATGACCCGGGCCTGATGCGCGGCGGGCTGGTCTGCCGCCTCCGCCTCGGCCTGATCACGTAAGCGGGCAATGTCATCCAGTTGGCTGGACATGACCGCGGCGAGACGAGCGCCCTCGGCAGCGCGAGCGGCCACCAATCCGGACAATGCTTCAGCAAATCCCGCCTGCACGGCTGGCGCCGCAAGATCTCGTTCCTGCGCCGGATCAGCCGGAGCCTGGCGCAACACGCCGGGCATGGTCAGCAGCGACTCGGCGCGCGGCACCGGACTGCCTGCGATGCGGCGATGCAGGTCCAGTGCGAGAGTCATGATATTCGCCAGGGCCGCCTCGTCGATCGAGGCGCGGGTTTCCATGTCTCGCCGCACCGTCAAATTGGCGTTGATGTTGCCGCGTTTCAGCACTTTGCCGACCATCTCGCGATAGCCTGGCTCCAGCGCATCCCACCCGGGCGGCAGGCGGAAGCGCAGCTCCAATCCGCGACCGTTGACGGCGCGGAGTTCCCAGGCCCATGTCAAGGTCTCAACGGTGCCCTCGGTCCGGGCGAATCCAGTCATGGAGGCGAGCGAATACGGCATGGCGGCCGTTCTATCAGCCACACGTCGGGGCGCCGAGTCCCCAAACCCGAAGACCGGCGATTCGGAGATCGTCACCCTGCCGTCCGGCACCGCCCGGGTGGAATGGCGGCGCAACGCGCGGGCTCGACGGGTCAGCCTGCGCATCAACCCGAGCGACGGTGCCATCGTCGTTACTCTGCCGCTCCGGGCGAGCCGGCGGGCGGGGATGGCCTTGCTGATGGGGCATGTGGACTGGGTGGCTCGGCGCATCGCCGCGTTACCCGCGCCGGTGACCCTGGCGGACGGCGCCGAGGTGCCGATTGGCGGCATCCCGCATCACGTCCGCCATCATCCCGAACGCCGTGGTGGCGCCTGGCTTGAGGCAGGCGAATTGCATGTCACCGGTCGCCCCGAGTTCCTGTCGCGCCGTGTGATCGACTTCCTGCGCGCCGAGGCAGCGCGCCGACTGTCCACTCTGGTGCGCGCCAAAGCCGGTCAGGCCGGTGTTACGGCAACGCGGATCACCATCAAGGACACCACCAGCCGTTGGGGCAGCTGCGCGCCCGACGGAGCGCTGGCGTTCAGCTGGCGGCTGGTGATGGCGCCCGAGTTCGTCCAGGACTACGTGACCGCGCACGAGGTTGCGCATCTGCGCCACATGAACCACGGTCCGGCGTTCTGGCATCTCGTTTCTTCGCTGACCGCGCACACTCCGCGGGCGATGGCCTGGCTGAACCACGAGGGTCCGAGACTGCTGCGGGTGGGTTGAAATCCTTTTCCGGCGAGCGAAACGATGACGACCAACGCCATCAACCGGTGTCCATGGTGGGCCTGGGCTGCACCGCTTGCAGCCTGCCTGCTGCTGGCCGCGAAATTCGCTCACGTGGTGCCGGCCGATGCGTCCGTGGTGCTGATCCTGGCTGCTGTGCTGTTGCTGGCGGCCGTGTTCGCAGCCGTGCACCACGCTGAAATCGTCGCCTTGCGAGTGGGCGAGCCGATCGGCTCGATCGTTCTCGCCATCGCCGTGACGGTGATCGAGGTCGCGTTGATCGTTTCGATGATGTTGGCGGCCAAGGACGGCGGCGGCTCGCTGGCGCGGGATACGGTGTTCGCCGCAGTGATGCTGGTGCTGAATGGCGTGGTCGGCGTGTGCCTGTTATGCGGCGGTGCGCGACATCATGAGCAGAGCTTTCAGGAACAAGGCACATCTTCGGCTTTGAGCGTGTTGGGGACGCTGGCGGCGATTGCGCTGATCCTGCCGAACTATACTGTCGCTGCTCCGGGTCCCTTCTATTCTCCCACGCAACTGGACTTCGTGGGATTCGTATCGCTGGTATTGTACGGTGTGTTTCTGTTCGTGCAGACAGTGCGGCACCGAGATTATTTCAGAACCGGCGCAGATGCTGATAGCGACGATGCCAGGCCCGGGGTGCGCACGACCGCGATCAGCGTCGTCTTGCTGGTTGTGGCACTGGTCGCAGTCGTGCTGTTGGCGAAAACGCTGTCGCCATCGCTGGAGCTGGGCGTTGCCGCAGCGGGCTTCCCATCGTCATTCGTTGGGGTGGTGATCGCAGCACTCGTGCTGCTGCCCGAGGGCACGGCGGCAGTCCTGGCGGCGCGGTCGAACCGGCTGCAGACCAGTTTGAACCTCGCGTTGGGGTCTGCGCTGGCGAGTATCGGACTGACCATTCCGGCGGTCGCGGTGGTATCGTTGTGGCTGGGTCAGCCGTTGACGCTCGGCCTCGCACCCGAGGCAATGACGCTGCTGATCCTGACGTTGTTCATCAGCACGGTGACGCTGGCGACCGGCCGGACCACGATCCTGCAAGGCGCAGTGCACCTGGTGATTTGCGGCGTGTTTTTGTTACTGTCGGCGGTGCCGTGAATTACGCGGCCTCACCCGCGCACCAGCCGCTGGCCCAGGCCCATTGGAAGTTGTAGCCGCCAAGCCAGCCGGTGACGTCGACCGCCTCGCCGATGACGAACAGGCCGGGGACTGTTGTGGATTGCATGGTTTTCGATGACAGGTCTCGGGTGTCGATGCCGCCGGCGGTGACCTCGGCTTTGGCGAAGCCTTCGGTGCCGGTCGGGGTGATGGTCCAGGCCTGCAATTGTTGCGCGAGAGTGCGCAACGTGCGGTCTGGCATGTCCGCCAGTCTGTTACTGTCCGCCGCCAATGACTGGGCCAGGCGTTGTGGCAGTTGCTCGGCCAGCACGGTGCGCAGTTCAGCCTTCGGCCGCGAGCGCTTGCGGTCGAGCAGGAATGCGGCGGCGTCGAGGCCCGGCAACAGGTTCAGAGAGATCGGGCCCTCGCGCCAATAGGACGAGATTTGCAAGATCGCCGGGCCGGATAGACCGCGGTGGGTGAACAGCACGGCATCGTGAAATTGGTGGCGCAGGTAGGTCACATCAGCGTCCAGGGAGACGCCGGCGAGGGGTCGCATCAACGTCAGCAGTTCGTCGCCAAAGGTCAGTGGGACGAGGCCTGGCCGGGTCTGTTTTATGCGAAGGCCGAACTGACGCGCGGCGTCGTAAGCGAAGCCGGTGGCGCCGAGTTTGGGGATCGACAACCCGCCGGTGGCCAGGATCAGGCTGGTGGCGGAGAATGTGCCGTGATCGGTGTCGATACGGAATGTGTCGGCTTTGCTGAGGCCGGTGATCCGATGCGTCATACGCAGGTCGACACCTGCGGCCCGGGCTTCGCCCAACAGCATGGCGACGATGGCACGGGCTGACCCGTCACAAAACAACTGACCTTTGGCTTTCTCGTGGAAGGCGATGCCGTAGCGTTGCACCAGAGCAATGAAGTGGTCCGGCGTGTAACGGTCCAAAGCAGAGTGCGCGAAGTGCGGCTTGTCCGACAGGAAGCACCCGGGCGCGGTGGCGGTGTTGGTGAAGTTGCAACGACCGCCACCGGAGATGAGGATTTTGGCGCCTGGCTCGGCGGCGTGGTCGAGCAGCAGCACGCGGCGGCCCCGCTGGCCCGCGGTGATGGCGCACATCAGGCCGGCGGCGCCGGCGCCGAGGATGATGACGTCGAAGTGGGTCATGGAGATGCATATAGCAAGGATTTTTGGCTGGAGTCAGGGACCAACGAGCGGAGGGCTTAATCACCTGTGTGAGCCGGAAGCTAACCTACGCAAGGAAATCGATTTTCCAGAACGCGTCCCGGCCGCTCATCGAAGGCGACGCCTACCCCTATGTGGGGGGAGAGGGCGGGGAACTCGGCTTGCTATGGATGACAGTTCCTACCAAAGCAACGTTGCAAGGGCTGCGGTACCTTCCCCGGCCTCAGGGTTTGAGGGCTAGCCATCCGGAGTTCAGGCTGCTATATTTCCGAAATGCCAGATAATTGTGCAATTAAGGAGGGGGAACAATGAGCATCGAATATTCGATCCGTATGCGTGACGGTACCGCCCTGACTTGCGCGCTGCTCGCTGCGATTCTGTCTTTGGCCGTAATATTGGCATTGGCAATCTTTTTGCCTCTTGTGATGAGCGGCCGACCATCAGTGCTGGCGACCGTCTCAGGCTTCTGGGACGCTTCGATAATGTTGCTTAAATGCAACCCGTCAGCGCCATGCGCATCCGACGGCCTGGCCTTTATGATCCACCTCTCAAGGATAATATTCATATTAGGTTTGAGCGTATCGGTTGTCGGTCAGGTTTGTGTGGAAAAGTATTTCAAGCTTACAGGACTGATAGAGTTCACGCGCGCGGATTCCAGGACCTTGGAATTCGTAGAGAATTATATCTCCTGGGACAAGATCTTTCTTGGCATGGCGTTGTTCTCACTGTGCACTTTAGATAATCCGGCGATGCACATGGCGTTTAGTTTTTCATATCTGCTTCTCATTGCATTCGTGGATTACGTGTATGCGAACAAGATATCTGACAACGACGCGGCTCGAGCATATTTTATCCGAAATCCATCGTCGGCGCTAAAACGATTTGCCATTGACCTCTGGTGGACGATCGATATTCCTGTTATTATTCCGATGCTTTTGTCGCTGGTCGGAGCTGGGCTGTTATACTATGAGGGCGCGCGTTATCTCGGCAACCAGGTCGCTTGGGACAAAGTGGCCGAGATATTTATGAGCGGTGCACTGGGGTTCCAATTAGCCGCAACTGTGATTCTTCTGTGTCGTCTACTACTACAATGGGATCGTCAAATGCGTGCAAGCTGGACGTTTTCGCAAAGGGCACAGATCCTTCAAGCTGTGAGCGAATGCCCCGGCGCATATTGCTGGCTTCTCGCCATTCGGTCTGAGGCGGAGCGCCAGGGTATGGACCACGGTCAACAGGTTCGGAGCACCATTGCGTCTGTTGATTCAAGATAGAAATATGCTCGGCAGCTCTGCTTTTGCCCCCAGCCCAAGCAGAGACAGCGTGCTGTTCTTCCCGGCACTCCCAGGTATGCGCGGGAAGTTTGGCGTTTCTTTTGCGGCAATGACCACCACGTCGGGCTTCCGAGACCGGAAACGACATTCGAACCTCGCGCGAATATGAGACCCCCAAAAGCCCTTCCCCTCCCCGACATTCCCTGTCACCCTTCGCATCCGCACAACCACGCACGAGCCCCGCCATGGACCCCACCATTGCCGCCCTCGCCAAAGCTGCTGGCCTGGACAAGGCCCTCTCTGAATTCCCCGCTGACATCGAAGCCGCGGCTGCCCAGGCATTGGGCCATGCAGAAGCGGTAAAGTATCCGGCCGATCCGGCCGCCGAACCGTGGCCCCCAATGCACGCGGAGCCAACCCTGTGACCGCCCCTGGGACAGCGCTGCATTGGCTGACCGCCACCGAAATCGCCCAGGCCTACGCCGCACGCACGTTGTCGCCGACGGAACTGGTCCAGGCGTTGCTGCACCGTATCGAACATTTGCAGCCGAAACTGCATGCCTTCATCCGGCTCGACGCTGCCGCTGCGCTGGACGCGGCGAAATCCGCCACCGCCGAACTGCACGCCGGCCGCGTCAGAGGTCCCCTGCACGGCATTCCTGTCGGCATCAAGGACATCATCGACGTCGCCGGCCTGCCGACCACCGCTCACTCGAAGATCCTGGTCGACAACATCGCCAACCAGGACGCCGCCTGCGTGGCTCGGCTGCGTGCGGCCGGCGCCATCGTCATGGGCAAGCTCAGCACCCACGAGTTCGCCATCGGCGGGCCGAGCTTCGACCTGCCCTTCCCGCCGGCGCGCAATCCGTGGAACCCGCGGCACCATCCCGGCGGCTCTTCTTCCGGTTCCGGCGCAGGCCTCGCCTCCGGCATGTTCCCCTTGGCACTCGGCACCGATACCGGCGGCTCGGTGCGTAATCCGGCAAGCGTCTGCGGCATCGTCGGTCTCAAGCCGACCTACGGCCTGGTCAGTCGCCGTGGCGTGTTTCCGCTGGCCTTCACGCTGGATCATGTCGGCCCGATGACCCGCACGGTGGCCGACAACGCGCTGCTGCTGGAGGTGCTGGCCGGCCACGATCCCGATGATCCCGGCAGTGCGCAGACCAAGGCCGGCCACTTCAGCGCGACTCTCGACCGCGGCGTAGACGGGCTGCGGATCGGCTTCATTCGTCACTTCCACGAAACGGACATGCCGGCGCACCCGGACGTCACCGCCGCTCTGGAGGACGTCGAACGTATCCTCGAGGCGGAAGGTGCGATCGTCAAAACCGTCACGTTACCGAAATTGAGTGAATTCGCCGGCATCAATCGCGTGATCTTGTGCTCCGAGGCGTGGTCGATTCACGCCCCTTGGCTGCGCGAGCGGCCCGGCGATTATGGTGCGCTGGCTCGCCGCCGCCTGTTGCCGGGTGCCTTCATGACCGCGGGCGATTATGTCGGCGCGCAACGCCGCCGCGCCGAACTGATTGCCACCGTCAACGACAAATTGCGCGATTTCGACGTGCTGATGTGCGCCAGTTCCATGGACCCGGCCAGCGAGATCGACGATGCTGCGGAAACCGCGCGCACTTACCCAAGGCAGGCCCGCGCACCGTTCAACGTCACCGGCCATCCGGCGTTGGCGATGATGTCGGGGTTGTCCGGCAACGGCCTTCCGGTATCCGTGCAATTCGTTGGCCGGTATTTTGAAGACGCGACGGTGCTGCGCGTCGCCGCGGCCTATGAGAAAGCGGCCGGGTGGTACAAGAAGCACCCGCCGATCTGATCCCCGGCGGGTCTGCAGTCGGCCCTCGGTTAATGCGAGCGGCGAATCAATCTCCCGATCCAACAGGGAGGGAGACTGCTTCGCTGCTCGCAATGACAGGAGTCGCGATAATGGTGGCAAACTCCATACCAGTACTGACTCAACGGGAGAACGAAGATGCCGAGCACGACCTGCATCAGGAACGCCGCCTGGATCGTGGCCTGGGATGCGGCGACGCAAAGTCATGCCTATCTGAACGGCGGCGATCTGGTGTTCGCCGGCGACAGCATCACGTTTGTCGGCAAGCACTACGCGGGCCACGCCGACGAAACGATCGACGGCAGCGATCTGATGGTCATGCCGGGCCTGATCGACATCCATTCGCATCCCAGCACCGAGCCGTTCTTTCGCGGCGTACGAGAGGAACACGGGCTGCCCTCGATGTATATGAGCGGTCTGTATGAACGCTCCTTTGTGTTCCGGCCTGACGCCGCCGGCCGTCAGGCCGGTAAGCAGGTTGCTTATTGCGAGATGCTGCTGACCGGCATTACCTCAGTCGCGGATCTGTCGGGCAATGATCCCGGCTGGATCGATCTGGCGGCACGCAGCGGGTTACGGGTGTTCCTGGCACCCGGTTACGCCTCGGCGCGCTGGCGGCTGGCGAACGACTGGGACCTGAAATATGACTGGGACGAAATGAATGGCCGAAGCGGCTTTGCCGATGCCCTGGCATTGATCGACGAGGCGATAAAGCATCCCTCCGGCCGGCTGTCCGGCATCGTTTGCCCGTCGCAAATCGACACCTGCACGCCGGATCTGCTGCATGATTCGTATCAGGCGGCAACGGAAAGAAGTCTGCCGTTCACCACGCATTGCGCGCAAAGTGTGAATGAGTTTCATGAAATGGTGAAGCGCCATGGCAAAACGCCGGTGCAATGGGCGAAGCAGATCGGCATTCTCGGGCCGCGCACCATTCTCGGTCATGCAATCTTCATCGACGAACATTCCTGGCTGCACTGGCACGGCCACGACGACCTCGGCCTGTTGGCGAACAGCGGCACCTCGGTTGCGCATTGTCCGTCGCCCTTTGCGCGCTATGGCCACGGCATGGAGGATTTTGGCCGCTACCGCCGCGCCGGCGTCAATATCGGCATCGGCACCGATGTCGCGCCGCACAATCTGATTGAGGAAATGCGGCTGGCTGCCATCGTGGCGCGAATTCTGGCGGAAGACATCAAGACGACGACGACCGCCGAAGTATTCCGCGCAGCGACCGCCGGCGGCGCGGCGGCACTTGGCCGCGACGACATCGGCCGGCTGGCGCCCGGTGCCAAAGCCGACATTGTTCTCGTGAACCTGAAGAACCCGTTCATGATGCCGGCCCGCGACCCGTTGCGATCCTTGATTTATACCGCCGCAGACCGTGCCATCCGTGATGTGTATATTGCCGGCGCCCAGGTGGTGCGAAATGGCAAGGTTCTTACGCTTGACCACGAAGCGGCACTCGAAACGCTGACCGAGGCGCAGCAACGTATGCTTAGCGGCGTACGGCAGCGCGACTACAAGGGCCGCACCGCCGACGAGGTCATTCCGCTGTCATTGCCGGCTCTTACGCAATAAGGATCCTATATGCTCGGACCGACCTCGCGAATCTACTTCTCACAACGGCTGCGGCTGCATTATGTCGACTGGGGCAATCCCGATGCGCCGCCATTATTGCTGGTACACGGCGGGCGAGATCACTGCCGCAACTGGGACTGGGTCGCCACCGCGCTGCAGGACGAATACCACGTCATTGCGCCCGACCTGCGCGGTCACGGCGACTCGCAATGGTCCGACTCA
>JBEKQQ010000038.1:0-42553 GCA_049519555.1 Acetobacteraceae bacterium
CCCTGACGATCCAACCAATCCCGAACCAGCAGCCCCTTCCCCACCTGACCCTTGACCGGAAAGACCTTGCCCCGTCCCTACCGGGCTAGTCGCGTTCATCGAACCCGGCCTCGACCAGGGCGGTCAGAGCGTCCAGCGCCTCCTTCGCATCCCAGCCCTCGGCGCGCAGCTCGATCTCGCAGCCCTTGCCGGCGCCCAACATCATGAGACCCATGATGGAGCGAGCGGAGACCGGCGGTTCGTCGCCACGCACCACCTCCACTGAGGCACCGAACCGCTCTGCGGTGGTGACGAATTTGGCGGCCGCACGAGCATGCAGGCCCCGCTTGTTGGAGATCGTGACGGTCCGGGTCAGAACCGGCGGCCCGCCGTCTGTCATCGCCTATGGCGGCGAAAACGTGGACGCCGAAGCGTCATTTGCGAGGGGGTGTCATTCGGGACAGGGCGTTCCGTTGGGACGACAACCGTGCAGCACATGCGAGGCGGCGGCAATGTATTTCCGTCCGGCAGTTTCCGCGCAAAGCACCGCATCCGCGAGCGGCTGGCTCGACCGGACCTTGGCCAGTTTGACCAGCATCGGCAGGTTGACGCCGGCAATCACTTCGACGCCCTTCCGTTCCATCATTGAGATGGCGAGATTGGACGGCGTGCCACCAAACATATCGGTCAGCAATACGACCCCGTCGCCGGTGTCGCACCGGCCGATACAGGCCTCGATCTCAGCACGGCGAGTATCGACGTCGTCGTCAGGGCCGATACACACCGTGTCAACGCCTCGCTGTGCGCCGACCACATGCTCCATGGCAAGGCGAAGTTCCTCCGCCAGGCGGCCATGGGTAACCAGGATCATTCCGATCATTTGCGGTCTGAAGTGTCCCAACCGGCTTTCCGGACGGGATATTCCGCATCGGTCAGCCCACTGTCTTTAGGGTGTTTCATGATCTGTTCTCAGGCCTCCTGTGCCTGAACCGGCGTGGTCTTTTGGCCATTGCCGTCATTTCTCACGCTGTCCAGCGCCTGGTCGCGGGCGCGGGAGGATGATCCCCCGGTGGTGGATTCTGCAGTAAACGACGGTTTCATGTCGCCTTGCAAGCCTGTTTCGTCCAACGTCGGCTCACCCGGTTCCTGCTTGTTCAGGGCGAGTTCGCGGTGCGTCACGGTCTGCCGCCAGTCCAATCCGCTCTCCCCAGCCGCACGCATCGCGGCGAGTCGTGATGCCAGATGGGCGGCAAGACACTCAACCAGGTAAACCGATCGGTGCCGCCCCCCGGTACACCCGATCGCGATGGTAGCGTATTTTTTCCCTTCGTGCACGAACCGCGGCAGAACCAGGTCGACCAGACCGATGATCCGGGACAGGTATGCCACATAGTCCTGATCTTCGCGTATATAGGCGCCAACTTCCGGGTCAAGTCCCGTCCGAGGCCGCAAGATGGGATCGTAATGCGGGTTGCGCAAGAACCGCGCGTCGAACACGAGGTCGGCCTCCTTCGGCAAACCTTTCACATATGCAAAGGAGATCAGCGAAACCACCATACGTGGATCGCTGGCTTCGCCGCGCTGACTGAAATGACTTTCGATCGTCTGGCGCAGGCGAGCCAGCGGCAGCTCGGAAGTATCGATGAGCAGATCAGCGGCTTCGCGCAAACGTGCGGTGATTTCCTGTTCAATTTCGATGCCTTCCGTTACGCGGCCTTGCGGGGCCAACGGATGACGACGCCTGGTTTCGGTATACCGCCTCAGTAAAGTTGCTTCATCGGCCCACACGAAGACAAGCTCCGGAAGCAGAGCAGGGTTGCGACGGAGGTTGGCCAGGCTGTCGAGTACGAGGTCGGCATTGAAGCCGCGGGTACGCGCATCGACGCCGATGGCGATGTCGCGGTCGGCGCGCGTGGCAAGGTCCTCAACGAGGCCAAGCGGCAGATTATCGACCGCGTCGTACCCGACATCTTCCAGCGCGTGCAGGACTGAAGCCTTGCCGCCGCCCGACAATCCAGTCACCAGAACAACGCGGCGCGGTCCGGTGTCGGGTGACCTGTCGCTCATGCCGCGAATGCCCCGGTATGTTGCGTGACGCGTCCAAGCGCACAGTCGAGCGCGAGTGCAACGCGGTCAGGTGCCGAAACGTCCAATGCGTTTAAACGCACAATTGGTAGATCCAGTTCCGCGTGACGTTCCGGGTGCGGCAAACGCTCATTTTGGTCAGCCAGCACAGCGACGATATTAAGTTTGACAACCGGTAAGTACGGCAATCGCACAATACCGAGGCCGCGAACTTCCAACAGTCCGGCCAGTGCGGTGGGTGAGCGTGCGAAACCATCTATGACGTCAACCTGATCATCAGCGACAAGCACGAAACCTTGGCGGAGCAGCCGCAAGGCAAGATCGGATTTACCAGTGCCGGATGGACCAAGAAGCAGCACGCCGGCGCCGTCACGCGCCACGCAACTGCCGTGGAACCGGGCTCCGGCGCGCATCACGTTAAATCAGCCCGTCAAAGCAATGACGCACCGCACGCTCCTGTTGTGTCCGCGCCTGGTCCGGCCAACCGGGTTCTGAGCTGGGCCGACCCATGGCATTTGGGGGCGGCCGGCGCGGATGGAACCCTGTACGCAAAAAACCGTGACATCGCTGTGATCCTGGATCCTCCGGAAGGTAAGCACGATTTTGCATTGCGGCAAATCTGGCCTGCCAGACCGGGAGCCTGATCGGCTTGTCCGCAGGGCCCATGCGTGCCAGCGTCCGCCGCACCATGGTCACTCGCTCCGACATTGAGGCTGCCGCGGCTCGCCTGGCCGCGTTCGTTCGGCACACGCCGGTGATAGACGTCGATGGAGCATCTTTGTCGCTTAATTACCCGATTAAGTTGAAATTAGAGTTATTACAACATACTGGCAGTTTTAAAGCTCGAGGCGCATTCAATCGATTGTTGAACGCCACGATCCCAAATACCGGCGTAATCACCGCATCTGGAGGCAACCATGGCGCAGCGGTCGCTTACGCCGCTCAAGCCCTTGGCGTCAACGCAGAAATCTTCGTCCCCGGGGCAACGCCGGAAACCAAGGTCAGCCGCATTCGCTCATACGGCGCGCAGGTGATCCTGGGAGGAGCGGCCTATGCCGATGCGCTCGCAGCGTCGCGGGTGCGCCAGGCGGAGACGGGCGCACTGGAGGTCCATGCGTATGATCATGCGGATGTACTTGCCGGTCAGGGAACAGTCGGGCGTGAATTTGAAAAGGCGGTGCCGGAGTTGAGCCATGTTCTGGTGGCCACCGGCGGAGGCGGACTGATCGGTGGTATCGCGGCCTGGTACGCGGGTTCGGCAGCGGTCGTCTCGGTCGAGCCGGAGAATTGTCCGACCTTGGCCACGGCGTTACGGGTAGGGCACCCAGTGGACTGTGCGGTCTCCGGCCTGGCTGCCGACTCGCTTGGCGCGCGCCAGGTCGGCGCCTTGATGTTTCCGATTGCGCAGGTGTTCGTGAGCCAGGCGGTGCTGGTGACCGACGATGCGATCGCTGCCGCGCAACGTCTGTTGTGGGACAAATTGCGGCTGATTGCCGAACCGGGCGGGGCAACGGCGTTGGCGGCAGTGCTCTCCGGCCGGTTTGTGCCGCCTGACGGCGCCAAGGTCGGGGTGGTGGTCTGCGGCGGCAATACCGATCCAGGAAAGGTCGCAACGTGATGAGTGAGGATGTCGTTCTGCTGGACGTCGATGATCGCGGGGTCGCCACGGTGACGTTGAACCGCCCGGAGGTCGGCAATGCTTACAACGCGGCGATGCTGGATGGGTTGATAAGCGGGCTGCAATGTCTGGCAGGCGACGCCACCGTGCGTTGCCTGGTGATCCGCGGCGCCGGCAAGCATTTCCAGGCCGGTGCCGATATTCGCTGGCTGAACGAGGTCGCGCATTATCCGCCGGCAGAAAATTTTGCCGCATCGTTGGCCACCACGCGTGCCATGCAGTTGCTGAACGAGTTTCCGAAACCAACCATTGCACTGGTGCATGGCGCCTGTTTCGGGGGCGGGGTGGGAATCGTTTGTTGCGTTGACGTGGCGTTTGCCACGCCTGATGCGTTGTTTGGGATTACCGAGGTGCGCGTCGGAGTTTCGCCGACGCCGATTTCGACGCACATGGTCAGTGCCATCGGATTGCGGCAGACGCGGCGCTACGCGCTGACCGGGGAACGATTCGATGCTCGTGAGGCAGAGCGGATCGGGTTGGTACATGAGGTGGTGGCGGAGGCGGACCTGGACGCCAAATTTGCGGCTGTGCTGGAGGCAATTTTCCTCAGCGGGCCGCAGGCGGTTGCCATGACCAAACGCAGCTTTCTCGGTGCCAACGGGCTGTTGTTGGATGAACGGCAAATGACGCTGTTGGCGCACGAGGGTTGGACGCAGCGCGCCTCGGCGGAAGGGCATGAGGGGACGTCCGCATTTCGGGAGAAGCGGCGGCCAGCGTGGTATAGAGCAACATAACTGTCGCGATGTGACAGGCGACCGCGATTACCAGCCGGTTCCGAGACGGCCGCACCATGCATTAATCGCACGGTTTGCACGAAAGGCGGAACTATGGTAACGATCTGCCTGGGAATCGAATCAAAGAAGTGGGCGCGGCCATACCGGGAACGATCATCAACTTCGAAATCTTTGGCTTTCTGATCGGCGTAGGAGCGATCGTTGCCTGGAAACTGTTAACTGGCGACATCAACACGCACGGCCTGTTCGACACTGGACCTCAGGGGACCTTTAGCCCTGCACGCGTGCAGGTTCTGGTGGCAAACCTGGGTGGGGCTGCCTGGTACCTCGGCCTGACAATGACCAACCAGGATCAATCGCACATGCCCGACGTACCGAATGACTTGCTGTTGCTTCTGGGTGGCAGTCACGTGACCTATCTCGGTGCGAAGGGCGCAGACAAGCTTGGCTGGTTCAGGGGAATTCTCGGCTTCAATCAATAACAGGAGGAAACAAAATATTGGGCACTGGCAATAACAAGCTGACCGGGTTGGGAGGCACGTGCTTCTGGCAGGCAATCGTCGCCATTGTCATCGTCGCTGTCCTGACCGGGCTGCTGCTGATTTTCCAGGGGACCCCGGATCTGTCGAAGGTCCTGGCCTCGCTGATCACGGTGCTGCTTGGCATGTTTGCCACGGTTGTGCTGGCTAAAATGTTTTGTGGACCGATCGACCTCAGATTGCTGGTGTCCGAGCAGGACGGTACCGCCAGCATGTCGCGGTTCCAATTCCTGATCTTTACCTTTGTGATTGGCGCCAGTTATTTGCTGCTTGCGTCGAAGGCATCCGGCATGACGCTGGTGGAAGTTCCTAATGGTGTGCTTGGCCTGCTCGGTATAAGCGGTGGGAGCTATGTCGGCTCCAAGGTCGTGCAAAAGGCTGCGGAGACGGCCCAGGCGAATGCGGACCCCGCAACAATTCACGCCCGCGCGGCTGAGGCGCAGGCGAAGGCGCAGGCGGCGGGTAACCAGGGCTGAGGCGCGAAGGGCTGATGCCACCCGCGGACAACGTTGCGGTACGGGCGTGACCCGCGACTCGTGAGGCGTGCGGAGACCGCCGGACTATGGCGCGTCCAGGCTCCCGCCGCGTGGCAATTACCTGGGCTTCCGTTATGGTCGGCGTATGACCTGGTCCATCATCGCTCGCGATCCCGCGACCGGCACGCTTGGCGTCGCCGTCGCCTCCCGTTTCTTTGCCGTGGGCGCCATCTGCCCCTTCGTCGAAGGTCGCGTTGGCGCCCTGGCAACCCAAGCGCTGGTCAATCCGATGTATGCGGTCAACGCCATGCCCCGGCTGCGCGCCGGCGAGGCACCGGAAACCATCCTGACCGGGTTGGTCTGGCCCGACCCGGGCGCCGACCAGCGCCAGTTCCACATCATCGACGCCACCAGCCGCGTTGCCCAACACACCGGTGCCAACTGCGTATCATGGGCGGGCCATGTCGCGGCAGAGAACGTTTCGGTAGCCGGCAACATGCTCGCCGGCGAGGCAACCGTCCGTGCCACGCTGGAAGGGTACCTTTCCGCCTCCGGATCGATCGCCGAGCGCCTGCTGACCGCCATGGAAGCCGGCGAAAAGGCCGGCGGCGACAAACGCGGCAAACAATCCGCCGGACTGAAAATCGCTTGCAACGATCCATACCCCGACCTTGATATCAGAGCCGACGACCACCCCGATCCGCTGTCCGAGCTACGCCGTTTATACAAAGTCAGCCTGGAACGCTTTGCCGTGTTTCGCAGCCTGCTGGCAGGCAACGACAGCGCCTGGGGCGTGCTGGACCGCGCCACCATCGACTCAACCATCGCCCGTGACCGGCTGCCACCCACATGAGGAACGCCATGCGCCGACTTTTCTTTACCGTGCTCGCGGTGTTCGCCGTGACACAGGCTGCCGCGCAAACGTTGCATATCGGGTTGCGACAGGATCCGGATTTACTCGATCCGACGCTTGGCTCGTCCTATGTCGGGCGCATCGTATTTTCCGGACTGTGCGACAAGCTGTTCGACATCGACGAAAAGCTGAATATCGTTCCGCAACTGGCGACCGGCTACGAGTGGAAAGATGCTACCCATTTGCTGATCCGGATCCGGCCCGGCGTGGTGTTTCAGGATGGGGAAAAGCTTGATGCCGAGGCGGTCAAGTACAAACTGACCCGCGACCTGACCATCAAAGGCAGCATGCGCCGTGGCGAGATCAGTTCGATCGACACCATCGAGGTCATTGATCCGCTCACGGTTCTGCTGACGTTGCATGCGCCATCATCGCCGTTGCTGGCCGCGCTGACCGACCGTGCCGGCATCATGATCTCGCCAAAAGCGGCGGAGGCAGAAGGCGACCAATTCGGCCTGCATCCGGTCTGCGCCGGCCCCTTCGCATTCGAGTCGCGGGTGGCACAGGACAAAATAGTGCTGAAGCGCTTTCCGGGCTATTGGGACGCGGCGAATATTCATTTCGATGAAGTGGTGTATGAGCCTAACGTGAATGCCACCGCCCGGCTGGCGAATTTACAGGCGGGCGCGTTGGACCTGGTCGAGTATATCCTGCCCACCGATGTCGCGGCGGTAAAGCGCGATCCGAAATTGCGCATCGCGATCACCGGTTCATTGGCCTATGATGGCATTACCTTCAACACCGGCAATGGTCCGGCGGCGAATACGGTCATCAATCAGAACAAACTGGTGCGGCATGCGTTCGAGCTGGCGATCGACCGCGACGCGCTGATGCAGGTGGTCTACAACAACATGCACACCTCGACCGCGCAGGCGAACCCCGCCAGCTCGCCGTATTATGTCGACGCGCTGAAGCCTCCGACGCGCGACGTTGCCAAAGCAAAAGCATTGCTGGCCGAGGCCGGAGTGAAACTGCCGGTTCCGGTCGTGCTGACGATTACCAATGAAACCGATATTCAGCAGGTCGGCGAAGTGATCCAATCGATGGCCAGAGAGGCCGGGTTCGACGTGAAAATCAAGTCGATGGAGTTCGCCTCATCGTTGCAGGCGGCCTATGCCGGAGACTTCGAGGCCTATCTCATTGGCTGGTCCGGCCGCGCCGATCCGGACGGCAACCTGTGGCAGATGCTGCACACCGGCGGCACGTTCAATTACGGGCACTACAGCAATGCCGAGGTGGACAAGGCGCTGGATGACGCCCGCACCGTCGCCTCGGTCGAGCAGCGCAGGGCATTTTACGCCAAAGTGTGGGAGCACGAGCGCGACGACCTGCCGCTGATCTATTTGTGGGCGCCGGCCAATATCGTCGGACTGAAGGCGTCCATCACCGGTTTCCGCCAGGTGCCCGACGGGCTGATCCGGCTGCAGGGGATGGCGATCCAGTAAGCCGAACCGGCCTTAACATGGATTTGGGATATTGCTTTCAACGGCGCTCCACGCTATAAGATGTACCGCTAATCACCCTTGGGGCCGCCCAGTGGATATCGCCGCACCAGCACTCGCCGACAGCGTAACCGAGCTCACAATCGCACTGCTGATTGACCATTTCTACGCCGCTGTACGCCGCGACCCGGTGCTGGCGCCGGTTTTCGAGGCCGCGATCGCCGAAGCGGATTGGCCCGAGCACCTCGAGACCATGCGCCGCTTCTGGTCCTCGGTCATGCTCACGTCCGGCCGTTATTCCGGCAATCCTGTCGCCGTGCACCGTGCGGTTCGCGGCCTGGAGCGGCCGATGTTTTCCCGGTGGCTTGCCTTGTTCGAATCCACCGTACGGGATCTGTTCGCGCCGGAACCTGCGGCAAACTTCATTACCAAAGCACACCGCATTGCCGCCAGCCTGCAGCTTGCGCTGTTCCACCGCCTCGGCGCGCCGCCTGACGGGCTGGCTCCTCGCGCTGCCCGGACTTAGCCGGATGAGGCTCACCGCCTACACGGACTACACGCTGCGTTCCCTGATGTATTTGGCGGTCAATACCGGCAAGCTGGCGACGATCGCGGAGATTGCTCGCACCTACCGGATCTCGGAGACCCATCTCATGAAGGTCGTGCACCAATTGGGCACGGCCGGCGATATCGAGACGATTCGCGGCAGGAACGGCGGCCTGCGTCTCGGCCGGCCGGCCGATGCCATCAACCTCGGCACAGTCGTGCGCCGCACCGAGGAGGATATGGATCTGGTCGCCTGCTTCAACGGTTCCGCAACCTGTGCCATCAGCGAAATATGCGTGCTGCAGGCTGTGTTGCACGAAGCGCTGGCCGCGTTCCTGGCCGTGCTCGACCGGTTCACCCTGGCGGACCTGGTCGCCCCACGGGCGCGACTGGCCACGCTGCTGGGGATCGACGCGCCTCACGGCAGCCGGGAATGACCCCGTGATGGACTCCGAGGTCGCGGCGTGGCGGCGCCAGCAGCGCACGCTGCTGCTCGCCAAACGCGAGGCGATGCCGCAGGAAGCCCGCCAACACGCTGCCCATGCCGTCGTCGCCAGACTGAACAAACACGTGGCCGCCGAGGGCCATGCCAGCCTCGGCCTCTACTGGCCGATCAAACACGAAATCAACCTGCTCTCCTGGGCTCAGGCATTGGCTCAGCAGAGCCACGTCACGCTTTGCCTACCGGTGGTCGTCAAACGGCAGGCGCCGCTGGAATACTGGCGCTGGCAACACGGCGAACCGTTGGCGACTGGCGTCTGGAACATTCCGGTCCCGACTCGCCGAGAGGTCGTGCTGCCCGAACTGATGCTGGCGCCATTGGTGGGTTTCGACCGCGAGAATTACCGGCTTGGCTATGGCGGCGGTTATTTCGATCGTACCCTGGCATCACTCCAGCGGCGGCCGGCAGTCATCGGCATCGGCTATGAGTACGCTGCTTTGGACAGCATCTTTCCACAATCGCACGACATTCCGATGGATGCCGTGGTGACCGAGCAGCGTTGCACATTATCGGACGATGGAGGCAACCATGACACCGGATCCTGACCGCTTCGCTCGCACCCTGGTCGATGGGATGCCCGACGCGATCGTCTTTGCCGACATATCCGGCGTGATCCGGGTGTGGAACCGCGGCGCCGAGCGCCTGTTCGGCTTCACCGAAGCCGAGGCCTCGGGCCAGCCACTCGATATCATCATCCCTGCGGGACTGCGTGACCGCCATTGGCACGGATTTCATGAGACCATGCGAACCGGTCAGACCCGCTATGGCGACGGGCAGATCCTGGCGGTGCCGGCGATCCGCAAGGACGGCACACGGCTTTCGGTCGAATTCACCATCGTGCCGTTTACCGGCGACGACGGACGCATCACTGGTATCGCCGCCATCATGCGCGACGTCACCGCGCGATTCCAGGAGTTGCAGTCATTGCGCAAACAGCTCGTCGCGCGGACCGACCAAGCGCAAGAGCTTCGCCCTTGAACCTACCAGGAGGCCCAGGGTGAAACTCCGGCGCCGCACGCCGGTAGCCGAGCGGCATGCAAACGGCTACGATCGCGGCACAAGGGAGAGTCCCATGACCGCTGCCGCCGTTGCCGATCTTGACCAACTTTCGGATGACGCGTTCCGCACCCATGTCCGCGCCTGGATTAAGGCAAACTATCCGCCTGAGCTACGCAATCCGCCACGCCGACTGCATTTCAACGAAAACAAGGCCTGGTATATGAAGCTGGCCGAGCAAGGCTGGCTCTGCCCGAACTGGCCGAAGCAATTCGGCGGCATGGGCATCTCCGCCACCAAGCAGCTCATCTTCCTGGAGGAGAAAGAGCGCCACGGCTGTACCAGGCTGAACGACATGGGCATGACCATGATCGGTCCGTTGCTGATCCGTTTTGGCCGGCCCGATCAGCAACAATATTTCCTGCCGAAAATCCGCTCGGGCGAGCATATCTGGTGCCAGGGCTACAGCGAGCCGAACGCTGGTTCCGACCTCGCCTCATTGCGCACTGAGGCAGTGCTGGTTGGCGATCATTGGGTGGTCAACGGGCAGAAGATCTGGACATCGCTGGCGATGGACGCCAACTGGATTTTTCTGCTGGTGCGCACCGACAAACAGGCGAAGAAGCAAGAGGGCATCAGTTTCCTGTTGGTGCCGATGGATACGCCCGGTATCATGGTCCGCCCGATCACCAACATCGACATGGCGGACGAGTTTTGCGAAACATTCTTTGATAACGTTCGTGTGCCGAAGGAGAACATTGTCGGCGACATCAACAAAGGCTGGACCATGGCCAAGGCCCTGTTGGGCTTTGAGCGAATTGGCTCCGGCTCGCCGCGGCAGGCGTCTTATGCGCTGCAACGGTTGAAACTGCTCGCGGAGCGGATGGGGGTGTGGGACGACGACGATTTCCGGCAACGCTTCACCCGGTTGCGGCTCGATCTGGAAGATCACAAGGACCTGTATGAAACGTTTGTCGAGAAGGTGCGGCGGCAGGAACCGCTTGGCCCCGACGTGTCGATGCTGAAAGTGCATCAGACCGAGCTTTACCAGCGCATCACCGAAACCATGCTCGACATCTCCGGCGAGTACGGCGCCGGCAGGGGTCCGCTGGAGGGTAACCAGGAACTCAATCCCGCGGGGCTTTTCCTGCAGTCGCGGCCGGCGTCGATCTACGCGGGCTCGAACGAAATCCAGCGCAACATTCTGGCCAGGAACGTGCTGGAGTTGCCGGGTTGAACAAGCGTTACGCACAGAGGTCCATCGCATGAGCTGGCTGACCGAAGTCATCCGCCCGAAAATTCGCAACCTGTTCGTCCGCCGCGACGTGCCGGAAAATCTCTGGAGCCAGTGCGCCGGTTGTCAGCGCATGATCTTCACCAAAGACTTCGTTGCCAATTTGAGGGTCTGCGCCGATTGCGGCCATCACACGCGCGGCACGGCAATCGAGCGGCTGGGTTGGACCTTCGACAAAGACAGTTTTACGCGGATCGAACTACCAAAGGCGGTCGTCGATCCACTGAAATTCCGTGACACCAAACGCTACTCCGACCGGCTGAAGGAAGCGCGCGAGGCGACCCATCTCGACGACGCCGTGGTGGTTGGCCACGGCACCATCGGCGGCCAGCACGCCGTCGTCGCCGCCATGGAATTCGCTTTCATCGGCGGTTCCATGGGTGCCGGACTGGGCGAGGCAATCGTCGCCGCCGCACGGCTCGCGGTGCTGCAACAGGCGCCGTTGATCGTGTTCACCGCCTCGGGTGGCGCGCGGATGCAGGAGGGCGCGATCAGCCTGATGCAAATGCCGCGCACGGTGATCGCCACACGGCTGGTCAAAGATGCCGGTCTGCCCTTCATCGTTGTGCTGACCGACCCCACCACCGGCGGCGTGTCCGCGTCCTTCGCCATGTTGGGCGACATCCAGATCGCCGAACCCGGCGCGCTGATTGGTTTCGCTGGCGCAAGAGTGATCGAACAGACCGTGCGGGAAAAGCTGCCCGATGGTTTCCAGCGCGCTGAATATTTGTTGCAGCACGGCATCATCGATATGGTGGTAAAGCGGACCGAGATGAAAGACACCCTGGCTCGCATCATTTCCCTGCTGCGGGTCAAGGAACTACCGGAGGCCGCGTGACCGCGCTGCCCGACGGCAATGTTTCGGGCCGGATCGGCGACATCGTCGCTCGGCTGCATGCGCTGCATCCCAGACTGATCGATCTGACCCTGGATCGACTGCTCACATTGCTGGCGAAGCTTGGCAATCCGCATTTGCGGCTGCCGCCGATCGTCCACGTTGGCGGCACCAACGGCAAAGGCAGCACCTGCGCCTTTGTGCGCGCGATGGGTGAGGCAGCGGGCAAACGCGTGCACGTCTACACCTCGCCGCATCTGGTGCGTTTCAATGAACGCATTCGAGTCGCCAGCGAACTGGTCACCGATGCCGATCTCATTGCCGCCATGGAGGCGGTCGAACAGGCGAATGCCGGCGCGCCAATCACCGTGTTCGAAGTCATCACCGCCGCAGCGTTTTATTTGTTCGCCATGTCGCCCGCCGAGCTATGCGTGCTTGAGGTCGGGCTTGGCGGCCGCGGCGACGCGACCAATGTCATTCCGCCTCCGGCGGCCTGTGCAATTGCCTCGATTTCGCTCGACCACATCGAAATGCTCGGCCCGACATTGGAGGCAATCGCGCAGGAAAAGGCAGGGATCATGAAACCGCGCGTGCCGTTGGCCACTGGAACGCAGCCCGCCTCGGTATACGCCGTGCTGAACGCCGAAGCGCAACGAATCGGCACGCCTCTGCTGCAACGCGGGCGCGACTGGACGATCGAGGCAACCGCCAATGGACTGCGATTTGCAGACGCAGCAGGCGTTGTTGAGCTGCCGCGTCCTTCGTTGCCTGGTCCGCACCAACTCGACAACGCCGGCATCGCCATTGCAGCAATGCGCGCGGCCGGACTCGGCGTGTCGAATGACGCAATCGCGCGCGGCATTGCTTCGGCGGAGTGGCCGGCGCGGTTGCAACGTCTGACCGGACGGCTTGCAGCACAACTTCCGACGGAATGGGAGCTCTGGCTTGACGGTGGCCACAATCCTGGTGCCGGAGCGGCTCTCGCGGCGCATCTCGCAGGCTGGCGCGACGAACCGATCCACCTTGTCGTCGGCATGAAACAGGCCAAGGATTCCGCGGAGTTTCTGCGGCCGCTGATCCCGCTTGCCACTTCGCTGTGGGCCGTCGCGGAACCGGACCAACATAACGCATTGCCGGTCGAGGCAATCATCGCCGCCTCAGGTGGCATCGCGCGGCCCGGCCCGTTGGTCACCGATGCGCTGCGGAACATTCCGCGCGGTGAAGGACCAGGGCGAGTGCTGATCTGCGGCAGTCTTTACCTCGCCGGCGAGGTAATGAAGATTGATGCCATTTGTGCGTCGGAATGACATTCCGCACAACCGTCGATGGGAAAAATCGTCCTCGAACGCTGCGCAATCTCGTTCTGGCGTGCGCTTTGCTGCTGGCCTCACCGGCCTGGGCGGCATGGGAGTCGTTTCAGATCATCGAATGGCAACGGCGTGACCCGGCGCAGTGGAAAACGTTGCGCGACCTGGGGGTGACAGCGGCAGCGGTGGTAGCCGACCGCGACGGCACCGGGACACCACTGGATCGGCAAACCGCTGTACTGCGCAAGTCCCGCGTGCGGTGGTACATCGAAAACATCGCCACGGATTTTTACGCATCCTATCACCGCTACACGCCGGGCCGACCGGTGAACTGGCGGTTCCTCGCCGCGCAACAACGCTATCGCGCCACGCCAGGCGATACGACCGCATTGTTCCGTGAGCCGTCGTTGCTTGATCAAATGTGGCGCACACGGGTTCGCGACCGTTTGATCGCTACGGTCAGGCAACAGGCGCCATTCCATCCGCTGTACTACTCGCTTGGTGACGAAACCGGGATCGCCGATCTGGCCGCCTTCTCGGATTTCGACCTGTCGCCGCAGTCCGTTGCCGGGTTCCGAGCGTGGTTGCACGGTCAATACGGTTCATTGGCGGCGCTCAATGCCGAGTGGGGTACAGCGTACTCCGAATGGGACGCAATCCAGCCGGAAACGACTCGGAAAACCATGCGCCGCACCGACGACAACTTCGCACCATGGAACGACTTCAAAGCCTGGATGGACATCGAATTCGCAGATGCGTTGCGGTTTGGCACCGACGCCATCCATCACGCCGATCCAAATGCCCTCAGCGCGATCGAGGGCGTGCAGTTGCCCGGCTGGGGCGGTTACGACTACGCCCAGATCGCGCACGCCGTCGACGTGATGGAGATTTACGACAGCGACGAAAGTCTTCCGCTGATCCGCTCGATCAATCCTGCCGCGATACCGCTGATCACCAGTTTCGGCGCAACACAAGCAGAAATTCACGGAATCTGGCGCAGCGTGCTGCGCGGTGCTCGCGGGCTGATCCTGTGGGATGAGGACAACAGCATCATTCGCCCGGATGCGTCACCCGGCCCTCGCGCGGCAGCCTACGCTTCATTAATCGCAGCATTACGCGGGCGTGTCGGCCGCCTGCTGATCAATGCCGAACCGCTGCACGATCCGATCGCGATCCTGTATTCCCCGGCGAGTTTTCGCCTGACCTGGTTGCTCGACCATCGCCACGATGGCGACGCCTGGATGAACCGGACCGCCGAGAGCGAATGGCAGGACAATGCCTGGCGCATCGCACTGCGCGGTTATGCTGAAGCACTGGCACGGATCGGTCTGCATCCGACGTTCATAACCGAGGATCAGTTGGGGTCTGGCCCGCCGCCGGCGTCGGTACTGATCCTGCCGCACAGCATCGCGTTATCGGACCGGGAAATTCGGGCGATTGCCGCATTCGCTGCCAAGGGCGGCCAGGTAATTGCCGATACGCCGCCTGGCCAGTTCGATCTCCACTTGCGTCGGCGAACCGCGCCGAGCGTCACGGTCACTATCGTTTCGCCCGCGACATTGCGGCAGGTCCTGACACTGGCGCCGACGTTCAGGGTCGAAGCGCCAAACAACGATGTCGATACTTATCTGTACCGGTATCAAGGACACCGATTGCTGGCATTGCAGCAACGCAAACCTGGGTCAGCAGCGGAAACCCTGACGGTCGATCTGCATGGCTGGCAGGCTCGCGGCTACGGCCGGCAGCAACGCCTGGCACTGAGGTTGGACCCAATCACACCAACCGTTCTGGAACTGGACCGTTAAGGGTGCTTATGGATCGGATCGACCCAGAACACCGCTTCAGGCTTCTCCACCGGTTCGATGTCGAGGTTCACCACCACGGCTTCGTTGTCGCTGCGTACCAGCACGCACTCCAGCGTCTCGTCGCTGCTGGCATTGATTTCCTGATGCGGGACATACGGTGGGACAAAGATGAAATCGCCGGGATCGGCCTCGGCGACAAACTCCAGCTTCTCGCCCCAGCGCATCCGCGCTTTGCCGCGCACGACGTAGATCACGCTTTCCAACGCGCCGTGATGATGCGCGCCGGTCTTGGCGTTGGCATGGATATTCACCGTGCCAGCCCAGATTTTCTGCGCCCCGACGCGCGCTTTGTTGATCGCTGCGGCGCGGTTCATGCCCGGCGTCTGTGGCGTATTGGTGTCGAGTTGATCGCCCTTGATCACCCGCACCCCGTTCAACCGCCAGTCGACGGTGCCCGGCGCCGGCGGGCCCTCATGCGAGTGCCCGTGGGGATCATCGTGATCGTGGCTGTGACTCATGACATCGGCTCCGCGCAACGGCAAAGCCGTGTTGTGGCAAGTCCTGCTGCCCAGGAAAAGCCTTGCCCCAACTTTAAGAAGAATCTTCCCCACAACAGCCGTCTGGCAGAACAGACCGACCGCCGTCGTGGCGTTTTCTGGTGGGAACTGACGCCGCGACCCGCCACAACCGGGACCGCCATGGCACGATTGAAACCCGCCGGGCTCCGGCCCCTGTTATAATCGTCGGCATGGAATCGTTCGTCGTTCACCCGGTCCGTCCCGATGTTGAAGTCCGCATCATCCGGCCGATGCCGCGATTGCAAGCCGCACTGGAGGCTAGGATCGACGCGCTCTGGTCGGCTGCCTCGACGCGAGTAGCGGCGGGCGGGGCCGGACGTCTGTTCAATGGCCGGGTCTTCTCGATCGACACCATCGCGCCGGAGCGCATCACCGGCCATCTGACCGAATATCGCCGCCTGGTCGCGCAGCTCGAGGACCACGCCCTGTTTGGCGAGCTTGGCATCCGCTCCCTCGCCGCCTGTGGCGTGCTGAGCTGCTCTGCCGGCGTGGTCATTGGCCGGCGTCCGGCGGCGGCGATCTATCAGCCGGGCATGTGGCAACTCTGCCCAGCGGGGAGTGTGGATGGAGGGGCGGCGCGGCCGGAGGGCACGATGGACTATCGGGCGCAGTTACAAACCGAACTGCAGGAAGAACTCGGCATAAGCCCGGAGGTCATTGGCGCAATCACACCGTTATGCGTGGTGGAGCATGCCGGCAGTCACGTCAGCGATCTCGGGATGGCGGTTTGCACCACGCTCAGCGCAGATGCCATCCGGGCAGCGCACCACACTCGTGGCAACGGCGAATATGACCCGCTCCGTATCGTTCCCATTACGGAACTTCCGGACTTCATCGAACGGGCCGGCGACACGCTGGTGCCGCCCGCGCCGGTTTTTCTGGTCCATGCCGGTTTACTGGCCATGTAATCAGGCAGATTAATCAGGCACAACGCATTACTTCAGCGCCGCGAGGAGCGCCTTCCCGTTCGGCACACCCCAGCCGGTGACCGCGTCATAGCCTTGGCTGGCGACATAGCCTTTGCCGGGCTGCGGGTGCGAGGCATTGTTGCCGGAGGTGATGTCGGTGCAGCCGGCCTCACCGATCGTGCTGCCCGAATGTGTCTTGTGGTACAGCATCGGCGCACGGAAACGCTGACGTTTTGCTGCTGGAAGCGCGGCGTCAATACGGGCAATTAACGAAGCCCAGACGGGTGTCGCCGCACTGGTGCCGCCGGCCGGCGATGAGTGGCCAAGCAAGGTCAACTCGTAATACGGCGCGCCCGCGAGCGCGGCGACATCGGGCACAATACGTCCGGCGATGCTGCCGTGGTTCAGTGAAGCCAGATGCTCGGTCTGCCACGCCGGCCGATTGAATACTGCGCTGACACCGCCGCCGGTGGCACCACCGCGGCGGGCAAGGCGCTGACCCGGCGCTTCCCACCAAACGACTTCCGACTGCGTTGCGCCGTGGCCATGGAGCATAGTACCGCCGACCGCCAGCACAAATGGGCTCGAGCTGGGAAATTCTACGTGCGCTCTGGTGTCGGGCATATCGCAACCGGATCCATCGTCACCCGAGGACGCACAAATCGTGATGCCCGCCATCGCCGCGATCTGTAACGCGTCGTTGATCGCCTGCAACGCGGCTGCCGCCCAATGCGGCGAATCCTCGGCAAGTCCGTAACTGATCGACAGCACGACGGGCCTCGCCGCGGTGACCTTTTCCAACAGGTCGACCCAGCCCTTCTGATCCCAACCAGCAAAATACACCGAAATATTTGCTGCTGGGCATAGCGCCGCGATAATCTCGACGTCCATCATGACCTCGGACGTCTCGTCCAGTACCTGCTTCGCCGTGGCGTGCGGCAACGCGTGGTATTGCGCCATTGACAGCGGCGCCAGGTTCACTGCAACCGTCGCGACGTGAGGCGTGGGCCGCCCCTGGGCGGTACAAAAGGCCGCAACATCGTCCGGAAAGTAGGCCGGGACAACGACGGTCCCGGTATGCTGAGGAATGCCGAATTCTGCGATCCCGATGCTTTGCGCCGCGGCATCGCCTGGCGGGAAATTGTAGCGTTCCTCGAGGTCTGCCGGCCGTAGCGGCGTCGTCGCCGCAGCAACCGCCGGTTTCGCGGCCCCGCGGCGCGCCATCCGCCGCTGATCCAGGCCCAGTACGCTGTGCACAAGGCCGGAGATTTCGGCAGGCACCGACACCGCACCTTCCCGCCCGCGGAACTCGCCTTGCTCGGCATTGTGATAGATCGCCAGTCCAGCCTTGAAGGTTGCTTCGATGGCGTGTGCGGTGCCGCTGACCCGCATGCTGCGGCCACTGGTACCGACGCCTTCAACCCGCAGACCATAGGAGCGCAGCACGTCCTCGACTTTACGGATATCATGTGCCGAAGCGCCGTAGTGCTGTGCGAGTTCGACTGCACTCAACGCCTTCTCCGGCAGCTTGTCGGCGGCCGGCAGCGGCGGGGCGTTCAGCGTCAGCGTCACTTCGACGTGGGTGTGCGGATCGAGATCGCGTACCCGGCGCGCACCGTGTGCCATTGGCCTACGGCTCCCGGGCAGTTCCACATGCGAATCGGTCATTTTGGCCCCCATAAATCGACAGTTGCGGTCTCGCGTGGATGAGCGACCTTCCGTTGCCCGATATCTTTACACGACTATCCAAGGTCGCGACGAGATATTTTGCCTGAATTTACCTCGTTTCGGTCAGGTCAGCTGTGACGTGGATCACAGCTTCAGCAAACGTCGTCGACTGGATCGACAACGCCAGGGACGCGAAGACGGTTGGTCAGGCGGAAGCAGTCGCGGCATTCCTGCTCCGCGCCCTCGGCGAACTCCACGTCCTCGGCGATAAATGGAACCGTGCCGCGGGCACAAACCGGTCCCGGGAGACTCGACATTCCGAACCGTCACTCGCTGTCCGGAAACCCGATCGCCATCAGCGCAGCAACCAGTCCGACAGCCCAGACCAAATATATCGCAATCAGTAGGTCACGTTCCGCGTAGCGGCGTGCGAGAGCCCGTGCGCCAACCCACGCCAGTACTGAGCTGACCACCGTCGGCAGCGTGCCGAACCGATCCCAGGCGTAGATCCCCATGGAAAATCCCAGCATGATGGCAACGAACACCGCCGGGATACAGAACACCAACGACACATCGTGGCGCATCCGCGCCGTCGCCAGAACCACCAGCCAGAACAACGTCACCGTTACGAAATAAACCGGCCCCTCGAGCAACGGCGGCAGCGGTCAGCTCCCCACCTTCAGCGGCGAAACCAGACCGCGCAAACAGGCCACCACCGACAGAGGCGTGATCTTCCCCGTTCTTGGATTGTCTTCACTGGGTTCGTTCTCGATACGCATGGTAAACCGCGCCGCTTCGGCTTCGACGCGGATGATGTGCACGTTACGGGTCAACCCCGGATCAGCCCAGATTTCCACCTTGGTGCGTACCGGGCCGATGCCGGCCAAAGCCAGTGCCGCGGCCACGTTGACGTTGGCCGGAAACCCCAGCGCGGCGTCGCGCGCATTACCCGAGAACACCCGCAGCGGCATCGTAACATCCAGCATGTCGTAACCATGCTTGCGCAGATAGGGCGCGCCGATCAATGAGGCCGGCGGTTTGCGGGTTTCCATCGTAATGCTGTCGATACGGCCCTCAGCCACCGCACGCACCGCGTCCAGGCCGAGCAACGCCCCGGTCGGCACAATGATCCGCGCCCCGGTCTGTTGCGCTCGTTTCACCAAATGCAATCTGGGCAGCAGCGCGCCGACCGAGCAGGGAACGAAAATTCGTCCTGCCTCAATCGCCGGCAATGCCACGCGCTCGAACAACGCGGCCGGCACGGCCTCAACGACGATATCGGCATCTGCCAGATCGGCGAAATTCATCAAAGCCGGCGGATCGCGGAAACCTACGAGGTTCGCGCGTGCCTTGGTGTGGTCGCGGGCCGCCACAGCGACCAGTTGCAACCCATCGATCCCACCGTCCAGGGCGCGAGCAAGCGGCAAACCAATGGCGCCAAGCCCGGCCACTGCGACCGTTCTGGTCATATTCGACCCTCCGTTACCCCAACGCACGGCCCTCCGTTGCCGTTTGATCCGCCTGAGAGCGGGCCATCGCCAAATCGGCAGGGGTGTTCACATTGAGGAACGAGTCCCACGTGGCGAGCGGAAAATCAACCCGGCGTACCCCGATCATTTGGGCGAATTTCTCGACGTTGCGTGCACCAGGTCGGGACAGCCAATCCCGCAGCGGTATGCGCGCGTCGACCGGCCAGAGCGCAACCAGATGGTGAACCCGGCCATGGCTCACGGCACAGGCGGGCGGCGGCAACAAGGTTGCAGCAAGACCGCGCGGGACAAACGGCGTATCGCCTGGCACGGTTAGCAGCGCCGTGGCACCAATCAAAAAAGCCCAGTCGAGGCCGGCAAGAAGCCCGGCAAGCGGGCCTTCTCCGGTGAACCGGCCGTCGCCGAGTACCGGACGGCCAAATGCGGCAAACCGCACCGGATCGCCATTGGCGCTGATCGCAATCTCGGGCAGGTCCAGCGCGGCGATGATGCGTGCGAGGATGGTCGAGGATCCGATGGTCAGCAACGGCTTGTCGACGCCGCCAAGGCGCCGTGCTGCTCCGCCCGCCAGGATCAGACCGGCGATCAGAGTTTTTCCTGTAAGGTGGCCAGACGGTCGGCGGTCGCGGTCAGCCCGACCTGCGGCGCCCGCAACAATGCGAGCCAGGCGTCGACGGAGCTTTCGCCGCGGTGCGTGCGGCCGCCCTCGAGCATTGCGGCTTCATGGCGATCCAGCAGCTCCAGGCACCAGGCGTCCGGCGAAAGCACAGCGGTGTCGTGCCAGAGTTTCGCCATGACCTCGCCCAGACAAAACGAGGTGTCGGTGACGATCACGGCAGCGCGCGCGGATAACGCGGTGGCGAGGACATGGGCCGACTTACGCTCGGCCTGCGTCGTGCAATGTGCCAGCACTTCGTCCTGCATGTCCCGGCTGGCGATGACGTTGGCGACCGGAAAGACGCGGTCCATCTCCACCCGGCGGTGACGCAGCCGTTCGACCGGCATGTCCGGGTGCAGGCGCAGTAGTTCGCGCGCCCAATCGGCGTGGATCTGATCCGACCAGACGGGGTCGAAGGCGCCAGCCTCGGCGAAATGCAGCAGGACCATGGTCAGCACGCCACGCACGAGCACTGGCGCGTCGAGGACGGCGAGTTCGACAGCGGATCCGTTGGTGGCGGATCCGTTGGTGGCGGATCCGTTGGTGGCGGACCCGGTGGGAAGCAAATTGACGGGACGGGCCGGTTGTTCCACGGAATGACGCCTCTCGGCCATAGCTGGCAGAGTTGGGTAGTCCCGCACGGGTCGCGGTTGCAAGACGGAAGTATGCGAAACGCCTGTGTTGCGGCGCTGTCACGGCAATGGGCAGCCCAAGGTCTCAGGTTGTTCGGCAGCGCCAATCACCCAGCCACGGTCGCTGCCCGCCGGCCACCAGGTCACGATCAAATGTTGGGCATGGGCGGCAATCTGGATTGCCAGCCCAGAGTCGCATTCGATGAAATGCGTACAGCCCCAGCGTGTCGCGGTCTCTGCCTTGAACCGGGCAATCGCCGTTTGCTCTGGGGCGGTGATTTCCGGGCGGCATTCCAGCGCCAAATCTCGGTACGGCGTTGCGGCAAGCAAGCCGGTAATCCGGGTTCGTTCCGTTTCAGCAAGACCGCAAATCAGCACGGCTCGTTGCGGGGGCAAACGCCGCTGGTGGAGCGCCGCGGCGAGGTCCGCGATCAGCGTTTCGTCAAAGCCCAGAGCAACGAATGGCGCCTCGGCGGTGAGGTCGTTGCGGGTGCGAGAAAGTTTTGCGGCGCGGCCGGTCGGAGTTGCCTCACCGCGTTCCCATGGAAGGCGGAACAGCGAACGCATCGGATGCGACAAATCCGGCATGTGGCGGACTGTGTCGGGGTCGTGCACGATGACCAGGGTCAGACAGTCATGGCCGGCTTCGGTGAGTGAAGTCCGGGTCTGGTGCAAGGTGGTGCCGCTGGAACAACAATCGTCGACCAGCAGGATGCGGCGCCCGGATGACGGCGGCCCGATCCAGGTCACCGCTCCGGTGGCCGCATCATGGCCGACCATGGACAGCGGCAGCGCCAGGGTGCCAGCCGCCATCGCCGCGGGGACCAGGCCGCCGCGGGCAATTCCCACCACCGCATCCGGCTGCCAGGACGCCGCTTTATCCAACAGGACGGCGATCATCCGCTCGATCTGGTCATAGCCGAGGAACACCGGCATTTGACTCGTATCGAGACCTTTCCACGGGCGATCAGGCGGGTCGCCGGTTGGGCTGTCCGGTTTCATGGTTTCGTTGCCATGCCAGTACGATGATCGACGAACTGCGTCTCGTAAGCCTGGTCGACCTCGATACCGGCTGGATAAACGCCGACCGCAACCATGGCCTTATAGAACGCCTGCCACCGTGCCGCAGTCATCGCACCGATCCCGAACGTGAGTGCATCGCCGGAATCGACGATGCCGTGGTCCAACATCGCCTTCCGGCCATAAGCGAGCAGTGCATCGGTCATTTCCGGATTGGACTTCTTGATCGCCATGTTCGCGGGGGTTGGGTCGTGGTAGAGAAACGAATACCAGCCCTCGATCGAGGCATCGACAAAGCGCCTGACGAGGTCGGGTTTTTCGGCGATGAGTTTCCGGCTGGTGGTAATGATGTTGGAGTAGCCGTTGTAGCCGCCGTCGGCGGCCAGCAGCACGACGGGTTTAATGCCGCTGGCTTGCTCGACGAGGAACGGCTCGGAGCCAAGATAGCCTTGCTGGATCAGGGTTTTGTCGATCAGGAACGGCGCCATGTTGAAGGTGTAGAGTTTGATCTGGGACTCGCTGTAGCCGTATTTGGCGGCGAGGAAGCGAAACCAACTTAACCGTGCGTCAGCCGCGATCTCGATCGGCTTGCCTTTGAGATCCGCAAAACTGTCGTTGCCCTGGCCGGGGTGGGCGATCAGGACGGCCGGGTCCTTTTGAAAGATTGCGGCAATCGCGACGTAGGGCAAATGATTTTGCACGAACTCGATGGCGCGGCCGCCGCCGAGATTGAAATCCAGCCGGCCGGCCATCATCAGTTGCATTTGATTGACCTGGGGACCGCCTTCGCGAATGGTGACCGCAAGGCCCTGTTTGGCGTAGATGCCGGTCGCCAGCGCCTGGTAGTAGCCACCGTATTCGGCTTCGGCCAGCCAATCGATCCCAAAGGTGATCTGGTCGTCGGCTTTGGCGGGAACGGCAGAGAGGGCTTGCAACAATGCCAGGCCTGGCGCGGCCAGAATCCATGGGCGACGGCAGGATGCGGATTGGGATGGTTCGGCGGGTCGCCTGGCACTGCTCACGAAACGTTTCAATAGATCGATACATTTCCGCATTTTATTGGCCCCACTACGTTCTGGCGTGTTGCACCCCAATGGTCGACCCGTAACACTGGCGCAGTCTCAGTCCGCGCGCTCGCCCATTTAGCGCTGCCGACCGCGTGGCACCACCCCGTCGGGGAGGCTCTGCCGGTCAATCGTTGAGACTACGAGCAAAACGCGACAGCCGGGCCACAACGTCGTTCACACCGACGGATCGAATGCCACGTCCCTGGCCCGGCCCGCCACACTTTCCCCGCCATCGAGGAAAATCGTGTTTCCCGTCATCGACGGCGAGGCCAGAATATATCGCACGCAGGTCGCGATTTCATCCGGAGTCGTGCTTCGATGCAGTGGCGGCGCCCGCCAGGCTTTCTCGAACGACGCCTGGGTTTGCTTGCCGCTGATCAAGGCCAGCCCAGGAGCGATGCCGCAAACGCGGATGCGGCCGGCCAGCGCCATGGAGAGGGTTTCCGTCAGACCCGCCAGCCCAACCTTGCCGATCGTGTAGGACAAGAAATCCGGGTTCAGATTGGCGATCTTCTGGTCGAGTATGTTGATGATGCAGCCATCCCCTGGTCCCGTGAATTGCCGGACAAAATCCCGGCACAGGATGACCGGGGCGACCAGATTGGATGCCAAATGATCACGCAACGATTCCCAGGACACCGATGCAATGTCATCATAATAAAACACCGACGCATTGTTGATCAGGCACGAAACCGAACCATGCAAGGCAACGCACCGTTGCATCAGGCTTTCCACGTCGGCCCGGCGCGCCATATCGGCGTGCACCGTGTCGCACACGCCCCCGTCCCGGCGAATCTCCGCGGCAAGAGCAGCCGCTTCCGCCTCCGACCGATTGTAGTGCACGATCACATTCCAGCTGTCCGCGGCCAGAACGCGAGCGATGGTTGCCCCAACGCGTCTGGCCGCCCCGGTGATCAACACTGTCCGATCCGACATGCGATGCTCTCACGCGCCCGGTTCGCGAACCTGATACACTTCCACACCGGCGCCGGCGGCCTCATTGAAGATATCGGGCTTCATGATCGAGACGCGGCACGCGCTGACCCGTTCGTTTCTGAAACATAACAAAATCAGCTCGTCCAGCAAGGTTTCCAGCAACGGCGTGTGCGGGCGTTTGGGCCAGGCCTTCAGCGCCTCGCGGATGGGATCGTAATCCAACATCGTATCCGGTGTTTCGGCCGACAATGGCCGCACCAGAGGTGCGAACATCTCGACATTGACGATCAGCCGCGTGGGCCGTTGCGGATGGCGTTCCCATGGATGCAGCCCGACATGCGCTTCGGTCTCGATGTCGCGCAGCACCACGCGGATATAACTGGCGGACTCAAGTCGTTCCATGCTGACGGATCCCAATCGCCTGAACTCTGTGGATAGGACGCGCCTGTCCATGAGGCAAGGCAACCGCCGCCAACCGTTCAACCGCCGAAGAACACGCCGGACACCACGGCGAGCACCGGCAGCATGACCACCGCAGCCCACAGCATGAACGGCACGAACCCCGGCATCCTGACGCCGCGACGGGAGGCCACGGCTCGCACCACCAGGTTCGATGCGTTGCCGATATAGGTTAACCCGCCGAACATCACCGCCCCGCAGGAAATCGCCCGCAACGCCGCCGCCTGCGCCACCGTCATCGCCTCGGGCCGAATCCCTGCCAGATCGAAAAACACCAGATACGACGGGGCGTTGTCGAGAAACGCCGACAATACGCCGGCCAGCCAGAACGCGATCAACGGCCGCATTTCACCCGCCGTATTCAAGGTCAATCGCAACCCGGGCGCGAACGGGCCCGCCAGGCCCAGACGCAGCAACTCCGACACCGGTTCCAGCGTGATGAAGATACCGGCGAACAACACTGCCACTTCGATCATCGGGTGCCAGGAGAAGTCGTTGGCGCGCCGGATCGCGGGCGGCGTGATCCACAGCGACAACGCTCCTGCCACCACAGCAAACAGCACCGGCGAGTCGGAGATCGTCACGCTCGCCGCCATGATCAGGACCAGCACCACATTGCCCCAGCCGCGTAGCGAGAAGCGGCGCATTGGGGGCGCCGGTGGCTCGGTCCGCGCCAGCAACCAATCGATGGCGAAAAATGCCACCAGCAATAGGCCCACAGCCAGCAGCCAGATCGCGATCAGGTTGCGCGCCGGCCACAGGAACGGCACGCCGCGCAGCAGTCCCACGAGCAGCGGCGGATTGCCGATCGGCGTCAGGGCGCCGGCGGTGTTGCCGACCAACAGGATCAGGAACAGCACCAGGTGAAACCGCCTCCGCCGATGCGCGTTGCTGCGCAACAGCGGTTGCAGGATGACCAGGGCGGCGCCCGCGGTACCCATGAGCAGGGCCAGCACTGCCCCCAGTCCGAGCATGACCGTGTTGCCCCAGGGCCGCCCGCCAGGCCCGCCGCGCAGCAAAATCCCGCCGGCCGCAACATAGAGCCCGCCGAGTACCGCCACGAACGGCAGATACGCCTTGAGCAGCGCATGCGCCGCATCGTGCGTCCAGTCCGATACGCCCAGGAGGGGGATCAGGGCCAAGGTCCAGGCCGCCGCCACCCAGCCCATCCGGCGCAGCCAGAACCGCGGCGCGATGCCGGGGATCAACGCAATCGACAGCAACAGGCCAACAAATGGCAGGACAACCCATGCCGCATGGCCGCTCGATTGCATCAGGCTGCCCTCACCTTTACCTTACCGAATACAAAGCAAGGGCAGGACTCGATGGATATGACGGGTGAGAGGCGCATTGCCGCGCCTCGCCAGGCAGTCTGGGAAGGGCTGAACGACACCGAAATACTGCGGGCCAGCATTCCCGGGTGCGAGAGCCTGGAGAAGACCGGCGACAACCAGATGAAGGCCGTCGCGGCGGTCAAACTCGGCCCGATATCGGCCCGGTTCAACGGCGCCGTGACGTTGTCCGACATCGATGCTCCCAACAGCTACACCATCATCGGCGAGGGCCAGGGCGGCGTCGCCGGTTTCGCCAAAGGCGGGGCCAAAGTGTTCCTCACTGATGAGGACGATGGCGCCACCTTGCTGAAATATGCGGTGCACGCACAGGTGGGAGGCAAGCTGGCGCAGCTGGGGGCCAGGTTGATTGACGCAACGGCCAAACAGATGGCCGATCAGTTCTTCACCAAATTCACCGGCGAGGTCGAGAAACCGTTCGCCCATGAAGCAGTACCGGAAGTTGCCGCCGTCGCCGCGCCTCCGCCGGCCGCGGTGATGCCGCCGCAGGAGGCGCCACCGTCCGCCGACAGCATGTTCGACCTGGTGCCGCGGGAGCCATTCGGTCTGCCGATCGCCGGCTGGATCGGCATCGCCGTGTTTGCGATCATGGTGGTGCTCTGGCTGGCGAGCATCGTTTAATGGTCGCGTTGCCCGGATCCGTCTCGGAGACCGCTCAGTTGCTGGCGGCGCAGGGATACATTGCCGACCATGAGCTGGCGACGACCGTGCATCTGGCGCTGGCGATGCAGCGGCCGCTGTTCCTGGAAGGCGAGCCCGGCACTGGCAAGACCGAAATCGCCAAGGTGCTGGCGGCAGGCCTGAACCGACGGCTGGTGCGGCTGCAATGCTACGATGGCATGGACCAGTCCGCCGCGGCGTACGAGTGGGACCATGCGCGCCAGTTGATGGCGATAAGGTTGGCGGAAGCGGCCGGCCAGACCGATCGGGACGAGTTGGCATCGGATATCTATACCCGCAAATATTTGCTCGCCCGCCCTTTGTTGTCGGCGATCGATCCAGACCAGCCACCCGCGGTGCTGCTGATCGACGAGCTGGATCGCGCGGACGAGCCGTTCGAGGCGTTCCTGCTGGAACTGCTGGCGGACTTCCAGATCACCGTCCCCGAACTGGGCACCATGCGGGCGAAGACGAAGCCGGTGGTCGTGCTGACCTCGAACCGGACGCGCGAGGTGCATGATGCCATTCGCCGGCGCTGCCTGTATCACTGGGTCGCTTATCCTGACGCACCGCGCGAACGCGCGATCCTGGCGGCGAAGGCGCCTGAGGTGCCGGCGCAACTGGCCGGTCAGGTCGTTGCGTTCCTGCAAAAGCTGCGCGGCGAGGATTTGTTCAAACTGCCAGGCGTTGCGGAGACGATCGATTGGGCGCAGGCGCTGACCTATCTGAACAAGACCGAACTGACCGCGGGGGATGTGGATGAGACATTGGGAGTGTTGCTGAAGTATCAGGACGATATTGCGAAGGTGAAAGGGGTGGAGGCGGCGCGGATTTTGAATGAGTCGCGGGTCGAGTGATGGATAACGTCGCGTGGGTATGCCTTTTCCTGGACGTCTGTGCTCGCGTTGACGTTCCATTGAACACCGAGGACGCGGCGGTAGCGGAGGGCACGGAGGGTGTCAGAGGCAAAGCAGCATTCCTTAATTTTGTTATAAATATCCTCCGCGCCCTCGGTGACCTCCGCGTCCTCAGCGTATTAGCGGACGGCACGACAGGGAAGGCGGTGGCCGGTTTCGCACCGATAGAGCTGCAGGCCCTGGTTGCACCCATCTGATGCCCGAAACCACCCTCTCCGCAAATGTCATGCATTTCGCCCGGCTGCTGCGCCGCGCCGGTCTGCCGGTCGGCCCCGCCGAGGCGATCGCGGCACAAAATGCATTGACCCAGATCGACCTCGCCTCGAAGACCGAGGCCCGCATTGCACTGCGCACCGTCATGATCCACCGCCACGAACATCAGGAGGTATTCGACCAGGCGTTTGCGCTGTTCTGGCGCGATCCCTCGGCCGCCGAGCAGGCCGCCGCCATGGCTCTGTTGGAAGCGCAAAAGAAACCTCCGGAACGCCCACCGCCCGCTGCCCGCCGGGTTGCCGAAGCTTTCACCAATCCCAACACCCCCAAACCGAAGGCCGAAGACGAACCGCCGATCCAGGACGCTGCCCTCACCGTCTCCGATCAGGAACGCCTGCAAAACATGGATTTCGAGGCGATGAGCGCCGCCGAAATCGAGGACGCCAAGAAAGAAATCCGCCGCCTGACCCTGCCCTTGGATCTCCGCCGCACCCGTTCGATGCGGCCCGATCCGACGGGCCCGGTGATGGATCTGCGCCGCACCATCCGCTCCAGCCTGCGCCAGGGGGGCGAAATTCTGTCCATTGCCCGCAATCGCCGCCAGACGCGGCCGCCGCCGCTGGTCGTGCTGTGCGACATCTCCGGCTCGATGGGCCGCTATGCGCAAATCCTGCTGCATTTCCTCCATGCGGTTACCAATCATCGCGCCCGGGTTTTCGTGTTTCTGTTCGGCACACGGCTGACCAACGTCACCCGCCAACTGCGCGCCCGCGACCCCGAGGTTGCGTTCCAGATGGTCTCCCACGCCGTGCCCGACTGGTCCGGCGGCACCCGCATCGGCGAGGCGCTGGAGCGGTTCAACAAGCTGTGGGCTCGCCGGGTGCTCGGCCAGGGCGCCATCGTGCTGCTGATCACCGACGGGCTCGACCGCGACGGCGCCGTAGGGCTTGCGGAGAACATGGATCGGCTGCACCGCTCCTCGCGCCGGCTGATTTGGCTGAACCCCCTGTTGCGTTGGGCGGGGTTCGAGCCAAAATCACAGGGTATCCGCGCCATGCTGCCGCACGTGGATGAGTTCCGTCCGGTCCACAACCTCGCCAGCCTGCGCGCGCTTGTCGAGCTGCTTTCCCGTCCGGCGCCACGCCCGCTAAGCTGGACACCCTGAAAGGACACCATCATGAGTGACCATGTCGAAGACGTTCTGAGCACCGCCGCCGGCTGGCGCGCCGCCGGAGAACAGGTGGCACTGGCGACCGTCACGGAAACCTGGGGCAGTTCGCCGCGGCCTGCCGGCAGCCAGATGGCAGTGACGAAGTCCGGCCGCATGGCCGGTTCGGTGTCCGGCGGCTGCATCGAGGGCGCCGTGGCCGAGGCGGCAATGAAAACGCTGGAAACCGGCACCCCGCAATTGCTCGACTTCGGCGTGACGCATGAGCGGGCGTGGGAAGTCGGCCTCGCCTGTGGCGGCAAAGTCAAAGTGTTCGTGGAGAAGCTGTCGTGACACCGGAAATCCTCGCAGCCCTGGAGGCGGCGCGCGAGCAGAAGCGTCCGGTCGTGGTGGCAACGAAGCTGCCGTCGGGCGAGCAGCGCCTACTGCCCGATCCAGCCGCACCAGACGCGATGAACGAGATCGCACGGCAGGTGCTGATCTCCGACATCAGCGGCACTCACAAGATCGACAACGCGGACTGGTTTCTGCACGTCTATAACCCGCCGTATCGCATCGTCATCGTCGGCGCGGTTCACATCGCGCAGGCATTGGTGCAATTTTCGACGGCGTGCGGCTATGCAACGACCGTGGTCGATCCGCGCCGGTCGTTTGCCTCCGACGAACGCTTCCCGAATGTCGCCGTGTCCACCGCCTGGCCGGACGAGGCAATGGACGAGTTCAAACCGGACGCTCGTACCGCGGTCGTGACGTTGACGCACGATCCGAAACTGGACGATCCCGCGCTGGATCGGGCGTTGAAATCCGAGGCGTTTTATATCGGCGCACTCGGTTCCCGGCGGACCCATGCGGCGCGGCGCAAGCGGCTGCGTGAACTGGGCCATTCCGAAGTGGCAATGGACCGCATCCAAGGCCCGGTCGGACTGAATATCGAAGCGGTAACGGCACCGGAAATCGCTGCCTCGATCATTGCGGAAATCATCGCCGTCCGTCGCGGCGCGCCGTTGGCACCAAAGCCCAGACCATGAAATTCGGTTCGATGCCGCTGGACTACGCCAAGGGCGGCATCATGGCGCACAGTCAACGCGTGGGCGAAACCATGATCCGCAAAGGTGCGCTGCTGGACGATACAGCGATCGCCGCCCTGCGCGATACCGGCCGCACCGAGGTGATCTGCGCCATCCTGGAACCCGGCGACGTGCCGGAGGATATCGCAGCCGACCGCCTCGCCACGCCGCTGGTCTCGCCGCTGATCGCGCGGTCCCGTGCTGCGACAGGCAGGGTGAACCTGTCGGCCGAAGTGCCCGGATTGTTGCGGGTACGTGCGCCGATGATCGATCAGTTGAACTCGATCGACGAGGCGCTGACCATCGGCACCTTGCCCGATTACGCCGTGGTGGCACCGAAAGATTTGATTGCCACGATCAAGATCATTCCATTCTCGGTGCCCGGAACCGTGCTGACGGTGGCGGAAACGTTAGCGCGGCAAAACGGCTCGCCGCTGGCCCTGTATCCGTTCCAACATTTGCAGGTCGGGCTGGTGGCCACCGAACTGCCGGGACTGAAAGACAGCACCACCGATAAAACCATCGCAGTAACCGAGCAGCGGATCACCCAATTGACCGGCTCGCTGCTACCGCCGGTGCGTTGTCCGCATGACGAAGAATCCGTGGCCCATGCGTTGGAGGGATTGCTCGCGGCGGGTGCCGATATGCTGTTGGTGGTCGGCGCCTCGGCGGTGCTGGACCGCCGCGATGTCGGGCCTGCCGGCATCGTGCGCGCCGGCGGAGAAATCGTGCATTTCGGCATGCCGGTCGATCCGGGCAATCTGATCTGCGTTGGCCGGATTGGCAACAAACCCGCTTTGGTGTTGCCCGGCTGCGCCCGCAGCCCGAAACTGAACGGTATCGACTTCATCCTGACCCGGTTGTTTGCCGGCTTGAAAGTGACCAGTCCGGACATCATGCGGATGGGCGTCGGCGGGTTGCTGAAGGAGTTCGACAACCGGCCATTGCCGCGGGAAAAGGCGCCGGCAACGCCTCGGTCAGGCGCGGCCCCACGCAGCGCGCCGACGATCGCCGCAATCGTCATGGCGGCCGGTCGGTCCCGCCGCATGGCACCGCACAACAAACTGCTGGTGACCGACCCGTCCGGCAAACCTATGATCGCGCGTGTGGTGGACAATGTTTTGTCGTCCAACGCTCGCCCCATCCTGGTCGTCACCGGCCACATGGCCGAGCAAATCGAGCACGCTCTGGGCGGGCGTCCCGTGCGTTACGTGCACGCACCGGATTATGCTCAAGGCCTCGCCGAGAGCCTGAAAACCGGCATCGCCGCCGTGCCGCCGGAATGTGCCGGCGCAATCGTCTGCCTTGGCGACATGCCGCTGGTCACTGGGCGGATGATCGACCGGTTGCTGGCAATGTACGACCCGGAGGAAGGCCGCTCGATCGTGCTGCCGACGTTCCGCGGCAAGCAAGGCAATCCGATGCTCTGGGATCGGCGGTATTTCCCGGAAATCCTGGCAATATCAGGCGATTCGGGCGCCCGCTTTCTGGTCGGCAAACACGCCGAGCAGGTCGCCGAGGTCGAGATGGCCGACGACGCGGTGTTGCGCGATTTCGACACCACGGAGAGTTTGGCCACATTGCCGGCGCGGATGCGGCCGGTCGACGTGCGGTAAGGAGCGCGAGTCGTGATGCTTATACCGTCATGGCCTGGAACGTCATGGCCGGGCCTGTTCCGGCCACCTGTCGCGGCACGGCCTGAACTTCGGCAGGATGCTGCGCCACGTCTCAACAGTCCTCGGTTTTAGGCCATGCCGATCTGCGAAGCCGACCCCTGGCGATTCCAATATTTCGAAAACATTCCCTGTCCGGAGAATGTGCTGATCTCGACTGAGGATCCGGATTCCTGGATGTGGTATCCCGCACACCGCTGGATTTATGACAAACTCGCCGTCGCGTTATCGCAAGGACTTGACGCCGCGCCACACGGCGTCATGCCGCCGTCGTTCCCGGTATTTTCGAAGCCGATTACCAACCTGCGCGGCATGGGTACCGGCAGTCAGGTGATCGCGTCGGAGGCAGAGTACAAAGCCGCGCTCACCGCCGGTCACTTTTGGTGCACGTTGCTGACCGGAGCCCATGTTTCCACCGACGTCGCGCTGATCGACGGTGCGCCGCAATGGTGGCGGCACACCGCGGGCGCCACCACCGCCGGCGGAACGTTCGACTATTGGCACATCCATGCCGATTCGATGCCCGACATCGAATCCTGGTGCGGCAATTGGGCGTCGACACATCTGCGCGGCTACACCGGGATGGCCAACTTCGAAACGATCGGCGGCCGGATCATCGAGGCGCATCTGCGATTCGCCGATCAGTGGCCGGATCTTTACGGGCCCGGATGGGTGCGGGCCGTGATCGGATTGTATTCCGATGGCAAGTGGAACTACCCGGATACCGGACGGATCGATGGGTTCAGCGTGGTGTTGTTTCTGCCCCACGGTCCAGCCTATCGCCATCCGCCGCGCGAGGTGGTCGATGCCGTGCGGGCAATGGACGGCATATCCAGCGTGCAAATCACGTTCCATGAAGACAAGGATCCGGCGCATCATGCGATGCCTCCGGGTGGCTTCCGGGTGGCGATCGTCAATGCGACAACGCTCGCCTCCGGGCGCGCGGGACGGGAAACGTTGCGACACGCAATTTTGCAGGCGTCTGGGTTGTAGGGCAAGACGTTTCCCCGTCAGGTCCCGGCGCGTCCGGACATCTGCTCCAGCACGATCTTATAGATAATGGCCGGATTGGACTCGAACATAACGTGGAAGCGCTCCTACTGCGCACGGCAATGTTAAGATTTAGTTGCCGCCCTGAGGCGCTCACGCTAACGATTCGTCAACAAATTTCGTCGACCAAGGGGGACCTCATGCGCCAACACCTGCTAACCGCGTTGCTCTGCCTTGTCATTCCGGCCACTGCTGGAGCGCAATCCGTCGCGCGCGGCAAATACATCGTCGAAGGCACCAGTATGTGCAACGACTGCCACACCCCGCGTGACGACAAAGGTCAGTTGATCTTGTCGAAAGCCCTCCAGGGTGCCCCGCTCGGCGTCCAACCTATCCACCCAATGCCCTGGGCCGACACCGCTCCGTCCATCGCCGGCCTGCCGGCGAATTATACGCCCGCCCAGATGGTGACATTCCTGCAAACCGGCAAACGCCCGGACGGTTCCTCGCCGCGTCCGCCCATGCCGCCGTACCGCTTTTCCCACGCCGACGCCCTGTCTCTAACGGCGTACCTTCGCTCCATGAAAAAATGAGAGCCTGGTGGCTTGCGGCGATCCTGAGCTTGCTCACCGCCGGGGCTCCGCACGCCGCCGAACTGAAAATCGCCACCTGGAATCTGAACTGGCTGACCAGTCGCCAGGCCGGCCTGCCGTCCGACGTTAAAATCCGGCAGCCGGAGGATTTCGACCGGCTGCGCGCCTACGCCGAGGAACTCAACGCCGACCTCGTCGCGATCGAGGAAGTCGACAACGCCGATACCGCAAGGCGCGTGTTTGCCCCCGACGCTTATTCGATCCACATGAGCCACGACCGCGTCCGCCAACGTGTCGGCATCGCGGTGCGCCGCGGGCTGAGTTACGACGTCAACCCCGACGTAACAGCGATCGCGTTGGACCCGGTTGCGCATTTGCGCAGCGGCGTCGACATCACGCTGCATCCAGGTGCGAAGTCGCTACGCGTGCTCGCCGTGCACTTGAAACAAGGTTGCCAGTATCTGGTGTTTGACCGCTCCCCGCGCACCACCTGCGTGGAGCTGATGTCGCAGTTCGATATTGTGGCGCAATGGATTGCCGCTCGCCGTGACGAAGGCATGCCGTTCCTGGTACTGGGCGACTTCAACCGCGACCTCGACAAGAACGATAAGTTCATTCGCACCATCGCCGCGCCAACGCCGTTGACCCGCGCCACCGAGGGGTTCAGCAGCCCGTGCTGGGGTCACGAGGCGTTCATCGACCACATCCTCATCGGCGGCACCGCTCGGGCGTGGGTTCTGCCGAATACGCTGCGCGTGCTGGCCTATCGCGAATCCGATCCGGCGTGGAAGGAGCGCCTGTCGGATCACTGCCCAGTGTCGGTGCGATTGAAAGTGCCGGATTGACTTATGGCCCGATTGACTTTTGGGCCGTGCGGGGCTGCCATGCCGCCAACGCAGGAGGCATGTCATGCTCAAAGAACTACCCCTTCGCATGCATCACCACGCTTACGCGGTTAAAGACCAGGAAGCGAACCGGCATTTCATCGAGGACATCCTCGGCATTCCCCTCGTCGCCACCTGGTGCGAGCGCACCTTCCGCCCCGAGGTCGGCCGCGAAGTCGACTACTGCCACACCTTTTTCGAAATTGCCGACGGCGGCGCCCTGGCCTTCTTCCAATACGCCGACGACGAGGCATGGGAGAAGAACCGAGCGCTGCTGCAGGACGTTGGCGGTGCCTGGCACATGGCCCTGAAAGTCACCCGGTCCAGCTTCGACGAGCTGCAAGACCGCTGTAAGGCGGCCGATGTCCCGGTCCGCACCATCGATCACGGCTATTGCACGTCGATGTATCTGAAAACGCCGGACGGGCTACGGCTCGAGTTCACCGTCGATGCCCCTGACGCCGAGCGCATTGCCGCCATGCGCCGCAAGGATGCCCATTCCGAGCTGGCCAGATGGCTGGCCGGCGACCGCCACGTCAACAACGACGACCGGCCGCACTGAACCCGACTTGTCGAGGCAAGGTTGCTCCCCTAGGGTCCGCCCCTGACCAAAGGGGAGCCCTCGCCATGGCCAAAATCCTGATCGTTCACGGTGCCGGCATGAACATGCGCGGCAAGGTGCAGACCGAAATCTTCGGCAAGATGACATTGCCGGAATACGACGAAAAAATCCGCGGCTATGCGAAAGAGCTCGGCCTGGACATCGAGATTTTCCACTCCAACATCGAGGGCGAGGTCGTCAACAAGTTCTACGCCGCCAACGATTCCGGCGTGGACGCGGCAATCTTCAATCCGGCCGGCTTCTCCCGCGGCTACCCGGCGCTGACCGCGTCGATCGCGCAAAGCAAGTTCCCGACGATCGAGGTGCACATCTCCAATCCAGTGCGCCGCGGTCCCATATCCGACACTGCGCAGGTCAGTCAGGGCATGGTGACCGGATTTGGCATTACCGGTTACTACGTGGCGCTGCGCGGGTTGAAGGAACTGCTCGCGGCAAAATGATGTTGGACACAGCGTTGGGATTTGGGGTCACGTTCCAGGATCTGCAGGAACGTGACGGGTTGGTGCGGCTTGATCAGACGTTTCTGCAACGCCTGGCTGAGGCCGATGCCGTGCTGCATCTGCGTCTGCTGGCCGCGCGCGCGGAACCGTTGCCGGAAAAAGACGAATCCGCATTGATCATCGATCTCGGCCCGCAGCTGGATGCGTTTGTGGGCGAGTTGTTCGGGATTGAAGCGGAACTCGATGCCTTGCTGGCGGAGACGCTGGCGCTGGATCCGGTGCATTCATGCAAGCGTCTCTTCGTGCAGCGCCAGGCGGTCAGGCGGTACCCGGATCCCTCAGCGTTCGACGGAGCTGCGTTGCGTCAGGCGCTGGAGGGCCGGTTCGGCACGGCATTGACCGAGAAAGTTTTTGCCGCCGCGGTCGTGGAGTGGGACCGTTCCAGCGACACCGATGCCCTGGATTTAGCGTTGCGCTACGCCTCCTGGGCCACGTTGACCCCCGCCGGACGCGCTGCGCACCGCGGCGACACCATGTTCCGCGTGCCGCAACGGATTGACTCTCTGCATCTCGTTCCGGTTGAAACCATCGTCCGAGATGGCGTCACCATGCTGCGGCTGCCCGAGCATGACTGGCGTCATCGCGATGGTTTCGCATTGACCGATCACGGCATGACAACCCAGGGTGCCTTGGACCAGATCAACTACTGCATCTGGTGCCATACTCAGGGGAAGGACTCTTGCCGCAGAGGCCTGGTCGACCGCAAGACCGGCGCGTTCCAGAAATCGCCGTTCGGCGTGACCTTGGCCGGCTGCCCGCTCGACGAGAAAATCAGCGAGATGCACACGCTGCGCGCCACCGGCCATATCCTGGGAGCGTTCGCCACCATCGCCATCGACAATCCGATGATGGCTGCCACGGGTCACCGCATCTGCAACGATTGCATGAAGGCCTGCATCTATCAGAAGCAGGAGCCGGTCGATATTCCTCAGGCCGAGACGAGTATTTTGAAAGATGTGCTGGCGCTGCCCTGGGGCTTCGAGATTTACTCGTTGCTGACGCGATGGAACCCGCTGGACATTCGCCGGCCTTTGCCGCGGCCGGACAGCGGCCGCAAGGTGCTGATCGTCGGTCTGGGGCCGGCCGGGTTCACTCTGGCGCATCATCTGATGAACGACGGCCATACGGTGGTGGCGATCGACGGGTTGAAAATCGAACCGCTCGGGTTCGATCCGCTGTTGCCGGTGCGCGACGTGGCGACGCTGTTCGAGAACCTCGATGATCGCGTGATGGCGGGTTTCGGCGGCGTGGCGGAATACGGCATCACCGTGCGCTGGAACAAGAACTACCTGAAACTCGTGCGATTGTTGCTGGAGCGCCGCCGGCAGTTCGCCCATTTCGGCGGCATCCGTTTCGGTGGCGGCGCGACCATGACGATCGACGACGCCTGGGCTATGGGCTTCGATCACATCGCACTGTGTATGGGCGCCGGCAAGCCAACGGTGCTGGACATCCCGAATGGGTTGGCCCGAGGCGTGCGCCAGGCTTCAGATTTCCTGATGGCGTTGCAACTGACCGGCGCGGCGAAGAAGTCGTCCATTGCCAATTTGCAACTGCGGCTTCCCGTGGTGGTGATCGGTGGTGGGCTGACCGCAATCGATACGGCAACCGAAAGTCTCGCCTATTACATCCGCCAGGTCGAGAAATTCGCCGCGCGTTATCAGGCGCTGGCGACCGATGTGCGTTGGACTGAGGAAGAACGGCTGATTGCTGATGAGTTCCTGACACATGCCGCCGCGATTGCCACTGAACGTACCGCCTCCGCTGCAGAAGGGCGACCGCCGCGTCTGGCTGCCTTACTGAATTCCTGGGGTGGCGCGACCATCGTTTATCGTCGCCGGCTGATCGACAGCCCGTCTTACACGCTGAACCACGAAGAGGTCGCCAAAGCCCTGGAAGAAGGCGTGCGTTTTGCCGAAGGCCTGACCCAGCGCGCCGTGACAGTGGATCGTTTCGGTCACGCTGCCGCCCTGGAAGTCACAGGGGCTGACGGTGCAGCGTTCACTCTGCCGGCCAAAGCCATTCTGGTTGCTGCCGGCACGCAACCCAACACCGTGTTGGCACGGGAAGATGGTAGAATCCAGCTCGATGGCCGGTATTTCCAGGCGATCGACGAAACCGGCGCAAACGTCACACCGGAACGTGGCCTGGCCAAACCGGATGTCAACCACGTGCTGATGCATAAAGCGGGCGATGGCCGCTTCATAAGCTTCTTTGGCGACCTACACCCGAGTTTCTTCGGCAACGTGGTCAAGGCAATGGGTGGTGCCAAACGCGGCTACCCGGTCGTTTCGCGCATACTGACCTCGGCGCCGGTTTCCGCGGTGTCCGGCTCCGATTTGATTGCGCGTTGCCGCAACGACCTTGTCCCCACGGTGCATGCGGTCAATCGCCTGACGCCGACGATCGTCGAGGTCGTCGTGCATGCACCCGCCGCCGCGCGCGCCTTCCGGCCTGGCCAATTCTACCGGTTGCAGAATTTCGAAATGCTGGCCTTACGGGTCGGTCAGACGACACTCGGCATGGAGGGTCTCGCGATGACCGGCGCCTGGACCGACAAAGCCCGGGGCCTGGTCAGCGTCATCGTGCTGGAGATGGGCGGCAGTTCCGATCTTTGCGCGGAGCTGAAACCGGGCGAACCGGTGATCCTGATGGGCCCCACCGGTACACCGACCGAAATCCATGGTGGCACGACGGTGGCTCTTGTGGGCGGGGGCCTCGGCAACGCCGTGCTGTTTTCGATCGGCGCGGCGACGCGGGGTGCCGGGTCGAAAGTCATCTATTTCGCCGGCTATAAACAGATGCGCGACCGTTACAAAATTGAAGAGATCGAGCGCGCCGCCGATGTCATCATCTGGTGCTGCGATGAGGCGCCTGGCTTCGTGCCGACCCGCCCCTCGGACAAAGCCTTCGTCGGCAACATCGTGCAGGCGATGCAGGCCTATGGCACTGGCCAGCTTGGTGAGCAGGCGGTGCCATTGCGAGACGCCACGCACATGATCGTGATTGGGTCGGATCGCATGATGGCCGCGGTCGGTGCCGCGCGGCATGCCGAACTGGCACCGTTGCTGAACCCGGAGCACCGGGCGATCGCTTCCATTAACTCGCCAATGCAGTGCATGATGAAAGAGGTTTGCGCGCAATGTCTGCAGCCTCATGTCGATCCGGCGACCGGTGAGCGGACGGTCGTGTTTTCCTGCTTCAACCAGGATCAGGCGCTCGACTGGGTGGATTTCTCCGCCCTGCATGAACGGCTGGGGCAGAACGGCACGCAGGAGAAACTGACCGCCTTATGGATCGATCGCGCACTGCGTCTGGCAGGGGAGAGAGTATAATGGCGCTGCCAATTGGACCCGAGATTGACGCCACCCCACGTCCGCTGCCACCGCGCACAACGTTGCGCGGCCGATACGTCATTTTGGAACCCTTGCACAAACGGCACGGCGACGAATTATGGCGAGCGGCCCAGGGTGCTGATGAAAGCTGGACTTATCTACCCTATGGCCCATTTGCCAATCAGGACGCGATGCTCCGCAACATCACCGACACCGCCTCCGATCAAACCCGCATTACCTGGGCCGTGCGTCCGATCGCCACTGGTGTGGCGTCCGGATGGCTCTCGCTGATGGACATTCAGCCGCGCAACGCCGCGATCGAACTGGGTGGGATCTGGTTTGCACCGGTGATGCAACGGACGCGTGCCGCGACCGAGGCCATGTTTCTGCCGCTGAAACTCGCCGCCGATGATCTGGGATATCGGCGTTTGGTATGGAAGTGCAACTCTCTCAATGCGCCATCGAAACGCGCCGCCGAGCGATTGGGCTTTAGCTCTGAGGGCACCCATCGCATGCACATGGTGGTGAAGGGCCGTCGCCGCGACAGCGACTGGTACAGCATCATCGAAGACGAATGGCCGTCCCGGCGCGACGCGCTCCAGGCCTGGCTGGCACCGGAGAATTTTGCTCCCGACGGCACCATGCGGCGGAGCATCGCGGAAATCCGCAGTCAGAGTCCCGCCTGATCAGGCACCTCGTCATTGCGATTGCAACGAAGCAATCTCCCGGTCTCCACTTAGGGAGTTTGCTTTGCTACGCTCGCAATGACCGGGAGCAAATGGAACGGTGGATGCTCTACTGATCCACCATCGAGCCATCCACATGCGGCCGCATCGAAATCGGTCGCGGCCGATACGGGAATTTCCTTTCCACGTCCGGCACAAGTTCGACGCCGATTCCCGGCGCACCGGGAATGGCGATGAACCCGCCAACCTGCTCAGAAAGGCCGGTGGCGAGATCGTTGCCAAGCAGTTCCTTACCTCCATCGAGATCAGGAGTACGGGACGGATACTCCTGGATGGCGAAATTGGGAATGCAGGCGGCGATCTGCAAACAAGCAGCGGTGCTGATCGGTGACAGCGGGTTGTGCGGCACGATCCAGGCGTCATGCGCCTCGGCCAGGGCTGCGATTTTCTTCGCGCCGGTGATGCCGCCACACAGACACACATCCGGCCGCAGATATTGCACCGCATCGCGGGTCAGCAACGTCTGAAACTGATACAGGCTGGTGAATCGTTCACCGGTGGCGATCGGTATATCAATGTGGCGCGCCACCTGTGCCATGGCGTCGAAACTGTTGGGCCGTAACGGGTCCTCGTAGAACATTGGGGTGTATTTCTCGATCCCGCGCGCCAGAGCGATCGCTTCCGGCGGCGTCAACCGGCGATGGATTTCGATGCAAAGATCAACCTCCTTGCCCACTGCCTCGCGCAGGCGGCGAACATTGTCGATCGCACCTTCGATCTTCGCCGCATGCGATTTGTAGTACGGTTCGTGCTCGCTTTCGTCCAGCAACGGATTGAGATGGCCAAGCGCGGTGAAGCCTGCTTCCTTCAGCCGGACTGCCTCTTCAACGAGTTTCTCGATCGTGCGGCCTTTCACGTGGCCATAAAGCCGGGCTTTGTGACGGACTTTGCCACCAAGCAACTCATACACTGGCACATTGAAGAACTTACCTTTGATATCCCACAACGCGATGTCGATGGCGGACACCGCACCCGTGATCGCGCCTCCAGTGAAATGATTGGCGCGCAGCATCACGTTCCAGTGATGCTCGATCGGAAACGGATCCTTGCCGATGAGATAGTCGCCATATTTGGCGATTGCGGCCGAAGATGCCTCCAACTGGCCCCAGGTGCCCGACTCGCCGATGCCGACAATGCCGCTGTCGGTATGGACCCGCACGTAAAGGAACCGATCCAGTAGCAGCGGTTCAACTTTGGTGATTTTCATTCGTATATCTCCTCAGCCACGCCAGACCGACGGCAGTTTCGTGGCGGTCCACCGCGCCAGTGCTGCATTCACCGCAGCCGGCTTCTCCTGCGCCATCCAGTGGCCGGTTGAGACCACGACCTCGGTCAGGTCCGTGCAACTCCGCCGCATGGGGTCGGCCAGGCGGGAATCGACTGTCTCGCAGGTGTAATCATAGGCGGCGTGCAGAAACAGCACCGGCATGTTTAACTGCCCGCCATTTACCGAGCCGGCCTGGAACGCCATGTTGGCGTCTGGATTCATGTACCAGGACGCCGGACCGCGAAATCCATTCCGGGTCAGCGCTGCAACGTAGGCGCTGAGGTCGGCCTCAGTCAGCACATCGGCATCACGAGGCAGATCGGGTGCCCCCGGCCGGCCGCCGAACCAGCCGCCTTCCTTGCGTACGAGCGCCAACCGCGATGGCTTGCCTTTTCCGGCCGGGTCGCCTTTGCGAAAGAGTGCCTTTACCGTCGCCGCGACGTCAGCCTCGAAGACCCTGCACGCTTTGCCAAAGTTCTCGCGGTAGAACAATTGGTATTCCCATTGACCGGCGGGAAACTCGGCGGCGGGATAAATTGTCCGGTCGATCAGATCGGCCAGCGCACGAAACCCAAATCCCACCGGAAAATACGGCACGCATAGCGAAGCCACGGCATGACACCGCTCGGGGAGATGGCTCGCAATATTCCACACCACTGGGCTTCCCCAGTCATGCCCAACCCAGATCGCTTTATCGTGCCCAAGACTGTCCAGCAGCTCGATCATATCGCCGGTAATGGGTTCCATCGCGTAATCTTCCTGCCGAGGCGGCACGCTCGACCGCCCATAACCGCGCATATCCGGGGCGATCGCACGAAAGCCCAGTGCAGCGAAGCATGGCAGTTGGTGGCGCCAACTGATCGACAACTCCGGCCAGCCGTGCACGAAAATGATTGGCGGCGCATCCGCCGCGCCACAGGCAAGATAAAAGCTGGTGTGCCGCTGCGTTTTCACCACATGGTCCGTTATCGGAAACATTTTTCTGCAATCTCCTCCCGGTCCGCTGTCCCGACCATACCGAAAACGCCCAGCTTCCTCAACGCTGCCCGGAGCAATACACTGCCGGGACTGACCAGGCAGAGGGCCACGCCATGATTGAGTTGCACACTATCGAATCCCGCCCATTCGCGGGCGGCCACAGTTTCGGCGATACCGGCCCCTATGAACGCCTGTCCGGGCGCGCTTTGTTCGCGGTCGATCCCTTGGCACCGGCACAGCAGGACGTGGTCGATCTGGATAAAGCGCCGCGCGACGCGCAAGGTCTCGTGCATTTCGCAGCCGATTTCATGATCCTGAAACCAGCGGAACTTTCCCGCGGCAATCACCGGGTGTTCTATGACTACGGCAACCGCGGCCACAAGCGCGCACTGCAATACTTTAACGATGCGCCACACAGCAACGACCCATTGTCGCTTTCCCATGCCGGCAATGGGTTTTTCATGCGGCGCGGCTATTCCGTTGCCTGGGTTGCCTGGGAGGGCGATATGCTACCCGGCGACAACCGCATGGTGCTGGACGTTCCCGTCGCCACCAACAACGGTCAACCCATCACCGGCCGCATCCGCGTCGAGTTCATTCCGGATGCGCCAGGAGCCACCAGTTACCCGCTCAGTGGCCGCGTCGCCGGTCATTCGTACCGCACTGTGTCAATGGACACACGCGACGCGGTGTTCACCCGACGTCGCTACCCGTATGACGAACCCGAAGTCATTTCTCCAGACCAATGGTCATTCGCCACCGAGGTTCTCGGAATGGGTGCCGAAACCAAAGTCCCCGAACGCGCCATCGTGCCGTCCGATTGCCACATTCATTACGCTGCCGGTTTTCATCCTGGCTGGATCTACGAATTGCTCTACACCGCCAAAGATCCCAAAGTCATGGGACTGGGCCACGTGGCGGTGCGCGATTTCGTCAGTTTCCTGAAATATGACCGGAGCCAAGCGAACCCGTTATGCGGCACACAAATGGCCTATGCCTGGGGCCGCTCGCAAACCGGACGCTGTCTGCGGGACTTCGTCT
>JBEKQQ010000039.1:0-79515 GCA_049519555.1 Acetobacteraceae bacterium
TTCGTTACGCTGTACCGCGAGGGCCTGATCTATCGCGACCGTCGGCTGGTCAACTGGGACCCGAAGCTGCAGACCGCGATCTCCGATCTCGAGGTGGAGAACCAGGAGGTCCGCGGTTCGCTGTGGCACATTAAATACCCTATCGCAGGCCAGTCCGGCCGTTACATCGTCGTCGCCACGACCCGGCCGGAGACGATGTTGGGCGATATGGGTGTGGCGGTACATCCGAGCGACGCGCGATACAGCGATTTGGTCGCTACCCACGCATCGAGCTACGCCATCCTTCCCCTGGTCGGTCGCATAATTCCGGTTTTCGCCGATACTTATGCTGATCCGGAAAAAGGCACCGGCGCAGTGAAGATCACACCCGCGCACGACTTCAACGATTTCGAAGTCGGGCGCCGCCACGGCCTGGATATGCCGTCAGTACTCGATAAAACAGCGCATGTGACGCTGGCCGAAATCGCCGGCGCGCTCAATCCGGTCGGCGGCGTGGCCGACCCGGCGTTCGTTCGCTCTCTGGAGGGGATGGACCGGTTCGCTGCGCGCAAAGCAATCGTATCCGAACTGGAACGACTTGGGCTGATTGAGAAAATCGAGCCCAACACGCATCAGGTGCCGCATGGCGATCGCGGCGGCGTGCCGATCGAGCCGTTGCTGACAACGCAGTGGTATTGCAACGCTGCCGTATTGGCGAAGCCGGCGATCGAAGCGGTGGAATCCGGCCGCACCGTGTTTGTGCCGAAACAATGGGAAAACACGTTCTTTGCCTGGATGCGCGACATCCAGCCCTGGTGCATATCGCGACAGTTGTGGTGGGGGCATCGCATTCCCGCCTGGTATGGTCCGGACGGTTTTGTCTTTGTCGCGAAAGACGCGGACGAGGCGGCTGCGTTGGCGTTGGCGCATTACGGGCACGCGGAACCACTGACCCAGGATGAGGACGTGCTGGATACGTGGTTCAGTTCGGGACTGTGGCCGTTCTCCACGTTGGGTTGGCCGGAGCAAACGCCGGAACTGGCACGGTATTATCCGGGCGACGTGCTGGTGACCGGCTTCGACATCATCTTTTTCTGGGTGGCCCGGATGATGATGATGGGGCTGCATTTCATGGGCGATGTGCCGTTTCGGACAGTGTACATTCACGGTCTCGTGCGCGATGAGCGCGGGCAGAAAATGTCGAAGTCCAAAGGCAATGCGATTGATCCGCTGGAACTGATCGATCGCTATGGTGCCGATGCATTACGCTTCGCCATCTGCGCGTTGACCGGACCAGGACGCGACGTGAAGCTCGGCGAGTCGCGGGTCAGGGATTACCGAGGGTTCGTGACCAAGTTGTGGAATGCGGCGCGGTTTTGCGAAATGAACGATATCCGGGTGGCACGCGGGTTCGATCCGGGATCGGTTCGAACGCCGTTGTGCCGCTGGATCCTGGACGCCGCGAATCATGCGGTTTCGGAAGGGACGGCGGCGCTGGAAGACTACCGGCTGGATGAATACGCCCAAGGTGGATATCGTTTCGTCTGGAATACGTATTGCGACTGGTTTCTGGAGTTTGCCAAGCCGGTGTTCGCTGACGGTGCCGACCCGGATGTGGCGGCGGAAACGCGCGCGACGGCGGCGTACGTGTTGGGCGTGATCCTGCGGCTGTTGCACCCGGCAATGCCGTTCGTAACGGAGGAGTTGTGGGACCGTTTCGGCTACGACGGTGCCTGGTCGCTGATCCGCGAACCATGGCCTGCGGTCGTTGCGGTACCCCAGGCAGCGGCTGCGCGCGCCGAACTTGATTGGGTGGTGCGGTTGATTGGTCTGGTGCGCTCGGTGCGGACGGAAATGAACGTGCCGCCGGCCGCGTTGGCGCCGGTACTGCTGCGCGATGCGGCGCCGCAGACGCTGGCGCGGGCGGAACGCTGGATCGAGGCAATTCGCCGCATGGCGCGGGCGTCTGAGGTGCAGGCGCTGGACGGCGCGATGCCGGCGGGATCGGTGCAGGCGGTGCTGGATGAGGCGACGGTGGTGTTGCCGCTGGAGGGCCTGATCGATGTCGCTGCGGAACGGAAGCGACTGGCGGCCGGACGCGACAAGACGTTGGCCGAGGCCGCGAAAGTGGCGCAGAAACTCGCCAATGCCGACTTCGTGTCGCGCGCGAAACCAGAAGTCGTGGAGGAAAATCGCGAGCGGCTGGCAGGGTTCCAGGCCGAGGCGGCACGGTTGGAGGCGGCGCTGGCGCGGATCGAGTGACTCGAATTCCCCGAACAGCGCGACCGCGTCGGCATCGAAGAACGGCAGCAACTGTGTCGCATAAACGCCGGCCACCTGCTTTGCCGGATCGATCCAGAAATACGAATTGGCCAACCCCGCCCAGGCCAGCGAGCCGGCCGATCGCCCGGTTGGCAAGGCCTCCGGGTTGATCAGGAAACTCAACCCCCACTGCATGCCGGCCAGGAAGTCGACATCATTGGTCGAACCAGGCGCCACCGATTTCATCGCCCGGCAGCGCAGATCGCCCATGGCGTTCTGGCTCATTTGCGCAACGGTTGGCGCTGCCAGCACGCGCACCCCGTCCAGCACGCCGCCTTCCAAAATCATCCGGGTGAAACGGAGGTAGTCGCCGACTGTGGAATAAAGCCCACCGCCGCCCATTTCGAATTCCGGCGCCTGCGGGATTTCAAAGTCGATCGCGATGATTCCCTCCGGCGTCCGCGCGTGCATCCGGGCGAGCCGCGCGCGCTGATCGTCTCGGATGCGGAACCCGGTGTCGCGCATGCCCAGAGGTCTGAACAGATTGTCCGCGAGATAAACGCCGAGCGACTTACCGCTGACGGCCTCGACGGCTTTGCCCGCCCAATCGATGCCGATGCCGTAATCCCAGGCGCTCCCGGGCTCGAACACCAGCGGCAAATCCAGCGCCGCGTTGGCACAGGAGATAATGCCAGGCGTGCCGGTCAGCTCCAGATAGCGAGACATGTCGGCGTTCCACATGTCGTAGACGAAGCCGGAACTGTGCGTCAGCAGATGCCGCAGCGTGACCGGCACGCGAGCCGGCCGCAGCTTCGGTTTGCCGCCCGCGTCGAAGCCTTCCAGCACCTTGAGGTCGCGGAGCTGCGGCAGCACGCCAGCGATCGGCGCATCGAGCGAGAGTTTGCCTTGCTCCACCTGTTGCATCGCTGCCGCCGCAGTGATGGCTTTGGTCATCGAGGCAATCCACACCACGCTGTCCGGCGACATCGCAGCGCCGGTGGCAACGTCGCGCACACCGGCTGCGGCCGAAACGATCTCGCCGTCGGGAAACACCGCGGCGACCGCCACGCCGGGGACGTTTCCCGTCGACAACAGTTGCGCAATCCGATCGGTCCGCTGTGTCATTGTGTCCTCCCTGAGATGGCGTCCAGTACGGCCTCGGTATCTGCTCCGAGCGCGGGTGCAGGACCGGTGGCGCGCCCGAAGCTGGCCCGCCAGGGGAGGGCAGGCAACACACCGGTCGTTTGCAGATCCCAGAAGCCACGCGCTCGTAGATGCGGGCACGCAACCAGATCGCGCGAATCTGCCAGGGTTTCCGCAGGAATTCCGCACCGACGCAACAGCGCTGCCGCATCCGACGCATCCTGCGTGCCAGCCCAGACCGTCAGTGCGCTGTCGATATCGGCCTCGCGCGTGGACCGCGCAGCGAAATCGAGCTCAGACAACGGCGCCAGCGCAGGGACCAGGCGGCACAATGCGCGCCATTCGGCATCGTTGCGCACAGCGATGCTGATCCAGGCATCGTCGCCGGCGCAGCGCCACGCACCATGCGGAGCGTAGCGATCGGACCGGTTGCCGACCGGTTCCGCCGGTGCCTCGGTTTGCGTTGCCAGCAACGGCCCGGACAGGGTCCACAGAATCGCCTCGATCATGGAACAATCCACCCGCGCCACCTCGCCGGTCGTGCGTCGGCGCCACAGGCTCGCGGCGGTAGCGAAGGCCAGCATCATGCCCAGCATCGGATCAAGCCAGGCGAAGCCAACCCGTGGCGCGACGCCGGGATGGCGGTTCAGGCCGGCAAATCCGGCGTAGCATTGCAGTAACGTGCCATAAGCGACAGCGTGGGCTTCCGGTCCGGTGCGGCCCATGCCAGAGGCTGAAACGTAGATCATCCCCGGGTTCACCGCGCGCAGTGCCTCTGCACCGAGCCCAAGCCGGTCCATCACGCCGGTGGCAAAATTCTCCACCAGGACATCGCTGGTTTCCACTAACCTGCGCGCGGCGTCGCGGTGCTCCGGCCGTTTCAGGTCCAGCACGATCGCCTTTTTCGCCTGGCCAAGCACGGTGTGCAACTCGGTCGCCCGGCCGGGATCGCCGCGTCCCGGCGCCTCGACCTTGATCACCTCGGCGCCCATTGCTGCCAAATAACGAGTGGCCGTCGGCCCGGCGATCACCCAACTGAAATCCAGCACCCGCACACCGGACAGTGGCAACGGACCCGGTCCGTGCCAGCCGGCCGGACCCGCGCCCGGATACAGCGTCAATCCAAAGGGCGCGCCAGGCATTCGGACGGTCTCGCCACGCCAGAAGCCGCGGTGCTGCAGTTGCGCCGACGTCAGATGTTCCGACAGTTCCCGTAACGGAAAGCTCGGCACATGCGCCGCCTGTGCGGTATCGGCAATCCATTGTTTATCGTGACCGCGACTCCATTCCGACATCAGCGCGTGCAGCGCATCCCAGTTTGCCACCCGATCAGCTTTGGTGGCGAAACGCGGCTCGCTGCCCCAGTCCGGCGAACCCATCGCCTCCAGCCACGCCGCCCATTGCTTTTCCTCGCGCGGCGAAATCGCGACATAACCGTCACGTGCCGGCAAAATGCAGACGGTCGCGCCGTTGCCATCGGTCAACCGTTTGCGGCGAGCGCTGCGGCCGGTCATGCCGGCGCGCGCCAGTTCGGTCATCGCCAGCGTGGCCAATGCTTCCTGTATCGAAACGTCGACCGAGGCGCCGGGCCCCGGCGCCAGCACGGCGTGCATCCCGGCGCAGGCGGCAGCCAAACCGCCAATGAAGGCAGATTGTTCGCCGACCGGACGGATCGGCGCTTCCGCCAAATCGTCCACCTGACCGGTCAGCAGCCGCGCGATCCCACTGGCGTAAAGCAAGGTCAGGTCCGTGGCCGGATCATGCGCCGCCGGTCCGGTCTGCCCAAACGGCGAGATCGTCACCAGCGGCGCGCGCGCGTTGCGGTCCCGGACCGATGCGATATCACTCCAATCCTGGCACAAGACCAGATCGGCTCGCGGCAGCGCATCAACCCCCACGGTCTCCTTGCCGCTGTTCAGATACACCGCCAACGGCGTCGACAGATCCGGCTCGATGCAATGCACCGTCGCGCCCAGATCGGCAAACATTCGCCCGCACACGGCAACTGCGAGCCCCGAACCGGCCTGAACCACAGTGAGACCCGTCAGCAATGCCATCCCGTTTCCTCCGACCGCCCGACGATGGCCGATAACCAATCGACGTGGCAAGATTTTGCATTCTCCGCGGCTGGCCCCATCATCGGCCGAGGTGACCCGAAAGGACCCAGCATGCAAGCCCAGTCGGCGGCGATGAAAGCCCTTCTTGAGCAACCTGGACTGCAGGTGATGCCCGGTTGCGGCGACGCCATGGGCGCCCGTCTGATCGAGGAAGCCGGCTTTCGCACGGCGTTCGTCTCCGGCTCCAGCATCTCGGCGATGCGGCTGGCGATGCCGGACATGGACCTGCTGACCTTTCCGGAGATGCGTGACGTTGTCGAAACGGTCATCGCAGCGGCGCCGACGGTACTGTGGCTGGCCGATGGCGACACCGGTTACGGCAACGCGCTTGCGGTGCAACGCACGGTGCATGCCTACGCCCGTGCCGGCGCCGCCGCGGTGCTGATCGAGGACAAGCAATGGCCGCGCCCGCTTGGCCACAACGGCGCCAAACTGGTGATCGAGCGCGATGCCGCCATTCTACGTTGCCGTGCCGCCGCCGAAGCCTGTCGCGAGGCCGGGATTCTTTTACTCGCTCGCACTGATGCACGGGTGTCGCGTGGATTCGATGAAGCGCTGGCGCGGATCAAAGCCTTTGTCGCCGAGGGCGCGGACATCCTGTTCCTCGACTCGCCGCAGTCGGAAGCCGAGATGCGGGCGGGCATCGAGGCCTGTAACGGCAAGCCGTCGCTGGCCGTGACCTCGCCGGCAGGCCGCCACTTCATGCCAAACGACACCGAACTCGAACGCATTGGTATCAAAATCGCGGTCTATCCGCAGGAAATCCTCGCCGCAACGGTGTATGCGGTGCGGGCCGTGCTGGCGGGCATGCAAGGCGGCACAAAACCGCCGCTGGCAGGACCGCCGGAGCTGGCGATGGCAATCCGCTCAGCGCAGTACCTGGCGTCGGATGCGCGCTGGCCGGATCCACGCTGATGATGGTGCCGCTCTCCGTGCTCGATCTTTCGCCCATCGCCGAAGGTAGCGACGCCGGTCAGGCGTTGCGCAATTCGCTCGACCTCGCGCGCCACGTCGAGGCTCTGGGCTTTCGCCGCTTCTGGATGGCCGAGCATCACAATCTGCCGGGGATCGCCAGTGCGGCAACGGCGGTGGCGCTCGCCCATGTCGCGGCCGGAACGGATCATATCCGCATCGGTGCCGGCGGCATCATGCTGCCGAACCACGCGCCGCTGGTGATAGCTGAACAGTTCGGCACGCTTGCCGCGCTGCATCCGGGTCGGGTCGAACTCGGTCTGGGTCGCGCGCCCGGCTCGGATCAGCTCACGGCGCAGGCCTTGCGGCGCAATTTGGCCGGTGGCGCCGACGAGTTTCCGCAGGATGTCGTGGAACTGATGAGCTACTTCCAACCGGTACAGCCCGGCCAGCATGTGCAAGCCGTTCCCGGCGCCGGGCTTCAGGTGCCGATCTGGATCCTCGGCTCCAGCACCTACGGCGCGCAGCTGGCAGCTATCCTGGGCTTGCCGTTCGCTTTTGCCTCGCATTTCGCACCGGCGATGATGCAGCAGGCGATCGCCATCTATCGCGAACGCTTTCGTCCGTCAGCGCAACTGGCCACACCGAACGTCATGCTCGGCGTCAACATTGTTGCTGCGGAGACCGACGCGGAAGCAAAATTCCTGTTTTCCTCATTGCAACAATCCTTCCTGAACATAAGAAGTGGCCGGCCAGGCCGACTGCCGCCGCCGGTCGCAGACTTTGAACGGCGGATCGATCGTTACGGTGCAGCGATGCTGACGGATGCGCTGTCCTGCGCCGTTGTCGGCAGTCCCGACACAGTCCGCCGCGGGATCGAGGATTTCGTCGGCCGCACCGGGGCCGATGAACTGATGGTGACTGCAAACATCTTTGACCACGCAAAACGCAAACGATCGTTCGAGATCGTGGCCGAAGTGCACGGTGAGATGGGGTAACCCCCTGATTAACGGCCGCGCAATATCAGCAAATTGTTTTCCACATTAAATCCCGACAACCGCGCCAGGAAGGTCTGTCCCAGCAGGTTCTGCGGCAACGCGCCCTGTTTTGCCACGAACCCGGAAACCTTGCGCAACGTGATGTTGCCAATGATCATCGTATCGATGGTGACCGGCGCCACCTCGGCGGTGCCATTAGCGGTCTTGATTTTCGCCGAGAAGGTCAGATTGTCGACCGGAATACCAAGTCGCTCGGCGTCTTCCGCCCGCAGTCCGACGACCGTCGCGCCGGTATCGAACAACATTCGCACATGGCCGCCGTTCACCACAGCATCGAACGCGAAACTGCCGTCGTTGCCGCGTTGGGCAATCGCCTCGTTGGGGCCGCTGATCGTGCCGTCCACCTCGACGCTGGAGGATACACCGGTCGGCCGTTGCACGGTGGGCATGGGTGGGGGCCGGGCCACGACGATGTGCTCGACGGGTGGCGGCGCCACCGGCGTCGGACGCAGCGAGGCGGTAGCAACCGACGTAGCCGCTTTCGCAGTAACTGGCGTCCTGACCGGACCCAATTCCACGATCGGCGTCGGCTCGCGATAGCGCATGCCTGGGCCGAAACCCGGAACGCCGTACCAGACGAGGTAAGCGACGCCCACGACCACAGCCAGCCCAGCCCATGTGACGCCATAAAGGAACTGAACCGCCGGATGCTCGCGTGGGCCGGTGCCAAGGCCGGCGAACTCTTTTTGCAACTGCCAGCCGCGAAAATCAGCCGTCTGCCGGCGATACACGTCCTGCGCGCCAGATCCATTGCGCAGCCGGTATGGGTAGGCGTCTCGCTCTGCGATCAGCTGTTCCGCCACATCACCATTGTCACGCAGCCCGGTCCATAACGCCTTCAGGTGCAGCACCAATGCCAGGCCAGCCACGGTAAGGCAGGCTTTCTGGGCGGATGACAGCCAGTTGATTTGACGCAGAAACGGCTCCGGCAAATATTGCGACACCAGTGCCGGGGCTCGCTCGGCTGTCACGGTCCAAATCGCAATCGCAATGAAGGACAGAACCGCGAATTCGAGATGCCGAAATGGATAAGCAGCGGCGGCAGAGAGGCTACCAGCTGTTGATTGACGAAAGTCCGCAGCGGCTCGATTTCACCGGCTACGTTGCAGGCCACCGGAAACAGCAAGGCGGCCTCGAGACGCGCAAATAGCGGCCATCGGACCGTGAACAATTGACTCATCGGCTAAATCTCTCTGGGGGGTGAAATCTCTCGGGAGGCCCGCAATTCCTTACAAGCGGGTGTCTTGCAAAATGGTAACGAACTGAAATTCCCCCCAGGCGCACCGGCGCAGTCGGGACTATTCGTGCACCAGGACCCAGTCATTGATGAAACTTGCCAACCCGTTGGCGTGGAAGTCGCGGCGCAACGCGGCTTCGTCGTAGTCCTGGTCCAGCCATTCGAGGAACGGTTTGCGGCCCTCGCCTTCACGTTGGTAACGCAAGAAAAATGCGTCGAGGATGCCGGTCCGTGCCTGCTTGATGTGCCCGTAGCGCCAGGAGAGTTGCCGCAGCGCATCGTTCGCCGAGCCACCCTCGAACAGCAGGCAAAGGCCCGCCGCCAGTCCCGCCCGGTCCGCCCCCGACTTGCAGTGCAGCAAGGCCGGGCCGGGCAGGGTGCGGTAGATTTCCAGCAGTCGCAAAATGCGGTCGCGATGCGGGGCGCCCCGGCTCTCCATCGCCAGATCGTAGTATGCCAGACCCGATGTCAGGGCCGCGTCACGGGAGAGGTGATACGAACCGGTCCCTGTCGCACCGCGCAGATTGATCACCGTCGTCAGCCCAAAGCGCCGCGTCAGCCGGCGGATCAGCATTGGCGTCGGATGGTTGCAGCGATACAATTTCCCGGCGATGACGGTGCCGAAGTTGCTGTGCGCGAGCCGCAAGATCGCATGATCGATGAACAGCGAATCAACCCACGCAAGCGCGCGGCCCTTGGCGGTGTGCACATCGCCTTTAAAGATCGAGTCCATCGAAGCTGGAAACGTTCCCCGCCAACCGTCCGCGATTATGCCGTTCGTCCCGGCGCATCCGCAACCTGAGCCACGAGCTCCGCCAGATCCGGCCTGCCGTCTTCCCGCAGACCGGCGACCACCCCGGCCCGGTCGGCGGCAGGACGGTTCTGGCTCATTTTGCGCTTGCCCTCGAGCCGGGTGATCGCCAGCTCGAACCCGATGATGCCGTTCAGCATCCCTTGCACGAAATCCGCCGGGGCGTCCGCCACGGCCCATGGCGCCGCGCGCTGGTTTTCGTGCCGGTTGGTGAGGCGGGTGACGATGTCCAGCAATTCAGCTCGGTCGTCGATGAACCGCAGCGCCCCGTAGGCGTGGATTGCCGTGTAGTTCCAGGTCGGCACCACTTTGCCGGTCTCGCGCTTGGTCGCGTAGTACGATGGCGTGATGTAGCCCTCCGGGCCGAGAAAGATTGCCAGTGCATCGCCGATCGCCTCCCGGGCCTGCGGATTGGGGCGGGCGAAGTGGCCGATCAGCGTGCCATACGGCGCCGGCTCCGGGTCCAGCAGCAGCGGCACATGGCTGGCGATCAGCCCGTCCGCGGTCAGGCTCACAAGTGTCGCGAGGCCGCAGCCGCGGATCGCGTCGTGCAGCACGGGGATGCGATCTTCGGCGAAGTGAGCGGGCACATACATGGCGCGGGTCCGGAGTCCGAGTGAATGTGGGTGACAGCGATAGGCGGCGTGGTGCGCCGGAACAAGACCGGCCTGATCCGGGTGACGAACATCAACCTTTGCCGGATTGCAAACGGGGTCGTCAAATCTGCGGCCTGGTGCGAGAGTTGCCAGGTTGCCTTGGCTGCCGATCCAGCTCTGCCACATAGCAGCGATGCAAGGGGAACCCGACGATGCTGTTTCGTGACGGCTCAAACGGCGCGATTGCCATCACCCAACCGAGCCATGCGTGGCTCTCCGGTCAGATCATGCGGGCCTGGGGGAACGTCGAATTTGGCAACATCGCGCCATACGAGGACGTCTGCCTGGGCGCCGAACAGCACGATATCGGCTGGTTGGAATGGGAGCAGTCGCCGACCCTGAACCTGACCACCGGGCGTCCGCATGGGTTTCGGGATCTCAGCGTGGCTGCGCATACGGCGATCTGGCGACGGGGAACGGACCTGGCGCTCGCATTCGGACGCTACCCCGCGTTGTTGGTGTCGCTGCATGGCACGGGGCTCTATGCGAACTTCGCCGGCGCGGCGGCAGATGCCGCGATTGTGCAGGACTTTCTGGGCGGGCAGCTGGCGATCCAGCAACGGCTCCTGGCCAGCCTGCGATTGGATCAGCGTCTGGGCGAGTTTTGCCGGCCCGAGACGGTTGATCGGAACCGCCGTTTGGTTCGTACTGCGGATCGGATGTCGATCGCGATCTGTACCGGGATGCAGGACCTGGCGGTCCGCTCGGATGACCCACAGAGAGGTATAGTGAAACAGGTTCCCACCGCGGCCGGCGAGACGGATATCCATCTGCGGGTTGTCGACGGCGATCTGGGGAAGATCGTTGTTGCGCCCTGGCCATTCGTTGCCGGCCAGGTTCAGGTGGCATGCGAGGGGGTTCTGTTGCCGTCACGACCTGATGATGAGGCAGCGATGAGAGTTGCGTTAGGGACCGCATCGCGGGTCGTCTTGTCGGTGGAGTTGCGACCGACCTGAACGTTGCACATGCCGTGCCTGGCAGGGCTCAGGCGGGATCGTGGCGGGCAGTGGCATGCCTTGGAGATGCCGAGAAGCCTCTCAAGCCTGCTCGACGGACGTAATAATGAGTGAAATTTCCTCATAATCACCTTTGCTTTGGTGAGGAGAATGGACTATCAACTACACGAGGCAACCCACGTGGGAGTGTCCGAGCGCAAAAGGTGTCTCAATGATCGGTGATCATAAAACGGCCTGTCCGCGTCTCGGAGCACAAATGAATGCCAGGAGTTACACCAGACAGGTAATTGTCCCGATCAGGCCGTAGGCCGAAACCTTTTCAGCCCGCTATTGGAACCGATTATGGACCTGTTGAAGAAGTCGAAGCGCGGACCAGGGGTTTTCTTGCCAGGCTCATTGCCTTGACAGCGGCAGGAGCGGTCGCCGTTGCTGGCGGATACAGCCTCATCACGGGCAATTTCATGGCTGTTATCACAGTGTGGGCGATTGCCGGACCGATCATCGGCGCGATTGTGCCTCACTACTTTGGACCGCAAAGGAATGACGCAGGATGACCACATTGACCTTTGCATCAGACGTTACGAAGGACGAGGTGAAGGGCCAGGCCCAGGACAGGGCCAAGGGCCTCAGGAAGAACCGGGTTCAACTCGATTTTCCGCCTCGCGCCATGGGGCGCCTGAACGCACTCAAAGCCAAAACGGAAGCGTCATCCTACGCCGAGGTCGTAAAGAACGCGCTGCGTCTCTACGAGGCGCTGATCGAAGAAGAAGAGAGCGGGAAGCAGTTCCTGACGCGCGACAAAAACGGCGTGGTGGCCCCTCTCAGACTGTTCCTGTAAGGTGCCACCAAAATCTCTCGCATTCGGACGGAATTAGCCGACGATCAAACGTCGACCGGTATGGCGACGGAGCTACGCCGCCGCCCTGATCCCCGCCGCCCGGATCGCCACCGCCCGGACCTCGTCGTCCACCCCGGCCTCGAACACCGCGAAGTTCTCTTCGAACCGCGACACGAGGTGCGTCGCCATCGCGTCGTACGCAGCTTTGTCCGGCCAGGTCTGCCTTGGGTCGAGGACCTCGTCAGGCACGCCTGGGACATGTTCCGGGAACGCCAGGCCAAAGAACGGGTCATGCCGGAACCGCGCGTTCAGCAACGTGCCGTCCAGGGCACCGCGCAGCAGGGCTCTCGTGTGCCGGATGCTCATACGTTGGCCGACGCCATATTGGCCGCCGCTCCAACCGGTGTTGACCAGCCAGCATTCGGCCCCCTGACGGGCCATCAGATCCGCCAGCAGGCGGCCATAGACCTCCGGCCTGCGCGGCAGGAACGGGTGCCCGAAGCAGGTGCTGAACACTGCCTTCGGCTCGGCGCCCAGGCCCTTTTCAGTCCCGGCGACCTGCGCCGTGTAGCCGGACAGGAAGTGATACATCGCCTGCGCCGGTGTCAGCCGGGAAATCGGCGGCAGCACCCCGAACGCGTCGCACGCCAGCATGACAACGTTCTTCGGCTGCCCGCCGCGCCCGGACAATTCGACATGCGGGATGAACTCGATCGGGTAGCAGGAGCGGGTATTCTCGGTCAGCCGGTCGTCGTCCAAATCGAGCACGCCAAGCTCATCGCCGATGACATTCTCCAGCACCGTGCCGAAGCGGTTGGTGGCGGCGAAGATCTCGGGTTCCGCTTCGCGCGACAGGTTGATGACCTTGGCATAGCAGCCACCTTCGAAGTTGAAGGTACCGTCGTCCCCCCAGCCATGCTCATCATCGCCGATCAGGCGGCGGTGCGGGTCAGAGGACAGCGTGGTCTTGCCGGTGCCCGACAGGCCGAAGAACAGCGCGACGTCTTCCTCAGGACCGATATTCGCGCTGCAATGCATCGGCAGGATCCCCTTGGCGGGCAGGATCCAGTTCATCACTGTAAAGATCGATTTCTTGATCTCGCCGGCGTATTCGGTGCCGGCGATAACGATGAATTTCTGTTCGAGCGACAGCGCGATGGTGGTCGACGAGCGGGTGCCATCGATCGCCGGGTCGGTCTGGAACATTGGCGCGTGCAGAATGACGTAGTCGGGCTTGAAGTTCTCCAGTTCATCTGCCGGAGGGCGAATGAACATGTTACGTGCAAACAATGAAGCCCACGCGAAGGTGGTGACCAGGCGGACGCGGATGCGATGGGCCGGATCGGCGCCGGCGTACAAATCCTGGGTGAACAGATCCTGACCTTGCAAATAGGCCTGGACGCGCGCCTTCAGCACCGCGAACTTCTCGGGCGCGTAGCGCTGATTGGTGTTGCCCCACCAGATGTCGCGGGTGATCGACGGTTCATCGACCACGAATTTGTCGCGCACCGACCGGCCGGTGTGTGCGCCGGTTTCGACCATCAGGGAGCCGTCGATCGACAGTCTGCCCTCCCGCCGGCGCAGCGACTCAGCCACCAGGGCTGGGGCGGTCAGATTGGGATGTACTGGGCGGCCGGGATGCACGCCGGTGCCGGCGAGGGCGGCGGTGCGATGGTTCGACCTTTGGTCCGATGATTGGTTCAATGTCCGTTTCCTGTCCGTAAGTCCGTCCGCTGTCTCGCTCGAGCCACCTGCCGGTAGCAATCTAATGGCCCCGCGCGCAAGGGACTCGTTTCGCATATGCGAGATGGCCCGAACCGGGCCGATCTCCGCCATTTTTTTCGCACTACCCGGGTTACCATACGATGACGTGCCGGTCGTTCGTCTGCAGGCAATTTCCGGGCCGACAATGCGGCGAGATCGTGGCAGTTATCCGCGGGCGGCTCGCCGTAATCCACTACCGCCAATCGTCGATAATATAAACGCCGGCCCGGGAATATCCGGGTTCGTTCCGCTGGTGCATCGTAACCCCCTGGATGGCGGTCCGGAAGCCACGGGCGACGAGATATTGATACGCCTCGTGCCGTGCCAGGTTCGCGCCAACCAACAGCGTCGGCATGCCTACGGATAGGGCAAGTGCCTCGCAGGCGTCCAGCAAACGGCCATAGTCTTGTTCTGCGGCAGGCGTTGCCCGTACGGCGCCGAACTTGACGAAGCACAGATCCTCGCCGGCTTCGCTGCGTGGTCCGAAATGACAGATGGCGAAGGCTGCCAGACCACCGTTGCCTTCCAGCAAGACCGTGTCGCCCAGTACCTGGGCGTCGACCGTGGCGATCTCGTCTGATAGGTCGAGGCCGGGGTAGAGGCTTTCTGTGACCTCGCGGCTGGCGGCCAGCGCAGCGGTCTTTTCGGTATCGCTCAAGGCACTGAACAGGGACGACCCGGGGATTGGACCGGCCTGCCGTGCGGGACAGGTCATGATTGCGGTGAGAAACCGGGCATGGAAGCCGAACTTCTGGTATAGCGCCACATGTTTGGCACTCTGTGCGAAGGTGAACAGTCCGTTGTGGGTGGTCCCCCAGGCCGTGAACTGCTCCATCGTCGCAGCCAGCAACGATTGGGCGATGCCACGCTCCTGCAGATCGGGACGCACTGACAACGGGCCGAAAAACCCGACGCTGCCCCATTTGGTCGCGAAATTAGAACCGACCAGGTGGCCGTCGATCGACGCGCCAAACGCGGCGACGTGCGGCGCCCGCCAGCGGCCGAAGACAAAGTCCCGGTCAGCCCAGAACGCTTCCGGGTCGGGGACCCCGAGAAATGTGCCAAAGGCAGTGCGGACAATGCGTTTCGCCTCGGGTAGTTCGAACTCCGCGAGTGGCGCGATCACTGGCGGTGTGCCGCGAGCCTCGGTGTCGGCGTTGTCTACTGTGTCTGACATCGGCGTCCCTTTCGGCAGTCTCTCGCGGTCCCAATGCGTGGCATCACGGTTGCCTTATCCCGACCGACCGAGCGAATGGCGCGGCGGGCGCACGAGCCGCAAATCCGCGCCGATCGAATGTAGCGGAGGTTGCGAAGGCTGGACGTGTCCGCCGCTGGTGCCTGAGCGAATTCGCGGATTGGCAGAGGGATGTTACGTATTGCTACCCAATGCAGCAACCCCACCCCGGTCCTGCCGGAAACCCGCCTGCCGGAAACCCGCCTGCCGGAAACCCGAATGAGTCCGGCGCGCGATCCTACTATGAAACGGGGTCCCGCCTTTTTGGCCAGGCGACCTTCGCTCCCGGACGCGGCCGCACGCTTTCCCACAGGGCCGATCCGCTCTAAGCAATCCGGGAAAGCCCGGGAGAGAATTTCGCGTGAATACGACCATCGCCAACAGCCTTCGGACCGGTCCCAACGACCGTGGTCGCTTCGGTGATTACGGCGGTCGCTTTGTGGCCGAAACGCTGATGCCGCTGATCCTGGAAGTCGAACAGGCCTATAACGCGGCGAAATCCGATCCGGCGTTCCATGCCGATCTGCAGTATCACCTGACGCACTACGTCGGTCGCCCCAGTCCGCTGTGGTTCGCCCGCCGGTTGACCGAGCAACTGGGCGGAGCGCGGATTTACTTCAAGCGTGATGAACTGAACCACACCGGCTCGCACAAAGCCAACAACTGCATGGGCCAGATTTTGCTGGCTCGGCGCATGCGCAGGCAGCGCATCATCGCTGAGACCGGCGCCGGTCAGCATGGTGTTGCCACCGCCACCATGTGTGCGCTTTTCGGTCTGAAATGCGTCGTCTACATGGGCGCCACCGACGTCGAGCGGCAGAAGCCAAACGTGTTCCGCATGAAGCTTCTGGGCGCTGAGGTGGTTCCCGTGACCTCCGGTGCAGGCACGCTGAAGGACGCCATGAATGAGGCGATGCGTGACTGGGTCGCCAATGTCGAGGATACTTATTATCTGATCGGCACCGTCGCCGGTCCGCACCCTTACCCGATGATGGTGCGTGACTTTCAGTCGGTGATTGGCGAAGAGGCCAAACGGCAACTGCAGGAAGCTGAGGGCCGGCTGCCTGATGCGGCGGTCGCCTGTATCGGCGGCGGCTCCAACGCCATGGGGCTGTTTCATGCGTTCCTGGACGATGCCTCGGTCCGCCTGATCGGCGTTGAGGCCGGCGGGCACGGCATCGAGACCGGCCAACATGCCGCCAGCCTGACCGGCGGCCGGCCTGGCGTATTGCATGGCAATCGCACGTACTTGTTGCAAGATGATGACGGTCAGATCATCGAGGCACATAGTATCAGTGCTGGTCTGGACTATCCGGGAATTGGGCCGGAGCACTCGTGGTTGCACGACATCGGTCGGGTCGAATACGTATCGGCAACGGACCGGGAAGCGCTGGATGCATTTCAGCTTTGCACACTGACCGAAGGGATCATTCCGGCGCTGGAACCGGCGCATGCGTTGGCGCATGTCCGGAAGCTGGCGCCGACGATGGGGCGGGATCAGATCATTCTGATGAATTTGTGCGGGCGCGGCGACAAGGACATCTTTTCCGTCGCCGAGCATCTCGGGGTGACGCTGTGAGCCGCCCCATGGGACGAATATCTGCTCGTTTCGCCGAACTGAAACGTGCCGGCCGCGGGGCGCTGATCCCATACCTGGAGGCTTGGGATCCGGATCAGGCCACGTCTCAGGCCATTCTGCGCGGCATGCCCGAAGCGGGCGCCGATCTGATCGAAATCGGCATGCCGTTCACCGACCCGATGGCCGACGGGCCGATCATCCAGGCCGCCGGCAAACGTGGTTTGCAAGCCGGCGTCAAAGTTCGCCACGTGCTGACCATGGTGCGCGAGTTTCGCGTTGCGGACAGCGCCACGCCTGTGGTCCTGATGGGCTATCTGAACCCGATCCTGTCCTATGGCCCGGAGAAGTTTTGCGTGGATGCCGCCGCCGCCGGAGTGGATGGGTTGATCATCGTGGATCTGCCGCCCGAGGAATCGGACATGCTATTACCCTTCGCTCGTGCCAACGGCCTGGATTTCATTCGGCTGGTCGCGCCCACCACCGATGACACGCGGCTGCCGATTGTGATGCATGGCAGCTCCGGCTTCGTCTATTACGTTAGTATTACAGGCATCACCGGCACGCGCAGCGCAACGTCGGAACATCTGACGCAGGCAATCCCGCGCATCCGAAAAGCAACAGATTTGCCGATCGCGATTGGATTTGGCGTGCGCACGCCAGTCCAGGCGGGGGAGGCATCGAGAATTGCGGATGCCGCGGTGGTGGCGTCGGCATTGATCGACACGCTGTCGCATCATTTGGACGAGCATGGTCGCGCCAGGCCGGATGCCGTGCCGGCAGTGCTGGACCAGGTGCGCCACCTGGCAGCAGCCGTGCGTCAGACACAAGGCTGACTTACCAGCCTTGACCCGAGCGCCAATCCGGGCACGTTGACGCCGGACGAGGAGACGATCCAACAATGGCCGCAGCGAGCTTGCCGAAGCCGGTCCTGATTCTGACCGGTGCCGCGATCATGATGAGTATCGGTATGGGCATGCGGCAGAGCCTCGGCCTTTTCCTGGCGCCGATCACGCATGACCTCGCGCTTACCGCCGCCGACTTCACCTTTGCCGTGGCCGTGCAGAACATTACCTGGGGCCTGTCGCAGGCACCGGTGGGAGCAATTGCCGACAAATGGGGCCTGCGCCCGGTGATGCTCTTCGGTGGGCTCATTTATGTTGTTGGCATGCTGGTCATGCTGTCGGCCGGCGGCGCGACCACGTTGGCGGTGTCGGGCGGCCTGGTCGGCATCGCGCTGTCCTGCACAGCCTCTTCGCTGGCGATGACAGCCGCCGCCCGCGCAGTATCGCCAGAGCGGCGCAGTGTCATCCTGGGCGTTGTCGGAGCGTGCTCCTCAGTCGGGACGCTGGTGGTGGCACCGTCGTTGCAGTTCCTGCTGGCGCGCTGGCACTGGCATGTCGGCGTGGTGTTCTTCCTGGTGCTGACAGTGGCAATGCTGCCGTTCGCATTCATGGCCGGTGCCGTCGATCGCATGCCGCATCCGGTTGAACGCCGTGCGACGATGCGGGAGGTGCTTGGCGAGGTCATGCGCAACCGGCGCTTTCTGGTGATGTCCTGCGCTTATTTCGTCTGCGGCCTGCAACTGATTTTCCTGACCACGCATCTGCCGAATTATCTCGCGATTTGCGGCCAGGATCCGATGTTGAGCGCCACTGCGCTCGCCACGATCGGCGGCGTGAACATTTTCGGCTCCTGGTTCGCCGGTTGGCTGGGCGGGCGATATCCGAAATACATCCTGCTTGGATTGCTGTATCTGTGCCGGTCCTTTGTGCTGACGGTCTTTTTCATGATCCCGCCGACTCCGACCACCACCATCATATTTGCCGCTGCCATGGGCATGCTGTGGTTGGGTGTCATTCCGCTGGTGTCAGGATATGTCGCGGAGTTGTTCGGGACCCGTTACATGGCAACCATCCTGGGAATTGCCTTTGTCGTGCATCAGATGGGCTCAGTACTTGGCGCCTGGGGCGGCGGACTGATCTTTGATGAGTTCGGTTCCTACGACCTCGCCTGGCACATCGGCGTTGTCGTCGGCGCCACAGCCGGCGCCGCGCAGATCCTGTTCGGCGGCCCGGAGCTGCCGAGGCTGCGCCGCGCCCTGCTGGCAGGGTAGCGCCGACCTTCGTGGATTGACGGGCGCCGCCGCCCGCGCCAGCCTGTGGACGACCGACATAAGGCTGGGGAGAACGGACATGCCACTACCCGCGGATACCGATGTTTCGACACCAAAATATCTACGCGATAAATATGCCATCGTGGGAGTTGGCGAGACCACCTACACCCGCGGTTCCGGCAAAACCACGCGTGCCCTCGGCACCTGGGCTTTGCGCAACGCCATCGCGGATGCCGGCCTGAAACCGTCCGATATCGACGGGATGCTGTCTTATTCCGGCAATGACTCGACGCCGTCGACGTTCATGGCCGGCGATATCGGGGCAAGGCTGAATTTCTACATGGATTGCATGGGTGGCGGCTCCTCGACCGAGGCGCTGATCGGCATCGCCATAGGCGTCATGGAAGCCGGCCTGTGCCAATGCGTCGCGATCTTCCGCGCCATGAACGGGTTCTCCCAGGTGCGTATCGGCGGCACCGGGGCCCGCTCGGCCGCGCCGGTCAACGGCGACATGTTGCACAATCGGGCGTACGGCTGGCAGAGCGCCGGTCAGAGTTTCGCGCCGACCTTCATGCGGCACATGTACGACTATGGCACGAAGCCGGAACAGGTGGCCATGGTGAAAGTCGTGCATTCCGAGCATGCGTCGAATAACCCCAAAGCCTATTATAAGAAGCGCTTCACCGTGGATGAGGTGCTGAACAGCCGCATCATCTGCAAGCCGTTGCATCTGCTGGATTGCTGTGTCGAGACCGATAACGGCACCGCGATCATCGTCACCCGGGCCGAGCGCGCCAAGGATATGAAGCACAAGTCGCCACTGATCCGCGGCATCGTCGGCCGCTGCAGCAAGCCGCGCATGGACATGCACTATCAGCACGGGCCGATCTCCCGTGTCGCCGGTTATTACGCCAAGGACATTCTGTGGCCGAATGCCGGCGTCGGGCCCGAAGATATCGACGCCGTTGGTGCCTACGACGCGTTCACCTTCACCTCGATGCTGCAACTGGAGGATTACGGGTTCTGCAAGAAGGGCGAGGGCGGCGAATACGTATCCTCCGGCATCACGCGGCTGGGTGGCAGGCGGCCGCAGAACACGTCGGGCGGTCATTTATGTGAAGGTTACACGCACGGCATGAACATGGTGATCGAGAATGTGCGCCAGTTGCGCGGCACCGTCGATGATTCCTGCCCGGTTGATGCAAATGGAGTGTGTCAACACACCTATGATTACCGCGAGGGCGGCTGCCGCGCCGTGAAAAACGTCGAAGTCACCGCCAATCTCGGCTGGGCCAATCCGTTGACCGGATCGGCCATGGTCATGCGGCGCAGCTTCTAAGGGAGAACCAGAACATGTCCGTCAGAGGCGATTACATGGGAATGGCGCTGTCGATCGACGATCTCGACGGTGAGAATATCGGCTATTTCAAACATTGCGCCGAGCACAACTTTCATCTGCAGAAATGCGATGATTGTTCGCTGCTGCGTTATCCGCCCACCACTGCCTGCCCGTTCTGCTCCTGTGCCACTTCAACCTGGGCGCCGGTGGAGGGAAAGGGTGCCGTATATTCCTACCTGGAAGTGCACCACGCCATTCAGCCGGCGTTCAAAGCCAAGACACCGTATTTGGTTTTGCTGGTGGAACTGGACACCCAGAAAGGCCAGCCGACCGAGGATGACGGTTTGCGCGTTATCGCCAATTTGACGCTGGCAAACGGCGAGTTTGCTCCGCCGGAGGTGGTGAAAACGGTCGGTATCGGCACCAGAGTACGCATGGTGTTCTCCGATGTGGCTGATAGTCTGGCGCTGCCGCAATGGACGATCGACGAGACCGCGACGCAGCCGGCCAGGCCCTGGCGGTATCCACAGGAGTAGCACGCGATGCCCGCGAACACTTCATCGTTATCTTCGGGCTTGTCCCGGGGATCTCGACGTGCACGTGCTGTGCCGTGAAGCAAGAAGACATCTTGCGGCATCCGCCTGCAGTGCTGACCGCGGCGCAGCGAGATAGCTACTTCCGTAACGGCTATCTCGCCGCCGAGCGGCTGATCCCTGACGTTTGGTTACGCCGCCTGCGCGAATTGTCGGCCGAGTTTCTGGAGGCCGGTAAAGCTGTCGCGACTTCGAACGAGGCGTTCGATCTCGGCCCACGGCATCGCCCAGATCAGCCGCATGTGCGGCGGCTACGGGCGCTGGTGGACCGGCATCCGGATTTCTGGCGTTTTGCCAGTGAGTCGGTGTTGGCCGATATCGCCGCCGACCTGGTCGGTCCCGACGTCAAATTCCACAGCGCCAAATTGAACTACAAATGGCCCGGTCCTGGCGAAATCGTCGACTGGCACCAGGATATTCCGGCGTGGCCGCATACCAATTATTCACCGGTCACGTTGGGCGTGTATCTTGATGACGTTCCGAGCGAACAAGGACCCTTGACCTGCGTTCCCGGGTCGCACCAGGGCCCGATCTTCGTCCATCGCAATGATGCCGGAAACTGGACCGGATCGATCCGGGAACGCGACATGCTGACCGTGGACCGGTCTCGCGCCGAGGATCTGACCGGCGCCGCCGGCACGGTGATCGCGATCAACTGCCGAACCATTCACGCCTCCCGCGCCAATCTGACCGATCGGGTTCGGCCTGTTGCTTTATTCGTTTACAGCTCGGCCGACGCGTTCCCCTGGACCGCAGCGCCGACACCGACCAGCCATACCGGGGATATCGTGCGCGGCCAACCAGCCCATACCGCACAGTTGGATGCAACGCCGTGCCCAGTACCGCCGGACTGGAGCAAGATCGGCTATGGCTCGATCTTCAGCGTGCAGCGTAGCGGGGAGGCGAGTTAGTGGCGCTGCGCAGCTTTCTGTTCGCCCCCGGCAATCATGCGCGGCGGGTGGAGAAAGCCCTGACCCTGCCCGCCGATGCCGTCATCCTGGATCTGGAAGACGCCGTCGCCATCAGTGAAAAACCGGCGACCCGTGAACTGGTCGTGGCGGCGTTCGGCCAGCCCAGACAAGGCCGGCTTTATGTCCGGGTCAATGCCTACACCACCGAATGGTGTTATACCGACATTGTCACGATCGCCCGATGCGGCCTGGACGGCATCATCCTGCCGAAAGTCGAAACAGCTGATCAGCTGCAATCCATCGACTGGCTGTTGGCTAACCTGGAGCGTGAGCGTGGCCTGCCGGTTGGCGGGATCGACCTCGTGCCAATCATCGAAACCGCACTCGGTATGAGCAACATCGGTGCGATCGCCGGGTCCGGCTCGCGCACGAAACGGCTGGCTTTCGGGGCAGGGGATTATACCCTCGATCTCGGAATGGTCTGGTCGCGTGACGAGGCGGAATTGCTGCCGGCGCGGTCGGCGGTCGTTATGGCCTCCCGCGCCGCCGGCATCGGGCCGCCATTGGATACCGTCTGGGCTGATCTGCGCGACGCCGAGGGTTTCGCACGTTCCGCTGAGCGCGCTGCCGCTCTGGGATTTCAAGGCAAGATGTGCATCCATCCCGATCAGATCGCTGTCACTAACGCGGCATTCTCGCCGTCTGCGCAACAATTGACATGGGCGAACCGCGTTGTCGCGGCGTTTGAGGAAGCCGAAGCCAAAGGCCTCGCCTCGATTCAGCTTGATGGTCAGTTCATCGATTATCCCATCGTCCAACGAGCGCGCCAGGTTGTCGCGCGGGGAGCGCGCCCGGATAATTCGCGGGGAGCGCGCCCGGATAATTCGCGGGGAGCGCGCCCAGATAATTCGCGGGGAGCGCGCCCAGATAATTCGCGGGGAGCACGCCCAGATAATTCGCGGGGAGCCGTATGATGTTCGATATTCAGGCCCTGCAAGGCTGCCGCGTGCTGGATGTCGCATCATTTCTGGCGGGTCCGTTCGCCGCGACGCAACTCGCCGAGTTCGGTGCCGAAGTGATAAAGGTGGAGTTGCCGGGCGTTGGCGATGCCACGCGGCGCTTTGGCACAATGACCGAATGCGGCGACACGCTGCCGTGGCTGTCGGAATCGCGCAACAAAAAGTGTATAACGCTGGACTTACGCAAGCACGACGGGGTCGTGCTGATCAAGCGGCTGGTCGAACAATCCGACGTATTGATCGAGAACTTTCAACCTGGCACAATGGAGCGTTGGGGCCTGGGTTGGGACGTGCTGCATGAAGTCAACCCACGGCTGATCATGGTACGGATTTCCGGCTATGGGCAAACCGGCCCGTATCGCGATCGGCCCGGTTTTGGCCGAATCGGCAATGCGTTTGGCGGTTTGTCGTTTCTGGCTGGATATCCGGACCGAGCACCCGTGACGCCGGGCTCGGCGACCATCCCGGACTACCTGGCCGGCATCTACGGCGCGCTTGGCACGCTTTTGGCGTTGCAGGCACGGCAGAAGACCAACGAAGGCCAGATGATCGACATCGGGCTGTACGAACCGATCTTTCGCATCCTCGATGAACTGGCGCCGGCGTTTCAATACAAAGGCTATGTGCGTCAGCGCATGGGGCCAGGCACGGTCAATGTCGTTCCGCACAGCCATTATCCCACCAAGGACAATCGCTGGATCGCCATCGCCTGCACGAATGACAAGATTTTTGCTCGCTTGGCAGAGGCGATGCAGCGACCCGACCTGGCGGCGCGTTGGAGTACGCTGGCGGCTCGCGAAAGCGACCGAGCCATCGTGGATGAAACCGTCGGTGCGTGGACCGCACAACTCGATCGTGCCGATTTGTTGAAAATCTGCGAAGCGTCGCAAGTGCCGTGCGGTCCGGTATATTCGATCGATGAAATTTTCCAGGACCCGCATTACGCAGCCCGCGAGAACATCTTGCGGGTCGACGATCCGCGGGTCGGGCAACTGGCGATCCCCAACCTCGTGCCCAAACTCAGTGCCACCCCTGGTCACGTAAACTGGCTGGGTCCGGAGCTTGGCGCGCACAACGACGAAATCTATCGCGGCCTGCTGGGTATCGACGAAGCCGAATTGCAACGGCTGAAGGATGCCGCTGTCATCTAAAGGCGGTGAGAAAACGTCGTGCCCTTGGTGCGCTTTACTTCCTTTGTGAAATATTTGGCCGTTCCGCAATCGTCGACGCTTCCGGGCGGCTGCGAACCGGTGCCAACCGCGTGTGTAACGACAGTTCGCATTTTCACAAAGGAAGTAAAGCGCACGAAGGACACAAAGTTTTCTTCGGGTTTCTACAAGCCCTCGCCAGCCTTCACGAAACGTTCCACGGTCTTCAGATATGGACCGATTTCGCGATCTTCCGGCGCCGCCATCACGTGCTGAATGCCGGCCGCCTGGTACGCCGCCAGCGCCGCACGTGAATCGTCGACATTGGTTTCGTTGACGTTGATCCGCAGCGAAATGGTGAAGTCGTCACCTGGCCGTACCGCGCGGAACCGTTTCACCACCTCGGCCGCGGCTTCAGGTCGCACCCGGCTGCCGTGCCAACCGTCCAGACGCAGCGCGCGATTGATCGCTGCATCGGACGATCCACCGATCCAGATCGGTATCGGCTTCACCGGCTGCGGCTGCGTGCGCATGTTGTTGATCACCGCGGGAATGTATCGCGCAGGAAAGCTAACCGGATCCTGACTCCATACCGCCTTCATCATGGCGATGCCCTCGTCCATGCGCCTTCCACGTTCCTTAAACGGCACGCCCAGAGCGTCGAACTCGGCTTCCAACCAGCCGACCCCCGCACCCAAAATCAGCCGTCCCTTCGACAGGTTCTGCAACGTCGCCAGTTCCTTCGCCAATGGCAACGGATGCCGCATCGGCAGTACCAGCACCGAGGTTCCCAACCGCACCCGCTCGGTGCACGCCGCTGCCCATGTCAGTGTCAGCACGGGATCCCAGAAGTTGGGGGAGGGCGGATAACCGCCATCTTTCGGAACAATGATATGTTCGCTGACCCAGACATCGGCGAGGCCGAGTTGCTCAGCCTGCATTGCGGCGCGGCGGATGGTATCCGGACCGGCCTTGCGGCCAATGTGCGGCAGATGAATCCCGAGTTGCATCATCGGCTCCTTTCGTTACGTGGTCTGCGCATCCTGCAAGATCATGTCGGACGCCTTTTCTCCGATCATGATGGTGGGCGCATTGGTGTTGCCAGCGATGATGACCGGCATGACGGAGGCATCGACCACTCGCAGTCCACCCAGACCATGCACGCGCAGCCTGGGATCGACCACTGCCATCGGCCCGCGTCCCATGCCGCAGGTTCCCACCGGATGCAGGTTGGAGATACCCCGTTCGCGTGTATCCGCGATCATTTCCTCGTCAGTCCGCACCGTTATGCCGGGCGAGGTTTCCTCAACGATCAATTGCTGCATCGCCTGCTGACGCACAATCTGCCGGGCGAGCCGGATCCCGTACAGCATCACCTGCATGTCGTAATCCGACTTCATGAAGTCGAAATGAATCCGCGGCGGCGCAAACGGATCGGCAGAACCAAGTCGCACGGTACCGCGTGCTTCGGGGCGCAGATGGACCGGACTGATCGAAATCCCGGGATGCGGGTGCGAAATGATCCCATTGCGGTCCCGCCCGATCGTGCTCCAGCATGATATGTTCATCTGCAGATCCGGCCGCTCAAACCGAGGATCGGTGCGCACCAACGCACCGACATAAAGCCCGTTGCCGGTCATCGGCCCGTTGCGGAACAGTACGTACTTTGCACCGGCAATCATCCGGTCCTTGAAGCTGTATTGCAGCGAATTCAACGACAGGTTACGGGAAATCCGGTAAGTGCAAAACGTATTGAAGTGATCCTGCAGGTTGGACCCAACGCCGGGCAGTTCGTGCACGACTTCGATGCCCTTGTCGCGCAAATGCTCGCCCTGTCCGATGCCGGAAAGTTGCAGCAAATGCGGTGAGCCGAATGCGCCGCCGGATACTACCACCTCACCCCGCGCCCGCGCCGTTTTGCGTCCGCCTGGGCTTTGATATTCGACGCCCACAGCGCGGCCGTTTTCGATCAGCACCTTGGTGGCATAAGCATTGGTTTCGATCTTCAGATTCGGCCTGGTGCGCGCCGGATTGAGATACGCCGCAGCGGTGCTCCACCGCCGCTTATTGTTCGTTGTCGTCTGATAATATCCGCACCCCTCCTGCTGCGCGCCATTGAAGTCCGGCGTCTCAGGAATGCCGGCCTGTTTGCAGGCTTCCAGCAAGGCCTTGCCGATTTCCCACTCATACGGTTGGTTCGACACGTGCAACGGCCCGCCGGCACCGTGAAACTCGCTGGCGCCGCGCTCATTGTCTTCGGCTTTGCGGAAAAACGGCAAGACCGATTCGTAATCCCAACCTTCGTTGCCAAGCTGCCGCCATTGATCGTAGTCGGCAGCGTGGCCTCGCATATAGATCATGCCGTTGATCGAGCTGGTGCCGCCAAGCACCTTGCCGCGCGGCTGATACATCGTCCGGTTGTTCAATCGCGCCTCCGGCTCGCTTTCGAACATCCAGTTCACCTTCGGATCGATGAAGGTTTTTGCGTAACCCATCGGCACGTGGATCCAGAAACTGGAATCTTTGCCGCCGGCCTCCAGCAACAACACGCGATGTTTGCCCGACGCGGATAGCCGATTGGCCAACACACAACCTGCGGAGCCAGCACCCGTCACAATAAAATCAAATATTTCGCCATTATCCGCCATGCGTCATCCCCTGGATCAGTTGGTCAGGTCGATCCCCCGGACAGGTCGGGGGAGCGCGGGCACGTCAAGGTCAGGCCGCGTCCTCCAACATCATGGCGGCGCATTTCTCGCCAATCATGATGGTGGGCGCATTGGTATTACCGCCGACGACGACCGGCATGATCGAGGCATCGGCCACCCGCAAGCCATCAATTCCGTGCACGCGCAACCGCGGGTCGACCACGGTATTCGGACCGTGTCCCATGGCACAGGAGCTGGTTGGATGTTGGTTCGATACGCCGCTCTGGCGCACATAGGCCACCAGATCGTCATCCGATTGGGTCGCGGTTCCCGGCAGAATTTCCTCCAACGTATAAGGTTGCAGCGCCGGCTGCCCCGCGATCACACGACACAGGCGGATCCCCGCCAGCAGCGCCTGGACGTCGTACTCCGTGCGCAGGTAATCGAACAGCACGGCAGGTGGCGCCAACGGATCGGCGCTCTTCAATCGCACCGTGCCGCGGCCATCGGGGCGCAAGTGCACCGGCATCAAGGTAAACCCGGGAAATGGATGCGGCTTCACACGCACGGCGCTGCGTTCCATCGTGCTCCATTCGAAGATGTTGATTTGCAGATCGGGCCGCTCCAGCCGCTGATCCGACCGCGTAAACAAACCTGCGTGAATGCCATTGCTCGCCATTGGCCCCGAGCGGAACAGCGCATACTGAATGGCCGCACTGATTTTCTTCGGCCAGGAATTTTCCAGATCGTTCAGCGTAATGGCTTTGGCGCAACGCCAGGCCAGATTGGTATTGAAATGATCGTGCAGGTTCGAACCAACCGACGGCATGTCCTTCACCACCGGAATCCCCAGGTCCTGTAAATGCTGCCCAGGACCTATACCCGACAGAAGCAGCAACTGCGGCGAACCATAAGCGCCGCCGGAAACCACCACTTCCCGCCGCGCCATCGCAACAAGCCGCCCTTGATCGGTGTGATATTCGACGCCGGTGGCACGATCGTTCTCGATCAGCACCTTGGTCGCATGCGTCCCGGTCCGCACCACAAGGTTCTCGCGCCCACGCGCCGGTTCAAGATAGGCTTTCGCTGAACTCCACCGCCGTCGCCGGTTCGTTGTCGTCTGATAATATCCGCACCCCTCCTGCTGGACTCCGTTGAAATCCGGGTTTGCCGCAATGCCGGCTTGCTTGCAGGCCTGCAAAGCCGCTTCGGTGAGTTCGGACTTCGCCGGCTGATCGGAGACGTGCAACGGCCCGCCAACACCATGGAACTCGTCTTCGCCGCGCGCCTGGTTCTCGGCTTTGCGGAAGAACGGCAACACCGAATCCCAGTCCCAACCTTCGCAACCGCGTTGCCGCCACTCATCGTAATCGGCGTGGTTGCCGCGGATATAGACCATGCCGTTGATCGAACTTGACCCACCCAGCGTCTTGCCACGCGGCAAATACAGTTGCCGGTTGTTCAATTGCGGTTGCGGCTGGGTCTCGAACTTCCAGTTCACCTTCGGATTGACGTAGGTGCGAGCGAACCCCAACGGAATATGGATCCACGGATTGCTGTCCCGCCCGCCGGCTTCCAGCAGCAGCACACGATATCGCCCATTCTCCGACAGCCGCGCCGCTATCGCGCAGCCCGCCGAGCCGGCGCCAGTGACAATATAATCGAACGTCTCTCCGGTCATGCGGCAGCTCGCGCCAGGTCACCGGCATCGCTTAGCCGCGCCACATCCCACGTTTTGCCTATCAGTTCCTGGGCGCGTGCCGCACCAACCACCGGCTCGGCCAGCCCGAAGAACTTCCGTTCCAGATCGGCATTGGACATCGGATTGAGTTTGCTGCCGATGCCGTGCTCGATCCGGCAAACATGCGTCGCGCCATCAGTCATCGTGATCGTCACCTCGGTCTGATCCGCGGCCAACGCCGGGTTCAGGGTCGCTTCCACTTTGCTTTGGAATGCCATCAGCGCAGGGTCTTTCACGGCAGTTTCAGTCTCCATGTCCTTTATCCGAGCGGTGCCGCGGATCAGCGCAACCGCGGTCCAGTGATGCAGACTGACATGGGCCTGCATCTCATCCTCTGGGTTGCGATTGTTGCACAGCGCCATCGCGCCGGGTGAGGCCTGGATCGCCACGTTGGCGATCCGATCCGGATCGGGCCGGTGATCCTCGCGTAGTTTCAGGCACGCATCGATGATCGGCTGGATCACGATGCCGCACGGATACGCCTTATATGTATTGCGCAGGACTTCGAACCGCTCGCCGAGGCCACCAGCGAGCGCATCAAGGTTGGGTGTCGTGCAAAACACCGACAGATACCCGGACTTTCCCTCCAGGCCTGACAGGCCGGCGGTAAAGCCGCGCTCGGCCAGCAGTGCCGCACGCAATCCCATTTGTCCGCCATGCGCCGGCATGAACGACACCGCGGCCGTGCCGTGCATGGCGCGAAATCCTGCGGCCTCGGACAATGCGAGCCCCATCGCCACGCGCATCTTCTGCACATCCAGACGCAGCATCCGGCCGGCCGCCACGGCTGCACCGAAGCTCATGGTGATGCCGGTGCCGGACCAGGCGAAGCTGCCATCGGCCGGCGGTACGGTGGTGCCAAGGCACAACCGGCAGGTCATTTCGACACCCAATGCAAAGGCCGCCAGCAAATCTGCTCCGGAAACCGGGCGGTATTCGGCCAGCGCCAATACCGCGGCGGCAATCGGACCCGCGGGATGCACCACCGCCGTTTCATGGGTGTCATCAAAGCTGTAAATGCTTGATGCCAATCCATTGATCAGCGCGGCATGCAGAATGTCGGCTCGCCGCCCGCGTCCGAACAGCGTCGCCTGCGCCGCGCCGGCAAATGCGCCAAGAGTCTGATCCGCGATCTCCACCATTTCGTGCCGCGCACCGCCGATGGTGCAGCCGACGACATTGAAGAACGATCGCAATGCCTCACGGTGGACCGCGTCGGGCCAGCGAGTTGCATTGGTGTTGACGGCAAAATCCGCCAGCCGCGCGGTGATTTGTTCCGGTGCGAATGCCATAACGATGTCTCCTGATCAGAGTGAGCGCGTGGCGCCGCCATCGATGTCGATGATCGATCCCTGCAGGTAGTCGGCCCTGGGAGAGGCCAGAAACGCGGCCATGGCGCCGATCTCATCCGGCCGGCCCACGCGGGTCGTGCCCCAGGACGACAACAGAAACGTTATTGCTTCCTCGCGCGAGCACGACCGGTTGTGCATGGTGCGTTCGATGGTGCGGCCGAAACGTTCGGTCTCAATCAGTCCCGGGTTGATCGCATTCACCCGCACCCCGTCTTTGACGCCGATATCGGCCATGGCTTTGGTGAAATTGAGGATGGCGACATTGACGGCGCCGCCAATGGTGAACTCCGCGGACCCGGCGCGCGCACCGACCCCGACGATGTTCACTATGTTGCCCTTTACCTCGCGCAAATGCGGCCAGGCGGCACGGGTCATGCGCACATAGCCATGAAATTTAAGCGCAAACCCGTCGTGAAAATCCTCGTCGGTCAGCGTAAAAAAGTCGGCGCGCTTCGTCGCACCAGCGTTGTTCACCAAAATGTCGAGACGGCCAAACGCATCGGTTGCAACTTTCACCGAGGCGGCTGCCGCCGGCGGCTCGCGCAAATCGGCGGCATGGACCGCGGTGCGGACATTGGCAGTGCCGCGTATACTCGCCGCAACATCGTTGAGCTTCGCCATATCGCGCGCAACGAGGCAAACCTGCACGCCTTCTTTGGCCAGTTCCATCGCGATTGCGGCGCCAATGCCTCGATTGGCCCCGGTGACCAAAGCAACTTTCCCGTTCAAACCGAGATCCATCCTGGCCGTCCCCAACATGCCTGCTCGACAAGCATGCCGGGATTGGCGAAAAGGAGCAACTTTCCGCGAGATTCCGTGTCGGGGATCACAACAGAAACTTGGAACTCGTGCGAGGTTCGGGTACTTTGAAGCAACCTAACGAATAGGAAAAGACCGCATGCCAGAGGATGTATTGGCACTCACAGCGCAAATCGTCAGCGCCCATGTGACGAAGAACACAGTGGATGTCGGAGACCTGCCGGCACTCATTCGTGACGTCTTCCGCACACTTTCGACATTGGGCGAGGCCGCGCCCGCACCGGTGCCGGAGCCGACTAAGCCGGTAGTGCCCGCCGCCAGATCGGTGTTCGCCTCGCACATCATTTGCATGGAGTGCGGGAAGAAGATGACCATGTTGAAACGGCATCTGATGACCGAACATGGACTGACCATCGATCAGTATCGGGCCAAGTACAATCTACCGGGAACCTACCCGATGGTGGCGCCCGACTACGCCAAAACGCGCTCCTCCCTCGCCAAGGAAATGGGACTGGGCAGGAGCCGTTCCGCAGCACCAAAGAAGGCAGCACGGCGCAAGTAGACAAATCGTGGAGTTGACCACACCTCCGATCTTTCCAGGGGCCCCATCTTTCCAGAAGCCGGGGCGAGGTGTGGTCAGCGTCCCTTGAATGGGCGGGGTTTGCGTTTCTCCTTGAACGCCAGGGCGGCTTCGTGGAAGTCCTCGGTCAGGTAAAGTCGCATGGGCGCTTGCTGAAACGCTGCCTCGCGCACTGCCTGGCCAAGCCGCCACCGACGCGTTCGCACCGTCGCTCGCACACTCAACGGCGGGTTCGCTGCCACCGCTTCGGCAAGCTCGTGCGCCGCAGTCATGAATTTGCCGGTTGGCGCCACGCGGTTGATCAGGTTGGCCGCCAGCGCCTCCTCGGCCGTGAAGTAACGTCCGGTCAGCGCGATCTCATCGGCAAAGGCGCCGCTGCGGAAATGCAACTGCGCCCATTGCTTGGCCGAACCGAGGCCGCGCGAGGTCTCGGTCAAATGGAATTTCGTTCCGGCCTCAGCGACGATCAGGTCGCAGTCCAGCACCATGCCCAATCCGAGGCCGAGCACGTAGCCATGGACGGCTGCGATGACAGGCTTCCAGTTGACCGACTGCATCAGCAGATCGCCGGAGTTGGCGCCGTGGCCTTGTGGGCCGCCCAGTCGCTCGAATTCTTCGCGGGAGCGGAGCTGGCGTTGGTGGACATCGGCCCCGCTGCAAAATGCTCGGCCACGGCCGCACAGGATCGCGACATGGGCTTCCGGGTCGGCATCGAAGGTGCGGAACGCGGTCATCAGCTGGCGCACGACCTCGTCGCTGACGGCATTCAGTTTCTCCGGCCGGTTCATCGCGATGGTGACGATGCTGCCGTTGCGTTCATAGTCGACGTATTGCCGTTCCTCGGTCATCACGCTTCCCCATGGCTTTCCGCTGCGGGCGGTGTACCGTAGGCCGGACGGACGGGAAAGAGGGAACGGTGCGATGCCTTTGTTGTACGAGAAACGCGGGCACGTCGCGGTGCTGACATTGAGCCGGCCGGAGGCGCGCAACGCCTGGTGCGCTGAATATAATGAGCGGTTCATCGAGTTGATGCCCGAGCTGGAAGACGACCGCGACATCCGCTGCGTCGTGCTGACCGGAGATCCGGCGGGGGCCGCGTTCAGCGCGGGCGCCGATCTGAAGAACCCGAAAACTCACACCCATGTTTCCGTCGCCGACTTCATCGAGGAAGTGCCGAGCCGCCGCCGCCAAAGCGCGATCGCGCTGGTCACCGACTTTTCCAAGCCGATCATTGCCGCGGTGAATGGTTACGCGATCGGCATCGGCTGCATCGTCACTTACTGCTGCGACATGATCGTGGCGTCTGAGGCAGCGGAATGGCGGTTGCCGCAAGCCGGCCTGGGGATCATTCCGGCGCAGGGCGGCACGATCCGGCTGGCGCGCTGGGTTGGCAAAGGCCAGGCGATGCGTGTGGCCCTGGGCTTTCCCCTACATGCGGATGAGGCGTTTCGCATCGGGCTGGCGCAATGGTTGGTGCCGCCGGCGTCGCTGATGGACAAGGCGATGGAGGTGGCGAACCACATCGCCGCGCTGCCGCCGCTGGCGGCTCGGCTGACCAAGGAATCGTTGCGCTCGGGTTTGGAGCAGCCGTTGCCGGAGGCGGTACTGGGCGATCTGTACCGCTTCGCGATGCTGGAGTTGACCGAGGACAAGGCGGAAAGTCACCGCTCCTGGCGGGAACGCCGCAGACCAGACTTTAAAGGACGTTGATCATGGCGATGCCGCTTTCGGGTTTGACGGTACTGGATTTTGGCCAGATATTTCAGGGGTCCTATGCCACGTTGCTGATGGCCAAGGCCGGCGCCAACGTGATCAAGATCGAGCCGCTCGGCGGTGAACCGTTGCGGCGGCGCACTCCGCCGGGCGACACGACGACCTTGCCGTTCGCCATGCTGAATGCGAACAAGCGCGGGGTGACGTTGAATTTAAAAGCCGAGAAGGGCCGCGCTTTGTTGTTCGAGATGGTGAAGCGGGCCGATGTCGTGCTGGAGAATTTCGCGCCCGGCACCATGGATGCCTTGGGCATTGGTTGGTCGGTGCTGCATCCATTGAATTCGCGGCTGATTTATGCCACCGCGTCGGGTTACGGCATCAGCGGGCCGAACCGCTCCGATCTGGCGATGGATCTGACCGTGCAGGCGGCCTCCGGCATCATGAGCGTCACCGGTTTTGCCGATGGTCCTCCGGTGCGCACCGGCGTAACGGTGGCCGACTTCATGGGCGGTATCCATGCTTACGGCGCCATCATGACCGCGCTTTACGAACGTGAGCACAGCGGCCTCGGCAGGTTGGTCGAGGTCGCCATGCAGGAAGCGGTGTATTTCACCCTGGCCGGCCCGATGGAACAATACCGGCGGCGCGGGACGGTGCCACCGCGCAGCGGCAATGGCGCTGGAGGGGCGACAGCGCCGTACGGCGTGTTTGAAGTGAAGGATGGCTATGTCGCCATTCACACCGGAACGGATCAGCATTGGTTCAACATCCTGGAGGCGGCGGGGCGTACCGATCTTGCCGATGATCCACGGCTGCAAACGATGCACGGCCGCAATCAGTATATCGACGAGGTCACCGAAGTTGTCACCACCTGGACCAGTTCTCTGACCAAAGCTGAGATCGAAGCGCAGGGCCGCCGGTTCCGCATTCCCTTGAGCCCGGTGCGCGATGTTAGCGAGGTGATGCACGATCCGCACATGCACGAGCGCGGCATGTTGGAGTGGGTCGATCATCCCGAACTCGGCCGTGTGGTGTTGCCGACGACGCCGTTGCGCGTGCATGGCACCGATGTCGCGCAGGCCGTGGCGAGTCCGCGGGTCGGGCAACACAACGACGAAATCTACGGCGATTGGCTGGGGCATTCGGCAGCGGAACTGGCCGCCTTGCGAGCGGAGAAGGTAATCTGATGGCGAACCGACCCCTCGCCCTGGGCGGGCTCGACCCGGCCATCTGTCGCCGCGCGGTGCCGGTGCTGACATGACTTCGAACACGCCGTTGGACGGCTTCGTCATCCTGGATCTGACGCAGTTCTACCAGGGGCCCTATGCGACGATGATGCTCGCCAAGGCGGGCGCCGACGTGATCAAGATCGAGCCGCCGAAGGGCGAAAGTCTTCGAGGTATGGCGCCGGCCGGAAAGACCGGCTCATATCCGGTGGCGGCGCTGAACGCCAACAAACGCGGTATCACACTGGACCTTAAGTCGGAGGAAGGCCAGGCACTGCTGAAACGGATGGTGCTGAAGGCCGATGCGCTGGTAGAGAATTATTCGCCCGGTGTGATGGATCGGCTCGGCGTCGGGTGGTCGTTGTTGCACGAACTCAATCCACGGTTGGTTTATGCTTCAGCGACCGGCTACGGCCTGTCCGGGCCAGATCGCGACAATCTGGCGATGGATTTCACGATTCAGGCGGCATCCGGGGTGATGAGCCTGACCGGCTACGCCGATGGGCCGCCGTTGCGCACCGGGGCGCCTTATGTGGACATTCTCGGTGGTGCGCATCTTTACGCCGGCCTGATGACCGCACTGTTGGAACGCGAACGCACCGGTCGTGGCCGGTTGGTGGAAGTGGCGATGGTGGAGGCGGTGTTTGCTTCTTTGGCTACCGCCATCGATCAATACCATCGCGCCGGGCAGAAGATCCCCGGGCGCACCGGTAACGCCTTCGCCAATTTCAACCGGGCACCCTATAACGTTTACGCAGCCAAGGACGGCTACGTCGCGATCATCCTGGTCACCGAGGCGCAATGGCAGAACCTGTTGCGCGCCATGGAACGCGAGGACCTGAAAGACGATCCGCGGTTCATCAAGAATGATGCTCGTGTTGCGCATTACGCGGAAACCGAGGCGCTGGTGTCCGGCTGGACCTCGGTACGCACGCGGGCCGAAATCTTCGCCGCAACCAGCAAGTTCAAAATCCCCTGCGCTCCGGTGCGCGACCTTGAGGAAGCGATGCACGATCCGCACATGCACGGCCGCGGCATGCTGGAAGTGGTCGATCATTATGACTACGGTCCGGTCGTGCTGCCGAACTCGCCGTTGCGGTTTCATGGCGCGGACAAGGTGCCGACCCGGGTCAGTCCACGTGTCGGCGAGCACAACGACGAAATCTATGGCGACTGGCTTGGCCTGTCCGCCGACGAACGCCACCGGCTGCGCGACGCGGGAGTGATCTGATATGGAAGATGCCACGGAAGCCGCCCCCAATGGCCGGATCCTGCTGCAACGGCAGGACAATGTTGTTGTCATGACGTTGAACGATCCCAGTGTCCTCAATGCCTTCGGCTTCAAATTGCGCCAGGACATCTCGTGGGCATTGGATTTGGTCGAAACCAGCGGCGCGCGGTGCCTGATGATCACCGGCGCGGGACGGGCATTCTGTTCCGGTGCCAATTTGAACGATCCGGATCGACCGCCGCGCGACCGTGCCGCCGAGGCGCGCGGCGAGGTCAAAAGCGACCTGGAATCCTGGTACAATCCGACCTTCATTCGGTTGCGCGATCTCGCCATGCCGATCGTGACGGCAATCAATGGGATTGCCGCGGGCGCCGGCATGAGCCTCGCGCTGATGGGGGATATCCGCATTGCGGCAAATTCGGCAACGTTTCTGCAGGCGTTTGCGCGCATTGGCCTCGTGCCGGACTGTGGCTCGTCGTTTGTGCTGCCCAGAATGATCGGGATGGCGCGGGCGATGGAGCTTTCACTGTTGGCGGAGCGGTTGCCGGCGGAAACCGCGCTGGCCTGGGGTATGATCAACCGCGTGGTGGACGATCCGGATTTGCCTGGTGCGGCGATGGAGATGGCGCAACGTCTGGCCGAGGGGCCTGCATCGCTGGCACTGATCCGCAAGCTGTACTGGGCTGGTCTGGACAACTCTTACGAACAGCAGCTCGATCTGGAGGCGAAACTGCAGATGCAGGCTGGTCTGACGGAGGATTATACCGAGGGTGTGACGGCGTTCCGGGAGAAGCGGCGGACGCGGTTTACCGGCGGGTGAGGTTTGTGCTGGTGGAACCGTTCCATTAAATCACCGAGATCGCGGAGTGCTAGGAAGTCACGGAGAAGCAAGCACGATACCTCCGCGTCGTCGGTGTCTGATGCGGGCCGCGCCGCCCAGGAAGGCGGCTGCCAGTGTTCAGTCTCCACCTTGCGGCGCCCGGAAGCCGCCGACGCCGCGCTCTATGTCCGTCACGTGCCGCGGCAGGAATCCACCCGGATCGTTCAGGCCGCAGGAATGCGCAATGACATCGACGTCCTCGCGGATCCGCTGCGCATAACGCGCCACCCGCGCGGCCTTGTCAGTCGGATCGAGGCCGGAAATCAATCGTTCCTCCGACGACGTGACGCCAGTCGGGCATTTGCCGCTGCCGCATTTCATCGCCTGGATGCAGCCCAGGGAAAACATGAAGCCTCGGGCGGAGGAAATGAAATCGGCACCCATGCACAGCGCCCATGCAACCTTATCCGGCGTGACGAGTTTGCCGGACGCAACGATCCTGATCCGATCCTTTAAACCATGCCGCTCCCGCGCCGCCGCAACCTGCGGCAAAGCCAGCGTGATGGGCATTCCGACATAATCCATCAGCGAGGCGGGCGCCGCACCGCTGCCACCCTCTCCGCCGTCGACCTGGATGTAATCGGGACACCCCTCCGGGTGGGCGGCACATTCGGTAAACCAATCGTCGAGGAAAGTCGGATCGCCGGCAACGAATTTCACCCCGACCGGCTTGCCGGTGATGGTGCGGACCCGGTGCACGAAGGCGCCCAGTTCGCGCACGTTGCCGATGTCTTTATGGCGATTGGGGCTGATACTGTCCTGGCCCACGGGAATGCCGCGAATATCGGCAATTTGCTGCGTGACCTTGGCGGCCGGCAGGATGCCGCCTTTGCCCGGCTTGGCACCCTGCGCGAGCTTGACCTCGAACATGCGGACCTGCTCGTGTGCCGAGATGGCGCGCAGCTTTTCTTCCGACAGGTTGCCGTCCGCATCGCGCACGCCGTATTTCGCGGTGCCCATCTGCATGACGATGTCGCAGCCGCCTTCCAGGTGGAACGGCGCCAGGCCGCCTTCTCCGGTCGCCATCCAGATGTTTGCAGCTTTCGCTCCACGCGACAGCGCCGAGACGGCGGCGTGGCTCAATGCGCCGTAACTCATGCCGCTGATGTTGAAGAAACTCATCGCCCGATAGGGTGTGCGGCAGGCGCCAGGCCCGTCAGAAATGCCGATTTGTTTGCCAGCCCAGGGACGCTTTTCTTCGTCGAGGATGGGGAATGCGGCATTGCGGAAAATGAAGGGTGGAACGTTCTCACTGCCGAAACTGCGGAGATTGGACACGCCTTTGGCCGAGCGGTAGACCCAGGATCGTTCCAGGCGGTTGAATGGACGCTCCGACCAATCGGGCAGATACTGGTATTGCCGCATGTATTCGCCGAGCGTTTCGGCGAAATAGCGGAAATAGCCGATGATGGGGAAATTCCGCAGGATTGTGTGGGTGGTCTGGCGGCGGTCGTGCACGTAAAGCACCACCAGGGCCGCCATCAGCAGCGCGAAGATGATCGAAACCAGCATGACAAGCCCCTCCCGTGGCGTGGCTGCCCGTTATGGAATCCGGGAACAGGCACCTCCAATGACACCGGTTAGCGGTGTTTTGTTACGGAGACTATCTCAGACGGGTGACAATGTCTTGCGATTGCAGGCCAGATGTACCGGCCCGGGTCAAACATGAGCAATAGTGCTCACGTCATCCAGTCGGCCTGGTGGCGACCAGACCAGGCGCCGTCGTCTGATCGAACCCTCGCGCTTTCGCTTCGGCGGAATGAGAGGTCAGGCACGTGCAAGGCCGGCCCGGCAGGGTCCTGACTGTTCGTTGCCATTGCGGATCGGCGTTGGACAGAACGGTTATTCACCAAATTCCATTGTACAATGAACGAGTTCCCGACGAAACATCAGGTCCGAGATCTTCGGAATGAATACTTGAACCTCGTGCGAGCCAATTGACCTTATGACCGGAAGTTCCTCCACGCCGGCGGGACCGTATTTGAGGAGCAGCGTCTTTTTCGCGCGACCCGTCCTGGACGCGAAGACGCTGATTGACGCGTCTTTCGCGAGCGTGTCGCAGTCCGTTTCATCGATTTCGAAATCAAATCCTGATATGCCGGCAACCCGCGCGCGGACCTCAGTGGTACATGAAAAAGGTGTCCACGCCAATCCAACGATGGCCAACAGGAACCAGACGCTCCCAGCGACTGCGACCGCGGATAACATGGTCCACAACGCCAGCGTTCTGACGATCGAACCCAGGTACGGCATCCGCGAACCATCAGGGAGGGGCCGGCTTATCGAATGCGCCGCTTTTCCCGAGATTGACGCCAGTCGATATGAATTGTGCAGTTCTCGGGTCGAGGCCATGTGGTTCGGTGGGCCTGGCGTTACCTGATCCCAGGCGTGCGAGTGTCCCGGCGATGCGCAACGCCTCATCGAGAGTGAGACCGGCTTGCTGCGCGAACAAGCCGACATTGACATTGGAAACGTCCGTGAATTGTGGAAGTTGCGTGAAGCCGGTACTGTGATTTGCCTGACGCTGATAGTCGAAGTTGCCGCCCTGACCGACGGCTGCATCCAGGCTTGCGCCCAGAAATGAAGCTGCGCCCGCCGCAGCTTCGGGATTGCTCAACATCGTTCGATATATCTCGCCAGTCCGCCGCCCAGACTCCGCTACCGGACTTAGGTCAGCAACGGGCGACATCAGCATTCCGGTTGGAGAATTCAAATCCGATACCGTCTGGCCGTTGGCCAGCCTTACGGGCACACCTGGATTTGGCGTATTGCGTGTTTGTCCCTGTGACGGCGTGGATCCGGTGGGAGAAATGTTCCAGAGTGGTTCGCGGCCCACGGAGTCAGCCCGGTTGATTGGTTGTCCCTCGCTGCTGTTTCGGCCTTGTCCGCCCGACGGGCCGGTCCTCTGCGCATCGTTATGGTGACTGGTCGCCTCCCCATCCTCCGATTCCTGCACCTCATCCGGATGCCATTCGGCGCGAATATCGCCGCCGAAGCTCACCCCGGCATTCTCACACGTGATGATCCCGGTCGCCTTGTCCAGGGTCGCGCGGAATTTCAACGGACTGAAGTCGGCGGCAAGCTCTGGCGGTGGCTGTTCCCCCTCGGGCACGAAGGCGGCGCGCAGCACCAAGGTGAACGGATCAGGGGACGAGCGATCGGACGTATCGGACAAACGGAGCCCTCCAAAGGTTTCGCTCCGCTCTTATTCTCCCGGCAAGTCCCGCGCCAACAGGTTTCAGTTATTCGCTGCCGCCTTGCGCGCCATCGCTTCCTCGGCGGATGAAATGCCGCCATGTGCCGCCGACCAGGCGACCGGATCCTCCAGAAAATGCCGCACCTCGGCGAGGTTGCTGTCCGAGAACGCGGGCCGGTCCTTGCAGGCCTCCAGCACGTCCCACCACGTGCACAGATGATGCAAAGCGATATCCATTCGCGCCAGGGTCTCGAACGCTCCGGGGAAGACCCCATAGAAGAACACGACAAACGCGTGATTGACGATCGCGCCGGCGTCGCGCAGGGCATTGGCGAACTGGATTTTGGACTGGCCGTCGGTGGTCAGGTCCTCCACCAGCAAGGTGCGCTTGCCCTCGGGCACGTCGCCTTCGATCAAGGCCTGGCGGCCAAAACCTTTGGGTTTCTTGCGGACATAAGCCATCGGCGCGCCCATCCGGTCGGCAATCCAGGCGGCAAACGGGATGCCGGCAGTTTCCCCACCCGCGACCGCCTCGATTGTCTCGTAGCCGACATGACGATTGATCTTCTCGACCGCGAGGTCGCAGATTTTCCCGCGCGCCCGCGGGAAATAGATGATGCGCCGGCAGTCGATGTAGACCGGCGATTTCCAGCCTGAGGTGAAGGTGAATGGCTCCTCCGGCCGGAATTTGATCGCATCGATCTCCAACAGGATGCGCGCCGAAGTCAGTGCGGCGTCGCGGTCCCACTCGGTGGCGGCGGTCGTGCCCTGTGCTGGCTTGGCCATCTGCGCGCTGTCCTCTATCTGAAACCCGTTATCTGAAACCCAGGGCCTCATACCCGACAACTGAACCAGGAGACAGTCCAGATGGCCCGCACTCATCGCATCGCGGTCCTGCCCGGCGACGGTATTGGCAAGGAGACCGTGCCGGAAAGCCTGAAAGTGCTTGACGCGGCATCGCGCCGGTTTGGGTTCGGGCTGGAACTGACGCACTACGACTGGTCGTGCGAGACGTACAAGGCGACCGGCTCGATGATGCCGGCCGATGGGCTGGACCAGTTGGCGAAGTCAGACTCGGTGCTGTTGGGCGCGGTGGGTTGGCCGGGCGTGCCGGATCACGTGTCGCTGTGGGGGCTGCTGATCCCGATCCGCCGCGGCTTCGATCAATACGTGAACCTGCGGCCCTGCAAGTTGTTGCCTGGCGTTCGCACGCCATTGGCCAATCGCACCGAAGCCGATATCGATTTCTATGTCGTGCGGGAAAACACCGAGGGCGAATATTCCTCGGTTGGCGGCCGCATGTTCGAAGGCACCGAGCGCGAGTTCGTGTCACAGCAAAGTGTGTTTTCCCGGGTCGGGGTTGACCGGATTTTGAAATTTGCGTTCGAGTTGGCGATGACCCGGCCAAAGAAGCATCTCACATCGGCCACCAAGTCGAACGGGATCATCCACACGATGCCGTACTGGGATGAACGTTTCGCCGCGATGGGCAAAGCATATCCGGAGATCCGCACCGATCAGTTCCACATCGACATTCTGTGCGCGCATTTTGTGCAACATCCCGACTGGTTCGATGTCGTTGTCGGATCGAACCTGTTTGGCGACATCCTGAGCGATCTGGGTCCGGCAGTGGCAGGCTCGATCGGTATCGCAGCGTCCGCCAATATCAATCCCGAGAAGAAATTTCCCTCGATGTTCGAGCCGGTGCATGGTTCCGCTCCCGACATCGCCGGCAAATTCATCTGTAATCCGATCGGCCAGATCTGGTCCGCCGCTTTGATGCTGGAGCATCTGGGCGAGGCGGCCGCCGGTCAGGCTATCGTCGACGCGATTGAAACTTTGTTGCGCGAGAGCGGACCGAAGACGCGTGACATGGGTGGTCAGGCGGGTACGGCAGATGTCGGCACGGCGATCGCACAACTGGTCGCGGCGGGATAGCGCCGCACTGGTTGGAGTGTTGCGGGAAGGCTTTGTTTCCTTGGTGTGCTTGCCTTCCTTTGTGAATTGACCGACTGCAACGCGCCGCCGGGGCCGATCTGGATGTCACGGGGCTCACCCGGCTGTCCGTGTCAGAAGAAAGACTTCAATTTTCACCAAGGACGAAAAGCAGGCGAAGCGCACGAAGCATTTATAACGAACGTCAGCGACAGCGATTGTCACACCGGTTCATGACTCCGACACTTCCCTCGCTTATCGGTTTCGCCACCGTGATGTACATCACTCCGGGTCCGAACAACACGATGCTCGCTGCCTCGGCTGCATCATACGGCATCCGCGCAACCTTGCCGCATATGTTAGGCATTGCCTGCGGTTTTACCTTCATGATGGTGCTTTTGATGGGGGGACTCGGCTCGGTCGTTCTGGCCTGGCCATTGTTGTTGCCGATCATGCGGTGGGTTGGTGCAGCATGGATGCTGCTGCTCGCCTGGAAGATCGCGACTGCGGATCGGTACGGCGCAGACCCGGCAGGCCCGCAAGGACACGTGCTGGGTTTCGGCGGCGCGGCAGCATTCCAGTGGGTAAACCCGAGCGCCTGGCTGGTTGTGACCGCTGCGGCCGGCATGTTTATCAGGCCTGGTGAAAATTTGTGGACGCAGACAGTCTGGATCAGCACGGTGTTCTTCGTCATAGCTATCCCGTGCATGTTGCCCTGGGTGCTCCTGGGCTGCGAAGCCGGTCATTTTTTGCGGTCGCCCGGGTGGCGGCGGGCATTCAATCGTGCGATGGCGCTATTGCTGGTCGCCTCGATCGTGCCCCTGCTGCTGGATTGAGTTCAGACCACGCGCTACAGTCCCGACTCAGGAGGAAGCAATACCATGGATTTCACCGGAAAAGTGGCATTGATCACCGGCGGTGGCGGCGGGATCGGGCGCGCAACCTCGCTTGGATTCGCCCTGCGAGGAGCAAAGGTCATGGTGGTCGATCACGATGCCGAATCTGGCCGGGTGACCACTGACATTGTTGCGCAACGCGGTGGCGATGCGAAGTTCACCCAGGCCGACGTAACAAAATCGGCCTCGGTGCAGGACTACGTGAAAGCCACGCTGGACGCTTATGGCAGGATCGATTGCTTCTTCAACAATGCCGGCATCGAAGGTAAAGTCATTCCGACACAGGATTACGACGAGGCGGTGTTCGACCAGGTCATCGCGGTCAACTTAAAAGGTGTGTTTCTGGGCTTGCGTTACGTGCTGCCGGAGATGCTGAAGCAAGGCAGCGGCACGGTGGTGAACACTGCCTCGGTCGCGGGATTGTTTGGCGGTCCCGGCATGCCCGCTTACGTCGCGTCGAAGCATGGCGTGCTTGGCCTGACCAAGGTTGCGTCCTCCGACGTCGCGCCACAAGGTATTCGCGTCAACGCCGTATGCCCGGGACCGGTGGAAACCCGGATGATGCGCTCGCTTGAGTCGCAACGCAATCCCAACGACCCCGAGGGTGTGCACCGTGCCTACAGCGCCACCATGCCGACCGGCCGTTATACCCTGCCGGAGGAAGTCGCAGGGGTCGTGCTGTATCTTTCGTCCGAGCTTTCGGGCAACGTAACCGGCACGCATATCGTGGTCGATGGCGGCCGTTCCGGGTCCGGGGGCGCGCCCTCGGTAAGGCGTTAATACAGGAGGTCAAGATGGACGACGTGTTTGAGATCATGAGCACCACCCGCTCGATGCGGCGCCTGAAGCCCGATCCCGTGCCGGACGCACTGATCGAGAAAATCCTGCACGCCGGTCTGGGCGCCGCCAACGGCGGGAACACGCAGAAATGGCGCTTCATGGTGATCAAGGATCCGGCGAAGAAGAAAGCCGTCCAGGAATGGTACAAGAAGGCGTTCGATGAGGTCGTCGGGCCACGTTACGCCTCAAGCGCGCCACCGCCCGGCAGCGATCCCGCGAAATACAAACGTCAGCACGGTGCGGTGGAATATCTGACGGATCATTACCACGAAGCGCCGGTCTGGATCGTTGCCTGCCTGGAGGATGGTCCGAACCCGGGCCGCTCCGCCGGAGCTTCGGTGTATCCCGCCGTGCAGAACATGCTGTTGGCGATCCGCGCGCTTGGCCTGGGCTCGACTCTGACCACGCGGCATCTGCAGTTCGAAAAGGAAACCGAGGCAGCGCTTGGTTTGCCCCCTGGCGTGCATTCTTACGCGATTCTCCCGATTGGTTATCCAATGGGTAAATTCGGTCCGACCGGGCGAGGCAAGATGGCCGAGTTTGTCTATGGCGATAAGTATGGAGAGACGTGGGCTCCACTGGCAGGCAAGTGATGGCACGCATTCCGCAAATCGCCGGTAAGGCGGATGTACCGGAAGCGCAGCAATACGTCGTTGATCAGGTCCTGGAGGTCTTCGGTCGCGTCCGAGGACCTTTCAGCGTGCTGCTGCACAGTCCCGCACTGGCGGAACGCCTGTTGCCGATGGTGCCGTTCAACCGCGAAATGACCGTGGTGGAAGCGCCGCTGCGTTTGGTCGGCATCCTGGCAACCGTCCGAGAAAAAGACGCGAATTATGTGTGGGCAGCGCAGGTAAGGTCGGCCAGAGAAAATGGGGTGAGTGAGGCGACAATTGATGTGTTGCGGGCCAAAGGCGACGTCAGCGCCTTGCCGCAAGAGCAGCGCGATGTCGCGGTTTACGCTCGGCAACTGGTGCGCACCAATCGGGTCGATCAGTCCGTGTTCGACACGTTGCTGAAACGTCATGGCACCAAATGGTTGGTCGAACTGACCGCCATCATGAGTTTCTATGGCGCTTTGTCAGGCGTGGTCAACGCGTTCGAGGTGCCGGCACCTGACGATGGCGACCGCTTCTGACATGGCCGCTCAGGGCATTTATCAGAATTTCGCCATCGACCGCGTGGTTTACGGCAAACCTGCGGCCGAAACCCTGGTCTCCGAGGCGGCGCGACTGGGCGCGAAACGAGTCTTTCTCGTGGTCAGTCGCACCCTCGATAACGAAACCACCTGGGTTCACGAAATGCGCACCGTGCTGGGTGCGCGTTATGCGGGCTCGTTTGATGGGGTGCCATCCCACACGCCGCGCCAATCGGTGCTGGATGCGGCAGCGAAGGCCCGGGAGGTGGACGCCGATTTGATTGTTACGTTCGGCGGCGGCTCGGGCACTGATGCGGGCAAGATGATCCGGCTGGTGTTGAAGCACGAGATCCGCGCCATCGAGGACTTTGATCGCTTTGTGGTGCGGGTCGCGCCGGATGGCTCGCGTGCGGTGCTGGACTACGCGGCGCCGGACGTACCGCAGATTGCCATCCCGACGACGTTGTCAGGTGGCGACTTCAATCCTTCGGCTGGAGCCACCGACACGCGGACCATGTTGAAGGAGATCTTCCGGCATCCGAAGCTGGTGCCGAGCGTAATCGTGCTCGATCCGGCGGTAACAGTGCGGACGCCGCAATGGTTGTGGCTGTCCTCCGGCATTCGGGCATTGGATCACGCGGTCGAAACGGTCTGCGCGCCGGCCGCGGATGCGCGGTCGCGGCTGGAGGCGGTGTCGGCGATTTCCCTGCTCGCCCGCGCATTGCCACGCACCCATCAGGATCCGCACGACCTGGGCGCTCGGCTGGACGCGCAGTTGGCAGTGTGGCTGTCGATGGAACATAACCGTTTCGGTATCTCGATGGGCGCCAGCCACGGGATCGGCCATGTTCTGGGTGGGACCTGCAACGTTCCGCACGGGTATACATCCTGCGTGATGCTGCCGGCAGTGTTACGCTACAACGAAACCGCCAACGCAGACCGTCAGGCCATGGTGGCCGAGGCATTTGGCCGTCCCGGCCAACCTGCATGGCGCGTCGTCCACGAATTCGTTGCCGCTTTGGGCTTGCCGCGGAGCCTCGCCGAGGTGAACGTCACTGCGGAAAAGTTCGAGACCGTCGCAAAGGCCGCCATGTTGGATCACTATTTGCACACCAATCCCCGCCCGATCCATGGCGTTGGCGACATTTTGGAAATTTTGCGTATGGCGGCATAACCAGGACCCACCATCCCCCATGTCATTGCGAACGCAGCGAAGCAAACTCCGTGTCCTCGCGGATGGAGATTGCTTCGCTGCGCTCGCAATGACGGGGGGAGCGGACGTGTCGTGGGCCAACGTTCTTAAGCCGCCTCCGCCAACGGCGACCGCTGACGGACCAGATCGGATGCTTTCTCCGCAATCATGATGGTTGCCGCATTGGTGTTGCCTGACACCACGGTCGGCATGGCCGAGGCGTCAACCACCCGCAGCCCCTCGACCCCGCGAACCCGAAGTTCCGGATCGACAACGGCCATTGCATCGGTTCCCATTTTGCAGGTGCTGGTCGGATGAAACACGGTGCCGCCATTGTTACGCGCATAATCCAACAACTGCTCATCAGTCGTAATCCCTGGGCCTGGCACATATTCGGATGCGATGAACGGCTGCATATGCGATGACGCAAGCAACTCGCGGCCCAACTTCAATCCATCAACGATGGTGCGCTGGTCTGTTGCAGCGGACAGGTAATTCGGCCGCATCGCCGGCGGGTCAGCGGGATCGGCCGATTTCAACCGGATCTCACCGCGGCTGTCGGGTCGCAGTTGATAGACCAGCAACGTGAACCCCGACCATCTATGCAATCCGTCCTGCGGCCGGTCGGCGCTGAACGTGGCAATGGAGAGTTTGACGTCCGGCGTCGCCAGCTCCGGCCGCGTGCGAGCGAACAGCGCCACATCGGCGGTAATGACCGTCAGCGGGCCTCGGCGGAACATGAAGTAATCGAGGCCAGCTTTTAGCTTTTTGAAATTGCTCTGCATCACGTCGTTGAGCGTGAAGGGGAAAGTGCATTTCAACTTGATTGCCGCCGAATAATGGTCCTGCAGGCTCTGCCCGACGCCCGGCAAATGCTGCACCACCGGAATGCCGAATTCTGCCAACTGTTCCTGCGGTCCAACCCCGGACAGCAACAAAATCTGCGGCGAGCCGATCGCGCCGCCGCACAGGATCACTTCCTTACGTGCACGCACCGAACGATTCGCGCCATTCTGCGAAAATGCCACACCGACCGCGCGCTTCCCGTCAAACAAGACTTTTTGCGTATGCGCTCCGGTGATCACCCGAAGATTCCCCCGGCTGCGAACCGGATGCAAATAACCCACCGCGGTGGAGCAGCGCTTGCCATTCCGCGTCGTGGTCTGATGATAACCGACACCTTCCTGGTCGCGTCCATTGAAGTCGTCGTTACGCTGATAGCCGGCCTCGTTGCAGGCTTTAATGAAGGCCTCGCACAGCGGGTGCCCATCCTTCACATCGGACACGCATAACGGTCCGCCAGTGGAATGGAACTCATCCTCGCCGCGGGTCTGATGTTCGGCGCGCCGGAAATACGGCAACACGTCGGAGGCCGCCCACCCGGGATTGCCCAATTGCCGCCAGTGGTCGAAATCCTCGTGCTGGCCGCGGATATAGACCATGCCGTTGATCGACGATGACCCACCCAAAACCTTGCCGCGCGGCCAGAAAATCCGACGCCCGCCGGCACCCGGGTCAGGTTCGGTTTCGTAACACCAGTTCACTCGCGGATCGGCAAAGGTCTTGCCGAAACCAAGCGGAATATGGATCCACATGCTCTTGTCTTCGCCACCGGCCTCCAGCAGGATGACCTTGGTCGCCGGATCCTCCGACAGCCGCGCCGCCATCACGCAGCCGGCCGAGCCCGCGCCGACAATGACAAAATCCGCTTCGGCAAAATCCTGAGCCATGTCGTTACGCCGCCATCGCCATGCGGCCACGCACCAGATCGACTGCCTTTTCGGCAATCATGATGGTCGGCGCGTTGGTGTTCCCCGACGCCACGGTCGGCATTATGGAGGCGTCGACGACCCGCAGCCCCTCGATCCCGTGCACCCGCAGTTCCGGATCGACGACAGCCATCGGATCGTTGCCCATGCGGCAAGTACTGGTCGGATGATACACCGTGCCGCCGAACTGCCGGGCATAATTCAGCAGTTCGTCATCGGTCCGCACATCCGGGCCAGGCCGGAATTCCGACTCGATGAAACGTTCGAAATGCCGGGTCGCCAGCAAGCGCCGGATCAGCTTCAACCCGTCCACCACCGTCCGTTGATCGTTCGGATCGGACAGATAACGCGGAATAATCGATGGCGAGGCCGCAGCATCGAGCGACTTCAGCCGGATTTCCCCGCGACTATCCGGCCGCAGTTGATAGACGATCACCGTAAACCCGGAAAATTTGTGCAATCCCGCCGCCGGATTATCCGAACTGAACGGTGAAATGGACAGTTTCACATCCGGCGTCGCCAGTTCCGGCCGGGTTCGCGCAAACAGCGCACAGGGGCCCGCGGCCATGGTCAGCGGCCCATCGCGGAACATCAGATACCGCACGCCGACCGCGAGTTGTTTCAACGGATTCATCATCACGTCGTTGAAGGTGATTTTTTCCCGACAGCGCAGCTTCACCGCCGCGGAATAGTGATCCTGCAGACATTGCCCGACACCAGGCAGGTCGTGCACGATCTCGACGCCCCGTTCAGCGAGATGTGCCACCGGCCCAACCCCGGACAGCAGCAACACATGCGGTGAACCGATCGCACCACCGCACAGGATCACCTCACGTCGCGCGCGCACCGTTTTCGGAACGCCGTTCTCGCGGAATGCGACGCCGACGGCGCGTTTGCCCTCGAACAGCACGCGTTCCGTCAGCGCGCGCGTAATCACCCGCAGATTGGACCGCTTGATGGCCGGATGCAGGTAGCCAACGGCGGTCGAGCAGCGTTTGCCGTTGCGCGTGGTGGTTTGTTGGTAACCGACGCCTTCCTGGCTCTCGCCGTTGAAATCGTTGTTACGCGGGAAGCCAAGTTCCACCGCCGCATCGACGAATGCGTCGCAGATCGGATGACTGTAGCTGGCGTCGGACACCGACAACTGCCCGTCGCTGCCGTGCCAGTCGTCCCGACCGCGGGTATTCCGCTCGGCGCGCTTGAAATACGGCAATACGTCGGCTGCCGACCAGCCGGGATTGCCCAGTTGGCGCCAGTGGTCGAAATCCTCGTGCTGACCGCGGATGTAGACCATGCCGTTGATCGAGCTGGAGCCACCCAGAACCTTGCCGCGCGGCCAGTAGATCGGCCGGTTGTTGGCGCCAGGATCCGGCTCGGTCTGGAACATCCAGTTCACGCGCTTGTCGGCAAAGGTCTTGCCGTAGCCAAGCGGAATGTGGATCCAGAAGTTGGTGTCCTCGCCACCGGCTTCCAGCAGGACCACGCGGGTCGCGGGGTCCTCGCTGAGCCGCGCCGCCATGACGCAGCCCGCAGAACCCGCGCCAACCACCACGAAATCCGCTTCCAACGGTGCAACCGAACCGCTCATCGTCCGTTTCCTCCGGCCTTTGCCGGTCACGCTAGCCGCGATGGCGCGCGGCGACAAATTTGGCCTGCTTACAAATTTGGCCTGCGTTAAGCTTGCGTTAATCTTCGGCTCGCATGCTGAGCGCGGCAATCCAGAAGATGGCGCATGAATCTCCGGACTCTGTTCGCAATCCCGATCGCGGTCATCCTGATCGTGACTTTGTCACTGGCCGGGATGGTTGCAGGTCAGGGCTGGTCCGGCATGATCCGCGGTAAGGTGGCGATTGAGACGGTCGAGCGCATGCGGCTGCTGCTTGCATTGCAAACCGAATTGCGGGCTGAGCGGGTGGTGACCAATTTCGTTCTCGGCAAACCGTATCCGTTGGCAGAAGCTGTGCGGCGACGGTTCGACACTACACGACGGGAGACTGATCAGGCGCTTCGCGCGGTCGTTGCCGAACTCCATGCCGAGGCCCAAGGCGGGGCAAACGAGGCGCGGCCGGACCAGTACCTGGGTGTGGTCGACGACAAGCTTAACGCGGTCCGCCATGTGATCGACGGGCTCCTGGCCCGCGATCTGAGCGAGCGAACTCTGGTCGAACTCGATACCGTGATGCCGCGTATGATTGCGGTTTCTCAGCCGGTCGATGCTCCCCTGGAACGTGCGCATCTCGCCGTTACCGCGGCTGACGAGAGTCTCTCAGGCCTGTTGACCGAGGATCGGCTGGCAGAATCGTTGCGTGACCAGGTCGCGTTGATCGCGGCGATACTGCTGCCTCGGTTCGACAAGGCTGAACAGCCGTCCGCTGCTGAGTTGGATCGGGTACGCATCTTGCTCGCCCGGGCAGCCTACCTGACACGATTGTTGAACGATACGATCGAGATCGCTGGTGCAACCATAGAGATCAGGCGTTCGCTGGCCGATCTCGGGACGATCGATGTTACCGGCATCCTTGGGCGATTGGAGGCCCAGGCAAGCGAGCCACTGAACCGAGTGGATGACAGCGGAGTATTGCTGCCGCAGCAACTGCTGATTCCATGGGGTGAGCGGATCAATCAGCTGCGCGCTGCGCTCATGGACGCGACCGTGGCACGAGTTACGTCGAGACAGACCACCCATGAGAGGCAGTTCGATCTCATGATGACCGGCTTTGGCGTGGTCATGGTTGCAGTCCTGGAATCGGTGGTGTTGCTGAGCCAACGCGTCGTTGGTCCGCTGGCGCAGTTGGGCCTGGCGATTACGCGGATCGCCGCCGGTGATCGCAGTACGGCTCTGAACCTTCACTCGGGCACGCGTGAAATCAATGAAATGGTGACGGCGGTCGAAACATTGCGTGAGGCCGCTCTGGTTGCCGATGCGACCGCGCTGCGACACCGTTTGGCGGCTCGACAGCGGCTCGAAATGTTACGCGAGGCGCTCGGCATTGCACGAACCGTGGAAGGACCGGCGCGCGCGCTGGAACGCGGGGTTGCGAGCCTGTCGGAAGGGATCGATGCCACGATTGCGCTGATTACGACCCCTACGTCCGCACCGCCGGCGACTTTGTGCCTCGCCGCGACCGCAGTTCGCGCGGGTCTCGCGGAAATGCGTGATTCCGCGGCCGAACTTGATGCAACGTTTGCGGCTGCGGCCGAAACGGAAGACCGGCCGGAGGCGGAATTTGTGGCGCACATCCTCGCGGTACGAGCGCAGGTCGATCGACGGGAGGCAGCGGTCCGCGGGTTTGTGCTGCCCAGTTTAGTGGCGTTGCGGGATGCAGCGGCAACCGCCGGTGCGGCGTCCGGGCCGGCATTGCGTGACCTGGTCAGCGATCAGTTCGCCCGGGTCGAGGAAACCGTTGCAGTGATTTCTTCAATGCTGGCTACAATAACCCGTGCCTCGGCTATTGTGCGGGACCTGCCGCTGGACGAAGACGCGCCGATGGCGGCGTGACGGGTACCGGCAGGGTGATTGCCTGGGTTAAGGAAGCGCGAGGGCGCTGCCCTTCGAACCCGCCAGGAGGCCCATCGATCCGTTTCGCGGCTCGATCCTGGACCTTGGGCAACGGGCGAGGTCCTTTGCAATCTGTCCATTGGTAGTATCGCTGAGGCGGGCCAACCAAGACGTTTCCAGGTCCCTGTTGGCCCTCCTCAGAGACACTGCCAAAATGAACGGTTCCAAGGGCCACTGCCCTTGGCAGAGATCCAAGAGGCAGCGCCTCTTGGTGGGGTCTGGGGTGAAACCCCGGCGCTTGCTCAGTCCAGGCGATTACCCAGCGGGAGGGCTCGACATGGCGGTCGAACAGAAGGCGTATCCGCATCCGCACGTCAACGACTCATGGCTCGCTCGGCTGCGTGAGGACATTCTGGAACCGGAGCTGCCGATCATCGACGCGCACCACCATTTGTGGGAGCGCCCGTCCGGGGTTTATTTGCTGCCGCAACTGAAAGCCGATGTTACCGCCGGTCATAACGTGCGCGGCACGGTGTTCATCCAGTGCGGCTATGGGTTTCGCAATGATGGTCCGCCGGAGTTGCGTCCGGTGGGCGAGACCGAGACCGTCGTGCGCATTGCCAGCGGCGGCGGTCCAGGCATTTGCGCGGGCATTGTCGGCTACACCGATTTCCGGCTTGGCGACCGGGTGGACGCCGTGCTGGAAGCGCATGTTGCCGCCGGCAAGGGACGGTTCCGCGGCATCCGGCAAAGTGCTGGTTGGGATCCGGCGATCCTGACTCAGACATCGGCGCCGGCGCAGCCGGGGCTGCTTGCCGATCCGGCGTTCCGTGCCGGAGTTGGGCGGTTGGGCCGGTTCGGGCTATCGTACGAAAGTTCCTTGTATCATCCGCAACTTCCCGAACTCGCCGCGCTGGCCCGCGCGTTGCCCGAGCTGCCTGTCCTGGCCAATCATTGCGGCGGCTACATCGCGATCGGTCCGCATGCGGAAGATCTCGGGGAGACGTTTTCGCGTTGGCGCGCTGGTCTGCGCGAGCTCGCCGCCTGTCCCAACGTCTATCTAAAACTGGGCGGGCAGGCGATGAGCATCCGTGGTGTGGCGTTTCACGAACAGGTCCTGCCGCCGTCCTCGGGCGAACTGGCCAATGCCTGGCGACCGGTGATGGAAACGTGTATCGAAACGTTCGGCGCCAACCGTTGCATGTTTGAGAGTAATTTCCCGGTGGACAAGGGGATGTGTTCGTACGTCTCGTGCTGGAACGCGTTCAAGCGCATCGCCGCGGGATGTTCCGCGAGCGAGAAAGCCGACTTGTTCGCGGGTTCGGCGGCTCGGTTCTATCGTTTGGGTGACGTGGCGGCGCTGAGCGTTTAACGTCCTCCGTCATGGCCTGTAACAGCACGTCCTGGCCCGGCTCGACGAGGCCAACTGATCCAAAGCGCCACGCCACCAGATGGCCCCAACGAAGCCTTTCCCCGCGAAGGCGGGGGCCAGGCCATGACGAGGGCGTCGCCACATAAGGGAGAACTGCCATGGAACTGGGTTATTTCTCGATGCCGTCGCACCCGCCGGAGCGCGGACTGAAAGCCGGCCATGACTGGGACCTGCAAACGCTGCGTTGGCTGGATGAACTCGGCTATTCCGAAGCCTGGATCGGCGAGCATCACACCGCGCCGTGGGAGCCGCATCCGGCACCTGATCTGTTGATTGCTCAGGCGTTGTTGCAGACAACGCGGATCAAGATTGGGCCGGGCGGGTTTTTGTTGCCGTATCACCATCCGGCTGAACTGGCGAACCGCATCGCCATGCTGGATCATCTGTCCGAGGGCCGGCTGCTGTTTGGCGTCGCCGCCTCCGGCCTCGCCAGCGATTGGGCGATGTTTCACGTCGACGGCAATTCCGGCCAGCACCGTGAGATGACTCGCGAGGCGCTCGACATCATCCTGCGCCTGTGGGGCGACGAGCCGACGTTCGACTTCGAAGGCAAATACTGGAGCGTTTCCAAGCCGGAAACGCAGCTTGGCTTCCTGCGACCGCATCTGAAACCCTTGCAGAAGCCGCATCCGCGGATTGGTGTCGCCGGCGTCTCGGCCAGTTCCGACACGCTGAAAATTGCCGGCGAGCGCGGCTTCCTGCCGATGAGTCTCAACATCAGTCCCAGTTACGTCGCATCCCACTGGGCTGCGGTTGAGGAGGGAGCGAAACGTACCGGACGGACACCGAAGCGCTCTGACTGGCGCATGGTGCGGGAAGTATTTGTCGCCGAAACCGATGAGCAGGCCTGGGAATTGTCGGTGAACGGTATGATGGGTCGGATGATGAGCGAATACTTCCTGCAGTTGATGGGCGCGTTCGGCTTTTTGGATTACTTCAAGCACGATCGGTCGCTGCCGGACTCCGTTGTCACGCCGGCCTATTGCGCAGAACACAATTGGCTGATCGGTTCGCCGGAAACGGTCGCGCGGAAACTGGAGAAAGTCTATCACGAAGTCGGAGGTTTCGGATCGCTGCTGGTGTTTGGATTTGATTACGTGGACAATCCTAATGCCTGGCACACCTCACTGCGTTTGCTGGCCGAGGAGGTCGCGCCGCGTGTCAAGCATCTGACGCCTGCATGAGTCGCGTCCTCCATCGCACTGGCGCCATTCCCCCCGTCGCGACGCGCGGCGAGGGGATCTGGCTATATACGGAAGATGGGCGGGCAATTATCGACGCCTCGGGTGGGGCTGCGGTCGCAGCTCTGGGCCATGGCAATCGCCGCGTGGCTGAGGCGATCGCGCGCCAGGCGTCGACCATGGCCTATGCTCACACCGGAACGTTCTCCAACCAGCCGGCCGAAAACCTTGCAGATATCTTGCTAAATGACGAGCCGGGTGGGCTGACGCGGGCGTGGTTTTGTTCGTCGGGGTCCGAGGGGAATGAGGCGGCGCTGAAACTGGCACGGCAGTATTTCCTGGAAATCGGTCAGCCCGGCCGGGTCCGTACGATCGCTCGGCGGCAGTCGTATCATGGCACCACCTTGGGCGCGCTGGCGGCCGGAGGGAACATGATGCGGCGGGAATATTACGAACCCATCCTGAGCCAGGCGCACAGTCTGGTGTCACCCTGTTTCGCCTACCGGTTTAAGTATGCCGGCGAATCCGACGCTGCGTATCTGGAACGACTTGGCGCCGAGTTGGAAGCGGAGTTCCAACGTGTCGGCCCCGACACGGTCATTGCGTTCCTCGCCGAGCCGGTGGTCGGCGCGACGACCGGCTGCGTCACCGCCATTCCGGGCTATTTCCGGCGCGTGCGAGAGATTTGTGACCGTCATGGCGCGCTGCTGATCCTGGATGAGGTGATGTGCGGCATGGGCCGCACCGGCACCATGCACGCCTGGGAGCAGGAGGGAATTACCCCGGATATCCAGGTCATCGCGAAGGGTCTCGGCGGCGGTTATCAGCCGATCGGCGGGATTTTGATTGCCGATCGTATTGTTCAGGCGCTGGCCGGTGGTTCCGGCGGGTTTCTGCACGGGCAGACTTATCAGGCGCATCCGGTTGCCTGCGCAGCGGCACTGGAAGTGCAACGGGTCATTCGTGACGATGGCTTGCTGGACAATGTCCGCGTGATGGGCGCTCGCCTGGAAACTGCCCTGACGGAACGGTTCGGCAACCACCGCCATGTCGGCGACGTGCGTGGTCGTGGCCTGTTCTGGGCTTTGGAGTTCGTCACCGACCGCGGCTCGAAGCAGGTGTTCGATCGTGGGCTGAAACTGAACGAACGGGTGAAAGCCGAGGCTTTCGCACGTGGTCTGGCCGGCTATCCGATGGGCGGCACGATCGACGGCAAACGCGGCGATCATTACATCATCGCCCCGCCCTACATTGTGACTGCTGCGGAAATCGATACCATCGTCGACCGCCTGGGTGAGGCGGTCGACGCGGCGATCGCTTCGGTCAACTAAAAGAAGCGGAACCGTCAGAGGATCGCTTTCAAATCAAACGTAGTCGCATTTGAACCCATTGCCCCAGCGCTTCACGTAGCCTTTCGACGGCGACGGGAAATGTGCGAAGCAGCACAGCGTGTTGGTATCGCAGTACGTCTCCAGGAAGCGCCGGCGTGAGGCGACGCCCTGTGCCGGATCGTAATCAACGCGCATCGACAACTCGGGATGCAGCGCCTGCAGCGGAGTATGGATCAGGTCGCCGGTGAATACGGCGTCCTTGCCGCCGCGACCCAGTGTGACAGCGTAATGATCGATGGTGTGGCCTGGGGTGGGGATCAGCGTGATCAGATCGTTTAAGGCATGATCGCTGGTGACGACGTCGCACATTTTCGCCTCGACAATTGGCACGACACTGTCGTCGATTTGCGGCAGGTCGGTCTTCTTCGCCTCGTCCAGCCAGAAGTCCAGTTCCTTCTTGGAGAAAATGTAGCGGGCTTTCGGGAACGTCGGCACCCAGCGGCCGTTCTCCAGCCGAGTGTTCCAGCCGATGTGGTCGACGTGAAGATGCGTGCACAGCACGAAATTGATGTCGTTCACCGTCAGGCCCGCGGCGGCGAGGCCCTTCATGAATGCGTCGTCCTTCTTCTTGTGCCACAACGGACGGGCAGTGCGTTCCTTGTCGTTGCCGACACAGCTATCGACCAGGATGTTGTGTTTGCCGGTCTTGATGACATAGGACTGGAAGCAAAGCACCAGATTGTCGTTGGCATCGAGCGCGGCCGGATGCAGCCAGGAGCGGTTTTCGTCCAGCACCTGTTTGGTCAGGTTCGGCAGGAACTCCAGAGCCGGCGTGAAGCCGCACTCCATTTCGATGATCCGATGGATTGTTGCGTCGCCGGCCTTGAATGTCATGCTCATGATCCGGGTCTCCTTCCCCTTTGCGAGGCGCTGAGGTTAACTGACCGCGGCGGTTACGGCCAGAGGGAGAGACGAGATGACGGATGCGGCAGCCCTGAGCCCGGAAACGGTGATGCGGCAGATGAAACAGAACGGTGTAACCGACATCGTCTGGCTGCCCGACAGTGAGACCAACTGGTTGTTTCTGTTGATGCAGGCCGATCCGGACCTGCGGTTGGTCGGGGTAACGCGGGAGGGCCACGCCTGCTCGATCGCCGCCGGGCTGTTCGCCGGGGGCCGCAAGCCGATGATGCTGATTCAGAACACCGGCATGATGGAGTCCGGCGATTCGATCCGCGGCTGGCTGATGGGGCTGAAGGTGCCGATCGTGCTGCTGGTTGGTTATCGGGGTTATACGCGGCACGGGGTGAACACTGACACCGCCGCGACGTATACGGAACGGTTTCTGATGGCGTTTGGGATCCCGTTCTATCTGGTGGAGAACGACGGCGACGCCGATCGGATTGCCATCGCTTTCAAGGAGGCCGAGCAGATCAAAGGGCCGGTGGTCGTGCTGGTCGGCGACGAATACCATGGATTCAACCGGTAGGAGCGAACAGCCATGCTGCACACAGCTGATTTGCTGAAGGTGTTCGCGGAACACCGGGGCGACGCAATTGTGATTTCCGGTCGCGGCGGCCGGCACTGGATCAACATCTCCGACACCGTGCTGGATGTTCCCCTGGGCGATCCGGCGATGGGCGGGCATTCCGGGTTTGGTCTCGGTCTGGCGCTGGCGCAGCCGGGCAAGAAGGTGGTCCTGTTTGACTCGGAGGGTGATATCCTGATGAGTATGGGGCAGCTCGCCACGATTGCCGAGCAGGCGCCAGCGAATTTTTATCATTTCATTCTCGATAACGAGGTTTATGCGACGACCGGTGGACAACCGGTGCCAAATGCGAAGCATGTCGACTATGCCATGATTGCGCGGGGTGCAGGGTATCCTCGGGCGTTTAATTTTGCCGAACTGGACGCGTTCAGCACGGAGTTGCCTGGAATCCTGAAGGCGCGAGGGCCAGTGTTTGTGGCGCTGAAAGTGTGGCCGGAGGTGGAGAATACGCCGATCGGGCAACGTGTGCGCTGGCGGAAGCGGAGTTCCGATAAGGTCGTGCAGGATTTGCGCGGGGCGTTGGGTGTTGGGTAACGCGTATTCCAGCCGTTGCGACCCGGTCCCTGCTTTCGCAGGGGCAGGCTTTGTCCCGGCCACCTGTTCAACGCAGTGCGGCATCCGATGGCCTGGCTGATCCCCCGACCAGGTCGGGGGAGAGCCATGACGATGAGGGCGGTCGTTACTACTCCGCTGCGAGACCCGGCACGAACGCCGGCACTTCAGCCCGTTCCGCGGTTCCCATCGGTGTCGGCCACCACCGGTCCTCCCACTCGCCGAACAACGGCTGCAACCGCGGCATGACTTTCTCGGCGAACAGTTTCGTGTTGAATTTCGCAAGATCTTTGTTCATGTTCCCGAATTGTAACAACAACATCAGGTGCGCGACATTGAGCGATTCCGCGACCTCGGTCAGTTGCTCAACAACGTCGTCCGGTGAGCCGACAATGACGTAGCCTTTGTCGACGATATCGGTCATCTCGGTGGCGCGCGCCTGGGTGCGGGCACTTTGCGTCGCAGCGCGGCCGACCTGGCTGGTCAGTCCGGCGCGCTGGGTTGCTTCGGTGATATAGCCAGGCGGGCTCGCCCACATCGGATCGGTGAACAGGCAGCGGCCGTAGAAATACTCAGCCGGTTCGCGATACAATTCCATCGCTTTTTCGCGGGTCTCGGCGACACCGACGAATTGCAGGAAGGCGGCCCGGTTCGGATTGCGGTCCTTGCCGAGGCGAGCCATTTCTCGCCAGAAACCGTCCATGGTTTCCTTGCCGTCCTTGTAACCGAAATACGACAGATACGCGTAGACGTAATCCATCTCGGCACACCACTGCCAGGTCTCGATCGAGCCGCCACCGGGAATCCACACCGGAGGATGTGGGTTCTGCACCGGGCGAGGCCAGATGTTGACATAGCGCTGCTGGTTGTAGCGGCCATTGAAGGCAAACGTATCTTTCTCCGTCCAGGCGCGCATTACCAGGTCGTGTGCCTCGAGATAGCGCTCGCGCAGCATCGATGGATTCTGGCCATAGCAATAGGTCGTATCCATCGGCGTGCCGACCGGGAAGCCGGCGATCAACCGGCCGCCGGAAATGCAGTCGATCATGGCGAATTCCTCCGCCACGCGGGTCGGAGGATTGTACAGCGCGAGTGAGTTTCCCATCACGCAGATTGCCGTATCTTTGGTCCGGCGCGACAACGCCGAGGCAATTAAATTCGGCGACGGCATCAGCCCATAGCCGTTGGAGTGGTGCTCGTTGCAGCATACTGCATCGAACCCGCAATCGGCGGCGAACTCCATCTCATCCATGAAATCGTTGTACATCAGATGTGCGCGCTTCGGATCGAACAGCGAGGAGTGAATGTCCACCCAAACGGAATGGTGCTTCTCGCGGAAGTCATCCGGCAATTCGGTGTACGGCATCAGATGGAACCACATGAGGCGCATGACCAGAACCCTAAGCTGAGGAAGCATTACCGGTCAGTAGGGCGGCAAACCGGCCGGTTCGTCAAGCAGGGCGGGGGCGAAGAAGTGCGAGGGCAACGCCTCGGCGCTTTCTTCCCACCCCGCCCGGCTTGACGCCAGCCGATGCTTCGCCTCCGTTATCCGGCAACGAGGAGGGAACGACATGGCATCGCATTGGGTTGGCACCTGGACCGCGACCCCCGCTCCGGCCGACGGTGTCGCGCTCAGCAGTCCGACGATTCGCATGTTTCCGCGCGTCAGTATTGGCGGCAACACGATCCGTATCCGGCTGTCGAATGCGGCAGGCACGGGGGATCTGGTAATTGGCGCCACGCATGTGGCGAAGCGAGCCGCTGGTTCCGCGATCCAACCCAGTACCGATCGGATCGTCACGTTCAACGGCTCGGGTTCGGTCAAAATTCCAGCCGGGTCGTTCGTGGTCAGCGATCCGGTCTCGCTTGTCGTTGCACCACTGGAAGATCTTGCGGTCAGCATCCATGTTCCCGGCGATATCCCGGCGAGCTTTGGTGTCACCGGCCGTTATGCCCGCCAGTTCAACTACCTCTCGCCGCCCGGTGATTTCACTGCGATGGAGGTCATGTTCGCCAGCCGGGTCATCGATGACTGGTTCTTTCTGTCCGGCATCGATGTGCTGGCATCGCATGACGTCGGCGGCATCGTCGCACTTGGCGATTCGATCACCGACGGCAACATTTCGACGCACGACGCGTTCTGCCGGTGGCCGGATCAACTGGCGCGGCGCCTTATCGCGCGCGGCGGCAAGCAGTTCGGGGTGATGAACCAAGGCCTCGGCGGCAACCGCATTTGCCACGACGTGCGTGGCGACAGCGGCCTGCGGCGCTTCGATCGCGACGTGTTGTCGCAACCCGGTGTGACACACGCGATCGTTGTTCTGGGCGTGAACGATCTGCGCAACCGTAGCGGACTGGCTCATGAGGTCGTCACCGCAGATGACCTGATCAATGGCCTGAACCAAATGGCCATGCGCGCCCGTTCCCGTGGGATCCGGATGTTCGGCGGCACCATCACACCGTTCGAGAATGAAACCTTCATGTTGGGCGCGTGGTCGCCCGAAAAGGACGCGAAACGAATAGGGGTGAACGAGTGGATGCGCAGTTCCGGAGCCTTCCACGCCATAATCGACTTCGACAAATTCCTGCGCGATCCGGACCATCCGGCGCGCATGTTGCCGATTTATGACAACGGCGATCATCTGCATCCCGGCGATGTCGGGTATAATCGTATGGGCGATGTGATCGATCTGTCGTTGTTCGACTGACCGGGCTTCGCGGAGGAAAGCCTCCTGGCGCTTGCTGACTTTGGGCAATTGCGGGCCGCGGGTCATGGCAAACCTCAGAGTCGGAGCGACTGGTGCACCACGGTCACCAAGCTTGCATCCCATGCGGTCAGGGGTCGTTTGGTTGTGGGGAAAATCCTCGCCCGATTGCGACGGTCACCACCTTCAACGTGCGACCTCGCAGGGTCACTGCCGACGGCGGCAGCATATCGATCCGCGCGAACTGGTTGGTCAGGGCCGGCACCACGGTGTCCGGATGATCAACGACCAGCAACAGAACGTCTGCGCCGGCCCACTGCTCGGGCGGATTGCTGAAGCCGAACTGGCGGGAATCCTGGTTCAGGCAAATCACCGTCACCTGCGGTCCCAGAGCGTAGGCGATCTTGCCGGCGTCACGCCAGTTGGGCACGCCGACGACCGTTCCGGGATGTAACAGACCGCGCGCCGTTAGGTCATCACGCAGCGAGATCCAGTTGATCCCCTCAGCGGTCGGGTCGTGCTCCGGCATGACCGTACGCAGCCAGTCGAATTGCAGTTGGCTGCTGACGACTGTCACGCTCACGAGGCAGAACACCGCGGTGCCGATGATTGCCGCCCGGACGCCGCGGCGCTCCCACCACGTCGCGACATAACGGCCAAGCAACGGAAACAGCATCAGGTAGCCAGGCGCCGCCCAATGAAACAGTACGCGCTGCGACGACCAGGCGGCAATGACCGCAAAGATCACGATCGGCGGCGCGGCGAGCCAGGCCAGTAGTTGCTCTCGCCAGCCGGCACGAAACGCCCGTGCACCCAGGATGACCATGGGCAACCAGAACCAAGGCAGCACGAACAGCGCCTCGCCAGCCAGGGTTATCAGCGGCGCCAGCGGCTGCAGGTGCCAACCCCCGGCGCGCGCCGCCTGGAAGTCAAATGACGCCCATTGGTGATGGGCATTCCAGACATAAACCGGGGAAAATATCACCAGTGCGATGCCAACGGCGACGTATGGAGGCCACCGGTGCAACCATATGCGAGCCCCGTCGTGCGCGAGTAAAAACAGGAACGCTCCGGCGATTGTCAGAATTGCGGAATATTTGGCAAACACTGCGAGACCCGCACAGACACCGGCGCCGCACCAATATAGCCATGCGGCCTGTCGCTTCGCAGGCAACGCTCGCATCAGGCATAGCGCGGCGCCGGTCAAGGCGCAGTCGAGTGGTCCGTCCGGCAAAACCCAGGTGCCGGAGGTGATCCCGAAGACCGGCGACAGGTTCAGCGTTACCGCAGCCCAGAAACCGGCGCGTGGGCCGCCCACCGCCTCGCCCAGTCGCGCCATCAGCCAGGTGGTCAGTGCGAACAATAGGATGAACGGTAGTCGCACAACGACCGGCGTCTGGGAGCCGGCGAGGTGGGCAGCGGCCAATGAGAGCCACCACGCCGCCGGTGGGTGGTCGAAGTAGCCAAAGCTGAACGCATGGCCGGTTGCGACCATATAGCTCTCGTCGACGCCCAGTCCGGTCGTAGCGGCGAATGCAAGGCGCAACGCGGTCGTGACTAAAATCAAAATGACAATCGGATGTCGCACGCGGGCTCGCTTCCCTGGCATGGTGTGCCATTCCTGGGCCCACCGGTATTCTGTATAATTGACCAGCCCCAAAGGAAGAACCATGTGGTGCGGCTGTTTTCATTGCCTCCAGGTGTACGAGGCGTCCGAGGTCATAGACTGGATCGATGACGGCGAAACCCCGCTCTGCCCCCGCTGCGGCGTTGACGCCGTCATGCTGGGCGTTACCGATCTGATGGAGCTGCTGACCATGCATCGCACGCGGTTCGGACGGCCGCTTGACCCGAAACAGGGAAGCGCTTCCGATCCCGGCAACGACAACTGAACGAACGGAACTCTCATGCGCGTTTGCGTTTACGGAGCCGGAGCCATCGGCGGCCACCTGGCGGTACGGCTGGCGAAGGGCGGCGCCGAGGTCTCGGTCATCGCGCGCGGCAAGCACCTGGCAGCGATTCAGGCCAATGGACTGGAAGTTCACGCGGTGGATGGCGTACACAAGGTCAAGGTCCAGGCAACCGACGACCCGCGTACCGTGGGACCGGTGGATGCCGTGTTCGTTACGGTCAAAGCACCGGCGTTGCCGGCGGTGGCGGCCGGGATCGGTCCGTTGTTGCAACAGGATACTGCCGTGCCGTTCGTGATGAACGGCATTCCCTGGTGGTTTTTCAATCACCTGGGCGGACCGCATGAGGGCCGCAAACTGCCGCGGATCGACCCTGAGGACGTGCTGTTGCACGCAGTTGGTCCCGATCGCGCCATCGGTGGTGTGGTCTACTCCGCCAGTGCGGTCATCGATCCTGGGGTGATCGAAGTCGAACAACCCAAAAGCCGGGTTGTCCTTGGCGAACCCAACGGCACTTTGAGCCCGCGTGTCGTTGCCCTGGCGGACCTGATCACCAAAGGCGGTATCAGTGGCGAGGCGACGACGGAAATTCGCACCGAAATCTGGAACAAACTGATCGGCAACCTCGCGGGCGGCACCCTGGCGGTGCTGTCGGGTCTGGCACCGAAGAACGTGTACACGGAACCGGCCGCACGTGATGCCGCCTTGCGGGTCATGCATGAAGCCGCATCCATTGCGCAGGCGCTTGGCGCCCGACCAGGGACCAACCATGAAGGCCGCGTCGCCAGCCAATCCGCGATGGATCACAAGCCCAGTGTTTTGCAAGACCTCGAACTGGGGCGGCCGATGGAGATCGATGGCTTGTTCGATGCGCCTCTGGTGCTGGCACGCATCGCCGGCGTTCCTACACCGACCCTCGACCTGCTGGTCGCACTTTGCAAACTTCGAGCCCGTGCCTCGGGCCTTTATGGGAGCTGACGACATGGAAATGCGCACTTACGGCCGTACCGGCATGAACATTTCGATCCTGGGATTTGGTTGCGGTGCGGTGGGCGGGCTGATGGTGCGCGGCGCCGCTGCGGATCAGGAGAGAGCCATCGGTCGGGCATTGGATGCCGGCATCAATTACTTCGACACGGCGGTGCAATATGGCAACGGCGCGTCCGAAACGAACCTGGGACGCACGCTGCAGGTGCTGAAACCGTCCGGCGTATTCGTGGGCACCAAAGTCCGCTTGCCGGCGGCGGATTTCGGCCACATCGCCGCCGCAGTGACGCAATCGCTGGACGGCAGCCTGGCCCGGCTGCAGATGGATCATGTCGACATTTTCCATTTGCACAACGCCATCACTGTGAACGGCGGCGGTGACACGCTCAGCGCCGACCAGGTGTTGAATGAGGTCGTTCCGGCCTTTGAAGCGCTGCGGCAGGCTGGCAAGACGCGATTCCTCGGTATCACCGCGGTCGGTGACACGGCAGCACTGCTGCGGGTCATCGACGCCGAAAAATTCGACAGTGCGCAGGTCAGTTACAACATGCTCAACCCGTCGGCGGGTGAGGCTTTGCCGGCGGGCTATCCGGCGCAGGACTACGGCCGGATGTTCGATCACACGCGCAAAGCCGGTGTGGGCGTCGTCGGCATTCGCGTCATCGCCGGCGGCGCGCTTACCGCATCCGAGCAACGCCATCCGATCGCCTCGCCGCCACCGGCACCGATTGGCACGGCCTCCAACTACGAAGATGATGTGGCGCGCGCCCGGAGATTATTGCCGCTGGTAACGGAAGGTTTTGCCGGCAGTCTACCGGAGGCCGCGACACGCTTCGCCATCTCGCATCCGGCGATGGGCACCATCCTGGTCGGGATGGCGACGGTGGATGAGTTCGAGGCCTCGGTCGCCGCTGTACAGAAGGGACCACTTCCGGCGGCGGCGCTGGCGCGGCTGGCAGAGTTGCGGGCGGGGTTCGCAGGGGAGGCGCGGTAGTTACGTCTCCAGCACCAGCAACCCATAACCGGTGGTCAGTGGCGCCGTATAATTCCGGTGCACCCGCTTGACGTTGCCGCCCAGAGCGCCGCGCATCGCCAACCACATGATCATCTCGACGCCTTCGGTCCCGCCGCGTTCCATGTAGTCCTGCGTGGACAACTCGGACAGAGCGGCCGGCTCAGTTTCCAGGCGGTCCATGAACTCGTTGTCCCAGGCAGCGTTCTTGATGCCGAAGTTCTTGCCGTGCAGCTGGTGCGTCAGCCCGCCGGTGCCGAACACGACGATGCGGCGATCCTTCGGGTAGGATTCGATCGCCCGCCGTAACGCTGCACCAAGCCGGAACAACCGCCGCGGCGTCGGGATCGGATGCTGGATCACGTTCACTGCCAGCGGAACGACCGGAACTTTCCAGTCGGTGTCGGTCAGCAACGGCAGGAACGACAGCACGCCATGATCCAGTGACATCTCCTGGCAGATCGTCGGATCGAACTCATCGTTCACCAGCGACCGCGCCAGATGCCAGGCAAAATCCGGATCCCCCGGCAGGTCCGGCAATGGACGCTTCCCCCATCCCTCATCCGCCTGGGCGTGCACCGCGCCGACGCCAAGGGCAAAGGTCGGGTAATTGTCGAAGAAGAACTGGTTCACGTGATCGTTATAAACGATCAGGAACAAATCCGGCCGCATTTCGTCAAGCCATTGCCTGGCCGGAACGTAGCCGTCGAACAGCGGAGCCCACATCGGTTCCTTCTGTTGTCCGCGATCCCAGGCAACGCCGATTGTGGGCGCATGAGACGTGCCAATGCCGCCAATGACTGTGGCCATTACAGTTGTCCTCTGCGTGCGTTGTGTTCGGCAAGGGTGCGACCAGCGGTATGGGCGCCGATCTCCGGCAGCGGCACACCGACCGCGGCGCCGATCTTCAGCAACAGGTAGATGCTGGCGCCTTGTTCCATCATGCCGCGCCAGTCGCGGCGCAACACGAGATAGATCTGCGTGTCGGAGCAACCGAGGCCACGCATATAGCCGGCCTCATCGGCCTGGAACCGCTTGCGGTTCTCGGGCGAACTGAGCGAGTTGGCCATTTTGTTGAGGGCATAGCTGCGCGCCGACCTTTCGCCGGTGAAGACGTAGGCGCCGGAAATGACGTCGTCCAATGCGGCCTCCCTGAGATTCCTCGGATCGTGGCACTTTGTAACGCGTGCAGTGGCGAACCGCAAATGGTTAGCGGTCGGCCAGGGTTACCACTTCTTCGGGGACGGCGGCGATGGCGTCAGCACCAGCCCGTTCCAGTTCGTCCCGTCCGCCATAACCCCACAGGGCGCCGATGGAATGGATCGAATTGGTCTTCGCAGCCTCGATGTCGTGGAACCGGTCGCCGACCATGACGCAGGACGCAGCGGTCAGGTGTTCGACTGCGAGAATGTGCACCAACAGATCTTGCTTACGGTCCAGGGCACCGCCCGGGATCGCGCCGTAGACGCCGCGGACGTATTCCCGGAGTCCAAGGTAGTCGATGACCCGTTCGGCGAAATCACGCCGTTTTGAGGTTGCGACGCACATCGTGTGGCCGGCGTCGCGCAATCCGTCCAGCATGGCAACGACACCGGGATACACCGAACAGTCATAGATCCCGACGGAGGAATAGCATTCCCGATAGATTGTCAGTGCCAGCTCCACCCGGTCGTCGCCGAACGGGGCGATCATACGTTGCAACGACACCGCGATCGGCGGCCCGACCGCCCAGGTGAGGTCGCCGGCGGCGTCGGGATCGTGGCCGAGTTCCTGTAAGGTGTGACGGAAACAGGACACGATCCCGGGCCGCGAATCCGACAAGGTGCCGTCGAGGTCGAGCAGCACGGCTGGTTCGGGGGCTTCGCTCATCCCAGTAACGATCGGTTGCGTTTCACCGATTTGGTGGTCGGGTGATCAGGACCCAATTGCGCCATGTAAACCGACAAAGCCCAATCGAGAGCCTCTTTCGCGGCGAAACGGTCGCCCATGTCGCGCATGACGCCACCAAGATTGTTACAGTCCCGTGCCACGTTGACATGCTCGTGGCCGAACGCTTGTTCGTCCAAAGCCAACGCTCGCTCGAACGCCGCGGCCGCGGCGTCGAGATCGCCCAGGTCGTGCAGCACGAGGCCAATGTGGTTGATCGTGGTGGCGGTTTCCGGATGCTCGGCGCCCACAGATTCCGTGTACAGCGCCAGTGCGCGATGCAGCAACGACTGCGCATCCTGGAAATCCCCCAGTTCGTGCGCGAGGCGGCCAAGCGCTCGAAGGTCGCCGGCGAGGTCCGGATGATCGGGGCCAAGTTCGCGTTGCCGTGCCTCGATGGATTGTTCCAGCGCGGCGCGCTCGGCGCGGAGGGCAGGGAGGTCGGGCATGGGCGGGCTTTCGCGTTGATCGATCTGCGCAGTGGTATCAGGCTGGAGGTGGCGGGAACAAGGGTTGCACCACCCCGGGGTTGCGCTACAGTCTTTGCAGGCAACGCTCTGGTCGAACCAGACAAGGGAGAGAGACCAATGGCATATGATTTGTTAATCCGAAATGGCCGTGTCGTCGATGGCTCCGGAATGCCCGCCTACCGCGGCGATGTCGGTGTCAAGGACGGCAAGATCGTTGAAATCGGCAAATTGAGTGGCACGGCGGCGCGTACCGTCGATGCTGCAGGCGCGGTGGTGGCGCCTGGTTTTATCGACAATCATTGCCACTATGACGCGCAGGTGACGTGGGACCCGATGTGCTCGTATTCGTGCGATCATGGGGCGACGTCGGTGATCTTCGGCAATTGCTCGCTGTCGCTGGCGCCGGTGCGGCCCGGAAAATCGGACCGGCTGGCGGAATTTCTTTCCTATGTCGAAGCGATCCCGATGGACGTGTTGCGCACGGTTAAATTCGGCTGGGAAACGGTGCCGCAATATATCGAGCAGCTCGACCACGATCTTGGGGTCAATGTCGGCAATCTGATCGGTCATTCCGCTGTGCGCTACTACGTCATGGGCGACGAGTGCCAGAAGCGCACGGCGACCGATGCCGAGATCAAGGCGATGCAGGACATCGTGCGCGACGGCATGCGGGCCGGTGCGTTGGGCGTGTCGGTGTCGCGCAACCAGGGGCATTACGATCCGCAAGGCGTGCATGTCCCGGCGCTGTGGGCTGACGAAAAGGAAATTTTTGCCATTGGCGATGTGCTGCGCGAACTCGGCACCGGCATCATTCAAAGCGGCGGCGGTAACGGCATCGAAATGAAAAACAGCCTGATGAGCCGGCTGTCCGAGGCTACCGGCCGTCCGGTCGTGTACAACAACCTCAACCAATCGGCGCGCCGTCCCGGTGAGTGGAAAGAGCAGATGGCGCACGTCGATGAGACGGTCGCCAGAGGCATCCGCGCCTATCCGACCAGCACGCCCAATCGCATCACCGACTTCTTCACCATGGACAACACGCAGACCTTCCGCGGGCTGCCGACGTGGCATCCAATCCAGTTGTCCTCGCACGAAGAGAAGATGCGTGCCTACAACGATCCCGAGGTGCGCAAGAAGCTGCACGCCGAAGCGGTGGAGTTCAAGGTCAAGACCGACCCTCCGGGCATCAGCCGGACGTGGTGGGACTACATGACGGTGCAGCATGCGGCGTTGCCGAAGAACCAGGGCCTCGTGGGCAAGACTGTCGGTGAGATCGCCAAGGCGCAGGGTAAAGGCATCATCGATGCATTCCTCGATCTCGCGGTTGAGGAGGATCTGCAGACCGCATTCCTGCACGGCGAGAACAACGTCGATGACGATGCGGTGGCGGCGATCCTGAACTATCCGAATTCGATCATCGGCCTGTCGGATGGCGGCGCGCACGTGCAGTTCCAGAGCGGCTTCGGCTTCAGCACGCGGCTTCTGGGCGAGTGGGTGCGTGAGAAGCACATCATGTCGCTGGAAACCGCAGTGCGGCGGCTGACATTCGAGTCGGCCTCGCTGTTCGGTCTGCATGATCGCGGCCTGCTGCAGCCCGGCATGGTGGCGGATATCGTGATTTTCGATCCGGATACGGTGAAGCCGTTGCCACACGAGGTCGTGCACGATTTCCCGAACGGCGCGATGCGGATCCGCGAGCCGGCGCAAGGCATCCACATGACGGTCGTCAACGGCCAGGTTTTGCTGGAAGACGGCAAGCATAGTGGCGCATTACCCGGCCGGGTGCTGCGCAATCCGTGGTACCGCGCCAATCACAGGAACTGAAACGATGACCTTGGAAGAAGCCAATCGCATCGTCGAGGGTGCGATTGCAAAAGCGACCGAACTCAACATTCGCGTCAGCGTCGCGGTGTGTGACGCGGGTGGGCGGCTGGTGGCGTTTCAACGCATGACCAACGCCATTTGGGCGAGCGCCTATGGCAGCCAGGGCAAAGCGATTGCCTCGGCGGCGTTCGGCAGACCCAGTGGCGTGCTGGCGGAACGGGCGCACCAACCGACGCCGGCAGGGATCGCCGCGGCGGAGGGCGGTCACATGATCATGGGGCAGGGCGCTGTGCCGATCATCCGTAATGGTGTCGTCGACGGCGCCTGCGGCGTCGGCGGCGGCACGGCCCAGGAAGATGAGGACTGCGCGGCCGCCGGGGTTGCTAAATTATAAGCAACCCCGGCGTGCGGTTTTATCCGACGCGGCCCATGGCCCGCAGCCGCTCCTCAAGCCGGGCGCGGTTGCGGCCAAGCGGCGCCGCATTGGTCATATCGCTGAGCTTCGGGAATGCTTCGTCGAACATTTCCAAAGTGACGGGCTGTTCCGGATCGAATTGCACGCCTTCCGACTGGTAGTACTGCACCACCGAGTAACCGCCGGCAGCCGCAGCAATGATCTGTCCGGTGACGGTGCAGTTTTCGCTTGCCATCCAGGCGACCGCGGGAGACACCAGTTCGGGCTTCATGTATTTGCGCATCGCTTCGGGCAGCAGATCCTCGGTCATCCGCGTGCGCGCCGATGGGGAGATCGCGTTGCACAGAATGTTGTAGCGCGCGCCTTCCAGCCGCAGCACGTTGATCAACCCGACAACGGCCATCTTTGCCGCACCGTAATTGCTTTGCCCGAAATTGCCGATGGTGCCGGAGCCGGATGTTGTCACAACGATGCGGCCATAGCGTCTTTCCCGCATGATCGGCCAGGCGGCCTTGGTGCAATAGACGGTGCCCATGTAATGCACCTGGGAGGTGAATTCGAAGTCCTCCAACGACATGTTCTGGAATGCCTTGTCACGAAGGATGCCGGCATTGTTCACCAGAATATCCAGCCGCCCCCAGGTCTGCATCGCCGTATCGATAATGCCCAGAGCCGATTTCGCATCGGCGACGGAGTTGTAGTTGGCTACAGCCTCACCGCCGGCTGCTTTGATTTCGGCCACAACCTGATCGGCGACGGCATTGGCGCCGCCTCTGCCGTCGACCGCTCCGCCGGGGTCGTTGACCACCACTTTGGCCCCGCGCGAGCCAAGCAGCAGCGCGTGCTGTCTGCCAAGGCCGGCGCCGGCGCCGGTTACGATGGCGACACGGTCATCAAATCTGATCGTCATTGGGCTGTTTCCTTCCTTGCCGATTGGTGAACCTGCGTCATCGTGACGCCCCGAATGGCCGGGTCAAGGTCCATTGCAAGGTGGTGCGCCTGGGCGGCCAGAAACCGTGGCCGCAAAGCGAGTATGCGGGGCCACGCAGAAAGTGAAGCAACGATTTAAATTGCGGTATGACAACCATGTTCGAAGATCAGCGACATCGACGGCTGGATGGTCTGTCGGCTGCGTCGTCGTGGTCACCAACGTCACCCGTAGCACGATTGCCATCATGTTGAGGCATTCCGACGGATCGATCTGTTGGAGGTGCTGAATCCCGACGGACCGTCCCCATTCACGTTGCGATGAAGGCATACGCCAGGTTGCCTTCGATACCGTCAGCCGTAATGCTGTGGCCCTGGGCTCGCTTGTTGTAAATCGTGACCCAACGTGGCACGCCGATGTTGACGTCGGGGACATCGTTCATGACGATGTGCTGGAACTCCAGGAACTCGGCGCGCCGCTTTTGCGGGTCAAGTTCGACCGCTGCCGCCTCCAGCAACGCATCGACACGGGCGTTGCGATAATAGCTGGTGTTGGAGAACGGCACGCCCTTGACGATGTTCTTCGACCAGTAGACCCGCTGCACGCCGACCGATGGGTCGTAAATATTGCTGAAGCCGGTGCAGCACATATCGAACTCGCGATCGGTGTAGATCCGCTTAAGATAGCTGCCATAGTCGGAGAGCCGGATCGCCAGGTCGATACCGACGCGTGCAAAGGATGCGCGAAGGTAGTCGCCGAGTCGGCGGCCCTCCTCGACTCCGGGGCTGACGTCGAAGGTCATGCGAAAGCGGGTGCGGTCGGCGCCTCTGGGATAGCCGGCTGCGTCCAGCAGTTTCTCCGCTGCGGTGACATCGAACGGGTACGGGAACGGTTCGGAGTCGTGATACTCGGCCAGATAGGGTGCGATCGGTGCGGCACATGGATCGAACGTGCCATAGTATACCGTTTTGCAAATCGCCGCCGTGTTCAACGCATGAGCAATCGCCTGCCGCACCGGCAGTTTGCCGAGGATCGGGCTGTCCAGATTGAACTCCAGGCCATTCACGTTGTTGTTGTATTCGTAGCCTTTGGTCTCGAACCCGAGTTTGCCGGCGGCGCGCAACCGATCCAGGTCGCTGTAGGCGACCGGTGTTCGGTAACCCAGATCGACGTCCCCCGACTCCAGTGCGGCGGAGCGTGCCGCTGCGTCCGGAATGAACTTGACCACGAGCTGGTCAAGATACGGACGTGGGCTGTCCCAATAATCCGCGTTGCGTTCGTAAACCACGTGGTCGCCGCGAACATATTCCTTGAAGCGGAACGGTCCGGTCCCGATCGGGGCGCTGTTGTTGCCGTTGGTGAACGGATCGGTGCCGTCATAGATGTGCTTCGGGATGATCGGCGATTCGGCGGCGGCCCAACCCTTGATCAGGTACGGAATGGGCGCGTCCAGCTTCAGAATCACCGTGTGGTCATCCGGCGTCTGCACTTCCGCCAGGTGCGCGAAGGTGCTGCGCCCGCGCGGATGTGACTTCTTCAGTATGGCGAGCGAGGCGGCCACATCGGCGGAAGTGAAGTTCTGCCCGTCATGCCACTTCACGCCCTGGCGCAGCGTGAACACGTAGGTCAGTCCGTCCGGTGAGATGGTCCAGGCGGTGGCGAGCTGCGGATGCGGCTTCATCTCATGGTCGTACCAAAGCAAGCCCTCGGTTACCTTGGCGCTGCAGGTCAGGCTGCTGGTGCTGACAAGCGAAACGAGCGAGGGCGGCTCGACCATGAACATAATGGTCATGGTGCCGCCTCGTTTCGGCTCGGGGCTTTCTGCATCGGGCCCCTCGGCGGCGGCGAGGCGGGGGGCCAGGATCAGTCCGCTCGCGGTTCCCAGTAAGGCGCGGCGCGTGGGAAGAAAAATGTCTCGGCTCATGCTGTTCTCCGTATTCCGTCTCTGCTCCGGACCGTGCCCCATCATGCCAGGTGGCATGCGGCCAGGTGGCCGGGAGCGACTGTGCGCAATGCCGGCTCCTCGGACGTGCAGCGGTCGAAGGCATCGCGGCAGCGCGCCCGGAAACGGCAGCCGCCGGCCTCTGCCGAACTCAGTTCGCCGCGCAATGCCACCGGGCCTCGCGGCCGATCCGGGTCGGGCCGCGGCACCGCCGCAAGCAAAGCTCGCGTGTAGGGGTGTCGCGGCTCTCGCCAGAGTGCCGCGTGGCCGGCGCTCTCGACGATGCGGCCGAGATACATGACCAGCACCCGGTCGGCGAAATACCGCACCACCGACAGGTCATGCGAAATGAACAGATAGCTCAACCCCAGATCGCGCTTGAGGTCGACCAGCAGGTTCAGGATCTGTGCCTGAATGGACAGGTCCAACGCCGACACCGGCTCATCGCAGACGATCAGGTCCGGCTCCAGCACCAGGGCGCGGGCAATGCCGATACGCTGCCGTTGCCCACCGGAGAATTCGTGCGGATACCGGTCCAAGGCCTCCGCCGGCAGCCCGACGCGGGAGACGATGTCGCGCACGCGGCGCCTGCGTTCGGCCCGCCGACCCATCCCGTGCACCTTCAGCGGTGTGGTCAGCAATGTCTCAACCGTCTGACGAGGGTTCAGTGAGCCGTACGGGTCCTGGAACACCATCTGCATCCGCCGGCGGAACGGCAGCAGCGCATACTGGCCAAGATCGGAAATCTCGTTGCCGCGGATCCGGATGCTGCCCTCGACAGGGTTCAGCAGGCGTAGGATGGTTTTTCCTAACGTGGACTTCCCGCACCCGCTCTCCCCCACCAGTCCCACCGTCTCTCCCTGATCGACGTCGAGCGACACGCCGTCGACGGCGTTCAATACGCGGCCTCGGGTCACGTAGCGGGTGCGCAGTCCGTCAACCGACAGCAGCGACATGTGGCACCTCCGTTTCGGCGGCGCGGAAACAGGCCACCAAACCATCCCCCACAGGTTCCAGACGCGGCGGAGCGGCGCGACAGGCCGGGATCATTTCGGGACAACGTGGCGCAAACGGGCAGCCTGGTTCACCCGCAGCCGAGGCGACCGAGCCGGAGATCTCGTTCAACCGCCGCGTGGTGTAATGCCAACTATCCGCACTCCCGGACTGGCCTTCCGGCTCGTTCACCGAGGCGCCCAACAGGCCACGCGCGTAAGGATGGCGCGGTTGGCGGAAGAATGGCCGCACCGGAGCCTGCTCGACGATGCGGCCGGCATACATAACGGCTGCCCGATCCGCCCATTGCGCGACGACACCGAGATCGTGCGTGATCAACAGCACCGCCATGCCGAATTGCCGGCGCAGCCCGTCCAGCAAATCCAGCACCTGCGCCTGGATCGTTACGTCCAGCGCAGTCGTTGGCTCGTCGGCAATGATGAGCAGCGGATGGCAGGCGACCGCCATGGCGATCATCACCCGCTGCCGCATACCGCCGGAGAAGTTGTGCGGGAATTCTTCGGCGCGTCGCTGCGGCTCCGGGATGCCCACCATGTCGAGCAGTTCTCCAACCCGGCGGCGTGCGGCGGCGTGCGGCAATTTTTCGTGCCGCCGTATGACCTCGGCGATCTGTGCGCCGACCGTCAGTACCGGGTTCAGCGAGGTCATCGGCTCCTGCTGGATCAGCGCAATCCGCCTGCCGCGCAGGCCGCGCATCACCGGCGGAGAGGCGCTGACCAGGTTGGTGCCGTCGAACCACACCTCTCCGCGCAGGATCCGGGCTGTTGTCGGCAACAGCCGCATCAGTGCAAACGCCGTAACAGACTTGCCGCAGCCGCTTTCGCCCACCAGTGCGAGGGTTTCGCCCGGATCGATGTGGAAGCTGACGCCATGCACCACGATCTGGCTGGGGAAGCCGACGGCGAGGTCGCGCACATCCAATACAGGTGCCATCAGACAAGCCCGGATCGCGGATTGAGTACGTCGTTCAGGCCATCGCCCACCAGGTTGAGCGCCAGCACAGTGAGCGCGATCGCGCCGCCCGGCAGCGCGCAGAGGAACCAGGCAGTGCGTAGCAATGGCCTCCCGTCGCCGATCATGCTGCCCCAGCTGATCAGGTTGGGATCGCCCATGTTGAGGAACGACAGCCCCGCCTCGGTCAGGATGGCGTTCGCCACCATCACCGAGGCAGTGACGATGATCGGTGCCATGGCGTTGGGCAGAATTTCCCGAAATATGATCCTGGGCGCACTGTAGCCAAGCGAGCGGGCGGCAGCGATGAACTCAGCCTCTCGCAACGACCGGTACTGGGCCCGCACCAGTCGAGCGACCGTCGGCCAGGCGGCGACCCCGATCGCCAGCACGATGACTGCCGCCGAGGGTTGGCCGATTGCGACGATGACAATGACGAGCAGGAATGTCGGCACGGTCTGAAACAGCTCGGTCAGTCGGACCAGTGCAGTATCCACCCAACCACCGAAATAGCCGGCGACGGCGCCGATCAGTGTGCCGATGACCAGCCCGATTGCCGCGGCGGAGACGCCGACCAGCAGCGACACCCTCGCGCCGTGCGCGAGACCGGAGGCGACGTCCCGGCCCAGACTGTCGGTGCCGAGCAGGAATTGCGGATCCTGACCGGGCCAGAGGGTCGGCGTGCCCACCATGTCCTGCGGATCCCCGGGGAAGACCCAGCCGGCAGTCAGCGCGATACCCACGACGGCAATGAGGATCAGCAGACCCACGAGAAAGGAGGCGTTGTGCAACCCGGCCCGCAGCAGACGGTGACGCACCGCGCCACCGCGCAACCGAGCGTCAGGCGTCAACGCATTGCCAGGCCGAGCCGGTACTATGCCAGTCGACAGCATATCACCCGGGCCAGTCGACAGCATATCACCCGGGCCAGTCGACAGCATATCACCCGGGCCAGTCGACAGCGTGTCACCCGGCCGCGGGGCCGCCGGAATCGCGTCTCGCGCTACCGGTCCACGCAACCTTGAGGACGCCCGCTCCTGGGCCAGTTCGCTCATGTCAGGTCTCCTGGATGCGAGGGTCGAGCCACGCCTGCAGCAGGTCGACGCCTGCATTGGCCGCGATCACCAGAAGCGACGACAGCAGCAGCACGCCCAGAAGCAGGTTGAAATCCCGTCCCAGAACCGCCTCCATCGCGAGGCGGCCCATGCCGGGCCAGCCGAACACGGTCTCCACCACGATGGCGCCGCCCAGAAGGTTGCCGAGATAAATCCCCGCGACGGTGGTGACCGGAATAAGGGCGTTGCGCAGGGCGTGCCGTAATTGGATCGTGACCGGGTGCAGTCCCTTGGCCGCGGCGGTGCGCATGAAGTCCTGGCCCTGGATCTCCAGCATCGTCGCCCGGGTCAGCCGCGCATAGACGGCGATGAAGAACGACGAGAGGGCGAGTGACGGCAGCACGAGGTAGGACGCCCGGTCCGCCAGCAGGTGGAACCCTGACATCGGCTCGCCCACGGTTTCGCTGCCATTGGACGGTAGCCAGCCGAGCTTCACCGAGAACAGCACGATCGCCATCAGCCCGATCCAGAAACCGGGCGTCGAGTAGAACAGCAGCACGACGACCTGCAGCACGCGATCCGGCCAACGCCCGGCGAAGATCGCCATGACCCAGCCCGCGAGAACGCCCAGTATCAGCGCCATGCCCATGGCGGAGAACATGAGCAACATCGTGTTTGGAAGCCGCTCGAGGATCAGTTGCGACACTGGCATGCCGAAGCGCGCCGAATACCCGAGATCGAAATGAGCAAGGTGGTCCAAATAACTGACGAGTTGCGTAAGCAGCGGCTGGTCCAGGCCGAACCGGTGCCGCAACGCCGCCATGGTTTCTGCAGTGGCCGAGCCGTTTTCAGCCGCCATCACATCGGCGGCATCGCCGGGCACGAGGTGCAGCAGCAGGAAGCACAACACGATGATGCCAAGCACCGTCGGCACCGCCTGTATCGCGGTGCGCCTCAGCGCGGTCCTGGTGCGTTGCATCGCGCTCAGTTTGGCCTCCTGTTCGCGGTTTGCTGAGGTTCGGGTCTGGCGCCCGTGATGAGCCGTGCCCGAAGGAACCAGAGTGGGGGCACGGACCGTGACTTCCCGCTGCCTCGATCGGGCTAACGGTCGGTCCGAGCGACTGGTGGGCTGGACGCAACACTCCTCAGGCAGGGTGCACCATTGCCATGTCGCGGTGCAACATAAAGAAACCTGCGTGCGGGCGAGGTTCGGCTGTGAGGGATCTCAGACTGCCAATAAATAAGGCATTTTGCCTATTATACACCAATAAGAACGTAATTTAAGCAACTAAGTCGCAGGCGGAACATCGAACTGCCTATAATATAGACCTATTCAGCGTCGAATCACGGTCCTGGTTAATTTTTCGTCACATACCGCCCGAAATCGATCTGCTTGGAGCCCGATGTCAGTGTGATACCGGCGCACTTAAAGACCGGCTCTTGGTATTCTCGTCATGGCCCGGCTCGTTGTTCAGACCGGAGACATGCCTGACGTACGTTCGGAGACCTTCCTGACAGTTGCGACGTTGGTTTCCTGATCGCGGAGGTCGACATCCGCGATCAGGCAACGCGGGAAAAAAGGCCCGCCAGACGCCGTCCACCGTGGTCGGGCGGAAAGCAAGGTCGAGTAAAGCGAAGACCTGTGGCAGTTTGACCCGGCGATCATCGCCGCTGCCCGCCTCGGGACTCTGATTGGCTGATCAGGCGGCCGCACAGGTTCGGTAGGTGACAGCCAGCCTCAGACGCACCGCACACCCGCTGCGTGGGGTCGCTGAGTGCAAAGCTCACCGGCCCAACGCCGCAAATGGCGGTGATAGCCGGTTCGGGATGACCACGGATCACCCCGTCGTAATGCGGCTTCCCGCGATCCAATAAACGACCTGGCCTTCTGAACGACCTGGCCTTCGTATGGTCTGCCCGGGGACTGCATCCCCGGGCATCGCATGGAGAAAAACTTAAAGCTGCGCTTCGGCGTATTCGTAATTCGCCAGATTATCCAGCCAGTTTTGCAGGTAATCCGGACGCACGTTGCGGAAGTCCAGATAATAGCTGTGCTCCCACACGTCGCAGCCAAGCAGCACCTTGCCCTCGCCGGTCGCCAGCGGGTTCGAGCCATTCGGCGTCTTGGTCACCTTCAGCTTGCCGTCCGGCGCCAGCACGAGCCACGCCCAACCGGAGCCGAACTGCGTCACGCCGGCCGCCTTGAAGTCGGTCTTGAACTTCTCGGTGCCGCCCAGGTCGCTGTCAATTTTCGCTTGCAGCTTCGGCGGGATTTTGCCGCCGGTCGGGCTCATGCACTTCCAGAACAGGATGTGGTTCCAATGCTGGCCGGCATTGTTGAACACCGGTCCGCCGGCGGCGGCGGTCGACTTCACGATGTCATCGAGCGACTTGCCTTGCAGCTTGGCATCCGCTGCGACGAAGCCGTTCAGCGCCGTGACATAGGCCTGATGGTGTTTGCCGTGATGCAGCTCCAGGGTTTCCTGGCACATCTTTTTCGCGGCGAGCGCCGATGTGGAATACGGCAGTGTTGGCAGTTCGAAAGCCATTGGATCCTCCGGAGTTCTACGGTGATTGGACGCGGTGGTCTGTATGGGCCACCTCGCGCCGGGTCAACCTTGCACGACTCGGCGTTGGGCGCCACCTCCTGGGCAATGCGTTCTGCGCCGTCACCGTTCCTCGCCCCCGCCGTTCCCCGGATGAACGATCAGATAGCTGCGCTGGTCCGGCGGCATGATCCGGACCGGTTCCTTACCGCGCTGTTTGCTCCGCCGGAGCATCGGGACGCTCTGCTGACACTATATGCCTTCGACCATGAACTGGGCCGTGCACGAGACGTCACCTCCGAGCCGCATCTGGCGCTGATCCGGCTGCACTGGTGGCGCGAGGTGGTGGAAGGTGCGCGTCGTCGTCACGAAGTCGCCGGGCCGCTTGGGGAGTTGCTCGACTCCGGGCGACTCGAACCACAAGACTTGCTCCCAATCATCGACGCCCACGAGATCGAGTCCGAACCATGCATCGAGTCGCTGACTGACTGGCACGCCTGGCTGTTGGCCGGGGCCGGAGGGATCGCCGTCGCAGCAGGTCAACTTTTGGGGGCAGCAGACCCGGAAATCTTCCGCCCGGTTGGTGCCAGTTTCGGGGCAGCACGGGTCATCCGCCGGAACCATGCGTTGGCGCGCCGCGGGCGCTGTCTGTTGCCGGCCGACCTGTTGGCGGAATTCGGGCTTTCGGTGCACGCGGCGATCGCCGCACCCGAGTCGCCGAACGTTGCCTCAGTGCTTCGCCGGTTGGCGGCAGAAGGGCAGGGTTTCCTGGCACAGGCTCCGTTGCGTCGATGGCCGCGCGCTGTTCTCGCGGCGGCACTTCCGGCGGTGCTCTCCGGGCGAGATTTGCGGCGCGAGCCGACTGCTCACCGCGGTCCGCGTGGCCTTGGTGATCGAGTTGCCGTTATCTGGGCTGGGGTCACCGGCCGGGTGTGAACCACCAAGGCCGGCCCGATGGGGACCGGCCTCGCGTAATCGGAGCGGTGTAGCCGATCAGAGCCGCTCGGGGCCGCAGACGAGTTTGCCGTGAGCATTCTTGTGGCACACCGGTGGGGCCTGCACTGGCCCTGTGGCATGCAGTTTCCAGATCGGCGCCGGATGGCCGCGTTCATGCTCGGTTCTCGTGAAGCTGACCGGTTCCGTGATGGCCTTCCGGCCTCGCCGAGTCGTGTAGACCTCTGCCGCCATGGCGCTGGAGATCAGGTGCAGGTGAGAGCCGTGCTGTGGTGGTAAGGCCGCGAAGGCGACCCGGGTGGTTTCCTCACGATGTGTGGAGCCGTGGCTCGGCCGAGCCGGCGACTCGTCCTCATCCCGTGGGTCTATGCGCGCCAGTTCGGCTCGCTGCGCCGGGGCTGTATAGGCTTGCACAGGGGCTGCGGCATAAACCGGTTTCGGGGCAGCGTTCCAGGCAACGGCAGCCGGTTGCGCCGCCGCCGGCGTATAGACCGGCCGCGGCTGTGCCCAGGCGACGGCGCGCGGCTGCGACGGCGGGGTATAGACCGGTTGTGCAGCGACCTGCGTGAACACCGGCGGCGAATACGAGGACGCATACTGGACCGTAGAGCCATATCCGTAGCGCGGACCCGGCGGGATGTTCAGCGGCAGCTGGTTCATCGCGAACTGCTGCGCCGGGGAGACGTGTTGCGGTTGGGCGTATTGCAAGTACGGTCCAATCGACGCCACGTAGTGCCGGGTTTCGTCCGGCAGCGCCCGTTGATTGGCGAGGTAGTCGTCCAATCTGTTCGGCCCGGCATTATAGGCCGCGAGGAACCCCGGCGACCCATACATGTCGTACATTTCCCGCATGTAGGCGACGCCAGCCATGATGTTCTCATGCGGATCGAACGGATCGGGGCCGAGATTGTGACGCGCGCGCAGTTCGGCATAGGTGCCGGGCATCACCTGCATCAGGCCCATCGCGCCGGCGCTGGAGGTGATCAGGCGTCCATTTTGGTACAGACGGCCGCCCGACTCCTGCCGCATCAGGGCACGGATCCACGACTCGGGCATATCAAACCGCGTCGAAGCCTCGCGGATATAGGGACCCCACGGATCGCCCGGCGGGCCGGGGATGACGTAGCGCCCGCTGGCGTTACGCAGATACATGGAAGTTTCGTCGGCGGCACTGGGACCCGATCGTTGGGTGGCGCAACCGGCCAACAGAGCGAGGCCCACGGCCCCCGACATGGCGGTGAACATGGCAGAGCGCCAATGCGGTCGTCTCATCCGCTGCGAACTCCTGTATAGCCTGGCCAAAGGACCCGATTGCAAGACGACCAGCGGTCCCCCCCGTGGTCGCTTAAGAGAGTCGATGAGCTTTCCTCGCTAACCCTCTATCTTAGCCCGATCTTTATGGCAAGACTGTGTCAACCCCCTTACGAGTGCCCCCATGGTATTCCTTTTGAACACAATCCTACTCATTCCGCCAAGCCCGAATCGACGGATTTTTTGCATTTCACCAAAGAAAATGTTCCCCCGCGGAGTCTGTTGCCCGCCGCGGAGGGATGGAGTACTGGCCTGCCTGAAACATGACGACGAAGATTTCCGCCGCAGAACAAGATACGGTTCTTGAGTTGTTCTCAGGAATGTCCTTGGCTGCCCGCAATAAATCCGCAGTCACGGATGTCCGAAACGGGCTTCGACTCTGGCGACTCGCGTGGTCACTGGGCTGGCTCGATATAAGACTGCGTTATCGCGGGTCGATGCTGGGCCCGTTCTGGCTGACCATTTCAACCGGCGTGATGGTCGGCTCGCTCGGCTTTCTGTATTCTGCGCTGTTTCACATGTCGCTACGCGAATACCTACCATTCCTTGCGCTGTCGCAAGTCCTGTGGGGGTTCCTCGCCACGTTGGTGTCGGAGGCCTGTACGGCCTTCACCGAGTCCGAGGTGGTCATCCGGTCCGTTCGCATGCCGTTCTTCCTGTTCGCCTTACGTATCCTTGTGCGTAATGTCCTCGTACTGGGACATAACATCTGCGTGATCGTGGTGGTGTACCTCGCCATGTGGCTGTGGCCAGGTGCTGCCGCGCTGCTGGCGATCCCGGCCTTGCCGGTGTGGATCGTCGATGCCCTGGCGCTGTCGCTGCTTCTGGGCGGGATTTGTGCGAGGTTCCGCGACATCATGCCGATCGTCGCCAGCGTGATGCAGATCGCCTTTTTCATGACCCCGATTATCTGGAAACCCTCGCAGCTGGGCGGCCGCGCTGTCTGGCTGCCGCTCAACCCGTTCTACGACATGCTGGAAATCGTTCGTGCCCCGTTGCTGGGAGAGACCGCGCCGTTGCTGGTCTGGGTGGCGGCAATCGTCTACAGCGCCATGCTGTGCGGCCTTGCCTGGCTGTTCTTCCTGCGCGCCCGCGGGCGGATTGCGTTCTGGATTTAGCCCCCCTGGATTTATCCCCCTGGATTATCCCCCTGGATTATCCCCCTTTGGATTTAGCCCCCCCGGACCTAGCCCATGAGCCGCGACGCATCGATCGACGCCTATGACGTCTCCGTTTTGTTCCCACTATATCACGGCAAT
>JBEKQQ010000040.1:0-41025 GCA_049519555.1 Acetobacteraceae bacterium
CCGCCGCAGCGATCCGCTCGGCGCAACCCGCCGCAGCGCAGGGCATGCAGCCAATCGTTGAATGGCGCCGGGAGGCCGATGTCGTGGTGATCGGTGCCGGTGCCATGGGGCTGCCGGCGGCGATCGCCGCGCGCGAGGCCGGTGCATCGGTGATCGTCCTGGAAGCCGAGCACGACATCGGCGGCCATGCCATCACCAGCGGCGGCAATGTCCCGTTGGGCGGTGGCACGCGCGCGCAAAACCAGCACGGCATCGAGGACTCGCCCGACCTGTTGTTTCGCGATCTGACTGATTGGTCGGTGGTCGAACCGAACGGGTTTCCCGACTACCGCTATAACGATCACGAAATCATCCGCGCGTTCGCCGACAACTGCGTCGCAACTTATGACTTTCTGGTCGCACACGGCGTGATCTTCATCGATCAGCCGCCTGACGCCAGAGGCGGCAATGCGGTCGGCAACTCCGCGCCGCGCGAGATGCACGCCGCCGTCATGCATTGGCCGATGGTGCAGACCGGCAAGCCGGCCGATCCGGCAGTGCAGGCGACGACGTCATCGGGCAACGGTCTGATGCGGCCGCTGGAGGCCTCGGCAAGGCGCGCCGGCGTGGAAATCTTGTTGCGGCACAGGATGATCGCCTTGCATCGCGAGGCTCCGAATGCGGGCCGCGTGGTCGGTGTGGCGGTGCAAACCGAAACTGCCACATTCAATATCCGTGCGCGGAAAGCGGTGATCATTGCCACCGGCGGCTCGACCGGAAATGTCAATTTCCGCCGCATGTTCGATCCGCGTTTGACTGAAGAGTATTGCGGCCTCGCCGGAATGCCCTGGTCGGATCAGGACGCCAGTGGCGAAATGGCCGCGATGGCGATCGGCGCCTCGCTGTGGGGGTTGTATAACCAGGCTGGGGAATTCGGCTACAGCGTCACCAAGCCGGCCGCCGTCGGTTGCCGGTATGGCTATCAGAATCTGCGGTGGATGCCCGGCAGTGCGGTATTCGACCGCGCGCGAGCCATCGGATTGCGGGTTGCCGACTGGCAGGATGTGATCACGGTGAACATGCTCGGACGGCGGTTCTATGACGAAACCGGCACCGGGTTCACTACCAACAATTACAACTCAATCAATCCGTATGTTCCCGGCAGTTATCTGAACGCCAAGAACATCAAGTATAATCCGCGCAACTGGCTCAATGCGGCGATGGCCGGGATCGGCGACGGTCGTAATGGCGGCGGTCCGATCTGGGCTATCTTCGACGCCGACGCGGTGGCTCGCGAGAACTGGACAACGACGCCGCCTTATGTGGACATCGACGCCGGTTTCTTCTTCAGCGCCGGCAGCATCGCCGAACTCGCCACCAGGATTGCCATGCCATATCAGCGCGTGAAAATGCCGCCGGAGAACCTGGCAGAAACCGTGGCACGGTACAATTCCTTCGTGGACTCCGGCATCGATGAAGATTTCGGAAAACCCAGACCTTTGCACAAAATCGACACCCCTCCATTCCACGCCGCCTGGGCCACGCCGGTCATTCACGACACCCGCGCCGGTTTGCGCATCAATCCGCATTGCCAGGTGATGGATATGCACGGTCAGGTCATTCCAGGACTTTATTGCGGTGGCGAGTCGGCTGGTGGATTTAGCCAGCACGGCCTGGCCCGCGCGACCTGCCAGGGCTTCATCGCGGGACAGCATGCGGTCCGGTAACACGTGATTCCCGGCGGGCACCGAAGTTCGTCACTTCGGACGTGCTGCAGCCACCGTTGGCAAACCGGGCGGTTCGCGCAAAAACAGCATCAGCAGCAGCACACCGATTGCGGCGAATCCGATAAACATGAAACCGTCGATATACGCCAGGACGTTGGCCTGTGTTTGCACTGCATCGGCCAGCAACACGGTGGCGCGTGCGTTGGCGCCGGTCTGGCCGACCGAGCGAGCGATCACCGCCCCCGCATAATCCTGCAGACGCTGGACCGTGTAAATTGAACCCACAGTGACGTGTTGCCCGATCAGGTTCGAGTAAAGTTGTTCTTGCACCCGAACGAAGGTCTGAATGAAACCGGCCCCGAGTTCCGATCCGAACAGACGCCCGGTCTGCAAAACTGCGCCGAACGTGAGCACCTCGCTCGGCTCCAGGTGATGCAGGAAAAACCAGACCAGCGAGGTCAGACCTAACGACTGGCCCACTGCCTGAACGATCTGCGACGGCAGGAAGTCGTCGCCATCCCAGACCTGCGTGAGGTTACCGGCCATGAAGCAGGCGAAGCCGATGATCGCAAAGCTCAGGGCGAGCGGCAGGCGTGGCTCGACGAAACGCAGGGCTGTTGCGACAATCGGCGCAAGCAGAAACTGCGGCAGGGCGATCCACAACAGCACGCCGCCGACCTCGATTGCACGAAAATTCTGCACTGTCGTCAGAAACTGTGGGATCAGGAAGGACGTGGACAGGATAGCAAAACGAAAGAACGTGACCAGCACGAACAACAGCGGAATATTGCCTTTTGCCGCGTAGCGCAGATTGATCCATGGCCGCGGCGACGTGAGCTCCTGCACGACGAAGGCGACGACCAACAACCCGCCGCCGAACAGCAATCCGTTGATAAGTCCGGAATTCAACCAGTCGAGCCGGTTGCCCTGATCAAGCGCGGCGTAAAGCAAACTAAATCCGAGCGCGGCATAAAGGATGCCGGCCCAATCTGCGTTCCTGAGCAATTCCTGGTTGATCGGCTGGCGCGGCATGCCGAAATGGACGCAAATCAGCATCACCGGCGCCATGGCTGCTGTGTCCCAGAAGATCCAGTGCCACGACCAGTTGTCGCAAAACCAGCCCTCGATCGATGCGGCGATGTTGAGCGACAACTCGAGGTTCATCGCGTAGGCGGCGACGCCGTAGATCACCATCCGTGGCGGCAAATTCAGCACCACGAAGCCGATGGTCAGCGGAATGAAGGTGCCGGAGGCGATGCCGCTGATCAGCTGGAATCCCAGCACCCAGCCGACATTGGGTGAAAATGGCAGCAGCAGATTGGAGAATGCGAAGACCGTAGCGGACATCATCAACACCCGGCGCACGCCGAAGACCGCGCCAAGCCACGGCGATACCGGTCCGATGAGCATTTGACCGACAGTGAGAGCGGTCGTGACCCAGGCACCCTCGTCGAAACTGGCGTGCACCGCGCCTCGTACATCGGCAAGGCCAAACGTCGTGATGCGGGAGTCGAGAGTCGATAGGATCGAGCCCAACAGCACCGCCAGGACACCGATATATGGACGTGGGCTCATGACTGGCCGTTGGTGCGCCGCCTTGTCGTCAGGGTGACACAGGCCATCGGCGCGTCGGCCAGCTCCACGCCAGGCGAACCAATGCAGCGCGTCGCGAATGGCGGTCATTGCGTGTCGATGGTCGGGATGACAGACATGCCGGGACGCAGCAGGTCATCTATGGCCGGATCAGGATCGAGCACGATCTTTACCGGAATCCGTTGCACCACCTTGGTGAAGTTGCCGGTCGCATTGTCGGGCGGCAAAAGCGAGAACTGCGCACCGGAGGCAGGCGACCAACTATCGACGTGGCCATGCAGCACGGCGCGCGGGAAAGCATCCACCGTGACCCGCACCGGCTGGCCGATGCGCACGCGGGTCATCTGCGTCTCCTTGTAGTTGGCAATGACCCAAACGTTCGGCAACGGCACGAGCGAGATGACCTGCGTCCCGGCACTGACATATTGGCCGTCCTGCACCTGGCGTTGTCCGACCATGCCATCGACCGGTGCGATAATGCGGGTGTAGCCGAGATTGATCCGCGCGAGGTCGGCTGCCGCCTGTTGCACAGCGATCGTTGCCCGTGCCTGCATCTCCTGGCTGGCGAGCACATTGAGCTGCTCGGTCTGCTGGGTAAGCTTCGCTCGATTCACCGCCAGCGTTGCGGCGGCTCGTTGTTCGTTGTCGATGGCTTGCTCGACGATCTGGTGGGTGCCGGCGATCCCTGTCTGAAGCAGGGATTCCTGGCGCACGGTTTCCAGGTGATAGCGGGTCAGATCCGCCTCACTCGCGTGGATCGTCGCCTCAGCCTCGGCGATCGATGCAATTTGCAACTGCTTCTGCTGGACGATGGTTTCCGCCGTGGCCTGGGCGGAGGCCACGTTCCCCTCGGCCTGAGCAACCTGCGCGCGATAGTCGTCGTCGACGACTTCGACCAGCAGATCGCCGGCCTTCACCTTCTGAAAGTCATGCACAACGACGCGGCGCACATACCCGGGAACCTTCGCCGCAAGCGGCGTCAGGTCGGCAGTGAGATAGGCATCGTCGGTGGTTTGCCACCGCGCCGCGCCGACCCACCAGTCCCATTGCGCCGCAACCAGCGCGACAAGACCTCCGGCAAGCAGCAGAATGAAGAGCCTGATCGCAATGCCGCGCCACCGGAACCGGTGCTGCGCCACTTCGTGTGTCGGCGGCGCGCCTGCGGTGTCGGTCGTGCGTGCCAACGGCCGGTCAGGCGTGATGAGCTGATCGCTCATGAAAACAGGAAGCCGACGAGAGTGAATCGCGAGGGATGCTTTGGCATGAGTTCACTCCCGGCGTGCTGGTGAGACTAACGCGCTCGCGGAAAGTCGGAGGTTCATTGAATGCCCCGCGGCCGGATATGCCGCGGAGATATTCGGAGAGCCCTGTTTCGTATTTCCTGTACAATCGCCGATTTTCGCATTTGCACTATTTTCTCACCGCAGCTCCCCACACCACGCGCCAATCGCACTCACATTGACGACGATGGGCCGGTCGCCAAAGCTGTTGCCCGCGATCGGGTGACAAAGGAGATGCCCATGCTGCCCCTGGTTCTGTCGTCTGACTCTCACGTGTTCGAACCGCCCGATCTGTGGCAGACCCGCATCGATGCGGCATTCCGAGATCGCGCGCCGCGGATACTGCGGATCGACGGTACCGATCAGATCGTGGTCGAGGCCGATCAGATCCTCTCCGGGATCGGCCTCATCTCGAACGCCGGGGCGCGGTTCGCGGCACCCGAGAGCATTTCCGCCCAGGGACGCTTCGAAGACGTGCACCGCGGCGGCTACGACCCCGAGCAACACCTCAAGGACATGGCGATCGATGGCGTCGCCGGCGAAGTCGTCTATCCCTCGCAAGGCCTGTTTTACTTCAGGGTGGCGGACACACCGCTGATGTCCGCGATATTTCGCGCGTACAACGACTGGCTCGCCGAGTTCTGCCGCGCGGATCCCGCCCGCCTCAAAGGTATTGCGATGATCAACCTGGACGACGTCGAGGACGGCATCAAGGAGCTGGAGCGCGCTGCCCGCCTGGGTTTGGCCGGCGCCATGATCACCGAGTATCCGCTTGAGAACCGGCGCTACGACCAATCCGAATACGAACCGGTCTGGGCTGCCGCCGCCGCGCTCGACCTGCCGTTGAGCCTGCATACGGCCACCCGACGGCAGGGCAGGATCCGCGGTGCCGGCGAAAAGACGTTACGCGACGCCAGCAGCCGCGCGACGAAAGTGTTCTATCCGGCGATGTCGATGTGCGATCTGATCTTCTCCGGCGTCTTTGAGCGGCATCCCCGCCTCATCCTGGCCATCGTGGAGTTCGAGCTGGCGTGGGTGCCGCACGTGCTCTCCGCCATGGACTACACGTACCGCGAGCGGCACGGCGAAGCCATCTACCGCTTCAAGGACGGCATGATTCCGAGCGACTTTTTCCATCGCAACGTTGTGCTGAGCTTCCAGGAAGACGCCATCGGCATTCGCCTGCGAGACGTTATCGGCGTCGACAACATGATGTGGGGCTCGGACTATCCCCACAGCGAGTCAACATTCCCCCAATCGCGGAAGATCCTGTCGGAGATCCTGGCCGGCGTGCCGGACGACGAACAGGCGAAGATCGCCGGCGGCAATACGGCTCGCGTGTACCATTTTGACGCGGCGAGGCTGACAGTCCCTGGCTGAAGCAAAATTAGTTTGGTAGCCAGGCCGCGGCTCTGATCTCGCCGAATTCCCGCGCGATCTTGCGCCAGGACGCGCCGGCATCTTCAGTGACGTACACTTCGCCGAACAGACTGAACGCCACAATGCGGTTGGCGTCAGCGGGATGCGTGGCAAGGCCCCAAACAGTGGCATTTGGTTGCGTTGGGAGTGGCAGGATCTCCCAGGTGTCCCCGAAGTCTGTGGTGCGGAGCACATGGCCTTTCTCGCCCGTCGTGGTCTCGCCGCACCCGGCAAACAGGACGCCAGGATCATCGGCTTTGACCGCAATCCCACGGGCATACGGCAGCGGCCATTTCTTTTTGATACCTAACGGCGTCCAGGTGTCGCCCAGATTGTCGCTGACAAAAATCTCGCGCGCGGTGCTGGCATAGACACGTTTGGGCTGCGTTGTCGCGATCGTTAGCGCGTGAATGTCCGGATCATACAAACCCGTCTCAAGGTGGGTCCAGGTGTCGCCGCCGTCCAGGCTGCGGAAGACGCCGTCAATTTCTACCGCAGCCCAGGCAATACGATGATCGTCGGGGTCCACCATGACGCCGGTCACAAAGGGCACGCCAATGGAGCACTCGCGGGCGATGTCCACAGCCAATTTCTCCCACTGCCGTCCGCCGTCCCGCGAGCGCCAGACCCCAGCCGGACGCGTGCCGGCAAACAGTATCCGGGGATCGACCGGGTCGATGGTCAGCGACCAGATCGTCGGCACGGCTCCATCGAGGCTGAGGCGTTCCCACCGTGCCCCTCCATTGTGGCTCACGAACACGCCGGTATCGCCGCCCGCGAAAACGGTATGCGGCTCGGTGGGATGGGTGGCCAGCGCCTGTATGCGACTGTTGAGCGGAAACGGGGCGCGATGCCTTGTCCACGACTTTCCGGCATCCGGACTGTGCCATACGCCCCAGCCAGCCGTTCCAAGACATATGTTGTAGTCCGCCGTCATAGCCTGCCTCCCTTATTCTCCTGCGTCATCCCGCCGGCAGCGAGCATCGCGCTTTGCCTGCCACTCCTGAGACAGATGGGTGAGATCGCACATCGGCCCCGGAGAGCTCGAACCGCTTTTGCGGCCCGCGGCTCAATGGTCGGTCGTGTTGTCTCCCGCCGTCAAGCACGGTGCGCGCCGGCTCGGCCAGTGGCGCGAGTGCCGCGGAACAACCATCAACCCTCGATCAGATGACCAATGGCGGCCCAGGGAGGAATGCCGTCGCAAATGATTTTGGTCATGGCGAGGACGGGCACCGCCAGCACGGCCCCGGGGACGCCCCACATCCAGTACCAAAAGATCAACGAAACAACGACCAAAACCGGGTTGAGCGTAAACCGTCTTGCCACCAGCATCGGTGTGACGAACTGCCCCTCAATCAGGTGAATGGCCAAAAATCCGGCCGCAGGCATAAAGGAAATCCAGAGTGTTTCAATGCGCAGCATGCCGGCCAACACCAGGATGACCAGGCAAATGATTGGACCGATCACGGGAATGTAATTCAGGAAGAATGCCAGCACACCCCAAAGTGCGGGATTGTCCAGTCCAATGGCCCATGTCACCAGACCGGTGGCAACGCCAACTGCGGCATTCATGATCGTGATCGTCTTCAAATAGGCCGTGATATTGCTTTCAATTTGCTGGGTGATCATGACCGCAGCCCGTTTGTCGCGAAACCGCGGCAGCACCTCGACGAGGCGGCGCAAAAACAGGTCGCCGGAAATCAGCAAAAAGAACAGCACGATGACGGTCATGAACAGACCGCTGGCAAAACTGGCAGTGCCGGCAAACAGCAGCTCCGAAAGACCTGACGATATCGGCGCGGAAGGTGCAGCCTGTGATGTCGTAACGCTAATATAACTCTCGGCATGCTGCAGGAAGTGTTGCACCGATTCGACCGATCCGCTGATGTAACTAAGTCGTTCCCGCAGCCGAGGCAGGCCCTCCGGCAACTTGGCCGCCCAATCGTGCGCCGGACCGGACAGCGCGGTCCCCATGGTCACCAGGGTTACGAACAAAATGGTGATCATGACGAGTGCGGCGATGGCGCGCGGGACGTGAATGCGCTCCAGCCGCCGCACGCCGGATTGCAGCAGCAACTTGAGCAGGATCGCCAGCACGATCGGCAGGACGATGGTTCGGGTCAGGTACAGCGCGCCGACCAACAGTATCATGAACTGGGCCGCCTGAAGCAGCACCAGAGGATTCGACGGCAATGGACCGGTCGCCGGCTGCTCCGGGACCGTTGTTTCTAACGCGGGCTCGCTCTGCCCGGTTGCGGGTTCGTCGATGCTGCTTGATGCCATTAGGTTTCGCGGAGCGAGCGGTTGCAAAAGACGTCCGATCAGACGGTGCCGATGACGCCAGAGCTGCAACGCGGGGTGCACCGATCCGTTCCCTGGAGATGCGGCTTCCCGTCCGGCGATGCCCTCACTGCCGGCGCCGTCAACGGCTGATCCGCAGTCTCAATGGCGCTCAGCGCGAGCGCCGGCCGAGGTTTCCGGGAACGATGACGCCGTCCTCAGGCCGTCTTGGCCTTAAGTTCGTCGAGCTGCATGCGTGCGCCGGCGACCATGCACGACAGATCGGACGTCAGCATCACCATGTCGAAGCCGCGCTTCACCGCGCCGGCCGCAAACGCTGCGCTGGCACAGTGCATGACGCACTTGATGCCGTGCTTATGCGCGGTCTCCCGGATCTTGTCGCAGGTGGCGAGATGGAGCGGGTCAGGGTTATCGCCGCGCGGGGTCAGACCCAATGCGAACGACAGGTCCGCTGGACCGATGTAGACGGCGTCGAGGCCGGGCGTGGCGCAGATGGCATCGAGGTTGGCGATGCCCTCCTTGGTCTCGATCATGGCCATGATGACGATCTCATCGTTGGCATGGGCCACATAGTCGGCGCCGCCGTAGTGCACCGCGCGCACCGGCCCGGAGGAGCGCATGCCAACCGGCGGATAGCGGCACGCGGCCACTGCCTTCGCCGCTTCCGCGGCGGTGTTGACCAGCGGCACGATGATGCCGTAGGCGCCAAGGTCCAGGGCCTTCATGATGGTCGCCGGCTCATTCCATGCGACCCGGACGACCGGGACTGTGTCGGTCTGCGAGACAGCCTGCAGCAAGGGGCCGACGTCTTTCAATTCAGCGGTGCCGTGCTGCAGGTCGACGCACAGGGCATCGAAGCCCTGACGCGCCATGACCTCGGCGGTGAAGCCATGGGACACGGAAAGCCAGCCCAGAGTCACGCATTGACCGGCACGCCACATTTGCTTGATTTTGTTCGGTCGCATGGTCGTACCCTCTGGTGTTGTTGATTGAGTCCACGAACGGATTACACACTATCAAACTCAAACGCGCTGCCGAAGCAAGAGCCGCGCCGGGCTGGCCGTGTACAAGTCGGGTCAGGGTCCTGCATCGTTGAACCGCGGCACGCAGGTCGTCATCCCCGCGACGGGCGCGGGTATGACGAGGGGCATTGCCTTGTCCCGCACTTCACCGGTTCCGGGTAACAGGGGCAAAACCCAATAATCTTCCTGCCGAATCCGTATCGTGACGACTCTCTCCGGGGGATCCTGGAGGAGAATTCGGTTGCCGGAGACCCAACCTGTTCTGGCTGACCGACGAGCCATGGGCGAAGATCGAGCCGCATTTGCCCACTGACGTGCGCGGTAAGGAACGGGTCGGTGACCGCCGCGTCATCCGCGGCATATCGGAGCCAGGCTTCCCCAGGGTAACCACAACTGTCCTGTCCTCCGGGCATTGGTGGGACAGTGACCCTGCAAAAATGGGAGCAAACTGGATAATCTCCGATAGACTTGCTACATAACATTTGGGACCGCAAACCGGCTGGAATCCTCGGTTTCTCAGTCTCAGCGTGCACCGGGGGTCCGGTGGCAGAGTGGTGATGCATCGGACTGCAAATCCGCGTATGCCGGTTCGATTCCGGCCCGGACCTCCAATGATTGAGCGATGGTTCAGGTATTGAGCGATGGGTCAGGCCGGGCGCTCAATCGCGGGAAATCGCTCGCCGGGCGCTCAATCGCGGGAAATCGCTCAATGAGGTAGGCTGCCGGGATGGCTCGCCCGATTCCCAAAATCGCCGCCAACCGCACCCCGGTCCTGCCCTTATGGGCAACCGTGGTCGGGGATCGGCTAAGCAGTGGCACTGCTTCGGGTGTAACCATGGTCTGACCAACAATAACAAGGAAGCGCCAATGATGCGCAACAGGCTAATAGTGCTTTTTTTGTTGATGCACGTCGTTGGGTGCTCCGGAGTGGCAATTCGTGAACCCTTCCCAGTCGAACAGCATTGCCTTCGCGGCGATACCGCATCGACGATCGCAGCCTGCTCGGCGATCATCCAATCGGGCCACGCAACGACGCGCAATCTCGCCTTGGCTTTCGCAAATCGGGGCCAGGCCTACAGGGCAGGGGGGCAATTTGAGCTAGCCATTCAGGATTACGAACAGGCGGTGCGGCTTGTGCCGGATGACGGCCAGTTGCTCAAAGGCCGCGGCGAAGTCTACGCAAAAATGCACCTTTACTGGCAGGCCATTGGTGACTTCGACACGGCCCTTCGGCGCGACAAAGACGCCATCCTGAGAATAAAGGATCCAGTCGACGCCCACCTCATGACCCACTCATGGATCCCTCCCATCCTTTTGGACCGGGCTAACGCCCTTCGAGCCGTCGGGCAGGATGTACGGGCTGCGTCGGACACCGACATTGCGAAACAATTGTCCGACGGGTACTACCCTTGAACCTGAACATCCCGATGCGGCGGGAACCAGCCGGCACGGGACGTGGCTGGACCAGGTCATGGTGAATTCCTGTCGGAACTATCGAGCCGGCATGAGGGCAGTTGGGAAATTCGTCTACCCGTTGCGCGACAGTCCAATTCGACAGGGCAACCATCCGCCCGATTGGAACCTTGATGAGCCGGCTCGGAATGTTCAACCATGCGCTCGTCAGAAATCAGAATTTTGGGTGGTGCCTGTGACGATGCTTTTACTTTGCTGAGCGGGAACCATCAAATAAGCACTACCTGGTCGGTCCGACCGGAATGCCGGTTCAGGCGCCACAACAGCCGAAGGTTTGCCATAGGACCTGAAATCATTGTTGGAATTGAACGATGATCGCATTGTCGGCGGGACGGGATGCCGCAATCTTTGCCGTGACCCAGCAGTCGGTTGCCCAATTCGGGGGCGCCGGTGGTGGCGCGGCTGGGCGCCGAGGAAGCTGGGTTGCTGACAAAGCAGGACCGGCCGGAAATCCTGCTTCGCAGCCTCTGACGGCGCAGTCCCTTGGTGCTGCACTCGGAATGTGCTACACCTTGGCAATGCCAGTGGTTCCGCCGGTGTCAGTGGTTCCGCCGGTGCCAGTGGTTCCGCCGGTGTCAGTGGTTCCGCCAGTATCGACGTGACAAAGGGTCATAACACAAGGGAGGGGGTAATGCATCACGTTCGGTACGGACTTGTACTGTCAGTGGCATTACTTGCGGCCACGCCGGCCATTGCCCGCGACGATGTCGTAATGTTGCCTGTCGCCGACGCCATGAATATGCCTGAGGCGCAGCAAAAGCTGGGGAATTCGGTAAGATTCTATTTTGGTAGGCAACCCACCGGCCGTGTGGCCCAGAACTTCGGCGACTTCGTCGCCAACCCCAAGACGAACGGTTTCGCCAGGTCGGCAGACAAAGCATGTAACTGGGCCTTCCTGTCCGCCCTGATTTCACTGCAGGAGCACGCGATGTCGGTGGGCGCCAACGCGGTGATCAATATCGTCAGCTTCTATGACAAACATGAAAACTCCAGCGATACCGCATTCGAATGCCATAAAGGTTTCCTCATGGCCGGTGTAGCTCTGCGCGGCGACGTCGTGCGGCTCGCTGGTCGGTGATATGGCGGCGCGGGGAGACCACGGTGTATGATGGAACTGGCCTTCGGTATAGCGGCATATGCGGCCTGCGATCCAAGGCCCGGGACCAGGTTCGACATATGCTGGCCGTCACCAGACGACGCTGACCATGACCCCGCGCGGCCACCCGTGCCAACCCTGTTGCGGCGGCGGGTTGGCCCGATCGGCCAGGCCGCGTTGCGCGCCGCATGGGCGATGCCTCAGGTCGAGAGTGCGCGGTTTATCTTTGCATCGCGTCATGGAGAGTTTGACCGCACGTTGAATATGCTCGAGCAGGTGGCGGATAACGACGGTCCCTCACCGGCAGACTTCAGCCTGGGCGTGCACAATGCGCTGCCCGGACTGCTTTCGGTCTGCACGCGAAATCGCCTCGGACACACTGCATTGGCTGCCGGTGTCGATAGCTTCGGCTTTGGCCTCATGGAGGCTGGCGCATGCCTGCTCGAGCAGCCGGACGAACCGATCGTGCTGGTGTACTACGATGCCGGGCTGCCGCCTGGCTATCCTGACACGGTGCCGGCATGCGCTGAGACGACGCTTGCACTCGCACTTATGCTCGTATCTCCAAAGCAGGCTCAGCGCCGGGTGGTCATGGCGGCAACCCCGGCCGCCACACCAGACCCCGGGGAGGCTGCCGCCGTGGTGTTCCTGCGCTTTCTGCAAAACACGGCGCCGGAGGCAGCAGCCACCGGTGAACGGATGAGGTGGAGTTGGCGACATGTTTAACCTCATCCAGAGAAGCTGGCGCGTGCTCGCCACCGGCTTCGCCTTCGCCTGCTTCTTCCTCGGCGGCGCCGTACTGGCCGGGATAGTGTTCCCCGTTCTGGCGATCCGCGAAGTGGGGCGAGAGGATCGCACACAACGCCTGATTAGCCGGACGTTCCGTTTCTACCTCGCGATGTTACGGGTACTGGGCCTGATCGGGCTTGAGATCGTCAACGGCGAGCAGTTGGCAACCTGCCAAGGTAAGATCATCGTCGCCAATCATCCGACGCTACTCGATGTGGTATTCCTGATGGCGATGACGCCGCGTGTGTGCTGCATCGTCAAGCACGAGTTGTGGGACAACAGGTATCTGAAGGGGGTGGTCCGCGCGGCTGGATATATCCGTAACGACCTCCCGCCGGACCTGACGATAGAAGCCTGCCGCCGGGCGCTGGACCAGGGTAACAACCTGATCATTTTCCCCGAGGGAACCCGTTCCCGGATCGGCGAGCCGCTGCGCTTTCACCGCGGGGTCGCCAATATCGCCATGCTGACCCGGACTTCGATCCAGCTTGTGGTAATTTCTTGCAATCCCCTTACCCTGACCAAAGGCGAACCCTGGTACCGAGTACCGTCGCGCCGACCGTGGTTCCGGCTGGAGATTGCTCATCGGATGGATATCGAGCGTTTCATGGCATATTCACATCGAGGGCTGGGTGCTCGCCGACTAATGATGGAGTTGCGGGAATTTTACAGCGGGAGGTTGGCGAATGGATGAACTTGAAGCTGAGATCAAGAAAATGCTGGTTGAGGCTCTGAAGTTAGAGGATCTGACGCCTGACGAGATTGCCAGTGACGAGCCGCTGTTCGGTGATGGATTGGGCCTGGATTCGATCGATGCCCTGGAGATTGGCGTCGAACTGAGGAAACGCTACGGCATTCGGATTGAATCGGTGACCGAGGACGTCAAGGCTCATTTCGCCAACGTGCGCAGTCTCGCACAGTTTATCCGTAGCCAACAGAGGGCAGCCCAATGATATTATCCCAGGATCAAATCCTCTCGCAGTTGCGCATCGACCTTGAGGAGATGTTCGAGATTGCGCCTGAACGGATCACCCTGGACGCCCGGCTTTATGAGGATCTCGACCTCGACAGTATCGATGCCGTGGATCTTATCGTGAAACTCAGCGAGGTGACTGGCCGGAAGATCAAACCCGAAGCGTTCAAGGCGGTCCGAACCGTCGGCGACCTCGTTGTTTGCGTGGAAGCCACCCTGGCGGAAGGCGGCGACGTGGTGCCAAATGCGGCTGCCTGACCTGCTTCCGGTCGTCGCGGGCGTCGGCACCATAGCATACCCGTTCCTGGTCTATTTTGGTCTGCCCCATCTGCCACCCGGCCCACTGATTGTACTTGCCGTTGCATTGGGCGGCTTACAGGTTGTTCGCCAGCGCGGTATCGGGTTTGTGCCGCGCTGGAGCCTGTTGTTAATCCCATGCTTGCTGCTGGCACTGTTTGCCTTCCGGCCGATCCTGGCGGTGCAGGCCTATCCGCCACTAATCAGCCTGTGCCTGGCCGCAACCTTCGCCTGGTCGCTGGTGCATCCACCGTCGGCTGTCGAGCGCATCGCGCGGCTGACCCGCCCTGATATGCCGCCCAGGGCCGTCGCATATACCCGCAACGTTACCAAAGTATGGACAATGTTCTTCCTCGCCAACGCTGCCATTGCGAGCGCCTGTGCCGCCTGGTTCACGGTGGCGATCTGGACCCTGTGGACGGGACTGCTCTCCTACGTTCTGATTGGCGTTCTGGTCACTGGCGAGATACTGGTCCGCCGCCGGATGTTCGGACGGGAAACCGCGTGACCGCAATTCCGCTGCATCGTCTGTTCGTGTCCGGCCGCGAATCCGGCGCCTTGATGGCGACGCGCGACGATGCCCGATTGTCGTTTGGCGACTTTGCCGCTGACGTCGCGTATACCGCCGCCGCCGTCACGGCAGCGGGCGTGAGGCGCGGAGCAGTGCTGTCCGCCGATCCGTATCGCTTTCTGGTCGGCCTGTTCGGTCTGATGCACGCCGGCGCAACGGTTGTCCTACCGCCCGACGGATTACCCAGTACTCTCGCCGATTTGCGGGACCGGTTCGACGTCCTGCTGAGCGACGAGCCGGCGGCGGCGGACCTCCCGGTGCTTCCCATCGCGGACGGACAGCACGGCACTGCCGCGATCGGCGCGCTCGATCCGGACGCGACCATGCTGGAGTTTTTCACTTCCGGTTCGACCGGCGCTGCCAAGCGAATTGCCAAGCCGCTCGCCATGCTCGATCGCGAGATCGCTACGTTGGACGCGGTGTGGGGTGCGAAAAGGATCCACCGTCCCGTGCTGGCGACAGTGCCGCACCGGCACGTCTTCGGTCTGACCTTTCACTTGTTGTGGCCGCTTGCTGCTGGCCAACCCTTTGCCAGCCATGTCGATGGGCTGTGGGAGACCTTGCTGGCGCGCGATCTGACAGATGCGGTCCTGGTCACCAGCCCGGCACACCTGATGCGGTTGGGTGGCATCCAGAGGCTGCCGCGAGGCCGCGGTCCGGTGCGCGTGTTCACTGCCGGAGCGCCGTTGCGCGCGGCGCACGCGCGTGAAGCCACCGACATATTGGGTGTGCCGCCGACCGAGATCTTCGGCAGCACGGAAACCGGCGCGATCGCCAGCCGTACCTGGCAGAACGCCGATGAGCCCTGGACCCCGCTGCCCGGCATCACGGTGTGCGCCGACGACGCCGGCTGCATGATTGTGCAATCGCCGTTCGGTCCGGGTGGCGCCCCGTTTGAATCCGCCGATCGGATCGAAATGACCCCGGACGGGAGGTTTCATTTTCTCGGCCGCGCCGATCGCATTGCGAAGATCGAAGGCAGGCGGGTCAACCTTGCCAGATTGGAGGAGGAACTCCTCGCACTGCCGTTGGTGCGCGATGCCGCTGTGCTGGTCGTCGGCGACGCGCCCGAGCGGCTCGCGGCCGCCATCGTATTGCACGACGAAAGCCGGGCCTTGCTGCACACGCCCGGGGCTTTCCGGCTCAGCCGGGAACTTCGCAAGCAATTGTCTGCGAGGCTCGAAGCAGCATGGCTGCCGAAATCCTGGCGCTTCGTCGATGAACTGCCGCACGGCGCGATGGGAAAGCGGAGCGATGCTGATATCAGGGCGCTGTTCGCAACACGCCAGGGCAAAGCGCGGTGATGTGCGCGCCGATCGTGCGGACCATGGCCGCCGCACCCGGCCATGTCACGTTGGATTTGGACCTGCCGGCTGACCTGCCGTGTTTCCGCGGACACTTTCCGGGCTTTCCGGTTCTTGCCGGCGTGATCCAACTCGACTGGGTGATGCAGCTTGGCGCGGCATATCTGCAATGCGGCCAGAAATCGGCAACCGACTTTCGCATCAAGTTCTTGCGGCTGATCGTCCCCGACACTCCGTTGCGCCTGACGTTAGATCACGACGCGGCTCGGCACCGGCTGGATTTTGTCTACAGCACTGGCGACCGCAGCACTGGCGACCGCAGCACTGGCGACCGCGTCGCATCGCGTGGCCGGGTTACGCTGGCTGCGCCATGAGCCTGCGCATCTGTGCGATCGTCCCGAGCTATAACCACACCAGCGTCATCGGCGACGTTATCGCCAACCTCCGCCACCTCGGGCTGCCGGTCTTCGTGATCGATGATGGCAGCGACGCAACTGCCGCCGAAGCGCTCGCTGCTTTGGACAATCATGCGCTCGATGTCCGGGTCACCCGATTTCCGGTCAACCGCGGCAAGGGACAAGCCGTCCGCGAAGGCTTCCGTCTGGCGCACGAAGCCGGATTCACACATGCCTTGCAGGTCGACGCGGACGGCCAGCACGATCTCGCCGCGTTGCCGCGGATGCTGGAGATCGCCGAGCGCCACCCCGATGCACTGGTCACCGGGCATGCGGTATTCGACCGATCGGTGCCGCTCAGCCGTCGGATTGGCCGCTGGATCACCCATCTTTGGGTCTTCGTGGAGACTTTGTCGTTCCAGATCGCCGACAGCATGTGCGGCCTCCGGGTCTATCCGCTGGAGCCGCTCATCGCGGTCATCGGCAGCGAACCGATCGGCGATCGCATGGATTTCGATACCGGGCTCATCGTTCGCCTGTGGTGGCGCGGTGTACCGGTGGCGATGGTCCCGGTCCGCGTGACCTACCCGCCTGGCAACGTGTCCAACTTCCGCCTGTGGCAGGACAACCTGCGCATCACCAAGATGCACACCGGGCTGGTGTTCGGGATGCTGGGGCGATTGGTACGCGGCCGCATCAAACGGCCACGCCGCCTCGATGCGGTCACGCACTGGGGATCGTTGGGCGAACTCGGCATCGCCTTCGGCATACGTTTCTGTGTTATCGTATATCGGCTGATCGGACGACGCGGATGCCTCGTGATCATGGCTCCAATCGTGACCTATTTCTATCTCGCGGCGGGTGACCGGCGGCGTGCTTCGCGGCGCTTTCTGGAACGAGCGTTTGCCGCCGCGGGCGTAAGCCGGCAACCCAACACGCTGGACGGATTGCGCCACTTCATGCAGTTCGCAGAACGTATCCTCGACACCTTCGTCGCCTGGACCGGGGGCATGAAACCGGATGCGATCGAGCCTGCTGACCCGGCGTCATTGGCCGCATTGGTCGGCGATCCGCGAGGCGGCGTGCTGATCGTCGGCCATCTCGGCAATACCGACATCTCACGGGCTCTGCTCGATCCGGCGACCCGCGCCCGGCTGTTGGTATTGATGCATACGGATCATGCCGCAAACTACAACCGCATACTGCGCGAGCTCTCGCCTGACTCCGCCGTGAACGTCCTACGGGTGACCGATATCGGCCCTGACACGGCCATCCATCTGCGCGATCGCATCGAACAAGGTTGTTGGATCGTAATCGCCGGCGACCGTACCCCGGTGCGCGGTCAGGCCAGGGTCACCCGGGTCCCCTTCCTGGGCGCATTGGCGCCATTTTCGCAAGGGCCGTATGTGCTTGCCGCGTTGATGGAATGCCCGGTCTGGTTGCTGTTTTGCCGCAAGGTCGACGGCCGCTACCGGTTATTTGTCGAGCGCTTCGCCGAACGCATCGTGCTGCCGCGTCAGGCACGCGACGCGGCCCTGGCGGACCATGCCGCGCACTACGCGACAAGGTTACAGGCGCACGCGATCGCCGATCCGTTCCAGTGGTACAACTTCTACGATTTCTGGGCCTGACTGGAATCCGCATGTTGTCCGTCGAAACCGTAATCAAAGCCCAGTTCTTCGACCTCGACCCGATGAATGTGGTCTGGCACGGCAATTACGCGCGCTTCCTGGAGATCGCCCGGTCCGACCTGCTGGACCGCATGGATTACAATTATTCGCAAATGGAGGCTTCGGGATTTGCTTTCCCGATCGTCGAGATGCGGCTGAAGTATGTCGCTCCGATCCGGTTCCGCCAGGACTTCGTGGTTACCACGACCCTGATCGAATACGAGAACCGGCTGCGGTTGGATTATGTCATTCGCGACCTCGCGTCAGGCACCGTCCTGACGCGAGCCCGGACCACCCAGGTCGCCGTGCGGATCGACACCGGTGAACTTTGCCTCGAAAGTCCTCCGGTATTGATCGAGAAGGCGCGGGCCCTGATAGGCGGACCCTGATATGCGGCCCATGCAGCACCGCCTCGCACTGACCGCACTTGGTCTCGCCACGCCGCTCGGATGCGGCAAGGCGGCGACGGCCGCCAATCTGTTCGCCGGCTCGCGAGCGGGGTTGGTCGAACGCAACGATCTGATTTCCGGTCGCGTCGTGACCGTCGGTGCGGTCGATGCCGAGCTGCCGCCGGCACGGCCCGCCGACAGCGACTGTCGCAACAATCGGCTGATGCAACTGGTCCTGGACGAGATCGCCGGACCGGTGGCCGACGCGGTGCGAAGGTTCGGGCCGGACCGCATAGCGGTGGTACTCGGAACCAGCACCTCGGGTATCGCCGAGGGTGGCGCCGCAGTCGAACTGCATCGCCGTACCGGGGTCTGGCCCGACGGCTTTACCTATCGCCAGCAGGAGCTCGGGAGCCTGGCCCGCCACACGGCCTACCATCTCGGGCTGACCGGGCCGGCCTACACGGTGGCCACGGCGTGCTCCTCCAGTGCGAAAGCCTTCGCCTCCGCACGGCGCTTGATCCGGGGCGGGCTGGCCGATGCCGCAATTGTCGGCGGGGCGGATACGCTTTGCCGGCTGACACTGAACGGCTTCAACGCGATCGAGGCGCTGTCGCCGACTACTTGCAACCCATTCAGCCGCAACCGCGACGGCATCACCATTGGCGAAGGCGCCGCGGCATTTCTGCTCGAGCCGGGCGACGGCCCAGTACAATTGCTGGGCATCGGCGAGACTTCGGACGCCTATCACGCCAGCGCGCCCTCGCCGGATGGGGCGGGAGCCGCCGCTTCGATGCGCCAGGCCCTGGCGGATGCCGGCCTGTCGCCGGAGCAAATCTGCTACATCAATTTGCATGGCACCGGGACGGCGCTGAACGATGCGATGGAGAGCCAGGCTGTGGCTGCGGTCTTTGGCGGGACCGTTGCCGCCAGTTCGACCAAGCCGATGACGGGCCACATGCTGGGTGCGGCCGGGGCCTGCGAGGCCGCATTCCTGTGGCTGACGCTGTCGCCCGCGCATAACCCCGAGGGACTGCTGCCGCCGCATCTGTGGGATGGCGTGGCGATGCCGGATCTGCCCTCGCTCAATCTTGTCGCCATCGGGAACCGGATGGCTCCAGGCGAACGAGCGGCCATGGCCAGCAACTCCTTCGCTTTCGCCGGCAGTAACGCGACGCTGGTGCTTGGCCGCGGTTGGGCCACGTGACGGACCGGCAATGGCCTGTGGCCGACCTGCTGCCGCATACCGGCACGGCGGTTCTGCTTGATGAAGTGATCGCCTGCACCGATACCAGTCTTTCGGCCGGTGTCACGATCGGCCCGGCCTCCGCATTCTACCAGGATGACGGCGTTCCCGCCCATGTTGGCATCGAATATATGGCGCAGGCATGCGGCGCCTTCAGCGGCGTCAGGGCCCGGCGTGCCGGAGAGCCGCCACGCGTTGGCTTCATCCTCGGCACGCGGCGCTACCAGGCGACGCGCGCCTGGTTCGCTAATGGGGAGCGGTTGGTGGTGACCAGCGATCTGGTCTATCGCGACGAGGAGGTTGGGGTATTCGACTGTAGCATCCGCAGTGGCGGCGAGGTCGTTGCCAAAGCTCAGCTGATCGTATCCGATGCGAAGCATGCGGTTGAACTGCTCAGTCGGCAGGGTGGGACGGGCGATGGCTAGGACAGTATTGGTCACCGGCGCCAGCAAGGGCATCGGGCAGGCGACCGCCCAGCGGCTGGCCCGCGACGGCTATTCTATCGTCGTGCAATACCTCGCTGATCAAATGGGGGCCGAGGCGACCCTGCAAGCGGTGCGGGAGGCGGGGAGTGACGGCAGGCTGCTGCGTTTCGACATCGCTTGCCGTGCACAATGCCGTGACGTGCTTGAAGCGGACATGGCCGCGCATGGACCCTATTGGGGCATCGTGCTGAACGCCGGCATCGCGCGCGACAACGCGTTTCCGGCCATGGAAGACGCCGATTGGGACCTCGTCGTGAATACCAACCTTGGCGGCTTCTACAATGTGCTGAGGCCGACGGTGATGCCGATGGTGTCGGCCCGCAAAGGTGGCCGCATCGTTACGCTGTCTTCGGTGTCCGGCATGATTGGCAACCGTGGCCAGGTGAACTACAGCGCGTCCAAGGCCGGGATCATTGGCGCCACCAAGGCGTTGGCGGTCGAGCTGGCGAAGCGGCAGATCACCGTGAACTGCGTCGCACCGGGCCTCATCGAGACGCGGATGACCGAGCAGGTGCCGGTCGACATGGTGCGAAATTTGGTCCCTATGCAACGCATCGGTCGTCCCGCCGAGGTCGCCGGCGTCGTCGCATTTCTGCTATCGGACGAGGCTGGTTACATTACCCGCCAGGTTATCGCTGTGAACGGAGGCCTCGCCTGATGCGCCGCGTGGTGGTAACGGGAATCGGAGGGGTCACAGCCCTTGGCGACGACTGGCCGACGATCCGTGCCGCATTGCGGGAGGGGCAGACCGCAGTGCGATTCATGGAATCGTGGTCGCGCTATACCGGAATCAACACCCGGCTCGCCTGTCCGGTTCCGAATTTCACCGGGGCTGATAACTATCCTCGCAAAAAGGTCCGCACCATGGGTGCCGTGGCGCGTATGGCGACCTGTGCGACCGAGCGTGCGCTGATCGCCGCCGGCCTGATCGATGACCCGATACTGCGTTCCGGCCGCACCGGCATCGCGTACGGCTCTTCGTTCGGCAGTCCGCAACCTTACGTCGCGTTTGCTGAACTGATGACCGAGGGCGCGTCGCGCAAGTTGAACGCCACCAGCTACATCCAGATGATGAGCCATACCGCGGCGGTAAATATCGGGCTGTTCTTCGGCGTGACCGGCAGGACGATCCCGACATCCAGCGCCTGCACGTCGGGCAGCCAGGCGATCGGCTACGCTTTCGAAACCATCCGGTGGGGTCGCGCCGACATCATGCTCGCCGGCGGAGCGGACGAACTCGATATCACCCAGACCGCGGTGTTCGACACGCTTTACGCGACCTCGGTGCGCAACGATGCGCCGCATTTGACCCCGCGCCCGTACGACAAGGATCGGGACGGCCTGGTCATCGGCGAGGGCGCCACCACTCTGATCCTGGAGGAGTTCGAGCATGCGATAACCCGCGGCGCGACCATTCATGCAGAGATCGTCGGTTTTGGCACGAATACGGACGGTAACCATGCGACGCAGCCCCAGGCTGAAACCATGGCGACCGCTTTGCGCCTCGCGTTGCACGACGCCGGATTGCCGCCAGAGGCGATCGGCTACGTCAACGGCCACGGCACCGCCACGGAGTGGGGCGACATTGCCGAAACGATCGCGACCGCATCGGTGCTCGGGCCCGGTGTCCCGATCCATTCGCTCAAGAGTTATTTCGGCCATACGCTCGGTGCCTGCGGAGCCCTCGAGGCGTGGTTGGGAATCGAAATGATGCGCGAAGGCTGGGTCGCGCCCACGGCAAACCTTGAGACCGTCGATACGCGATGCGCGGAACTGGATTATGTGATGGGCCGACCGCGCCGGCTGGAATTCGAGCATTTCATGAGTAACAATTTCGCGTTCGGCGGGATCAACACTTCGCTGGTGTTCCGGAGGATGTGATGCGCGCTGAGGCGGTCCCACCGTTCCTGGTCGGAGACAGGGAAACCGGGCCCGGCCGGCAGCATCCGACGCCACCGCCGCCGATCCGCGAATTTGTACCGGAAACGCGCTTCGGTCTGTGGTTCCTGAACACGCAGACCTGGTCCGATCGCGTGCTGAAGGTTGCTCTCGATGACCTGCGGCGCATGATGGAGCACCCGGAGGCGCATTATCCGGTGGTGTTGGATGTTGGGTGCGGTCACGGAAGGTCGCTTCCGCTGCTGATGGATGCCTTCCGGCCCGAGCGGCTGATCGGACTCGATTGCGAGCGAAACGTTCTCGCCAATGCCCGGTCGAGGGCGGCGAAGATCGGCCGTACGGTGACGCCGATGCTCGGCAACTGCTCCCGGCTGCCGTTGCGGGATGGCAGTGTGGATCTCATCTTTTGCCATCAGACGTTTCACCATCTGGTCGACCAGGAACAGAGCCTGCGGGAATTCTGGCGCGTGCTGCGTCCGTCCGGGCTGCTGCTGTTCGCGGAATCGACACGCGCTTACATTGAATCGTGGACCATCCGCTTGCTGTTCCGCCATCCGATGCAGGTCCAGCGCAGCGCCGAGACGTATCTCGCAATGTTGCGGGGGCATGGTTTCGTGATTGCACCGAACGCGATTTCATGTCCGTATCTTTGGTGGAGCCGGGCCGATCTTGGTGTCGCCGAACGGCTGCTGCGCATCCCGCCGCGGCGCCCTGGGCAGCGCGAGGAGACGTTGCTCAATGTGGTGGCGATGAAGGGGGAAGCGCACTGGCCAGACGTTATCGGGGCGCAACTAACTGGGGCGCAACCACTTGCGGATGGAACCCCGGCGCTATAGTTTCGGTTGCAATGCGACCTGGTGTCCAAAAATGGGTCGCGACATGGGCGTATCGAGGTACGGTCAAATACAAGGGGGGAGAACAATATGCGATTTGCTCTGGTGCTCGCGGCTGTCGTACTGGGCGGCCTCGGTTTCAGTCAGGCCGACGCCCAGACGCAAAAGGCGGCGGGCTCGCTGTTCAAGGATTGCTCGCAATGTCCCGACATGGTGGTCATCTCTCCCGGTAGCTTCATCATGGGCGAAGATGGGCGCACGCGAGAAATGCCGCGGCACACGGTGACGGTCGGATATTCGTTCGCGGTAAGCCGGTTCGATGTAACCTTCGACGAATGGGACGCCTGTGTCGCCGATGGAGGCTGTGGCATGTATCGTCCAGCCGACGCCGGCTGGGGCCGGGGACGGCGGCCGGTCGTGAATGTCTCCTGGGATGATATACAAAGCTATCTCGCATGGATCAGCAAAAAGACCGGCAAACGATACCGCCTGCCCAGTGAGGCCGAGTGGGAATACGTGGCCCGCGCCGGAACGACGACGGCGTTTTGGTGGGGAAACGATGTTGGCAACGGCAACGCCAATTGCGATCATTGCGGCAGCGCGTGGGACGACAAACAGACCTCGCCGGTCGCCAGTTTCCGGCCAAACGCCTTCGGCGTCTATGACACCGCCGGTAACGTAACGCAGTGGGTCGAAGATCGTTGGAACGCAAACTATAACGGGGCACCGCAGGATGGCAGCGCGTGGGAGGCGGGCGACCCGCTGCGCCGAGTGATGCGCAGCGGGTCGTGGTACAACGGTCCGGCAGCGCAGCACTCCGCATTTCGCAATGGCGATTCGCCACGAGTACGGAATGTGAAGATCGGATTTCGGATTGCGGTGACAATGTAGGGCCGGGGGCGAGTGCGTTGGGCAACCGTCGATGAGGTAGCGTGACGACCTGGCGCTCCTTTCAGATTGCGGAATGTCTGGAATGGCAATAGGCTGCCCTCGAAACGGACGGGCCGGCCGCCCGTCAGGGCAAATAAATCCAAGGCTCGACAACTGAACGCCGCGGAAAAAATCAGGGGGAAAATGGTCGTGAAAGCAGGATCCGCCGTTGTTGCGATACTGTTGTCACTGGCGGGATGCGGCGGAATCATTGAGCAAAACGTAAAACCCGTCACATTTGCCGCCGGCGAATCGCGAGAGGTTTGCCTGATTGAGAACCCGGCGGTCAGCGAGGGTTTTCTGGATGCATACAAGAGTGCTCTTTCGAAAAGGAATCTGACAATCCGAATGCTTCCTCAGGGCTCGGCGCTCACTGCCTGTCCGTTGACTCTCACGTACACGGCGAACTGGCGGTGGGATCTGGCGTTGTATCTTGCTTACGCCAACCTGAAAGTCTACCGGAATGGAAATCTTGATGGCGAAGCACTGTATGATGGCATGAAGGCTGCATTGGACACAGGCAAGTTCATCAAGGCCGACGCGAAAATACAGGAACTGACGGATCGACTCTTTCCGAACTGACTGGCGGCGGCGAAACAATAATCCGAGGGGGCGAAAAACAATGCTGTCAGGTTTGTGGAAGGCTCAGATCAATGCCGCGGCATGGCGGAATCTGGCGATCATAACGACACTCCTGGCTATCACGGGGTGCGGCGGCTCGAGCGTCGTCCAGACCAGGGCTCCAGACTATGTCGATCACACCGCTCGGACTCTGGCGATCGCTCCCGCCGACGATTTGTTCGCCAAGGGCAATATTCAATTGGCCAATACCATTGGTGAAGAGTTGGCCAGGCGCGGTTATTCCATTGTCGACTCAACCGCGACGATGCGGATCCTGGCGAACAATCGAATAGCGTCGGTTGATGTGCTTTCCCCACAAGCGTTGACGGTTTTGGCAAACCAAGGGATCGACGCTATTTTGTCGGTGAGTACCAGCGAGGCCGGTGGTATTGGCGGCCCCGATATGCGGCACGTGAAGGCAAAGTTGACCAGCACTCATACGGCAAGCCAAATCGGTGAAATCAACTGGAATAATTCCTGGGGCGGTATGCCAGGATCACCCGCGGACTACGTAATGCGGAAAGGTTCGGCTGAGGCGGCTCGCGCGGTGGCGGAGGCTGTGGCGAAATTGCTTGGATGACTGCGTCAGATTGCGGCGTTGTGACAGCGGTTCGATGCGTTCGAAATGCGTCACTTTTCTGCCAGAAGTCCAGGCGGTACGACCGTGACGTAATGCCAAAGCCGCTCCAACGCTACGCTGAGGCCGGTTCGCCCGCATCCAAACGAGCCACTGCCACGCTATGGGCCGGCTCGATCCGCGCATCAGCCAAATGTCAGCCACTGCCCATGCGTTCGATCGTCCGAAAAGCCCCGGATGCGCCACCGGCAACCAGATCACGCCCGTTCGCGGCGAGAGCCAGTCACTCGCCAACCGTAAATGGACACTAACTTATGAGCGCGTGACCTCCGACAAACGTGGTGTGACTGGCCAGCAAATTAGCCGCCGTCTGGCCGCCGGTCATGTTCAGCAGCACCACTCCCTGCGTGAGATCCGTGCTGTTGGCAATGGTGATGGCATGCACGCCGCCCACGGTCGTGTCGTACGCCTGCAGAAAGGCGGGCGAGACGCCCTGTAGGTCGATATTCAGTTCGTCCTGGCCGTAGACGAAGTTGGCGATTGTCTCGATCCCGCTGCTCTGCGCCAGCGTATATTCGATCTTGGCAGCACCCGACCCCAAGGTGATGGCATCGGGCGTGCCGATGAAGCTCAGGCTGGGGGCGTTCAGACCGGAGCTCGCGCTGGCAGTATTTTCGCCAAGATTGATTGTCGTGGCCTGCGTCTGACCGGTCAGGTTCAGCACCCCGCCCGCGCCTGCGGTAGTGTCGAGCACGGTTGACCCCGTGCCTTCACCGTTCAGGCGTTGTCCGAACACCGGCTCCAGGTCTTCCAGCGAGAAGTCCTCGCCCGACACAACTGCCGTGGCTTCGCTCATGTAATTGCCGTTGCTGTCGGTGCTCCAGACCACGTATTGATCCTGGCCGGCCATCTTCCAGGCGACCAAAAAGCCGCCCCCGGATTGTCCGACCGCGCCAAGCGGGGTCCATCCGCCTAACCCGCCAACGGTCACCGCGGTGCCCTGGTATTTTAGTACGGGTCCAGGCCCACTGCTGTTGCCCAGGAAGAACTGGTTGTCAGCGGCGAACAAACTCGTTCCATTGTCGGTCGCGATTGGGGTTGCGGTCGGCCCCGTCGTGCCGTCGCCGTTCAGGTCCTGACCGAACGTGGGCTCGTAGGCTTCCAGAGTGTAGTCGGTGCCCAATACGACTCCGGTGGCCTCGCTCAGGTAATTGCCGTTGCTATCGGTTTGCCAGATCACGTACTGGGCTGCGGCCCCGGTCCCGGATTGCCAGGCGACCAGATAGCCGCTCGCATTTTGCACTGCGCCGATCGGGTTCCAGGCGCCGAGTTCGCCAGCAGTCACCGCGCTGTCCTGGTATTGCAGTGCGGGTCCAATCCCGCTGCTGTTGCGCAGAGCGTAGTCGTTACCGATTTGCACCAGGCTGGTGCCTTTGTCGGTCTGGATCGTTTTCGTAACGGGGCTGGTCCCGGTTGTCCCATCGCCGTTAAGATCCTGACCAAACGTTGGTTCGATTTCTTCCAGTGCGAAGTTCGTGTCAGACACAACTCCCGTGGCCTGACTCAGGTAATTGCCGTTGCTATCGGTTTGCCAGACCACGTACTGGGCTGCGGCCCCGGTCCCGGACTGCCAGGCGACCAGATAGCCGCTCGCGTCTTGCACCGCGCCGATCGGGGCCCAGGTGCCAAGCCCGCCAACGGTCACCGCGCTGCCCTGGTATTGCAGTGCGGGGCCAATCCCGCTGCTGTTGCGCAGAGCGTAGTCGTTGCCAATTTGCACCAGGCTGGTGCCATTGTCGGTCTGGATCGTTTTCGTAACGGGACCGGTCCCGACCGTTCCATCGCCGTTCAGATCCTGAGCAAACGTTGGTTCGATTTCCTCCAGTGCGAAGTTCGAGCCAGACACAACTCCCGTGGCCTGGCTCAGGTAATTGCCGTTGCTGTCGGTTTGCCAGACCACGTACTGCGCCGAGGCCCCGGTCCCGGAGCGCCAGGCGACCAGATAGCCGCTCGCGTCTTGCACTGCGCCGATCGGGGTCCAGGCGCCCAGTGCGCCGACGAGGACCGCGCTGCCCTGGTATCGGAGAGTTGGCCCGACTCCACTGCTGTTATCGAGCGCAAACTCGTTTCCGACCGGGACCAGGCTGGTCCCGTTATCGGTCGCAATCGGCGCCCCTTTGGCAGGCCCCATTGTTCCATCGTTGTTCAGGTCCCGGCCGAATTCAAATTCGAGTTCTTGCAGGGCAAAGCTGGAACCCGTGACAACCCCGGTGACCTCGCTCAGGTAGTTGCCGTTGCTGTCGGTTTCCCAGACCACGTACTGGGCTGAGGCCCCGGTCCCGGACTGCCAGGCGACCAGATACAAGCCGCCGCTCAGTTGTACTGCGCCGATCGGGTTCCAGGCGCCGAGTCCGCCAACGGTCACCGTGCTACCCTGGAGCTGCAGTGCGGGTCCAATTCCGCTACTGTTACGCATAGCAAAGTCGTTGCCAATTTGCACCAGACTGGTGCCATTGTCGGTCTGGATCGTCTTCGTTACGGGACCGGTGCCGATCGTCCCATCGCCGTTCAGGTCCTGACCAAACGTCGGTTCGATTTCCTCCAGTGCAAAGTTCGAGCTGGACCCAACTCCCGTGGCTTCGCTCAGGTAATTGCCGTTGCTATCAGTTTGCCAGACCACGTACTGGGCTGCGGCTCCGGTCCCGGACTGCCAGGCGACGAGATACCCGCTCGCGTCTTGCACCGCGCCGATCGGGGTCCAGGCGCCGAGGCCACCGGCGACGACAAAATTGCCCTGGTACTGCAGCCATGGCCCGACCCCGCTGCTGTTGTACAGGGCATACTGTGTCGCAATCTTCACCAGACTCGTTCCGTCGTCGGTCCGGATCGTTACCGGGGGCGCGGCGATCACGCTCGTTTTGCTGTCGACAGCAGTGAAACCTGCCGTATCGGTGTCCTGGATGGTAAAGGTGGTGGCGACGGACTGGCCGGCCGCGACCTGACCCTCGGTCGGCATGAACACCAGCCCGTCCAGCGCAGCGGTGACCTGAGCGGCGGAGCCGGTATAGGTGTAAACTCCAGGCGAGTTGGTCAGGCTGAACCCACCCAGGTCAGAGAGCGTGCCGTCCGTCACCGCGGATTGCGTCAACGTGACCGTTTCGGTTTGCCCCGTGCGGGTATCGGCGACGACGACGTTGCGGAACGGCGATATGCTCAACCTGTCGCTGGTGACCTGGTTCGCCGCGGTTCCGGTTATGGTCACCGGATCTATCACATATCCGGTGCTCTTTTGCGCGTTGTTCAGTTCGAACAGCGTGCCGTCGCCGAGCGTTCCGCCTCCCGCTGTCGTGCCAATCAGATCGCCGGCGGCGTCGACAGTCAGGCCTGCCTCAGGGTCGCTCCCATCGAAGCCGTTAAAAAGGGTAAGTGGGATCGGCGCACTGGCATAGACGCCGTTGGTCTTGGCAATCTCAAATACCGTACCTTGTTGGCTCAACCCGCCGGCTGAGGTCGTTCCGAACAAATTCCCGGCGGCATCGACAAGCAGCTTGCCGTCAGGCATGCCGCCGTCAGCGAGGTTGAAGTCGGCCAGTGTCGTCAGGGGGCCATAGCCGCCAGCTTGTTTGGCAATCTCAAAGACGGTGCCCTCGCCCTCATAGGTCACAAAGCCGTCGACTGCCGAACCTCCGCCCTCTGTTGTGCCAAACAGGTCGCCTTGCGCGTCGGCGACCAGACCGGCGGTTGGATTAGCCCCGTTCGTAAAGTTGAAGTTGGCGAGTATGGTTGGTGTGCTGGAATAAGTGCCGGACGTTTTGGCGATCTCAAACACCGTGCCATAGCCGCTCGTGCCACCGGCATAGGTCGTTCCGAACAGGTTGCCGGCCGCATCGATAAGCAAAGCGGCCTCGGGGTTTGCCCCGTCGCTGCCGTTGAAGTTGAGCAAGATTGTCGGTGTGCCGGCATATCCGGTGCTGCTCTTGACGATCTCGAACACCACGCCATCGCCATACAGCCCACCGCTGTGTGTCGTGCCGAAAAGGTCACCGGCGGCATCGGCGATCAAACCCGCATAAGGCTGGCTGCCGTCGGCGCCGTTGAAGCTGATGAACGCGTCCGGTGCGGTGGCGTAGCCGGCGGGGGAGTTGGCTAACACGAACACCGTGCCGTCATTGTATGTCCCACCGGACATCGTCGCGCCGAACAGGTCGCCGGCCGAGTCAGCAATCACGCCACCGACAGGAAGATATCCGTCGGTGAAGTTGAAGCTGGCCAGTCTGGTCGGCGTACTGGCGTAGCCGGTGCTGGTCTTGGCGATCACGAACACGGAGCCTTCGTCGCTGGCCCCGCCGAAGGATGTCACGCCAAACAGATCCCCGGCGGTGTCGGAGAACAATCCGGACGGTTCAGCCCCGTCGGTGCCGTTGAAGTCGTCCAGAGTAACAAAACCCGGTATGGTCGCTTCAAGGCTGGCGCCACTGTCGGTTGCCGACAGCCCCAGGCTATTGGTGACACTGATGGTGAAATCGGTCGTTACTGTCGAACCCGCCGGGCCCTGAACCGCGTTCGGCGTGAAGACCATGCCCTCCAGCGCGGCGCTGACCTGAGCTGCAGTACCGGTTAAGGTATAAACTCCGGGCGAGGCTGTGGCGTTGAACCCGCCCAGGTTGGACAGTGTGCCGTTCGCCACCGCGGACTGCGTCAAGATGACTGTATCGGTTTGCGGAGTTGGATTGGGGTCGGTGATGGTGACGCGAGAAAACGGCGCCACGCTTGCCGTGCCGCTGATTTCCACTGGGCCGGTGCCACTGATGATTGGCGGAGCAGGGATGTAGCGCAACACCCCTCGAGCCGAGATTTCGCCTGCGACCTCGACCCCTTGATAGGACCCGCTAACGTAGGCTGTTATGTACTCCGTGATCGCCTGCAAATTCACGCTGACGTAACCTTGGAGCCTGACACCGAACTCGACGCCCCGAAGTCCCACAGGACCCGGCTGACTGATCACGAAGTTTCCCAACTGCAGCGGGAAGGGCGGAGTGGAAAGATTGAACGGAATTGCTTGGATTCCCGAGTACCCACCATAGGTGTATGCGAAGTCGAGATCGCCGCTGACCGTCTCGGCAGCGGTGCCGGTGGCCGAGCTGTTGAACGTTGCGGACAGAGTAATTCCCAAGGATCCGGAAACAGTCCCGGACTCGCCAAGACTATCGGCAAGACTTCCCGAAAAGGTGAGACTGCCGCTGTAATTGATCATTCTCGATCCCCCTGGCCATTGTTGTGTTGTGCGTGTTGCGTGGCGTCCTCAGAACCCGGTAGTCCGTGGCTGAGACCGACATGGGCTCGGGCCGGCCCAATTGGCAAGCCCGTTTCGCCAGCGGAATCTTCCCGGCCTGGTTCTCGCCGTCGTTTGAGATGTCGTTCCGAATGATACCGGTGCCGTGTACTGGGCCCATGTCGAGGCGTTGATCAGGGCGCCCTGGTTCTCGCGAGCGCCGGAGCAGGATGTTGCAGTAGCCGTGTATGCCCGCGCGGCTGCGCTGCTTACCCATGGTCGGGTTGGACCTGACGAAACGCGCGCCCTGATTGAAACTGAACCCAATTCGTTGCAGCCCAAGTTGTGTCGGCACGCTGCCATGCGGCGCGCAACGCCGCACTTGTTGGTGGTCTGAGCCCGGTATCAAGTCCGTGCTCGAGCCGGCCGCAGTGCCCCGATCCCGGGGTGGGCCTGACAGCCAGCTGATTGCTCCCATGGTCATGTTCCCCCGGAGGGTCTTCCTATTTTTCATATATTGCATCAAATTTTCAGCAAAATCAATCCCTAATCCGCAGTTTGAGATGTTCCGCGGCGGATCCGGTCAGTCGGGATTGTCCGTGTTGCTACTTGTCGGAAAGCCGCTTTACCCGGCCTTTCGGCACCTTGAGGCGCGATCGTGTGCGCAAAAATCTACTGGCTTTTCGAAGCGGAATTAGGCTCTTCTGGCCGACCGGACGTGTCAATTTTGGTATGTATCCAATAATTATTCTGTCCGAATGCTTGCCGTGATCCGAAAGCGCGCCATGTGCTTTCCAGGCAACTTGCCGGGCTGGACGGTGGCGAACCCGGCCGCAACACGTCAGGCACAAATCTTCGATTGCCTGCCGTCGGAAGTTTTCGACCCTCAGTGGGCTGCACCCGAATTGGGACTGAGCAGCGATGCTGCGGATCTGATGTCGGCAGGTGGCGCTTCGCGGCCCCGGATGAAGCTATACTTGCGGATGCCGAAGCGCTTTTGCCCATTGCCCCCGGCGATCGCCTTCCCGGCGTCGTGACCGGTGCGGAAATTCGTTAGGTCTCCGGATCGTTCAGGTCCACCACCAAGGCGGCCAAATGATGCGGTCCCCTTCGACCACGCTGCCGAACTCCGCCATCGATGCATGCAGCATTTCATCAGTATGACGTGTTGCTTCATCAGCAGTTCGCACACTTGCGGAGATCGGCCGCCGCATGTTGTTGTTCCGGCTTAACGTCAACAAAGCGTGTCGAGGGTCAGCTGTCAGGCCAGGCCCGATGGTAATGCTGGCGTGCTTTTCCGAAAAGCCGATGACGAAATGGAAATACCGGACGCGGCTGACGCGTCAGAAACTGGCCGCCGCCGACGTTCCGAATGAAACCCCAATCGCACTCACGCTCGCTGTTCCAGCAGAGGAAATAACATGTCCAAAGAATCGGCATCGCCGACTCGGCGTAAGATTCTTGCCGGCTCAGCAGCTGTGGGCGCCGCGAGCCTGGTCTCGGCGCATCTGGCCGCAGCGGACGACGTACCGCCCGGCCAGCCGTCGAACCAAGGAGAATCGATGAGTCCAGTCGAAGACAGCGCGATCCGCTCTTTTAAATTCAAGGCGTCCGATGCGGCGCTCGCGGACCTGCGCCGGCGGGTTGCGGCGACGAAGTGGCCTTCGCGGGAATTGGTAACGGATGCGACACAAGGCGTACAACTGACGACGATGCGTGAACTCTCAGGTTATTGGCAGACGGATTTCAATTGGCGCAAGTTCGAAACGAGACTGAACGCCGTGCCGCAGTTCATGACGACGCTCGACGGCGTGGACATCCATTTCATCCACGTTCGTTCACAACATCCAAATGCGTTGCCGATCATCGTTACGCACGGATGGCCTGGCTCGATCATCGAGCAGATGAAGATCATCGATCCGCTGACCAATCCAACGGCACATGGCGGGAGTGCCTCGGATGCTTTCGACGTGGTGGTTCCGTCACTGCCGGGCCATGGGTTTTCCGGGAAGCCCACCACGCTCGGCTGGGATCCCATTCGCATTGCACGCGCCTGGATCGTGCTGATGAAGCGCCTCGGCTACACACGATATGTGGCGCAAGGCGGCGACTGGGGTAATGCGGTCACGGAACAGATGGCCTTGCTGGTGCCTCCGGAATTGGTCGGCATTCACACCAACATGCCGGCCACTGTCCCCGACAACATTGACAAGGCACTCAAGTCCGGCGGGGCACCTCCGTCCGGCCTCTCGGGCGACGAAAAGTATGCGTACGATCAGCTCGACTTATTCTACAAGCACGGCCTGGCCTACGCCGAGGAGATGAGTAACCGTCCCCAGACGCTGTACGGGATCGACGATTCACCGGTTGGCCTCGCCGCCTGGATGCTCGACCACGATGCGCGCAGTTACGCACTTATCGCACGCGTCTTTGCCGGTCAGCGGGAGGGCCTCACGCGAGACGACATTCTCGAAAACGTCACGCTCTACTGGCTGACAAACACAGGGGTTTCTTCGGCTCGCCTCTATTGGGAAAGCAAGCTGCCGTTTTTTGCCCCGAAAGGGGTTGCCATCCCGGTCGCGGTGAGTGCGTTTCCTGACGAGATCTACACGGCCCCGCGGAGCTGGACGGAACGAGCCTACCCCAGGCTCATCTATTACAACCGGCTCACCAAAGGCGGTCACTTCGCAGCGTGGGAACAGCCGGCGATCTTCACCGAAGAACTTCGTGCAGGGTTCAGATCGTTGCGTCAGACGCAAAACGGTTGATTGCATTTTCGCAAGGAGTATCGTGTGATGAATTCGATCGAATTGCCTGAGGAGATCAACCATCGGCGCCGTCGTCTGATGAGCGCTGCGGCCTCGACAATTGCCGCCGTCGGGTTCGGCGGAATCGTTACCGCGAACGCACAACCGGACAAGACGAAAGTTGTTGATCTGCCGGCGATCAAATCCGGTACGAACACGTCGTTCGCCGCGGTGAAGCAGATCAATGCCGGCGTTCTGAATGTTGGATATGCCGAAGCTGGCCCGGAACATGGTCCCGCTGTAATTCTTCTGCATGGCTGGCCGTATGACATTTATAGCTATGTCGATGTCGCGCCTTTGCTGGCCTCGGCGGGCTATCGCGTGATCGTCCCCTTCGCGCGCGGTTATGGCACGACGCGTTTCCTTTCCGGCACGGCGGTCCGCAACGGTCAGCCGGCGGCGCTCGCCGTCGATATCATCGATTTGATGGATACTCTCAAGATCCGGAAAGCAATCTTCGCCGGTTATGACTGGGGAGGGCGGACCGCGGACATTGTCGCGGCGCTGTGGCCGGAGCGCTGCAAGGCCCTGGTCTCCGTGAGCGGTTATCTGATCGCCAGTCCTGAAGCCAACAAGTTGCCGTTGCCGCCAACGGCTGAGCTGCAATGGTGGTACCAATATTACTTCGCCACCGAACGTGGCCGGTTGGGCTACGATAAATACCGGCACGATTTCGCCAGGCTCATTTGGCAGATCGCTTCGCCGCAATGGGAGTTCGATGATGCCACGTTCGATCGTTCGGCGGCGTCATTCAACAACCCGGACCACGTCGCGATCGTCATTCATAATTACCGCTTTCGGCTCGGACTGGCTGAAGGCGAGGCGAAATATGACCATGTGGAAAAGCGGCTCGACGCAGGTCCGGTGATCGCGGTGCCGACGATCACCCTTGAAGGCGATGCGAATGGCGCACCGCATGGCGATCCGGCGGCCTACGCGAAGAAATTCTCCGGCAAGTACACGCATCGGCTGATCAAAGGCGGCATCGGCCATAATTTGCCCCAGGAAGCCCCGCGAGAGTTCGCGCAGGCTGTCGTGGAAGTTGACGGCTACTGATCGGCGTCAATTGTCAGGGGTGAACGTTCCGCTCGCCGGGCATTGCGCCGTATCCCTCAGTGCATTGCTTATCATGATGTCTCTCCGCATAGTTCACCGGCATGCCAACAGCGACCGGAAAGGACCGCGTCGTGACGTCTGGCTCCCCACATTTCGGCTGGATGACGGGTGCCGTGGGCGCGGAGGGCGCGTTGGATGTTGCGCTGTACCGCGAGATGATCGCCGACGTCGCCCGGGTCGTTGAGCACCATTTTCCCGACGACTACCCGACGCCGGGTCCGCTGCTGTTGCTGTCGCACATCGTCGCGCGCTAACCTCCGACGCAACAAGAAAAAGCAAAGGGGGAGACATGACGTTCAAAACAGGTGGATTACTGGCCGCATTGTCGCTCGTGGCGCTGTTGGGGGCGCAGCCTGCTGATGCAGCCGAACAGACGGTACGGATCGGCGTGCTCACCGACATGTCGGGCGTGGCGGCGGACGATATGGGTCCGGGCTCAGTGTTGGCTGCGCAAATGGCTGCCGAGGACATGGGCGGCAGCGTCGCCGGCATGAAAATCGAGATCGTGTTCGCCGATCACCTGCAGAAGCCCGATGTCGGCGCCACCATCGTCCGTCGCTGGTTCGATCGGGAGAACGTCGACGCGGTGGCCGACGTACCGAATTCCTCCATTGCACTGGCCATCAACCAGATCGCGCGCGCCGCCAACAAGGTGCTGTTGCCGTCGAGTTCGCAGTCACTGGAACTCACCGCATCGCAATGTTCGCCAAACACCGTACGCTGGACGATCGACACCTGGGCAACGTCGCACAGCCTGCCAGCGGCGCTGATGAAAGGCGGCGGTGCCAGGACCTGGTTCTTCGCGCACGCCGACAATGCCTATGGCCGCGATCTGACGCGCAACGCGACCGAGGCAGTGACTTCCCTGGGCGGCAAAGTAGTCGGAACGGTGGCGCATCCGCCTGGCATCACCGATTTCTCGTCGTTCGTCGTGCAGGCCGGCGCGTCCGGCGCTCAGGTTGTCGGGCTGGCGAATTACGGCGTCGACCTGACCAATTTCCTCAAGCAGGCGAACGAGTTCGGCCTGCTCAAGGGTGGTCAACAGATCGCCGCGTTCGTGCTGGACATCAACAACGTGCGCGCGGTCGGCCTCAGGCTGACGCAGGGCTTGTATACCGCGACACCATTCTATTGGGATCGAAACGACGATACCAGGGCGTTCGCCGCGCGCTTCGTTGCGAGGCATCCACTGCATATCTACGTCAACGAATTCACTGCGGGCGTCTACGCCTCGGTGACGCACTATCTGAAAGCGGTCGCCGCATTGGGTGACAAAAGCGACGGTCGCGCGGTGGTGGCGAAAATGAAGTCGATGCCAACGGACGACAAGCTGTTCGGCAAAGGGAGGGTTCGCGAAGACGGCAGCGTTATTCATCCGATCTACCTTTACCAGGTGAAGTCGCCGGAGGAATCGAAAGGCGAATGGGACTATTTCAAGTTGGTTGCGACCTTGCCCGGTGAGGCGGCATTCGGTCCGATGAACAAGGCGTGTCCGCTGGTTTCGGGGGGATAGTCTGGGCCTGGCTCCAAAGCCAGGTATTGGCGAGCCGTGCCTGGCGATCTGCCCGCCTGGCAAAAGGTTGCGAGATTTGGGCGCGTGGAAAAACCAGCGGATTCCGGCTACAACGATGATCGAATAATGCAGGGGGCGGTTATGGCGTTGCTCATCGTTGATCTCGACAAACATATCGGCAACGCCAAGGCGTGGCGCGACACCTTCGGGGAACAGCTTCCCGACCTGGAAATTCGCGTTTGGCCTGCCGCGGGAAACCTGGCGGATATCGAATATCTCGCCTTCATGCATCCCGATTTTGATGCGCTTCCCGGTTTTCCAAAGCTGAAAGCCATGTTCAGCCGTTCGGCCGGAGTGGAGTCCTTTATCGGCCACCCAAAGCTGCCGAAAGCCCCGCTCTGCAAGGTAGAGCCGCCTGGCGGCGATCCGATGATGACGGAATATGTCGTCATGCATGTGCTTCGTTTGCATCGTGACATGCCTGGATATGAGGCGGCTCAGGCCAGGCGGGAGTGGCGCCGTACAACGATCGTGCGGCCCGAGCAAAGGCGTGTTGGATTCCTCGGCTTCGGCATGATGGCGAAAGCGCCGGCGCTCGTGTTGCAGTCGCTCGGCTTCAGGATCTCGGCCTGGGTTCGAAACCCGAGGGACGCAGGTGACATTCCGATTTATCACGGCCCCGATCAGTTGGAGCCATTTCTTCGGCAAACCGACATCGCCGTCTGCCTGTTGCCACTTACGAGAGAAACCGAGGGCATATTCTGCGCCCGCAGCTTTGCCATGATGCCGCGAGGGGCGATGCTGGTGAATGTCGGGCGCGGCAAGCATGTGGTGGAGGCGGATCTGATCGCCGCGCTCGATTCGGGACAGTTGTCGTACGCCGCGTTGGACGCGCTGTGGCCTGAGCCGCTACCGCCAACAAGCCCGCTTTGGCTGCACCCCAAGGTTACTGTGATGCCACACGTGGCACGGCGGCCGACCGTCGCTCAGATCGTGACTGAGATCGCAGCGAATATAAGAAGCATCCAGGCCGGCGGGCGGCTTTTGCAGGAAGTCGACCTCACGACCGGGTATTAGGCAAACTCCCGCCTGGGATTCGCCGCCCGAGCCCTGTATACGACGGAAAACCGCGACAGAATGAGACGATGACCGCCGCCAATGTCCCGCCCGACAGCTTCCTGATCGACGCCCGCAACCGGATGGTGGACAGCCAGGTCCGGCCCAACAAGGTGTCAGACCCACGCATCCTGGACGCGATGCGGCATTTGCCGCGGGAACGCTTCCTGCCGGACGCACTGTTGGCCTTGGCCTATGCCGATCAGAACGTCCCATTGGGCAGCGGACGCGTATTGCTGCAGCCTCTGGCGTTGGCCCGGCTGGTGCAGGCGGCCGTGCCGGCGCCGGGTGAGAAGGTCCTGGTGGTCGCCGCCGGCACCGGCTATTCCGCCGCTCTGTTCGCGGCCCTGGGCTGCGACGTCACCGCGCTGGAAGAACCCGGGACGCTGCTGGACCAGGCCAAAACGGCGCTGGCTGCGACGGCACCTGCGGTCAGGTTGGTCGGCGGATCCTTGTCGGCCGGCTGGCCGGCCGGCGCGCCCTACGACATTATCCTGATCGATGGCGCGGTGCCTGAGGTTCCGCGTACCGTGACCAATCAGTTGAACCAGCAGACCGGGCGGCTGCTGACCGTTGTTGCGCCCAACACCGGCACCGGCGGCGTGCAACGGACCGGTCTCGCCGTGCAGGCCGAGCCAACGTCGGCCGGCGTTTCCTTGCGGACGCTGTTCGATTTTCTCTGCCCCATTCTGCCGGGCTTCGCAGCGGCCCCCGCCTTCGAATTCTGACCCCGACCGAATCGACCCCGTCATTCTGGTCTGGGCCTATCCCGGTCTGGGCCTATCCCTGTCTGGGCCTATCCCTGTCTGGGCCTATCCCGGTCTGGGCCTATCCCATCTGGGCTTATTCTGATGTGGGCTCACTGGCCTCGCCGTGTTAATCGATCTGTAACAACCATGCCGATAACAAGCGAATATGGCGAGTGCTGAATACGCGAGTATCTATGTCATGGCACCCGCCGGCTGTTTGTGGCACAGATTTGTGGGCGGGTCGTAGCTATCGGCAAACCGGCTGGCTGGCGCTTTGTCTTGCTTCTGAATGCCATAAGTATTTGACTGTCCATACGCTGGTCTGACTGTAAGGTGTCGCATGGGTTCGCGTCTCATTCTGCTTCTACCGTTTCTTTCCGCGCTCGTCTGCGGGAAGGTTGTTGCGCAGACCCAGCCTGGCCAGGGCCAACTGGTGCCGACGCCGCTGGCGCCGCCCGCGGCTCCACCGCCACCTCAGGCCACTCCAACTCCGGCGGCGCCGGCGGTAACCCAGGCCCCTTCGGCGGCACCGGTGACGGGCCCGGCGATGGTCTCAAGACGCCCGCCGCCGCCCCCGAAGGAGAGCGAGCCGACGATGGCGGCATCAAAGCCCGCGCCGCAACCGACCATCGTGCCCTCCACCACCGGCATGCAGCCGGGCGGGCTTAAGGTCGGTTCCGCCAGACAACAGGCCACGTATGGTGTACCGCACACGTTGATCGAGGCGTTGGCCGCAACCTACTCCTACCAGCCGGCGTTGCAGGCTGAACGCGCCAAGTTACGCTCCACTGACGAAACCGTGCCGGCGGCTTTGGCCGGCTGGCGGCCCACCGTGCAGTTCAGTGCATCCGGCGGCTATGGCAGCGGCACGACTCGGGCCTATACATTCACGACCCACAGCATCCTCAACTCACCGACCGACCGCCTGATCGGTACGGCGGCCCTCCAGGCGCAGGAAACGCTCTATAACGGCGGCAAGAACCAGGCGAGCATCAACCGCGCCAAAAACCAGGTCATGGCCGAGCGTGCGAATCTGATCGCCCAGGAACAAGCCAGCTTTACCAACGCCGTGAACGCTTACGTGGGAGTGATCTCGGCGAAGGAGACGCTGGATCTGAACCGGAACAACGAGCTTGTCCTGACCAAACAGCTGCAGGCGACCAACGACCGATTCCGCGTCGGTGAAATCACCCGCACCGACGTGGCGCAGGCGGAAGCGGCGCTGGCCGGCGCAACCGCGCAACGGCAAACCTCGGAAGGCCAGTTGGAAAGCGCCCGCGGGACGTTCCAGCAGATTATCGGGGTACTGCCGCCTGACGACCTTATTCCGCCGCAGCCACTCGACCTCGGCATGAAGACCGAGGCCGACGCCATCAAAATGGCCGAGACCAACAATCCGCAGGTCATCGCAGCGCAATTCAACGATGCGGCGGCGAAGGATGCGATCGACGTGGCGTTGGCGCAGCTGCTGCCGACCGTCAGTTTGCAGGGCCAGATGTTCCAGCAAAACAACGCCTCAGGCTGGTCGACCCAGGCCAATGGTTACCAGGTCACGGCGAACCTTGCGGTGCCGCTGTATCAAGGCGGTTCGGAATACGCCGGTGTCCGGCAGGCGCGCCAGCAGGAGCAGCAGACGCAACGTCTGATCGACGACGCCCGGCGCACCGCGGTGCAGAACGCAGTGCAGGCGTGGGAGACTCTGGTCGCCGCCGTGGCCGCCGCGGATAGCACCCGTTCGCAGATCCGGGCCAACGAAATTGCCCTGGAGGGTGTGGAACGCGAGGCCATCGTCGGTAGCCGAACCACACTCGATGTGCTGAATGCTCAACAACTACTGTTGAATTCACGCACAACGCTGGTCCAGAACCTCGCCCAGTTGGTAGAGGCATCGTACGGAGTTGCGGCGGCGGTCGGTCGCCTGACGGCCCGGGATATGCACTTGCCGGTGCCGCTATATGATGAGACCGCCTACTACAACGCCGTGCGCGACAAGTGGGTGGGCCTGGGAGACTACGCGACAAACCAACCCGGCCGCTGACCGGAGCGCGGAGCAGGAGATCAATGAGCGGATCACAAACTCAACAGGGTGGGGCGCAACCAGGATCAGCCGGTGCAGACCCGTCCATGGAGGACATTCTGGCCTCCATCCGGCGCATTCTGAGCGAGGAAGACGTCCCGACCCCGCCATCCTCCCAGGGGGCATCCTCCCAGGGGGCATCCTCCCAGGGGGCACCTTCCCAGGTGGCATCTTCCCAAGGGGCAGAACCGGAACAGGAGCAGGATGTCCTGCTGCTCGACAGTTCGATGTTGGTCGCCGAGGTGCCGCCGCCACGACCGGCGATCCGGCCCCGTGCGGTCCCGCCGCCACCGCCCCCCGTGCTGCTGCAGCCCGAGGAGGTGCCCGCGGAACCAGCACCGGTTGAGGCGAAGCAGGAGGAAGTGGCCGCACCCGAGCTCAAACAGCCGGAACCAATTCAGCCGGAGGCAGCGACGCCCGCCGCAGACATGGCCGAGTCGATCCTGGTCGAAATCACCACCGAGCAGTTGATGGTGTCAGGCGAGTTCTTCGCCGCCGTGGCCAACGCCGTCGAACAGCCTGCGGTGCCTGAAGTTGCGATCCATGCCGAGGTACCGGAATTCGCCCCGGTTAAGATGGAAGCTCCAATGCCGGCCGAGGCGATCCCGCCGCTGACGCCGGCAACCGGGCTGCAGGGCTCTCCCGTGCTGGTGCCGGTGCCTCGATCTGGGCTGGCCGCGGCCGCACCGATCTTCGACCGCGTGCCATCGGTACCAAGGGAACCTCCCGTCACTAATCCACCGCCTTCGCCAACCACTGAAACCCAGTCCACCCCGCCCAAACCACCCTCGACACCCACGACACCCCAATCAGAGAGTTCTGTCATGAGCGCATCCATGTCCTCCACTGGCCTCGCCTCAGCTGAGACCGCCAATGCGGCCGCCGGTTCCGTGACCAATCTCGTCCGCGCGCTGACCTCGGACCGCAGTTCGCAGGTGTTTGGCGGCGGACCCACCGTCGCCGACCTCGTGCGTGAGGAATTGCGGCCGATGCTGAAGGCCTGGCTCGACAGCAACCTGCCGCCGCTGGTGGAGCGCCTGGTGCGCGCCGAAATCGAGCGTGTGATCTCGCGCGCCACGGTCTGATCAGGTCTGCCCACTAACCGGCTTGCCCTGAACCGTCTCCCGCGGCATTCACAAGACTCCCCGGATCTTCCGGGGGCCGCGGGAGATTGGCATGCCACTCGACAAGACGTTCGCGCCCGCTGACATCGAGCCTGTTCTGTACGAAGGATGGGAACACGAGGGCGCGTTTGCCTGCGATCCTAATTCGAACGCAGCGCCGTTTACGATCATGATCCCGCCGCCGAACGTCACCGGGTCCCTGCACATGGGACACGCACTGACGTTCACGGTGCAGGATGCGCTGATCCGCTACCGGCGCATGACCGGCCGCGACACCTTGTGGCAGCCGGGCACGGATCATGCCGGTATCGCCACGCAAATGGTGGTGGAACGGCTGCTCGCCGCCGAAGGGATCGACCGGCGTTCACTGGGCCGCGAAAAG
>JBEKQQ010000041.1:0-40556 GCA_049519555.1 Acetobacteraceae bacterium
CGCCGCGCCGAGCATCGCCGTGTCGTGCCCCAGGACCCAATACCAGTGCCAGGATAACCCATCCCAGACGGTGACCGAGCGGGACGCGTTGAAGCTGAACCCGATCAGGAACGCGATCGGCAGGTAGAGAAATGCGTAACAGAACACCAGCCAGGACAGCCCGACGCCGCGTGCCGTCATCTCGCCCTCCCTCCGCTTCAACGCCGTTGGGAATCTGCCTCTGGACCAGTATAACGGGGCGGAACCAAAAGGTGACAGGACAGATGGCAATGTCAGGGCGGGCCACAACCAGCCGATCCTCAGGCCCGAGCCGCATCAGCGGGCCGTCGCCGCTGCTCTCTCACATCGCACCGCTGATCGGTCTGGTGCTGGCCTGCACCGGCATCGCGCTGCTGATCGCGCTGGCCACCTATGACGCGCACGACCCGTCGCTGAACACCGCGGGGACCAGTGCCACCCGGAACATGGTGGGACCCTTGGGCGCCATCACCTCCGACCTGCTGCTGCAGAGCTTCGGGTTTGCCGCCGTACTACCCGCCGTAACCTTGCTCGTCTGGGCGTGGCGGCTGGTCTCGCATCGCGGCATGGGCTCGGTCGCTGTCCGGCTGGCCTCGTTGCTCGGCGCCATCCCGGTCACCGCTGCGGTGTTCGCGTCGCTGTCCTCCGGCGGAAGCGTGGCCTGGCCGACCATGGCGGGACCCGGCGGAGCTTCCGGACTGTTGCTGGCCGAGGCGGTGCTCGGGGCCAGCGGACGCCTCGCCGGTCCGGCCGGCGTGGTGTTGGTATGGTTGGCGGGCGTCGGCCTCTCCGGTGCGCTGGTCGCTTTGGCGCTTGGCTTGACCGTATCGGAGTGGCGGACCGCCGGCCGTGCCGCGCGACGGGCCGCACGCGCGACCGCACGCGGCAGCCGCAAGGGTTGGCGCTGGATGGGGTTCAGCGTGCCGATCCCGCGGCTGTCCACGCTGCTCGATTGGCGTCCGGCACTGTTCCGGCCTGCTGCCGATCGCGGCGAAACGGCGGAGATGGCGCTGGATATCCGCCCCGAATACGCACCGTTCGACTCCGCGCCGGCGCGAGAACCCATGCCGGAACGGGTGGTGGAGCCTTACGTGACCCCGCCGCGCGGCCAACCGCCGAAACTGCGCCCGCGGCCCGGTACGATGGGCGGCGTCAGTGGCCAACAAGGTACGCTGCCGTTGCCTGAGCAGGGCTGGCGGTTTCCGCCGCTGACCTTGCTCCACCCGCCGCCGCCGCGCTCGGACGCGGGACCGACGCGGGAGGCGCTGGAGGGCAACGCCCGGCTGCTGATCAAAGTGTTGGGCGATTACGGCGTCAAAGGCACCATCGTTGACTTCCGGCCCGGCCCGGTGGTGACGCTTTACGAACTGGAGCCGGAGGCGGGGATCCGCAGCGCCCGGGTGATCGGCCTCGCCGACGACGTGGCGCGCAGCCTGTCGGTGACCGCGGTGCGCATCGCGACGGTGCCGGGCCGCAACGTGATCGGCATCGAGGTGCCGAATGCCAAACGCGACACTGTGTATCTGAGTGAAATCCTGTCCAGCGAGGAGGTTCGCAAACACGTCGGCCGGTTGCCCATCGCACTGGGCAAAAACATCGGCGGCCAGGCGGTGGTGTCCGACCTTACCCGGATGCCGCATCTGATGATTGCCGGCACCACCGGCTCGGGCAAGTCGGTTGGGGTCAATGCGATGATCCTGTCGTTACTGTACCGGCTGTCGCCGGATCAGTGCCGCATGATCCTGATCGATCCCAAGATGCTGGAATTGTCCATCTACGACGGCATCCCGCATCTGATGGCCCCGGTGGTCACCGAGCCGGCCAAGGCAGTGACGGCCCTGAAATGGGTGGTGCGCGAAATGGAGCGCCGCTATCGGGCGATGAGCCAGCTCAGCGTCCGCAACATCGGCGGCTACAACGAGCGGGTCGAGGATGCCCGCCGCAAGGGCGAGGTCCTCACCCGCCGCGTGCAGACCGGCTTTGACTCCGAAACCGGCAAGCCGACGTTTGAAGAACAGCCGCTGACACTGGAATCCCTGCCCTTCATCGTCGTGGTGGTCGACGAAATGGCCGACCTGATGATGGTCGCCGGCAAGGAGATCGAGGCGGCCGTGCAACGTCTGGCGCAGATGGCGCGGGCAGCGGGCATTCACGTGATCATGGCCACCCAGCGGCCCTCGGTCGACGTGATCACTGGCACCATAAAGGCCAACTTCCCGACCCGCATCTCGTTCCAGGTGATCTCCAAATTCGACTCCCGCACCATCCTGGGCGAGCAAGGCGCCGAGCAGCTGTTGGGCATGGGCGACATGCTGTTCATGCAAGGTGGCGGGCGGGTCACCCGCGTGCACGGCCCGTTTGTTTCGGATGAGGAAGTCGAACGCGTGGTCGCCTTCCTGCGCGACCAGGCCGAACCGGTCTATGTCGATGACGTCACCGAACCGGTCGATAAGGACGAGGAGCCGATGCTGTCCGGCATCTCCAGCGCCGGCGACGGCGAGAAAGGCCTGTTCGATCAGGCCGTCGATCTGGTGGCGCGGGAAGGCAAGGCCACCACGTCGTTCATTCAGCGCCATCTGAACATCGGCTATAACCGCGCCGCCAAACTGATCGAGCAGATGGAGAAGGAAGGCATGGTCGGGCCTGCGAACCATGTCGGGAAACGCGAGATATTATTGCGCCGGACCAATCACGACGACGATTAGCGACAAAGCGAGGACCGGCATTTTGCGCGGCCAGCCTGATCGCCGGTTCGAGCTTCACATGGCGCTGCGGCGAGCGCCCCAGTTCCCCTGGCCAAGGACGACCACATGCCACTCGCGTTACTCTTCGATCTGGACGGCACCATGGTCGACACCGACCAACTGCACATCGCGGCCTGGAATACTGTACTGGCCCGCGACGGACGCCAGATCGGCGCCGCGTTTTACCGAGCGTCCATCATGGGATTTGCCGCCGACGCAGTGACCGCCGCTTTGTTCCCCGATCACTCGGCGGTGCAGCGCGCCGCGATGGCAGACGCAAAGGAACTGGCGTTCCGTTCGCAGGTCGGCGATCTGGTGCCGACCGCCGGATTACCAACAGTGCTGGAATGGGCAAGCGCTTTGTCGCTGCCGATGGCCGTCGTGACCAACGCCCCACGCGACAATGCGCTATTGTTGTTGCGAGGTCTCGGTTGGGCTACCCGGTTCCCGGTGCTGGTGATCGGCGAGGAACTGGCCCGCGGCAAGCCTGACCCGTTGCCTTACCTCACAGCGATGCAGCATCTGGGCGTCGATGCACGTCAGGCGTTGGCATTTGAGGATTCGCTCTCCGGCGTGCGCGCCGCCGTTGCGGCTGGAGTCGAAACAATCGGGCTAACGACCGCGCTAAGCCGGGATGCGCTGCGTGACGTCGGAGCGACGGACGTTGTCCAGGATTTCACCGATCCCGCACTCCTGGAACTCCTGCACCGGAGGGCAACAGACTATCGACGGGCAAACAGCTGATCCGATGCGCCATGCAAGCGATCATATGCGGCATCCGTCCGCAGTACCGCAACGACCGCGATGGATGTGCCACAAATCCGATCGCAAACGCAGAACGTTTAGCGCGATCCCTCCCGGTCGGCCCGGTTATCAGGCGGCATGACGAACCTGGATACTTGCAAGCACCGACTGCAACCGCGCCGCCGCCGCATCGTCGAGCCGAAATGCGATATGCAATACCCCGTCCTCGAAATGCCTGGCCGTGAACGGCAACGCCGCGCCGGTGCCATCCAGCATCAGGTTACCGCTTGTCCCCGGCGCCATCGCCGGAGCCTCAGCGATGCTGGCACCGCCCTCGGATAGATCGACCACCCGTGCGGTCTGCTCAGCCCAACCATCGCCACGCACCTGGCAGGCCAGATCCACCGTCATGCGCAGCGAGGAACGGCGGTCTGTGTCGGTGCTCGTGCGCACCGCCCGTACCACCGCACGCCGCAGATCGCCCACTGCATTCGCCAACTCGGTGGTGTTGCTTTGCATGACCACCGCACGCCGGTCAGTGCCCTCCGCCTCGGCCGATACCTCGGCGATGCGGCGTGCCATCTCGTTGGCGGCGGTCGCAGTGCGCGCCACGTTGCGAGCGATCTCCACCGTCGCCGCCCCCTGCTCTTCAATCGCCACCGCAATCGAGGCGGCAATGGTGTTCACCTCGCCAATGGTTTGCTCGATCCGGCCCACCGAGGCCACCGACTCTGTCGTTGCCGCCTGCACCTCCGCGATGTGCCGGGTAATCTCCTGGGTTGAGCGCGCGGTCTGCGTGGCGAGTTGCTTGACCTCACTGGCCACCACGGCGAACCCTTTCCCGGCATCGCCGGCGCGCGCCGCCTCGATTGTGGCGTTCAACGCGAGCAGATTGGTACGCGCTGCGATCTCGCTGATCATATCGGCGACGCTGCCGATGCGTGCGACCTGGGTGGTCAGCGCCTCGATGGTGATCTTGGTCTGACGTCCGGCGTCGACCGCGCGGCCGACCACTGCAGTCGACTGCGCCACCTGACCACCGATTGCGTGGATCGACATACTGAGTTCCTCCGTCGCAGCGGCAATCGTCTGGGCGTTGGCAACTGCCTGAGCTGAGGTTTCCGCCGCACTCTGCGCCGCGGCGCCAGTACGCGCCGCACTGTCGTGCATTTCGGTGGCCATCGTGGTCATCGCGGTACTGATACCGCTCACCTTGCTTGTTGCAGCGGCGGTTTCTGCTTCGATCTTGTCGGCCAGCTGAGCCACCGCCGCCGTCCTCTCGGCGAACGCGTGTTCCCGCTCGGTCTGCTGTTCAGCGGCAAGCTGCGCCTCGGCCCGCATGTGATCACGAAATACCAGAACCGCACCTGCCATGGCGCCAACTTCATCGCGACGGTCCACCCCGGGGATTTCCGCGTCCAGTTCGTTGCGGGCGAGCCGCTCCATGGCAATCTTCAATCGGCCGACGGAGCCGGCGATGCCGCGCCCAATGCCCAGAGCAAGCGTGCCGCCAACCGCGATAACGCTCCCGCCGATCAGGCCAAGCCGCAGCAGCGTCGCGCGGAATGCAGCATCGATGTCGTCGACATAAAGCCCGGCGGCGATCAACATGTCCCAGGGCGGAAACGGTTGCACGACGTTCAACTTGGCGACCGGCGGTGTGCCGGGCTCACGCGGACGCAGCACCGTCAGCGTGCCGCCGCCGCGTTGAGCGATCGCAATCTGCTCGCGCACCGGCCATTTGCCGTCCACCGAATGACGGTTGATCAGGTTTTTGCCCTCATTTTCCGGTTCCTGCGGCTGCAGGAGCAGCAAGCCATCCATGCGATAGGCAAAAATGTAACCGTCCTTGCCAAATGTGACGTCGTGCAGCAGGGAGCGAAACCGTTCCACCGCCGCCGCATGGGTTAGTTTGCCCTCCTGTTCGTCCTTGGCGAGCTTCTGGGCGATGCCACGCGCCACATCGAGCACGGACCGGATCTGGTCCTCGCGATCCGTCAGCATGGTCTGATACTGCAGTTGCGCAGCGAGGCCGACGATGACCGCCACCGCGATCAAGGTCACGATGCTGGCGGATAACAATTTGATGGCCAGGGGCAAGGCAAGAATGCGACGCATGTGGGCTCCGGACATCAGGATTTGGCCGGCCGTCGTTGCCGGCAGTGGCCAATCATGCCGACGCTCGCTGAACAACGGGTTAACGTCCCGGCAGCCCGCCTGCTACCAGCGAACGGGACAGCCAGACCGGGCCTCGTGAAGGATCGCCTGCCGCAGATGGCTCAGAACGGATTGACATCCTGGATTCCCGGTTGGTCGCCCAACCGGCTCGCTCCCGACCTCACGCGGTTGCCGATCGTGCACAACCTGCGGGGGTTCAGCCTCGTCGAGGGGGTACGCGCGGCGCTCTCGGTCTCGGTCATGATCGCACTGAGCGAATACTTTGGGCTGCAGGTGCTACGGGAAGCAGCACTGGCCGCCCTATGGACCTGCCTTTGCGATCCCGGCGGTCCAATTCGCCGCCGGGTACCGGTGTTGCTGAGTTTCGCCCTGATTGGAGCCCTGCTCACCGGCGGCTTCGGCCTGCTGCGAGGACTGGGGCCCGCCATTGCCTTGCCCGTTGGCGTCCTGGCGTTGTTCGCCGCTTCGTTCGCGCGCGTTTATGGTCAGGCGGTGCAGCAACTTGGTGCTCTGCTCAGCTTCACCATCGTGCTGTCGCTTGATACTGCGATGTCCTTCGCCGACGCCGCGGCAACGGCCGGTGCCTTTGCGTTCGGCGCGCTGTGGGCAACCGTGCTGTCTTTGCTGATCTGGCGGCTGTATCCGTACCGCGCCACCGCGCAGGCGGTCGCCGAGGTCTATCATGCGCTCGCGGCGCTGACCGGCGACCTCTATATGTTGGTGCAAAGCAACGAGTTCGGCGATGTAGCGTGGCAGACGCATGCCCGTTCCCGCCGGAGCGCGGTGCGGCAGGCGATCGAGACGGCGCGTGACACCGTTCTCGACATGTTACGCAGCCGTGGCGCCGCCAGCCTGCCCGCCTCGCGCAGCCTGATCCGGTTGGAAACCGCGGACCAGATCTTTGCGGCCCTGATCGCATTGAGCGACGTGCTGGAACGCGGCACCGCAGCCGAACGCGCCGCCGCCAAACGTCTGCTGCGCCGGCTGCGTCCACTGCTGGCTGTGCTGTCCGGGCCCACGCCGGCCGAACTCGAACGCAGGCATCCCCGCATTAGACGTTCCATAGACGCAATGGAGAGTGAGGTCATCCGGTTGCCGGCAACGGATGTCTTGCGGGTGATCGGCTACCGTCTCGTCGATCGCCTGCGGATCGCCAACAACCAGGTGGTGCCGGATCATTTCATGCCGGACGCCAATGTCGGAGAACGCCGTCTGGCGTTGCGCGAACGCCTGTTGCGGCCGTTGCGCACCAACCTGAACTGGCGGTCGCCTACCTTGCGTCATGCGCTGCGCGCGGCGGTGATGGCGGGGCCGGCTCTGGCATTCACCATGTTCTGGTTCTCGCCGTACGATCATTGGTTGACCATCACGATCGTTGCGACCATGCAGCCGTTCTTCGCGCTGACCTACGCGCGGGCACTGGAGCGCATCGTCGGTACCGCTCTGGGCGGGATCGTAGCGGCCGGAGTGGGGTTGCTGTGCACCACCCCGCTGTCGATCGCGCTGGCGATGTTCCCGCTGGCGATGGTGGCCATGGCGGTGCGGGCGGTCAATTTTGGATTGTATATGCTGGCGCTGACGCCGGTCGTCGTGCTGCTGGTCGAAACCGGACAGCCGGATGCCGCCGAATGGCGCATTGCTTTGGTGCGCGCGAGCCTCACCATCATTGGCGGCGTGCTGGCCGTCGCCGCCAGCTTTGCATTGTGGCCGAGCCGCGAGCCGGAACGCCTGATGGCGGGCGCCCAGGAGGCAATCGCGGCGCATGGGCGGTATGCCGGGGCGGTGCTGGGATGGCTGTTGGATGACGTGCCGGAGGCCGCGATCGACCCGGCGCGCCGCGACGCCGGTCTCGCCACCAATACGCTGGAGGCATCGATCAGCCGGGCGCTGATCGAGCAAGGCGGCGGTGGTCGCGACCTGCTGGAGGCGGTGCTGGTGATCGACGCCGCGCTGCGACGCTGTGCCGGTGGATTGACGGCGATGTTGCTCGATCCCGGGATCCGCGTCGCCATGCCGGCGGGGTCAGTTCGCGTCTGGCGCGACTGGTTCGGCGCTGCGATGCAGGCATTGGCGTCCGGGAAGACTGCGCTGCCGGCTCGGCCGGAAACGGAGGCGGCCGGATCTTTAGGTCGGCTCATGCGTCAGATCGAACTGATGGGAGAGGCCATGCAACGATTGGCAGGATAGCATGCCCGCCAATCGCCTCGGCGATCCGAGCCGTCGTTGAAATGTCCCGCATGGTAGCGGTGCTCGCGCTTTTGTTGGTGCTACCCTCCCGCTCCGGAACGCCGCGCGCGTTTCGCCTGCACCACAGCCCTCACGCAAACCGGCAGCACCACCAGAAGCATCAACAACAGCCACGCCAGAGACGACGCCATCGGCCAATCCCGATTTTCAAAGAACTCCTCCCACATCACCCGGCCAATCAGTTGCGCTCCCGGGCCTCCTAACAGTTCGGGAATGACGTATTCGCCGACGCAAGGAATGAACACCAGTGCCACCCCGGCGGCGATCCCCGGCAACGACAGTGGCAACGTCACCCGCAAAAATGCCCGTAACGGCGAGGCGCCAAGATCTGCCGCTGCCTCCAGCAACGTCGCGTCCAATTTTGCCAGCCGCGCATAAACCGGCAACACCATGAACGGCAGGTAGGTATAAACCATGCCGATATACAGCGCCGTGTCGGTGTAAAGCAGCCGCATCGGCGCAAACCCCAGCATCGTCAGCGCTGCATTGATCCAGCCATCATCCCGCAACATGCCGATCCAGGCGTTGATCCGCATCAGAAACCCGGTCCAGAACGGCAACATCAACGCCAATAACAACGGCGTTCGCCACCGCTCACCCGACTTTGCGATCGCCAGCGCCATCGGATAGCCGATGACCAGGCAAATCGCCGTCGATACCGCGGCCGTGCGCAAACTCAGCCAGAACGCTGCCCGATACAGATCGTCTGTTGCCGCAATGGTGAAATTGCCTGGATCGGCGGCGAAGCTGAACGGCGGCACGGTGTCGGCCGGCCGTGCCAACGCGATCACCAGGATGATGGCCATTGGCGCAATGGAGAACAGCAGCAGCCAGGCCCACGACAGTGCCAGAGCAATAATGCGGGCGCCCCTCAACGGGGAAATACCATGCCCGCATCGGGCGGAAATGACAGCGTCACCTCCCCTTCCCGCGACGCAGCCCCATGCGCCGGTTCGGTGACCTGAATGATGATCCCGGAGCAGGATCGGACCTGATGCGTGACGATTTCGCCGGCATAAATTGTCCGCTCCAGTACTCCGGTCATTTGGTTCAGCGCCGGAACGGCACCAATTTGGATGCGTTCTGCCCGCACGCCGAACACCGCCGGACCCGGCGAGGCCGCTGCGGCAAGCCGGACCACGCCGATACCCGCAATCTCCACGGTCATTCGGTCGCCGCACACAACGCCTTCCCACAAATTGCTCACCCCCATGAATTCCGCCACGAACCGGTTCGCCGGACGGGAAAAAATCTCTCGCGGCGTCCCCACCTGGGCCATCCGCCCCGCCTGCATGACGCCGATCCGGTCGGCCATGGTCAGCGCCTCCTGCTGGTCATGGGTGACCTGGATGAAGGTCGTGCCAAGCCGCTTCTGCAGCCGCACCAATTCGGCCGCGGTCTCGGCGCGCAGCCCGCGGTCGAGCGCCGACAGCGGTTCATCCAACAACAGTAGCGAGGGTTCCGCGGCAAGGCCGCGGGCCAGTGCGACCCGCTGTTGCTGCCCACCCGAGAGTTCGTGCGGGCGGCGGGTGCCGTAGCCCTCCAGCTGAACCAGCGCCAGCAATTCCCGCACCCGCGCCTCGGTCGCGGCGCGGGAGATGCCGCGCTGGCGCGGACCGAACCCGATATTGGCGGCAACCGAGAGATGGGGAAACAACGCTCCTGACTGGAACACCGTGTTGACCGGCCTTCGATGTGGCGGCACGCGCGACAGATCGGCGCCGTCCAGCACAATCCTGCCCGCCGACGGCCGCACAAACCCGCCCACCGCCCGGAGCAAGGTTGTTTTGCCGGAACCGGAGCCGCCCAACAGCACAAACAATTCGCCGCGCCGTACCGTCAGGTCCAGGCGGTCCAGCGCGGTCACCGCGCCAAAGCGGACTGTCAGGCCGGCAATGGACAGAAATTCGCTCAGTTGCCCGCCTTGAACCGGGCCCACAGCCGGGTGCGCAGGCGCTCGGCCGCCTGCGGCACCGCACCGATGGTGAAATAGCCCGACATTTCGGCATCGGACGGGAACACCGATTTATCGGCGATCATTGCCCGACTGGCCGGCACCGCATTTGGATAGTGCGTGACATTGGTGATCCCCGCCATCACCTTCGGTTGCAAAACGAAATTGATGAACGCCAGTGCGGCGTCCTTATGCGGCGCATCAGCCGGGATCGCCAGCATGTCGAAACCGACTTCCACGCCCTCTTTCGGCGCGATGTAGCGGACGGTGACACCTTGCTTCGCCTCAGCAGCGCGCGCTTCCGCCTGCGTAACATCCCCGGAATAATCGAACGCGAGGCAGGTCTGTCCGGTCGCCAGCGCCTCCAGCGCGCCGCCGCTTTCGAACGAGCGGATATAGGGGCGGATCGCCAGCAACGCCTGCTCGACCGCAGCAAGATCGGCGGGCGCATTGCTGTCCGGGTTGCGGCCGAGAAACTTCAACACCGAGGGGATCACGTCGATGGCCGAATCCATCATGGTGATGCCGCAGGCGGCGATCCGTTTCGCGTTGTCCGGCTTGAACAACAGGTCCCAGCTGTCGAACGGCGCATCCGGCGCCACGGCGCGGATCTTTGCCTCGTTCGCGCCGAGCCCGATGGTGCCCCACAAGTAAATCGCCCCGTGCCGGTTGCCCGGATCCGATACGGCTACCCGTTGCATCAAAGCAGGATCCAGATATTTCCAGTTCGGCACCAACGCGCGATCGATTTCCGCCAGCGCGCCGGCATGGATCAGGCGCGAAAACGTCGGCTCATTGCTTGGCACAACGACATCGTAACCCGAGCTGCCGGCGAGCAACTTGCCTTCCAGCGTCTCCAGACTGTCGAACACATCGTAACGCACCTCGATCCCGGTCGCGGCGGTGAATTGCCTGATTGCGGCGGGGTCGATGTAGTCGGTCCAGTTATAGACGTTGACGACTTTGTCGCCCGCAAAGGCGGGAACCGTCAGCACCAACCAGGCAACCAGGATGCGGATCATAGATGGGAGCCGGGATTGGAGCCGGGATTGGAGCCGGGCGGAATGAACGCCGACTGGGTGCCGCCATCAACCGGGATCGTCGTGCCTGTCACGTACCGTGCGGCATCGCTCAACAGGAACATCATCACGTCGACGACGTCGTCAGGTTGCGCAATGCGGCCGACCGGCGAGACGCCCGACGGCCGGTAGCCTTTCGACGCCAACGGGTCAGCGACGGCCGCCACCATTGGCGTGTCGACCGTGCCAGGCGCCAGAGCGTTGACCAGCACGCCGGACGGCGCCCACTCGGCCGCCATTACCCGGCACAACTGGCTGACCGCGGCTTTCGATGCGGCATAGGCGCCGCTGACGACCTTTGGCCGCAGCGCGGCAACCGACGACAACAGCACGATCCGGGAGGGATTGTCCGGCGTGGCGCCGGCGCGCAGCAACGGCAAGGCCTGTTGCGCACAAAGGAAGGTGCCGCGGGTGTTGACGGTCAGTACGAGGTCGAAATCCTCGATCGGCATATCCTCCATCAACCCGGTGCGGAGCACGCCGGCACAGGTCACCAGAGCGTTCAGGCTTTTCGAAGTGGTAGCGATCTCCTGGAACGCAGCGATGACCCCGCCGGCGTCGGCCACATCGCACAGGATCGGCCGGAAGCGATCCTGGTAGCCGGCGAAGCCACGGGAGACCGCCTCCAGCCGGGCGCGCGCGTTGTCCAGGCCGAACACGGACCAGCCGGCCTTCAACAGGCGGCGGCAGGCGGTCTGGCCGATGCCTGAGGCGGCACCGGTGACGGCGGCGATTTTGGTCATGGGTTTCTCCCTCTGTCCCCGGTCAGGCTATCGCGGGGCATGCTATCGCGGGGCATGCTATCGTGGTCGCGACAGCATTAAAACCGTGTCGGCAATGTCGACCCAACGTATCTGGGCGGTTGGAAAGGCGTGCGATATGACCGACGACCTATGTCCGTTCGGACCGGCCGACCTGGCGGGGCCGTTGGGTGAGAACCTGCTCGCTTTGAACAACGCCCATGCCAGGGAGTTGTCCTGGCTGGAGCCGGACCATTTGGCTCGGCTGGTGAGCACAGCCTGGCTGGCGCTGCGGATCGGCAACGTCGCGGGCTTCCTGCTGGCGTTCGATCAGGATGCCAATTATGACGCGGGAAATTTTCTGTGGTTTCGCGCGCGCCTGACACGGTTTGTGTATATCGATCGGGTGGTGGTTGCCGCGACGGCGCGCGGTCGCGGCCATGCTCGACGGCTTTACGACGCGGTCTCCCGGCAGGCATCCGACGCCGGACATGACAGGATTGTTTGTGAGGTCAACCTGGATCCGCCCAATCCCGCGTCCGATGCGTTTCATGCTGCGTTGGGATTTGCCGAGGTTGGCACGGCGGTGATCGATAACGGTGACAAAACCGTCCGCTATCTCTCACGCCGACTGGCATAGTGCCGCAGCGCTTACCCGTGGTCGTGGGAGCGCCATACCTTCTGTGATCGAGAGCGCAACGAAATGATGTCGTAAAACGTGCGCACCCACGACCAGATTGCTTCGCCGCGGTCGCAACGACCGGGGCGACGCATGACCCATGCTTCGGTTTTGGTCGTTACCAAGCGAGCGGTGGCGCTATGCGTCCCATACCGGCACGCCCAGAGCGCGCAGCGCGTTCAACAACATCGTTATGTCGTAGGGCTTGCCGATGGCGGCAACCTTGGCGTCATCGGCGAAAGTCTGCGCGACTTCGTTGCGGTCCCGGCCACTGGCGATGACCACCGGCATGTCGGGCCACTGCCGCCGAACATCCCTGGTCAGAACATCGCCCGGCCGATCGGGCAACCCGAGATCGATGATCGCCACAGCGAATGGGTCGGTCAGTTTGCCCATTGCCTCTGCGGCGGTTGCGGCTTCCTCAACTGCAAAGCCGGCGTCAGCGAGCAATTCGGCCGTCATCATGCTGATCAGCGGCTCGTCCTCGACCAGCAGGATGCGCACGGGGTCAGATGGCACGGTGGTTCCTTTGCAGGCAGATCGGGTCATGCCGAGAACGGCAATATTTGTCATTACTGTAGAAGTCATATGTATGCATTTGGCTGTAACGATCAGGCGCCATCGCCGGTTCCGTCCAGAATGCCTCGCACTCTTACGGCAAGTGTATTGATCGAAAACGGCTTGCGCAACAACTGAATGTTCGGATCCGCCTGGTGCGGATCGAGGATCGCGGCCCGACTATAACCGGTGGTGAACAACACCTTGAGGTCAGGCCAGCGTTGCAACGCCGCGTCGGCGAGCTCACGCCCATTCATCCCGCCGGGCATCACGATGTCAGTGAACAACAGGTCGATCTGCCGCTGCTCGACCAGGATCCGCAACGCCGCCGCCGGTTGCCGCGCCTCGAACACCTGATAGCCGAGGTCCGACAGAGCTTCGGTGGTGTGCGCGCGCAGGGCATCGTCGTCTTCGACCACCAGAATGCGCTCGGTGCCGTTCGCCCGCCCTGGCGTGGCATTTTGTGCGACAGCAGCAGTTTTGTTGCCCGCGAGACAGCGGGGGAGAAAGATCTTTACGGTCGCGCCTCGACCCGGCTCGCTATCGATGCGCACATGCCCCGAGGACTGGCGCACGAAACCATAAACCTGACTAAGGCCCAGGCCGGTGCCTTTGCCGATTTCCTTGGTGGTGAAGAACGGTTCGAACGCGTGCTCGATGGTTGCGGCGTCCATGCCGAAGCCGGTGTCGGAAACCGCGATCACCACGTACTCGCCTGGTTTCGTGGGCTCCGCCAGGGCGGCGACATAGGCGTCGTCGAGATAGCAGTTGCCGGTCTCGATCGTCAGCCTGCCGCCACCCGGCATGGCGTCCCGTGCATTGATCGCAAGATTCAGCAACACATTCTCAAGCTGGTTGGGATCAGCAAGCGTCGACCAAAGCCCGCTTGTCGTAGTGGTTTGCAGTGCGATCGTTTCACCGACCGTGCGCCGCAACAAATCGGAGATTTCACCGATCAGGATGTCCACCTCGATCGGTTGCGGCGTCAACGGTTGCTGGCGCGCGAAAGCCAGCAATCGCTGCGTGAGTTTGGCGGCGCGATCGACCCCCTCGAGCGCAAGCTCGCGCGCGCGGGCGATCCGTTGCGCTGCCGGCGATGGCGGCAATCTGGGGATCTGATGCTCGATGATATCGAGACCACCCATTACGATCGTCAGCAAATTGTTGAAATCGTGCGCCAGACCGCCGGTGAGTTGACCCACAACTTCCATTTTCTGGGCCTGGCGCAAGGATTCCTCGGCGCGGATGCGAGCTTCGTTTTCGGCTTCCAGCTCCCGCGTGCGGGCTTTGACACGCTCCTCCAGCGCTTCGGTGAAGGCGTGCAACTGGACATGGGCGCGCTTGCGCTCGGTTACGTCGACGCTGACGCTGACGAGGCGCGTTGGACGCTGCTCATTGTCATAGAAAACGATGCTGTGCGCTTCCATCCAGCGCGGTGCGTCCTCGCCCGGACGGGCGATGCGGAATTCATCGACAAACTCGGTGGCGCCGGCGGCAAATGCTTCCATAATCGTATTGGTCATGCGCATCACGTCTTCGCGAAACACGCAGCGGAGCCAGCTTTCGTGGCGGCCATCGAACTCGTTCAGACCGTATAACGTTTGCAGCTTTGGCGACAGCCGTACCGTTCCGGTCGGTACTTGCCATTCGAATATGCCCAGACCTCCCGCTTCCTGAACCAGCGCAAGCAGTTCCTCGCCATCTCCGGCAGGGGCCGCGATCGGGTCCTGGCGAACATCGGTTTGCCGGAGGGTCCGGCAAGCTGTGCCAGACCGCGGATTGCCTGGGTCCGCCCCCGGCTGTTGCTTTGGCTGGCTCATGGCTTAATTATAAAGGCGCCACTACGATGGTGGTTCCGTCGGCCAGCCCTTTTCGCTGATTGAGGCCTTTTCGCTGATAGGGGCCTTTTCGGCGATACGGGCCTTTTCGGCGATACGGGCCTTTTCGGCGATACGGGCCTTTTCGGCGATACGGGCCTTTTCGGCGATACGGGCCTTTTCGCCGATACCGGCCTTTTCGCCGATACGGGCCTTTTCGCCGATACGGGCCTTTTCGCCGATACGGGCCTTCGCGCCGATATGGACCTTCGCGCCGATATGGGCCTACTCGCCGACATGGCCCTTTTCGCCGGACCAGATCATGTCGCCGGTATGGTCCATTACGCCGACAGAATCCGTTTGGCTTCGGTCATCGCCATGAGCTTGCCGAACGCGGTGCGCCGCGGCAAATGATTGAAGCCGCATGAACTGGTGATGATGGTTTGCTCGGGTGCAAGCCAATCGAGTGTCTTGATACGGCTTGCGACCAATTCTCCGGACTCGACCTTGGGGTCCTGCACGTCGACCGCGCCGACGCCCAGTTGCCGGTCGCCCAGAACGCCTTCGAAATGATGCGCCATGTCGTATTCGATCAGATAAGCCGCGCATCCGATGTCGCAGATCTTGTCAGCCTTATAGCGTCCGCTGTCGAAATAGCGATGGCCGATCTGCCCGTCATATTCTTTGCCAACCGCATAGTTGCCCTGACAAATATGCATCGAAACATGGACCGATTCCGGCAGGTCCTCGATCGCGGCATTGATCGCATCGACCGCGGCAGCAACTTCGTCTTCGGCGGACATGGTGAACAGCGGTTCATCGATTTGAATGTTCCGGCAGCCCGCTTCGGCCAGCCGCAGAAAGTTCCGGCGCAGCAGCTTGCCCAGATCCATCATCATTTTCGGCAGATCGTGGTAATATTCGTCGTACGCAACCTTCGCCAGCATATGCGGCCCGGTCATGGTGATCTTCACCGGCTTCGGCGTCAGTTGCGCGGCCATGGTGAATTCGCCAACGAGTCCGAGATCCGTCGTCTCCAGAATGCGATCCCGGCAGGTGGCCGCCGGATGAAACACTTCCTGATCGTGCGGCGTGATCGCGCGCGGACGGGTACTGCCCTGAAACGCCGGAATTTTCTGCCAGAAATGATTCAGCATCGCATTCGGCGGCGAATGCCGATTATGGGTGCGCCGGTGCATCTCCCCGTCGGTGATGACGTCGATCCCGGCCAGTTCCTGATCGTGAATTGCCGCCTCGCCGGCACGGAACTGAGCGTCAGCCAGCGCACCCATGGAAAGCTGGCCAACCGCAACCAGGCGATCAAGTGCCTCATACCAGTCAGGGACGCTGTACGCGCCAATGACCGTGGTGGCATACTTTGGATACCTGATCATCTTCGCCCGTCCACACGCCCTCCTGGGCGGCGTCGCCCATATTCCGCCGAAAATAATAAATTTCTCATAAATTTCGGCCGGTCTCATCAATACCGGCCTCGCCTCACAACGTAAAGTACGTCGTACGACAATAATTTGGCAGCAACCGGTTCACTGTGCTGGCTTTTGCGCCATTCATGTCTGAGCCGGAACCGGCGGCCGCGTCTCCGGCATCGCGAAGGCAACGGTCAGGACGGCACAAACCCCGGTCAACGCGAGCGCCATGAAAGCCGTTTGGGCGCCCAAATTGGTGGCGATGGCGCCGGCCACCGTGTAACTCACGGTAGCCGCGCCACCGACTGCCAGGCCAATAATTCCCATCCGCAAATTAAACCGGCCGTGATCACCGGAAAGGTCGGCGGCAATCAGCGGCGTCATTACGCCGAATGCGGCGCCGCCCAATCCGTCCAGGGCCTGCACGGGAACGATCCACAGCGGATCAGTCACCAGAGCCAGCAGCAGCGCGCGCGCCGGCAAAGCGCAGAAGCCGGCCAGCAGCACCCAGCGCCTGCCCCAGCGGTCCGCGGCGCGACCAGCGAGCGGTGACAGCAATGCAACACCCAGCTGCGGCACCAGGATACAGGCCGCGATGATCAGGCTGGCGTTCTTGTCGGCTCGCTTGGTGATCTCAACGCTCGCCAGCGGCAGCAACGCGGCGTTGGTCAGATGGAACAGCAAGGCGCAGGCCAGCCATGCCAGCAGCCGGCGGTCGAGCAGCACGTGGCGCAACGGCTCCGTTGGCGGGCCGGCAGTCACCACCGCCGGTCGTGACGCGGTTCGCCCTCCCACTGTGCGCAAGGCAAGCAGTGCCGGAACACAAAGCAACGCCGCCAGCCAGAAGACGGCCCGCGTCGAGACATAGGTGCCGCAGGCCCCCATGAGTGCGGCGCCACAGGCACTGCCGATCGCCTGGAACCTCGCATTGCGCCCCAGCCGCTCCGCCACGGCCGCGGCGCCGATGAGGCCCAGGGTCAAGGCTGCCAGCGCCGGGTTCAGCATGCATGCGGCAAAACCATACATTGCCTGCGCCAGCAGAACCGGCCAGAGCGTCGGCGACATCGCCATGAACAACGCACCGCTGGCGATGCCCACCAGCGCCACCGCTGCCGCCACGGCCTTACTGCGCAGTGCGTCCACCAGCGCACCCGCCGGCACCTGAGCCAGCATGGCCGACGCCGATCCCACGCTTAACGCAAGGCCCAGTTGCGCCTGCGTCCAGCGGTGGTCGGTCAGATAGACTGCGATGAACGGTCCGAAGCTGGTCTGCAGATCGGCGACGAAGAAGAACAGCCAATCGAGCCCACGCAAGGATTGCCGCGCCGCCATGCGGGGCACCTAGGGCACGGCGACGGTTGCGCCCAGAATTGCGACAGGACGGCCGACGATGTAGTCGGCCCAACTTTTGATGCGGTCAGGGGCGATCTCGGTTGAGATCACAGGCCCGTTTTCTCCCTCGGCAAACCGTAGCGCCGACCACGCCACTGCCACCTTGCGGTTGCCCAGTCCCATGAATCCGCCGACATCGAGGACGACGGCTCGCACCCGGCCCTGGGCGTCGACCAAAAGATCGACGATGCGGCCCAGTTGGGCGGCGTTATCGCCGACGACGACATGGCCCAGCAGGCCGGTCAACTCGACCGGAGCAATTTGCTCGGCAGACACGACCGCGGGAGACGACGGGAGCGACGGTGACGCGGGCGACAGCGCGTGGGGCGGAGGGGGCTGCGCCGGCGCGGCAGCCGGGGTGGCGGATGGCCCCGGGGAGGCCGGGGTGGATGGCCCCGGGGAGGCCGGGGTGGCGGATGGCTCCGGGGAGGCCGGGGTGGATGGCCCAGCAGACGCCGGTGCGGATGCCGGGTTCGATGCCGGGGTAGGTGGCGGGACGGGCGACTGCCCCGGGGGCGCGGCCTGGGACGCAGCAGGCTCTGCGGGCGACGGCGGAGGTGGTGAGGTGGGCGACACCGGCGTTGGCCCGGCGGCCTGCGGCGCCGGCGGCTGGGCCGGCGGCGTGCCCTGGGACAGCGGTGGCGCCGCCGCCGGTGTCGGCGTGGGCCGCAGGATTTGCGGCAGCCCAGCCGGTGCTGAACCGGACGGGGTCGGCATACCCGGCGATGCGGGTGGCACCACCTGCGGCAGCGGGGACGTTGCTGGCGGCGGCGTTGCTTCGGTTGAGGCAGGCGGCGTTTGCTGGGCGCCGGCCAACGGCGCGAGCATTAGCGTCATGCACAGGCCGGCGGCGGACCGGGTCAACATCCGCCGCATGGTGACGATGATGATCCCGCCGGTTCTGGTCATTGCAAACTCCTGATTTCCGGGATGGTAACGCAAGTGTCGCGATACGAAAACCGGGCGGGACCAAGGCTCGCCGCGAGCCCACGCGGCCGAGGTCAGTCGATTGACTGGCCTCGGGCCACCGTGTGATAGCGCTTCGCGTTGCGCTGCGTGGGATCATCAATGTCAGGTTGCCATACAGGCTGGGTCGACCGCCGGCTATTTTCATGTCGGACCTGAACGGCTTTGCCGGCCGCCATTACACGGCAGGCGATTTCACGCGGAAGCCGCTAAGTTATCTGCTGGAGTATCAACGGATCCTGGCCGATTTGCGCGACCGCGACGCGCGTATTCTGGAACTTGGCGTATCGTCCGGCGCGTCCTTGCTGGTGTGGAAGGATTATCTGCCACATGGGATCATCGTCGGCCTCGATATCGACGCCATGCCGCAAAAAATTGCCGGCCAGGACCGCATCCATTTCATTCGTGCCAGTCAGGACGACACTGCCGCTCTGGACCAGGCGGCCGCCATTGCCGGTGGGTCGTTCGATCTGATCATCGACGATGCCTCGCATCTCGGCTACCTGACCAAACGATCGTTCCTGTACCTGTTTCCAAAGCTGCTGAAGCCCGGCGGAACCTATGCCATCGAGGATTTCTGTACCGGCTTCCTGCCGGAATACCCCGACGGCAGCCAATGGGTCGAACCGCCGGCATTCGATACCGCAAGCGGCACGCGGCGGTTCGAAAGTCATCAGTTTGGCATGGTCGGCGTGGTCAAGCAATTGATCGATCACATGGCGCGCGAATTGATCACCGGTCAGAGCTCCTACCTGCCGATCGAAAAAATGACCATTCGCACCAACCTCGCACTGATTGAGAAATCGACGCTGCCGGCCGGCCCGCCGCCGGTACGCCGGCCAGGCGATACCGATGTCCCGGGGCAGCATCATCCCGACGGCGATATCAGCGCGCTTGGCGCCGACATTCGTAGCCTGGATCGCCGCCTGGCGGACCTGGAAACCGTCGACATCCATCGTCTGGCGCGGAACATTGCGGACCTTGAGAAAGTGACCGAACGAATTTCCAGAGTGGTCGGCTGGCTGCGGCCATGGCGAAAAATGCTGCGTGGCTTCCGCGCCGCGAAATAGCGGATCGCGATCGGGCCGGTGATCCCCAAGGACTTGCGTCCGGAAGCGGCACCGTCAGGATTTCCGCGCCGGAGAAAACCCGGCTACCCTCGCCGCCATGTGCGGACGCTACGCAGCCATCCTCCCGGCCGACCACATCGCCGCTTTGTTCCAGACCAAAGGTCCCATCCCGAACTGGGGCGGCACCTGGAACATGGCGCCGACCAAAGACGCGCCGGTCATCAGGCTGCATCCGGAGACGCATGAGCGCCATCTCGGGCTGCTGCGTTGGGGCCTCGTGCCGCACTGGGTCAAGGACCTGAAAGCCACCCGCCAGCCGATCAATGCCCGAGGCGAGACCATCGCCAGCACGCCGATGTTTCGTGACGCTTTCGCTCGCCGCCGCTGCCTGGTGCCAGCCGACGCCTTCTATGAATGGCAAACCACCCCGGACGGCAAACTGCCCTGGGCCATCGCCCGCGAGGACGCCGGCTGCCTCGTGTTCGCCGGACTGTGGGAGGGCTGGCGTGGGCCGGATGGCGCGGTCATCCGCAGCTTCACCATCGTGACCACGTCGGCCAACGAAGCGCTTCGCCCGCTGCACGAGCGTATGCCGGTGGTGCTGGAGGAGCCCGACTGGCCGCTCTGGTTGGGCGAAGCCGAGGGCGATCCGGCGAGCCTGGTCCACCCGTCGGCGGCCGGATTTCGCACCTGGCGGGTGGGGACCGCGGTGAACAATGTGCGGCACGATGCGGCGTCGCTGCTCGACCCGGTGTGAGACCGGATGGAGACGTTAGTTTTTCTTGCCATTCTTGTTAGTCGTGGTTAGAACAAATCACGAACCAACCAGGGTGCCAATCTGATGCTCGAACCATCCAGGCTTCACGTCTTCACCGCCCGCTCCAACCCGCTGCACTGGTCGTCCACCCATCGCAACTGGCTGCAGTTCGCCCGCGCCATGCTGGATGCCGGCGTCACCCTGACGGTGATCGAGTGTGCGTTTGGCGAGGAAGATCATCATTGCGCCATGGACGGCGTCCACCACATTCCGGTGCGTGCGAAAACGCGTGTGTGGAACAAGGAAAATCTGCTGAACATCGGCGTCCACCGCACCCCCGAGGCGCAGTACATCGCCTGGATCGATGCCGACGTGCTGTTTCGCCGGCCGGACTGGCCGATGGCAACGCTGCTCGCGTTACAGCACTACGACGTCATCCAGCCCTGGAGCGATGCTTACGACCTCGGCCCGAACGACGAGCATATCGCGCATCATCGTTCGTTCTGCCGGCAATATTTTCACCGTCAGAAGATGTTTGCAGACGCCCGGCCGTACGGCGACGGCGGGACTTACGTCTACCCGCATTCCGGCTATGCCTGGGCCATGACACGGCAGGCGTTCGACTGGGTCGGCGGGCTGTTCGAACTGGGTGGCATGGGTTCGGGTGATCACCACATGTCTTTGGCGATGATCGGCGAAGGCAACCGCTCGGTACCCAAAGGCGTCGCTGACTCGTACCGGCGCGAGGTGATACGCTGGGAGGGCCGCGCGCTGCGCCATATCAACCGCAATATCGGCTATGTCCAAGGCACACTCGAGCACCTGTTTCACGGCCGCAAAACCGATCGCGGCTACAAGTCGCGCTGGGACATGTTCGTAAAGCACGACTTCGATCCGCTGGAGGATCTGAAACGCAACAGCTCCGGCGTGCTGGAGTTCGCCTCCAACAAGCCGGAGCTGCGCCACGATTTCGATCTGTACTTGCAAAGCCGGAACGAGGACATCAACTCGTTGTAAGGGTCGCGCCCGGCTTTTCCCATAGACCGGGCCCCATTGACCGGGTGCGCGGGTTCCCGCATCCCTGCCCTCTCCGGATCGGGCGGCGGACGATGGTGGAACGGGTTCTTGGCGTACTGGGGGGCATGGGGCCACTGGCGAGCGCGCATTTCATGCTGCGGCTGACACAACTGACCCCGGCGGAACGCGATCAGGACCACATTCCGACCGTGCTCTGGTCGGATCCGCGCATTCCCGACCGCATCGCCGCACAGCAACGCACCGGGCCGGATCCGCTGCCCTGGTTGTTACGTGGCATCAACGGTCTGCGACAGGCCGGGTGCGGCGCGATTGCGATACCGTGCAATACGGTGCACGGCTGGTATGAACCGATGGTGGAAGCGGCCGGCATGCCGATACTGCACATCGTCGATGCCGCCGCAGAGGATCTGCGCCGCATCGGCACGCCCAAAGGCATCATCGGCCTGATGGGAACAGTGCCCACTCTGGCCATGCGGCTCTACCAGGATCGCCTGGAAAAACTGGGCTGGAGCTGTATCGAGCCGGATACGAACCAAATGCAAAACCTCGTGCTGCCGGCGATCGCGCTGGTCAAACTCAACCGGCTGCAGGAGGCCTATGCGCCGCTGGCCGAAGTGGTGAACAGTCTGGCGGCACGCGGTGCCGCAGCGGTGGTGCTGGGTTGCACCGAAATTCCCCTGGGCATTCAGGCCGGTCCAGTGGAGGCGCTTGAGGTGCCGATTGTCGATACGGTCGATGCTCTGGCCCGCGCCGCGATCAGATGGGCGATGCCGGAGCGGCCGGCCACATCCGGCAACGCCTGACGGTTTTCCGTAGCGGCCAGCGTATCCGCCTATGCCCCGTGCGAGAGCAGCCGGGCGATGACATTGCCAAGCAGGCCACGGATCGCGGTGTCGCCGATCGCGAATTTGCTGTGCCCGGCCAATTGCGGCGGTACTTCGGTGATACGCCCCAGCATTTGTAGAATATCGAATGCGCATCCCCAGGACAGCGTATAGCCCGATCCGCCGTGGCCGTAATTGTGCAGAATGTATTTTCGGTCGCCCCCGAATTGCACCCGCGAACAGCTGACCCGGACGTTGTCGGATTCTGAGGCTCGCACGAAACGATAGCCAATGCCAGGCGAGACGATGCCCGGATCATTCCGCCTCAGCCGCTCAAGGTCTACACGACCGTTGCTCAGGCGCAGTAAAATATCGGCATTCAGCTCGAAGATCGGCGCCGGGACGGCAAGCGGCGGCGCGTTGCGGCGAGCGAATTCCCTCTCGCCACCAACGGTTTGTTCACCGAACCAGTTGCCGTGGTCGTCAATGCTGCCGACCTGTCGGCTGCCTCCGAGGATCCATGCATCCGACCGTTGATAACAGTAGACATCTGCCGCAAGCCCGGTGGCTGTCCGATAGATGTCAGTCGTCGGCTTGTAGCTGTAGGAGAGGAACTGGCCGCGATGGCCGGTCAGGATTTCCTTGATGTCCATGCGCAAATAATGACCGCGAATGAGTTTCGGCGGAAACGGATCGATCAGCGGCTCAAAATCGGGCAGCATTGGATTGTCAGTGCATCGAGGGTCCCGGGTCGCCGACTCCAGCAATCCGTAGGCGCCAAAACCTGTGCAGTTCACAAAGATATCGTGACCCAGCGCAAGATACGGTGCCAGACCATCAACCGCCGGCGGTTGCCGGAGCCGACCGCCAATCCGAGCATAAAAGGCGTAAAGAAATCGCAGATATTCGGGTGCCTCGCAGAAAAACGCATCGAATTTCCAGCCGTATGTCCCGCGCGCTGCCGATCGTTTCGGAACCCATGGCTGATTCAATTCGTCGGCGGTCAGCCATGCAAAGTTCTCGACCGACCCGGCGTAACCCGGAGCGGCCTCATTCGGATCCTCAGATATTTCATAGTGCAGCTGGCGGCGCACACCGCAACTTCCCGGCAAACTGAGGGCGCGGAAAAAATGCTGGGAAATGCCGGTCCAGTGCGACAGCTTCGGCGAGGCAACCGAGTGCGGAATGACCGAAGCCGCAGCGTGCAACGTTGCAAATTCTTCCGGCCGGCCGGCACCCGGCTCGAAACACGGCTGGATCGTTGTATAAAGCGCAGTCGGGTGACCGGTTATTTGCAGCAGAATGGCGGTGGTTATGCCGGAAATACCGCCGCCGATAACCGCGATATCCAGTTCGGCGTCAGGTCGCACAACACTCCGCCCTCATCGCTTACAACGCAATCGGCAGAGTATGGCCGGTCTCGGCGCGACGGCAAGGTGCAGGCGCCCCTTGGTCGGGGTCTCGGGGCGAAGCTCCGACGTCTGCTCACTCCAGCAACGCCGCCCGCACTGTCTCCCACCCGTCGCGATCCGGTGCGCAGATCAGGCCGCTCCAGATATCCGTAGGGTCGTACGGCTTCCCATCGAACCGCGCGGAGTATCCGCCGGCCTCCCGATGCAGCAACCAGCCGGCCGCATGGTCCCATGGATACAGCCGGTAATACAACAGGAAGTGCGCATGACCCGCCGCCGTCATGCGATACGCATGCGCCGCGCACCGGTAATCCCAGGTCGCCGCAAGCCGCGGCAACCGCGCGCAGACCTGCGAGCGCAGCGGTTCCGGCATGAACCGCCAGGACACGCTACCGCTCATGTCGGAAGCCGCCGACGCGGGCGCTGCGACCCGCATATCGCGCCGCCTGCCGTCCGGGGTTTCAAACCACGCCCCCTCGCCGCGCAGCGCAATCGCCGAGTCGTCGCCAACCGGGTCATGGATCACCGCGCCGACGATCTCGCCTTTGCGGAACACTGACGCCATCACGCCAAACAGCGGAAGACCGGCGGCGAAATTCGCCGTCCCGTCGACCGGATCGATCACGAAAGCCAGTTCGGCACCGGGCAGGCCGTCGAGCAGGTCGGGGTCGGCACTGGTAGCTTCCTCACCGATCACCACGCAGCCGGAGAATTCCCGTTGCAGATCCTCGGTGATGCGCCGTTCCGCCGCTTCATCGGCCTCGGTTACCAGGTCGAACGGGCCGGTCTTCATCTTCACCGCGCCGTCAGCCAGGTTACGAAACAGCGGCATGATCTTGTCGCGTGCGGCCTCTCGCAGCAGATCGGCCACGGTCTGCATGTCGGCCGGCCTCATGGCCGTCGCTCGAAGCGAGCCCGATCGGCCGGCAGCAGGCGGACAGTGACGTGGACCAGGTCATCGTCATCGCGGCGTTCGGTCACTTCACCGTGCCGATACAGCCAGGCAAGCCGCGCGCCGTCGGAGGGTTCGATGTCATAGTCAGCGGTTTCCATGCCTGCGCCGATCCGGCGGTCGATCGCCTCGGCCAACGTGGCGAGCCCTTCACCAGTGATCGACGAGACCGCCACAGCACCTGGCCGCACCGGAACCTGTGCGACACCTCCGAGAAGATCGGCTTTGTTCATGACCTCGATGAGGCGCGACGGCCACGCCGGGTCGAGTGTGCCGTCGCGCTCCATTTCCGCCAGCACGCCCAGTACATCCGACTGTTGCGCGCTCGAATCGGGATGCGCGGCGTCACGCACGTGCAGGATGATGTCGGCCTCGGACACTTCTTCCAGCGTGGCGCGGAACGCCTCCACCAGCTCGTGCGGCAGTTCGCTGATGAATCCTACCGTATCTGACAAGATGATGCGCCGGCCGGACGGCAGGATCAGGCCGCGCATCGTGGGATCCAACGTCGCGAACAACTGATCGCGCGCTACCACTGCTGAGCCGGTCAATGCATTGAACAGCGTCGATTTCCCGGCATTGGTGTAGCCAACCAGAGCGACCACCGGAAATGGCACGCGCTTGCGGGCACTACGGTGCAGGCCGCGGGTGCGCCGGACCTGTTGCAGGTCCTTTTTCAGCCGCACCAGCCGTTCGTCGATCTGGCGCCGGTCGGCCTCGATCTGCGTCTCGCCCGGTCCGCCAAGGAAGCCGAAGCCACCGCGCTGACGTTCCAGGTGGGTCCAGGACCGCACCAGTCGGGAGCGCTGATAGGCCAGATGCGCCAGTTCGACCTGCAAGGTGCCTTCCCGCGTGGCCGCCCGCTCGCCGAAGATGTCGAGAATAAGCGCTGTCCGATCGATCACCTTGCAGTGCCACGCGCGTTCCAGGTTGCGCTGCTGCACCGGCGACAGCGTCGCATCGACGATCGCCACGGCGATGTGCTGCGCAGCGACCACGTCGGCAAGCGACGCTACCTGCCCGGACCCCAGCAAGGTCGCGGGTTGGCGAGCGCGCAGCGGCAGGACGGCCTGGTGCACGACAATAAGGCCGATGGACGCGGCCAGGCCGACGGCTTCTTCCAGCCGTGCATCGGCCGCGCGCATCGGTTCAGCGCCGTTCAGCCCCCGGTCACGGTCCTTCCCTTCCCTGGGCCGTTCCCAGGGCAGGATGACGGCGGCGCGGGTCGCAGCGCTACCGTTCGCCGTTCTGGCCTGGGCAGGCTGGGACTGCGCAGGCTGGGACTGAGCAGGGGCCGCTGGTCTGTCGATCTCCAGGTGGTTAATCCCCGTCGTTAATCGCCACCGGCGACGGCACTCATCTCACGCACGCCAGCGGACGCCGGTGCGCCGCTCTCGGCCTTCGAGGCGTCAAACAATTGGATCGGAGATCCCGGCATGACCGTGCTGATGGCGTGCTTGTAGACGAGTTGGGTATGCCCGTCGCGTCGCAAAAGAACGGAAAAATTGTCAAACCAGGTAATGATACCCTGCAGCTTGACTCCGTTCACGAGGAACACCGTCACCGGTGTCTTGCTCTTCCGCACATGGTTCAAGAACACGTCCTGAACGTTTTGCGCCTTTTCAGTGGCCATTTTCATGGTCCTTTTATATTCGCCGTGTGCCACGGCGAGAGTTGAGAGATGCCTGTTATTGACGTCCCGGTTGGTCCTGGCGGGACCACCGGCCTACGCACGCTACCAGCCCATCGTGGCTCAGGCCAGGCTTTTTAGCCAGGCTGCCAGCTCATAGGCAGAATGCACATGGAGATCGGGGGAAGCGAGTTCAACACCGCCATCGTGTGCGGCATCGCCGACCAGCACGGCAGTTACCCCCGCCGCCCGCGCTGCCTGCATGTCGAGTGCGGTATCGCCGAGGTACCAAATGTCCCGGCCGGGAGAAAAACCCATTTCCTTCAACGCCATGTAGATCGGCTCTGGACTGGGCTTGTCGGCAGCGGCATCGCCGGCGCCGACTACCGCGGCAAAATGCGTCGACCATCCGAGATGCAAGACTTCGGCACGCAGATATTTGCCGGCCTTGTTGGACACCACACCACGTGGCCAGGCAGCGCCGGCCAGCAGCGCCTCGGCCGCTCCTGGCATTGGGGTCACGTTAGCCAGATGGTCACTGCGGAACCTGTCGTAGAAGATGTCGCGGGCGCTCTCCCAGGCGTCGCCGAACATTTTGGGAAAACTTTCCTTCAGGGCGACCCGGACCCGATTTTTCGTCTCGGTAACCGTCCACTGCGGTTTTTCAAATGCATCGAACGCGGCGTTCAGCGCCGCGGTGATGCCGACCCAGCCGTCGACCAGGGTATTGTCCCAGTCGAACAACAACACGGTCGGCTTGTGGTCCTGCAAGCGGCGGTCCCGGGACACAATCAACCGCCGCCGATTTTCGGAATCAGGACAATTTCGCTGCCGGGTTTCAGTTCGACCTGGTAAGCATCCTGGAAAATTTCACCATCGATTGCAACCGCCATGCCTTCTTCGACCTGGCTGCCGAGACCCGGATAGTTTTGTTCCAGCTCACGCACCAACTGGCGAAACGTGGTTGCCTGCACATCGAACTCGGTCTTGCCACCGGTGAACTGGTGGCAAGACCCGCCCGAGGCGATGATCACTCTAGGCAAACGACCTCATTTTCCCGCGGCATCGAGTGCCGCGCGAACCTTCGGCGGAGACATCGGCAGATCATGCATTTCCACGCCGGTGGCACGGCGGATGGCGTTGCTGATCGCTGCCATTGGCGGGACGATCGGCACCTCGCCCACGCCGCGGGCACCGAACGGATGACGCGGGTTAGGCACTTCCACCAGCACCGCCTCGATCATCGGCAGATCCGATGCCACCGGGCAGCGGTAATCCAGGAAACCGGGATTCTCCAACTGGCCCTTGTCGTTGTAGATATACTCCTCGTTCAGCGCCCACCCGATGCCTTGCACGGCGCCGCCCTGGATCTGGCCTTCGACGTAGCTGGGATGGATCGCCTTGCCGACGTCCTGGACGGCGGTGTAGCGCTCGATCGCCACATGGCCGGTTTCCTTATCCACGGTCACGTCGCAGATATGCGCACCGAAGCCGGCCCCGGCGCCCTGAGCATTGACCGACACCTCGGCATTGATCGGACCACCGGTCCGGCCTGCCTTCAGCGCGATCGCTGCGAGATCCAGAGGTTCGAAGGCACCGGCGTTGGAGCCCGCGGGCAACGCCATGCCGTCTTTCCACTCGACGGCGTCCGCCGGGATTTCCCAGATCATGGCAGCGCGCTTCTTCAGTTCCTCGACCACTTTCTCGGCCGCCTGGGTTACCGCCATGCCGGTGGCAAACGTCACGCGAGACCCACCGGTCAGGAAGGTGAAGCCGATCGAGCCGGTGTCGGCCACGATGGTCCGCACCTTGTCGGCTTTGACGCCAAGCACCTCGGCCACCATCATGCCCATCGAGGCTCGCGAGCCGCCGATATCCGGGCTGCCGGTCGCCGCCGTGACCGAGCCGTCTTCGTTGACGTGCACCGTTGCTGAGGATTCGCCACCGATGTTGAACCAGAAGCCGCAGGCGAGACCACGCGCCTGACCGGCCGGCACCGGCGCCTTCCAGTGCGGATGCGTCTTCACCGCCGCGAGCACCTGCTCAAAGCCGATATTGTTGTGGGTCACGCCGTAATGCGTCTTGCTGCCGTTCTTCGCAGCATTCTTCTCGCGCAGCGTCAACGGATCCATGCCCAGTTTTTCGGCGAGTTCGTCGAGGGCGCACTCAACGGCGAACGAGGTGATCGGCGCCCCCGGAGCACGATAGGCGGCGACCTTGGGGCGATTGCTGACCACATCGTAGCCGACGACATCGATGTTCGGCAGGTCGTACAGCGCGAAGCCGCACATGCAGCCAGGCCCGATCGGTGAGCCGGCGTAGGCGCCCGCCTGGAACTTCAACACCTGTTTCGCCGCGACGATGGTGCCGTCCTTCTTCGCACCAATTTTGATATCGATCGATGCGCCCGAGGTCGGACCGGAACCGCGGAAGACATCTTCGCGGGTCATTTGCATCTTGACCGACTTGCCGGACTTTCGCGACAGCGCCACGGCGACCGGCTCCAGATAGATCAGCGTCTTGCCGCCGAAGCCGCCGCCGATTTCGGCCGGCGTGCAACGGATGTTGGCGATGTCGATGCCAAGCAGCTTCGCCGTGTAGGCGCGGACCATGAAATGGCCCTGGCTCGAGCTGTGGATCGTGATCTGCCCGTCGGGCGCGTAGGTCGCGAGGCAGGCATGCGGTTCGATATAGCCCTGGTGCACCGGCTTGGTGGTGTACTTGCCTTCGACGATGATTTCCGCATCTTTAAAGCCGGCTTCGGCGTCGCCTTTCTTGAAAGTCACCACTTTGGCAACGTTCGACGGCTTCGTGGGCTTCGGGTTAACGCCGGCAGTGAACATGTCGTCGTGCAGAACCGGTGCGTTGTCGGCCATCGCCTCTTCAACGTCGATGACGAACGGTAGCACATCGTATTTCACGTCGATCAGTGCCAGCGCCTCATCGGCGATCGCCTGCGTGGCGGCGGCAACTGCGGCAACCGCGTGGCCTTCGTACAGTGCCTTGGTGCGCGCCATGACGTTGCAGGACAGATCACGGAAATTCATCGGACCTTCTCCGACGAACGCCTCTTCGTTGGCGATTTCCGGGAAATCCTTTGCGGTCACGACAGCGCGCACACCCGGCAGGGCTTCGGCCTTCGAGGTATCGATCGACACGATCCGCGCATGTGCGTGCGGGGAGCGCAGGATTTTGCCCCACAGCATGCCCGAGGCGCGCGTATCGGCAGCGAACACCGCGCGGCCGGTAACCTTATCGACGCCGTCGGGACGGATGGGACGCGTGCCGACGACTTTCAGGTTGGAATCGATGTAGTTCATCAGGAGGCCTCTCCTCGCATGACCGCGGCGGCATCCATTACCGCGCGAATGATCTTGTCATAACCGGTGCAACGGCAAAGATTGCCGGCCAACCAATACCGCGCCTCGGTTTCAGTCGGGTTTGGATTGGCGTCGAGCAATGCCTTCGAGGCGACGATCAGGCCAGGAGTGCAGAAGCCACACTGCAAGGCCGCGTGCTCGAGGAACTTCTGCTGCACCGGATGCAGTTTCTCGCCGTCGGCGATGCCTTCGACGGTGGTGATCGTGCGGCCTTCGGCCTCAACGCCCAGTACGAGGCAGGAGCAGACGATGGCGCCGTCCATGATCACCGTACAGGCACCGCAGTCACCGGACGCACAGCCTTCCTTGCTGCCGGTCAGGCCGACGACGTCGCGCAGCACATCCAGCAGAGTCTGCTGCGGCTCGCACAGATATTCGGCGGATTCGCCGTTGATTGTGGTGGAAACGTATGACTTTGCCATGGGTCAGTGAGCCTTTACAGTTTTGCCGGACGCCCGATCGAATGCGATCTTCGCCACGCGGCGTGCCAGCACGCCGGCGACCTTGGTGCGATATTCGATCGTTCCGCGCTTGTCGTTGATGGGTTTGCAGGCAGCCTGCGCTGCCTTGTCGAGCGCCGCCAGCGTGGCGTCGTCCAGCGTATGCCCGACCAATGTGTCGGCCATTTCCTTGACCAGCAGCACGGTCGGTGCGACCGCGCCAAGCGAGCAACGCGCCGCGGTGCACACGCCTTTGTCGTCGATTGTGACGCTGATGCCGCAGCCGACCACGGCGATATCCATTTCCGTACGCGGAATGAACCGCAAATAGGCATCGCCGGAATGCGCCGGACGTACCGGGAATTTGAATTCCAGGATGAACTCGTCCTTGGCGAGGCTGGTGCGGCCGGGTGCTGTCGGCACCTGCTCCACCGGAATTTCGCGGCGGCCTTTACTGCCGACGATCACCGCGGTGGCACCGGCAGCGTACAATGCCGGAACGGAATCCGCGGCCGGCGAGGCATTGCACAGATTGCCGGCGAGCGAGCAACGGCCCTGCACCTGCGTCGAACCGATCAGGTCGAGCGCCTCGACCACTCCCGGCCAGGCCTTGTTCATGCCGGCGTGCGCCTCGACCACCGCGCCGGGAGTTGCAGCGCCAACGATGAAGGCGCCGGCTTCCTCGCGGATGCCGATGATCCCGGGGATCTTCTTGGTGTCGACAATCAGTTCCGGCTTCAGCCGGCCCGAGCGCAGCTGCACCAGCAGGTCGGTCCCACCGGACAGAACCTTCGCGAGGCCGGAGGAACCGGCGAGTAGCTTGACCGCATCATCCACGGATGTGGGGGCGGAGTAAGTGAGACCTGGCATCGTGGCTCCCAATATTTGACCTGACGCTCCTCCCGGAGCGACTTCACGCGATACGTTAGGCGATCAAGGCGCATCGGTCGAGGGGTGGCGCCGGGGTTTCACCCCGGACCCCAGCAAATGGCGAGGCGGCCCTTTGCAATCTATCCATGGGCTTGTGTCCGAGGAGGGCCAACTGAGACGTTGCAACGACTGCGTCGGCCCTCCTCGGAACAAGCCCAATTAATGGTTCCAAGGGCCACTGGCCTTGGCGGAGGTCCAGGAGGCAGGCCTCCTGGCGGGGTCAGGGGCGGAGCCCTTGCGCCTTCGCCTCGATCCGGTCCCAGATCGCCTGCTCGAGGTGCACACCGTCGAACCGGGCGATTTCCTGCAGGCCGGTGGGCGATGTGACGTTGATCTCGGTCAGGTAATCGCCGATCACGTCGATGCCGGTGAAGATCATACCCTGTTCGCGCAAGGTCGGGCCGATGGCGGCACAGATTTCCCGATCGCGCGCGGTCAGCGGGGATTTCTCGGGCCGGCCGCCGACGTGCATGTTGGAGCGGGCCTCACCCTCGGCCGGCACGCGGTTGACCGCGCCCATCGGCTCGCCATCCACCAGGATGATGCGTTTATCGCCCTTGCGCACAGCGGGTTCATAACGTTGCAACATCAATGGCTCGCGTGAGCGGGCGAAATGCATCTCCAGCAGCGAGGCGAGGTTTTCGTCGTCCGGTTTTATCCGGAACACGCCGGCGCCGCCGTTGCCGAACAACGGCTTGACGATGATATCTCTGTACTCGCGCCGGAACGCGCGGATTGCTTCCAGGTCCCAGGTGATCAGTGTGGGCGGCATCAGGTCGGGGAAATGCGTCACCAGCAATTTTTCCGGCGCGTTGCGGACCGCTACCGGATCGTTGACCACAAGTGTTTCGGGCTGGATGTGCTCAAGCAAATGCGTCGCGGTGATATAGGCCATGTCGAACGGCGGATCCTGCCGCATCAGCACGACATCCATCGAGCCGAGATCGAGTTCGGCCAACTCGCCGAACTTGTAATGATCTCCGGCCCGACGCTGCACCGTGACCGGGCGGGCTCGGGCAAACAGCCGCTCGGCCCGCTTGCCGCCATGCGGTTTGCTGACGCCTTCGCGTAATGCCAGGTGGCGCACCTCGTAATGCCACATGCTGTGGCCGCGTGTCTGTGCCTCCAGCATCAAGGCGAAGCTGGAATCGCCTTCGATGTTGATGGTGTCCATCGGGTCCATCTGAATCGCGACCCTGAGTGCCCGCGCCATGCCTGTGTCCCCTTCCCGCCAGCCGGCGACATTTACGGCGTGACGGCCGCGAAGGGAAGCAAGGCCCACGTTACCGGACAGCTACGAGCCAACGTGGCGGACTCATTTGCACGGCGGTTCGCAGTACGACGGCAGAGCAAACGACGCTCTGTCCGGTTCGGACGTCGCCGGTCAGATGAGCATCAGTTTATCGGCGAGCGGCAACCAGCCGGCCGGCTCGGACACCAGTCCGGCAATGTTGTAATTGCCGAAGATCCGGGTCAGCCCGCGCTTTGTGAAAATCTCCCAATAGATTTCCGATGCCGGGCCAACCAACCTGCCATTGCCTCCATTGAGCCCCTTTGAGATTGCCTGTTCCTGAAAAGCTCGCCAGTGAATTTCGGCCGCAGTCGCAAAACACACTTTGGACAGCGTCATCTTAATGCCGACCTTCGCGACGCAAGTGCCAATCCCGACACCAAGGCTGGCTGCCGGGATCACGGCGCCGACCAGCGAGGCCCCGCGGATCGTCTGCTTGAGCGACTTTGCCAATATTACGACCTTGAGCCAGTCACCGATCGTCACCCGCTGCATCTTGCGTTCTCGATTGGCCATCGACAAGAGCTGAAGCAAGTGCACCGCCGTGGTACCGGAGGCGTTGGCATGCTGAACGACCGAGGCCACGTTGATACCGGCGGTTTGCGTAGAAGCCGCAACTCCGATCAACGAAAACGCCGACCCGCCGATGTTTTTCAGTGCCCGCCCGCGAAAATATTCCGCCGTCATCGGGCTGTCGCCGTCTTCCTGGCCGTTGTATACGAAATTGATATTCGGCAGCACCGACGCGTCATCGGAGTCGGTTATTTGTTTGATCAGCGACAGCGACCCGGTTAAAAAGCCAAACGAGGCCAGGCCGCCGAGGTTGTCGGCAGCATCTACGACCCCGCCAATGATGTCGGCGACCTGCAATGCCACCTCCAACCTATCGACGGCGGCCTTCTCCTTCACGAGTTTCCGAACCGACTCTCGTGCCCGCTCGAAATTCGGCATTCTTTCACTCCCCCCGTCGAGATTGCCCGGACGCAGATTGTCCGGATCGGCATGCACCAAATATCATGCTCAAAACCGTCTGCGAACCACCAAACGAAATGCACAAAAATGTTTCACAGTTCGGAGCGTTGCGGCAGCGCACCCGGAAAGCGCCAATCGCGCTTCCGAACGAGGGCAGCCTGGAGCACGATTGCATCGTTCTGAAGCAGGCAGGCGCTACATCGCGATGGCGTATGCTGGACGGCGTGGATCGGCGCCGGCTCCGATCAGGCCGGTCTTTGGATCGGTCAGGATCGCCTCCACCGAGCCGGCGAGCCAGGTCCAGTCCGGCCAGTCCTGGATCTCGTGCCCGCGCGCAGCGAGTTCATCGCGCGTCGCCTGATCGATCCGGCCCTCGACCGCTAGCCGGCCGGGGAAATATTCGAACGGCGCGAACGAGGACGGGAACGAATACGACGCAACGCGCGGCGCCTCGATCGCGGTCTGCGGGTCCATACCAAAATGCATGATATTCAGCAGAACCTGGAGCATCGCCTGGGTTTGCACGTCGCCGCCGGGCGTGCCGAACGGCATCACGCCGCCGTCCTTGGTAACGAAAATCGCCGGGTTCGGCGTCAGCCGCGGCCGCTTGCCGGGCGCCACGCCCGCCGGATGTTTCGGATCCGGCCGGCTTTGCGAGCCGCGGCCCGACGGCGTGATCCCCAGCCCAGGAACGACCGGCACATTGCCCGACCCGTCCGACGGCGTGGCGCTGAATGTGTTGCCCCAACGATCCACCACGCAACAATACGAGGTGTCGGCCTCGACTTTCGGCAGATCACGCGTACTGGGTGCAAACTCCCGGTTCGGCAGGTCGAGCGGCGCCGGCATCGCGCCGAACGCCCGATCGTCGCGCACGGCAGCGGCCCGCCGTGCAATCGTTGCCGGATCGAGCAAATGATCGACCGGCACATCGACAAAATTCGGATCGCCGAAGTGGTATTCCCGATCCGCCAGAGCCAGGTTGAGACACTCGACGATGCGATGCAGGTAATCGGCCGAATTATGCGCCAACCCATCAATGCCAACCTGCTCGACAAGTGCGAGCGCCTGTTGCAACGCCGGGCCCTGGCACCACGGGCCGCAGGTCAGCAATTCATGGCCACGCCAGTTTCGCCGCACCACCGGTTCGAGCGCAGAACGGTATTCCGCCAGATCCTGCATCGACAAATAGCCGCCTTCCTGTTGCTGGAAGGCAACGATCGCGCGGGCAATGTCGCCGCGGTAGAACGAATCGTGCGCCGCCTGCAATCCCTTCATGCGATCCGGACCGGCGGCGCGATCCTGATCGGCCATGTATTGCAACGTTTTCGCCAGATCAGTTTGCAGGAACTTTTCGCCGGCTTTCGGTACCCGGCCGTTCGGCAGAAAGATTGCGGTGTTGGACTCCCACCGCCGATATTCGTGCTCGTGCGCGGCGATCGAGGTGGCGAGCAGCGGGTAGACGGCAAACCCCTCGGCGGCGAACCGGATCGCCGGCGCGGCGACATCGGCGAACCGCATGGTGCCATGTCGGCGTAACGCAGTGATCCAGGCATCGGGCGCCGCCGGGATCACCGTGCGCAGCACGCCGTCGGGGATTTTGCCGCCGTGCTCGCGCATGAACAGATCGGCCGGCAAGGTCTTCGGCCACCAGCCGAGGCCGGCGATGCTCTCGACCGTGCCGTCCGCCAACCGGATGAGGATCGGTGCCACACCCGCAACATTCACCAGGTCCGGTTGCAGCACGCCAAGCGCGATGCCGGCGGCACAACCCGCATCAATGGCGTTGCCGCCAGCTTCCAAAATCGTGAAGCCGGCGGCAGCGGCGAGATAATGACCGGCCGAAACGGCGTGGCGAGTGCCGTGGATCGTCGGGCGATGGCTCATGTTACAGGTCCTTTCCCTGGCGGTCGCGCGGTCGTGACCTACGTGCGGCGGGCTCGACCGGCGGACAGGCTGCACGCCCAGTACGATTTCGTCCAGCGAGGACGGGTCAGGACGGTGGGCCGCGCCGGTCGCTCTGCGCTCAGTCACGTCAGGAACTCATCAGTCCAGGCCTTGTAGTCGCCCGAGCGCGTGACTTTTGCCATCAGTTCAGATGATGCAATGCCGGTCAGCGCCGCTGGTTTGGTACCCTCACGTAACGCTTTCAGCGTGTTGTAAACTGCCTGCACCGAGGCCGAGAACGGTTGATGGCCCTGCAACGCGATCCGCACACCCATGCTGCCAAGCCAGGCCTTATCATGATCGCCGCCGCCGCCGCCCAACATGATCGGAATTTTCAGCTCGGCGTGCAGCATCTCGATGACTTCCCGAGTTGTGCCGCCGGCGAAGAACATCGCATCGACGCCGACTTTTTCGTAGGCCTTGGCACGCGCCAGCGCGTCCTGCGGGCTGCTGACGGCAGCGGCACTGGTGCGGCCGATGATGGTCAGCGCCTTGTCCTCGCGCGCCCGCAACGCCGCGCGCATTTTGCCGATGCCTTCCTCCAGAGAAATCAGGCTCGGCTTTTTCTCACCGAAGGCGCGCGGCAGGACGGTGTCCTCGATCATGATGCCGGCAACGCCGGCGGTTTCCAGTTCCTGGATGGTGCGCATCACGTTCAGTGCGTTGCCGTAACCATGATCGGCATCGACCATCAGCGGCAGCTTGCCGGCACGATTGATCCGATACGCCTGCGCAGCGAATTCGCTCAGCGTCAACAAGATCAAATCCGGATTGCCCAATACGCTGAACGAGCCGATCGAGCCGGCGAACATGCCGACCTCAAAGCCCAGGTCCTCGGCGATGCGGGCGGAGATGGCGTCGAAGACGGAGCCGGGATGGAGGCATTGGCTGCCGTGGATGACGTGTTCACGGTAACGTTCGCGGCGATCGGTCCAATGCATGGTGTCCTCCCTGGTCGGTTGCCGGAAGGGTAGAAGCGTTCGGGCTGGGTGGGAAGGGATGGCGGGGACTCCTGCCAGGGCGGCGCCGCGAGGCCGACAGCAACGCCTTCTCGGCCTGGCGGTTCGAGCGGACGTTGCGCATCCTCCGGCGGCCTGGCATCGTTCCGGTTCTGGCTGACGCTGGTCTCGTGCGAGCATAAATCGCGCCTCATACGAGACAGCGCGAAAGGTCAACCGTGGGTGCAATCGCAGATTCAGTTGCCGAAGTATTCTGTTGCCGAAGTATTCTGTTGCCGAAGTACTGGGCATCCGAGCGACCGGGCCTCTCCCGCTGATGTCGGCAGTCGAAAACGGATTGCCGTTGACGGCGCTGGACCGGGTGGTCCGTTCGGTCGCCCCGGCCGACAACAAATTCGCCTTCCGAATTATCCCGCGTGCCACGCTCGCGCGGCGGCGCAAGCTCTGGGCTACCGACAGGGGCCGGACCGGAGGCCGGCTGTCCGCCGAAGAAGGCACACGCCTCGCACGGCTTGCCAGTGTCTGGGCTTTGGCACTTGAAGTCTGGGGCAGCAGCAAAGCCGCGCGTGAGTTCTTGTTCGCGGCGCATCCGCTGCTGCACGGCCGTCGACCGATTGACGTCGTACTCGAAAACGAACTCGGACGGCCGGTCGTGGAAGGCATCCTCGGACGGCTGCAATACGGATCGGCGGTGTGACGGCACAAACGCTGGACCGGATGCTGACCGCGTACCGCATTCGCGATCCGGCAGGCGCGTATCCAATTTTCGATGCGACCGGGTCGAAGCTCTGGCCCGGGCGCTGGAACACCGGCGCCAGCCCAATGGTCTACACAAGCGACACCTACAGTCTGGCGATGCTCGAGAAGCTCGCCCATGGCAACGGCCACGTGCCGCCCAATCAGCACTGGATCGCAATAACCATCCCGCCCGGCGTGTCGTACGAGATGTTTTCGAGCGCGCATCACCCCGGCTGGGATGCCGAGGACTGCCGTGTGGCCAAGGCTTTCGGTGCGGCGTGGCAGCAATCCTACCGCTCGCTGCTGCTGATCGTGCCAAGTGTGGTGGCGCGGATGGAGCGAAATGTGTTGATCAATGACAGCCACGCGGACGTGCGCCGGATCACCAGCAGCCTGCATCAGCCGATCTGGTGGGACAGGCGCCTTTTCCCGGCACCCACAGCTTCCACCGGGGTGGCTCGGCAGCGGAAGAAGGCGTAGGCAGGCCGCATCAACGTGGGGTAGCCATGACCGGTTTCAACACATGTCTGTTATACGCTGGCCCACTATGCGATCTCTGGAGAGGACGTTCAGCACCGCTGCGCGCCGACGGCTGTGCGCCGTCTCAGGCGCCCCGTAGATCTGCGCCAGTTTCCAACAATGGGCATTGGTCTATATAGCGGCGCCACCTATTGCGGAAGACCTCTCACCGTCGTCGACTTCCGGGCGAGGTTAGGGTACTCCAGAGTACCCGAAAAGCGCCGCGAAAATCTCATGTCGAACGCTTCCGCAGAATTCCATGATAGGCAGGACCATGTAAGCAGCCACGTCGCGCACTAAGAGGGACCAAAGAAATGGTAGAGGGAGATGCTGAACCGGTCTTGGCGCTTGAAGTCGAACGGCCGCCGGAGATTTTCATGCCGCCCCCTCCTCCGCGGCTTACGCGTTTCTACGGCAACATTGACTTCGCCAAAGACGTCTTTCGGACGAAATCGATCGCTTTCGTTCACGTCTCCCTTATGAACGATCCGTTTGATCCATACTTCGAGTTCGTCACCGATTTCGAGGGTCGTTATCCCGCTATTCTTTCCTGGATAGAAGCTAATCACGGGGCCAAGGAGGTACGCTGGTTCAAAAGTGTCATGCCCTATCAGTCATGGAGAAATTCCCTGAGCGGCATTAAAAAGAGGAACGCAAATCTCAAGGAAAATTCCTTTCTCCTGTGTGCTTCGGCGCCACTCGCAGACTTGGAACCCGCGCATAATCTTTATATGTGGGGCCACTACTGTTCAGGCCATCGTGGGGTGGCGATCGAGTTTGACGCCGAAAGGGTCGCGACCAGCGTGGTCGAGCACCAGACTAAGAATCATCCAGACTGGCCAAAGGATCAGCGCGTTTGGACCCCCGTGATATACCAGGACAAAATCGATAGACTGACGGCGGCCGACCTTCATGAGTTTCTGAAAGCTCCACTCGGGCGAGAACTCCAGACCAAATTTGCATTCCACCTAAATACAGTAAGCCGGCTCAAGAGCACAGTTTGGCGGCCGGAACAGGAATGGCGCCTCATGTGGCACAACGACGAGTTGGAGACGAAAATATATAAAGTGCCAATTCTGCCTGGGGCGGTCCGCCGCGTATTTATTGGGTTGCGTTTGACGGACGATGTCGCAGCACAAATTGCTGCCGAGTGTCGGGCAACATTCCCAGAGGCCGAGGTCCTAAAGGGATCAGCGCGCCCTGGTGAGTTTGCTTTAGACTTTCGACCCGTTCGATGAGCCGCGGCTGCCGCTATCGAGCCTGGACCGAGCACAACCCGCTTAGGCCTTCGCACTGAGCCGGCAACGCAGCACGCCCTCCCATCGACGATCATCCAGCGGTTTGAATAACTCGGCATCCGGCGCTCAGGCTGCGGCAGCCGCAAGTCGGGTTCCCGCCAGAGCCGGCCTTGAACCTCATGTCCAGTTACGGGGCGAGGTACTCGGCAAGCTGACTGACCGGTTTCCACCCAAGACCGTCGTCAGTTGGCCTCCACCGCCATGACCCGTCGGGATGTTCAAGGGGCCGCGAACCGTGTCGCACCTTCCCGCCCGAGAACGCCCAGGTTATTTTGACAGGACAACGGCAAGGACCCGCACCCATGCACGTTCTGATCGTAGGCGGCGGCATCGGCGGCCTGGCAGCAGCACTGTCGCTGCACGCCGCCTCCATCCCCTGCACCATCTTCGACCAGGTTGAACAACCCCGGGAACTGGGCGTTGGCATCAACACCCTGCCCCACGCCATCAAGGAACTTGCCGTTCTGGGCTTGTTGCCGGCACTGGACCGCGCCGGCATCCGTACCCGCGAGCTGATCTATGCCAACCGTTTCGGCCAGGTGGTGTGGCGCGAGCCGCGTGGCCTCGAGGCCGGCCTCGACACCCCGCAATTCTCGATCCATCGCGGCAAGCTGCACACTGTGCTGCTGGAGGCCGTTCGCGAACGGCTCGGCGATGACGCGCTGCGCACCGGCTGCCGCCTGATATCATTCGCTGAGCGTGGCGATCGAGTCCAGGCGCACTTCGTACAACGTGACAGCGGCGCCGCGATCGTTGCCGATGGCGACGTGTTGGTTGGCGCCGACGGTATCCACTCCACTACCCGTGCCGCGTTCTACCCGGCCGAGGGCCCGCCGGTCTGGAACGGCACCATGCTGTGGCGCGGCGCTGCCGACTGGCCGGTCTACCTCGACGGCCGCACCATGGTGATCGCCGGCGGCATGGCCGCCAAGTTCGTTTTCTATCCGATCCATTCCGACCCAACAACGCCAACCCGCCGCTTCACCAACTGGGCCGTCATGGCCCGCACCGCCGATACCTCGGGTACGCCGCCGCGGCGCGAGGACTGGAACCGGCCCGGCGAATGGTCCGAAATCGAACCGTTCGTGCGCGACCGCTTCCGGCTGGACTTCGTTGATCCGCTGGCGCTGATCCGCGCCTCCGGCACGTTCTACGAATACCCGCTGTGCGACCGCGATCCGCTGCCGCGCTGGTCGTTTGGGCGGTCGACGCTGCTGGGCGATGCGGCACATCCGATGTATCCGGTCGGCTCCAACGGTGCGAGTCAGGCGGTGCTCGATGCGGTCGCACTGGCCCGGCATTTGGCATCCGGCGCACCGGTGGCGGAGGCGCTGGCTGCCTACGACGCGGAACGCCGGCCGATGACGACGGAGGTCGTGCTGAACAACCGTAAAGGCGGTCCGGAGCGCGTGATCGATGTGCTGGAAGAACGCGCGCCCGACGGTTTTACCGACGTCGACGCGGTCGTTTCCCGTGCCGAGCGCGAGGCGATCGTGCGTGGCTACGCCTCGATGGCCGGGTTCGCCCGCGAGCAGGTGAATCGCGCCCCTGATCGCCCGAGGTGAGGTAATCAGCCGGGTGGCGGGAGGAAGTTCACCTCGTGCAGGCCGGCGAGACGGACCACCTCACCCGGATCGGGCACGTTGTTGATCGCGAGAAACAGGTCCCACAGCCGGCGGGTGGGGGCGACCCAGAAGACGCAGGTGATGTTGGCATCGCTGTGGTTGAACAGCCCGTGCGGGATGCCACGCGGCAGGCGTATCAGGTCGCCGGCCTTGGCGGTCGAGGACTGGCCGTCGAGCAGCAGGTCGAACTTGCCATCCAGCATGTAGATGAACTCGTCCTGGGTGGGATGG
>JBEKQQ010000042.1:0-40536 GCA_049519555.1 Acetobacteraceae bacterium
CCCAACCAATGGCCTTCCCGCCGGCCCGATGGCACAAGCCGTCGGGCGTTCGAGTGATGAAATTACCGGCAAATCCCGTGTTCTGTCGAAGAAATTGCAGATACTTGAGGCTATTGCCTGTATTCGCATCGGTGTGTTAGCTGAATTTCACGCCGCATCCGGTCGGTTCAACAGCGACGCCCATTCACCCGGCGTCACGCCGACCTTCACCTGACGTCTGCGACAGGAGAACGCAGTGAACGACGCCAAAACCGCTCTCGGCCACAAAATCCTGGCAACCAAAAAGCAAAAGAAATGGACCTGGCCGGACATCGCCGTAAAGCTTGAGCATTCGCCGGTGTGGACCTGTGCAGCCTGCCTCGGCCAGATGTCGATGACCGAAGCCACTGCGAAGAAAGCCGGCAAATTGTTCAAACTGAGCGATGAGGAGGTCGTGTTGCTGCAGGAGCCGCCGTATCGCGGCAGCCTGCCGACCGTGGTGCCGACCGATCCGCTGATTTATCGCTTCTACGAGTTGATCCAGGTTTATGGCACCACCTGGAAAGAACTGATCCAGGAGGAATTCGGCGACGGCATCATGAGCGCAATCGACTTCGACATGACTTTGGAGCGCCAACCAGATCAGAAAGGCGACCGGGTGAAGCTGACCATGACCGGGAAGTTCTTGCCGTATAAGCGATATTGATTGCCAGTACTGGTCTGACGCATCAGCATCAAGATCGAGGCAAAGTTCAGCGAGGAGCGCGCCGGTTGACTTGTGCCGGCAAAGACAGGACCTATCGGTTGCGCAGTTGGATCGAACATCAGGCAGACCTCGCGGGCCTGGCACGTTGCCAGCTGTTCTTCATTGGCGGTGCGCCACGCTCCGGCACCACCTGGGTGCAGCAAATCCTCGACCGGCATCCCGAAGTGGTGTGCCGCGGCGAGGGCCTGTTCCAGAAACACCTCGCAGAGCCGCTGGAGGCAATGCTGCAGCTCCGGGCGGAGACAATCGCCGCCAAGAATACCGCACTGTTCGGCCATACCGGTGGCTTCCCCTTGCCGGCATCGGAGGATCAGGAGGTTTTGCTCGGCACCGCCATTCTGTTGGCGCTGCGCCAGTGCAGCGCCGGCAAAGCCTGTCGTGCCGTCGGGGAAAAGACCCCGGAGAACGTGTTCTTCTTTCCTCGTTTGAAACGCCTGTTTCCGCAGGCAAAATGCATCGCCGTGGCGCGCGACCCGCGCGATGTGCTGACCTCGGCCTGGCATTTCTTTCATAAGCCCGCGGCCGGCGAGGATGACATCGCGGCGAAATTCGCCTTCATTCGGCAGGCGTTGCCGTCGCTGGATCAGGGCGCGCGGGTGATCATCCACCTCGCAGCCCGGTACCCGGCGGATGTCATGACGATAACGTACGAGAAATTGCGCCGGACGCCCGAACTCCAGGTCTCCAACATGTTTCGCTTTTTGAGCGTATCGGATGCCTCTGCCGTGGTGGCGGATTGCGTGGCGAGCACCGCATTCGTGGCGCAGACGGCAGGCCGGCCCGCAGGCGTCGCGCAGGACGGCGCATTCCTGCGCAATGGCATTGCCGGCGACTGGCGGTCAACCCTGACGCCGGCGATGAACGAACTGATCCTGTCCGTACTGGGCTGGATGTTTCCGCATTTCGATTGGCAGCCGTGACATCATCCGACGGCCACGGCGTTGCCGCCCAGTACGGCCGGCGTCAATCGACGACGCCATCCGAATGCGCGCGGAAGAACGCAACGTCCTCCGGCTTGGGCTGAAACGACAGGTTGCTCGGCCAGTCCTTGCTGCGCGTCGACATGTCGTCGCCATACCGTACGCGGAACAACAGCGTCTGCTGCGGACCGTTGACGTATTCGTGCAACTCGCCGCGCGGATGCACGACGAAGCTGCCGGGCCTGATTGCCACCTCGCCGGACGGCGTCCGCATCATACCGCCGCCGGAGAAGCAAAAATAAATCTCGGTCGCGTTCGGGTGCAGATGGTTCGGACTGGTTTGGCCCGGAGCCCAGCAGGCGACGGTGACATCGCCTTCGCCGATGACGCCGAGGATTTTCTCGACGTGACGGATCGGGTTGAATTGCTGTTCGGCGTTGAGATCGAATGTAAGCACGGCATGCCCTCCCTGGTTCGCCCGTGGTTCGCCCCTGGTTCGGCTTGCATCATAACCGGTTGTCAGGCGGTTGCACGACCTCTAAGCATGGCCGCCAAAACGGGAGGGTCCGGACATGTTCAAATGCGCGTGGCTCGCCAGGTGCCGAGGCCTCCTGTGGGTTTTGTGTTGCGCACTCGCTGTGCTGCGGGAGGCAAGCCCTGTGTATGCCGGACCGAACGACATTCTGATCGGGCTGGACGAAAAGGTCAGCTCCGGCCCGAATGGTTTGGTCAATGGCCCGCCGGGCAAGGATGAACTGCTGGTCGTGGATGTCTCGAAACCGGCGAAGCCGGTGTTGCGTGCACGGCTGCCGTTGATGAATTCGGTGCTCGGGCCGCCGACCAATTTGCAGATTACGCCGGACGGCAAGCTTGGACTGGTTGCCAATTCGGTGCTGAACACACCGGATGCCAAAGGGTTCACTGTCTCACCCGACAACCGGCTGTTCGTCATCGACCTGACCGCGACGCCGCCGGCGGTCAGCGATACCGTCACGGTCGGCAAACAACCATCCGGGCTGGCCATCGCCCGCAAAGGCGATCTTGCGCTGGTTGCCAACCGCGCCGGCAAAAGCGTCTCCGTGCTGTCGATTGCCGCCGGCAAGGTTGCCGCAATTGCCGAGGTGCCGATCGATCAGGAAGCCGCCGCGGTCGCCATCACGCCGGATGGCAAACGGGCGTTCGTCTGCCTGAACCTGGCCAATCGCGTTGGCGTGCTGAGTATCGACGGCCAGACGGTGACCTACGACAAGACGCTGGATATTCCGGTGGCGTTCAATCCGTACAATGTCGACATTACGCCGAATGGTAAATACGCTATCGTATCGACGACCGGCGCGGGCAAAACCAACGGCGACGCGATGGCGGTGATCGATGCGACCGATCCGCACCCACACACCGTCGCCCTGATGACCCCCGGTACCGGGCCCGAAGGCTTTGCCATATCGCCAAACGGCAAATGGGTTGCCGCGGCCTTGATCGGTGGCTCCGGCGCCAAACAAGGCGACTGGTTCAAGACTGCCAACGGCGAGCTCGCGTTGCTGGCGCTCGATCCGAAAACCGGCGAGTTGCTCGTGAAATCGCGCGCTCCACTGGGCGGCCTGCCCGAAGGCGTCGCGTTCAGCCCGAAGAGCGATTACGTCTACGTCGGCAACTTTTTCGATGCCGATCTGCAGGTGTTTCGCATTCTCGGCGGCAATCTGAAAGCGGTTGAGCCGAACATCAAACTCGGCGGCCAGCCGGCGTCGATGCGAGGCCTGCCGCACTGACGACCGTGCCGGGATGAAACCGATCTGGGTCCGTCTCGGTCTGGCACTGACCTGGTTCTGGCTGCAGCCGGCCTACAGCCAGGCGGCGGATCGGGTCGTATCGCTCAACCTTTGCACGGACCAGTGGCTGGTGCTGCTGGCGCCGGAGAAGGACGTCGGCCTGTCACCGCTTGCACGTGATCCATCCCTTTCGTTCGTGGCTGCTACGGCGGCCAGGCTGCCGGTGGTTCGCGCCTCGGCCGAGGCGGTACTGGACCTCCACCCCGACCTCGTAATGGGTGCGCGCTTCGGTGCGCAGACCACGCTTGGGTTGCTGGAGCGGGCCGGATTGCGGGTCGAACGGCTTGATATGCCGACCGACTTTCCGGGCATCCGGGCGGCGCTGCGGGCCACCGCCACGTTGCTTGGGGTGCCAGCGCGCGCCGCCGCGCTGATCGCCGCGATGGATGCCGCGTTGCCGCAGCCGCAAGCCGCCGAGGGGCGGCCGATCCGGGCGCTGGTCTGGGAGCCGCGCGGCTGGACCGCCGGACCCGGAACGATGATGGATGCGGTGGTGCGAGCGGCTGGGATGGTCGACGCCGGCTCTGGTGGACCGGTGGATCTGGAGGCGTTGTTGCGGCACCCACCCGATGTACTGGTGCTGCCGGAAGCCGCAGCAGGTGCCTCACTGGCGACGGAAATGCCGCGGCATCCGGCAGTGCGTGGGATCCCGGTTCGCAGTATCCCGACCGCGCTAACCATTTGCCCGGGACCGTACACGGCAGACGCGGTGGCACGGCTGCAACGCTGACGCGGTCGACGGGATTAATGGGAAGGTCAGGCCTGAAGCGCATTGGTATCAGGTTGCTGCCATCCAATGGCGTGGTCCGACCAATCGACAATTCTGAGCCGCGGCCAAAAAGCGCGCCAGCGCATCACCTTCGCTGCATAGATCGCAGGGGTGATTTGCACTTTGTTCGGTCGTACTATTGCACCGAACAGATCGGCAAGCCCGAACGGTGCCGAGAGCAAAAGCTCAGACCCGGTCGGTTGCACACCAATGGCGGTCGCCGTCGTCGGGAACGTTGTGATCGCATGCCTTGTTGAGGTGTACGGCACTATTTCGCCGCCGAATTTCCTGCAATACCAGAGGTGGACGCGCGCCTCATTCTTGACGTCGAACGATACTCCCTGGCCGGAAAACATGTGCCTGATTCGCGCCGCATGGTCAGCTTCGGCGTCTTCGGAGAGGTCGGACCCATCGAAATAGACCAGATCGACGTCTTTCACACCGTAATCGGGCTCGAAGCCAAATGCGTCGTTCCAGACCGTCTGCGCGATTGCCCCGGCGACCAACCAGCAATCGGGCAACGCGATTGCCTGCCATTGCCGGACGATTGGCGCGAGGATCGGGCTGGCCATTATGATGCGTTTAAGTCGGACCACGCCGGAAGGGTCAGGTTCCGCATGATCGTCACAAATCATGACTTGCGTTCTCCTCCAGATTACCCGGGCCGTCGCAGCACCAGCAGGTCAGAACGATAATGCATCGTCGCCCGGGCGTGCACCCGTACGGCCCAGGGATGATCCTCGGAACGCGCCAGCAGTTCCAGTCCGGAGACACGTTCCGCCCATGAACCGAGGTCGGCCGCGGCGGTTTCGGCAGACCGGGCGGCGACCCAGGCCTCGACCGGCGTTGCGGTGGTGCTCCAGTCGCGCGGCGTGCACAGCAACAAGTGGCCGCCCGGCCGCAGCAGACCGGCAGCGGCACGCATCAGAGTGACCGGGTCGGCGACGCAGTCCAGCAGGTTCAACGCCACCACGAGGCCTGCGCAGCCCTCGGCAACCGGTGGCACCAGTGCATCCGCCAGCCAGACCGAGGCATCGCCACGCACCGGCGCCGGCACAACGATTTCGCGCTCGGCGTATGCGGTGCCGGACAGCCGCAATGGATAGCGCAGCGTCCCGCCGCGCAAGGCTCGTGCCGCGAACCGCATCACTGGCGCCGACAGGTCCAATCCGAGCACCGGTGCACCCAGCCTTTCCGCCAGCGCGCGCGTTACCCCTCCTGCGGCCGCGCCGAGTTCGATCACTGGGCCTGCCACCGGCCCGATCAATGCCAGGCCCGCCTCGGCCAACGCCCAGGCCTGACCGGGCGTTGGAGTTTCATGGTCGGAAAGGTCGAAGGCGCCCCAGTGGTCGCGGACATAACCGGACAGGTGTTGGCGGGCTGCGTCGAACCAGGCACCCGGTGGCGTGACCGCACCCAACAGGTCGGCGACCGGCGGCCAAAGGTCGTCGCGCGCCAGCAGATACACGCCCACCTCCGCCAGATAGCGCGGCAGGTCCGGCACCAGCACCGGCAATCCGTCGATGATCGGGTAGCGTCCGCGGCATTCCTCTGCGGCACAGGCGAGCACGCCCTGGCCGGATTGGTCCCACGCCGTGACGTGCAACGGGGCCAGGGCGCCTCGCGCGCGGCACGCCGGGCAGTACGGCGCGAAGTGGCGGAACAGTGCCGGCACCGGGCCTCAGCCGCCGATGATGACGGTCGGACAGCCGGGCGGCAGGATCTGGCCCATCGGACTCGGGATGGGCGCCACGCAGGACGCGTGCAGGGTCTGATCGCCCACCCGTGCGGCGGGCAAATTGCTGATCAATACTGTGGCGCTCCCCAACATGATCATACCAGGGCCTGCCGGAACGCAACCGGGAAGCATGCAAGGCGCCGTCATGTCGGTCAAACGGGCGGCCGGCAGGTTACCGATCAGAACCGTCGGGGCGCCAGGCGGAATGATCATCAGCGGCAAAGCGGGGTGCGGCACTGGTGTGGGAACCGGCGCCGGAGGGTGGATCGGCGCATGGCAATGCGGAGCCATCTGCAACACCTGATCGGTGATGCGGGCAGCGGGCGGGCTCATGCGCGGCGACCCCTGGGCTGCGCGGGGAGGTTGGTCAGCGCCGGATCATGCATCGTTGGCGGTTTCATTGGTTCTGACGTTTGCCTGGACTGGCGGGCAGCTGTGGAAGCGAGTCGCAGATTACGCGGCGCGAATCGCGTTGTGAAGCTGATACTATGCCGCGAGCACGTCAACGTTCCGCAGCCCGGATGTCACGATATGTCGCAGCGCATTGAACAAGGCGGGATCGAAATGGCGCCATTGCTCGGGACGCTGGATATAACCAACGTGCTTGCCATTACCGTCGTGAACTTCATCGGGATAGAGCCACCATGCAACACCGAGACGGTATCCAGGCGACAACGCCCGAAGAATGCCGAGTTTAAGATAATCCCCGATGTCGCCCACATAGTGGTTCTGCATGGTTGTATTATCGCCAGATCAACTGACGGCAGTGTGATAGATAATCGCAAGAGTTTTTCTTCGGGACCTGCCGACGACCGCCGGGTAATCCACCCGTCACACCGTCACTCTCGCTCTGACCAGCACCCCTTGCTGCGCCAGCGCCGCCTGCAACCGCCCCACTGGCACCTCGCGCGGCTTCACCCCCGCACCTGCTGCCAAAGCCGCCGCCACCCCCGCCGCCTGACCGGTCATCCAGCATTGCGGGACCTCGCGTAGGAATGAGTGGCTCGTGGCGTCGCACGACACTGCCCGTCCGGCGACCAGCAGCCCGTCCAGTTCGGCCGGCACCAGAGCGCCATAAGGCACCGACACCACCGGATATTTTGGCGACAGCGATGGCGATACCCCGATCTCATCCGGCCGCGGCACGCCGGAGGGCCAGTCTTCCCGCGTCACACGTTCCACCCCCACCAACCGTCGCGCATGGCGCACGCCGATCTGCGGCGCGGATAGCATCAGGAACGCCGCCTCGAACCCCGGCGCATGGCCGCGATACACTTCAAGGTGCGCTGCCATCAGCCGGTGCGAGCGGATGTCGACTTCCGTCAGATCCTCGACATCGACCGCCGAGTAGCCCGCCAGCCGCGGTCCCATGAACAGCGCGACATCGTTACGCCAGGAGACGAAGGGACGTTCGAACAGGCCACCGCACGCGGTGCGACCGCGGTCCATGAGCGCTGTGAACGCCTCGGGCCGGCGGGTTTTAAAGTCGATCCAGGCACGCATGTCGACGCCGCCGAACAGCCAGGCAGTGTTGATGCAGTGGTGGATGTCGCGGGTATCGATATCGGAATAACTCGCCGCACCGGCACGGTGGAAAATGTCGCCGTCGCCGGTGCAATCGACCGTAACGGCAGCGCGGATTGCTTTGCGGCCCTCCTTGCTTTCGAAGATCACGCCGGCAACCGCGCCATCCTGCAGCAGCGGCGCAGCGCCCCAGGCATGGAAGATCAGCTGCACGTTGTGCTCCAGCACGAGTTCCTGGGAAACCAGCTTCAGGTGCTCGGGGTCGATGGTCGGCGACCAGGTGACGATGCCGTGATAGGCGGCGGTGCGCTCCTTCCAATACGCTGCGGTAGCCGCATCGGCGTTGCCCCACAGGCCACGCGGCGGACCGGCAAGCGCATCCTTCGGCAACCGATCCAGCAAATCGTTGGCGATGCCGCGGATTACCTGCTGCCCGGTCCAGTCGGTCATCCGGTCGATCCAGATGACGAGGCCTCCGGTGGACAGGCCGCCCAGGTGGTTGTTGCGTTCAAGTAATATGACCTCGGCCCCGCTACCGGCGGCAGCGATCGCGGCGGCGGTACCGGAGGGGCCGCCGCCCACCACCAGCACGTCGCAATCGCGGAACACCGGGATGGTGCGGGCAGGCTCCTCGATCGACCCGAGGTCGGGACGCGGCCGGCGTGGCAACCTTCCCTGCGCGTAGATGCCGGATTGATACATCAGATGGCCGCCGTCGCCGGTGAGTGTGGTCATGCGTCTTGTTCCTTGCAGCGTGATCGCCAGGGCCTGATTGTCGGAAAGCGTGCATCGCGCCCCCGAATAAAGTTGCTTTACTGTGCTTTCCGGTTGGGCCGAGCCACCGCCTGCCCCCGTCATTGCCTGCCCCCGTCATTGCCTGCCCCGGTCATTGCAAGCAAAGCGAAGCAATCTCCATGCCTCCTGAGGCAGATTGCTTCGCTTTGCTCGCAATGACAGGGGGCCGAGTTTGAGCCGGTTCGACATCATTGGAAAGTGCTCTGGCGTAGGAACGCCGCGGGATGCAGCGATCGCCCGGGCAGCGGCGCCATTGGGTTTTGCGCCCCGGGTGTGTGCCGTTCAATCGCCGGGGAAAAACGTCACTCTACCGGGAGCCTGCCCAATGCTTAACACTGTAACGCCCGCTCCGCCTTGTGCGACGGCGCCCCCGATGCCAGGTAACATCGCATGACCACGCCCCCCACACGTCGAGTCGTCGTCGCGCCAAGCCTGCTGGCGGCCGATTTTGGGCGGCTGCGGGAGGAAGTGGGCTCGGTCACCCAGGCCGGCGCCGACTGGCTGCATTTCGACGTCATGGACGGTCATTTCGTTCCCAATATGAGCTTCGGCCCGCTGGTGCTGCAGGCGTTGCGCCCGCATTCCACACTGCCGTTCGACGTCCACCTGATGATCACCCCGGTCGATCCGTTCGTCACTGCCTTCGCCGAGGCCGGCGCCGACCATATCCTGTTCCACCCCGAGGCGGGACCGCATCCGCACCGCACACTGCAACTGATCCGTTCACTGGGCAAAAAATCCGGGCTGGCGCTCAGTCCGGGCACGCCGATCGAAAGCATTGCGTGGTTGCTCGAACTGGCCGACATCGTGTTGGTGATGTCGGTCAATCCTGGATTCGGGGGGCAGCGATTCCTGGCCTCGCAACTGCCGAAAATCGCCGCGCTGCGCCGGATGATTGACGAAGTGGCGCGGCGTGACGGACGGCAAATCGCGCTGGCGGTGGATGGTGGCATTACGCCTGAGACTGCGGCCCAGGTGGTGGCGGCGGGGGCCGATACGCTGGTTGCCGGTACCTCGGTGTTCGGCGCCGACGACCGCTCCGCCGCGATCGATGCGCTACGAGGTGGTGCCTTGTGACGACCGGATCCCGCCTGCTCCGCAGTGCGCGCCAGGTCGTGGCTCGGCTGCCCTTGCACCGCTTTGCACGCGTGCCCGACGCGCCCACTCAGCCGGTGCGTGACCCCTGGCCAGGCGACATCAACCTTGGCGTCCGCTTGCTGCGCGGCGAACTGGAGTTCGGTGGCGGTGTCCTGCTGCTGCGGCCTGGGCTGTGGAGCGGACTCAACGGGGCTGAACCGTTGGTGACCTATGCGCACGGCTTCACCTGGTTGCGGCATTTGCGCTCGCTTGGCACCGATCCGGCGCGATTGCTGGCGCGCGGCCTCGTGTCGGACTGGATGGCTTCCTCGCCATCCAATTCGATCGCGCGCCGCCCGGACGTCGCCGGAGCGCGGATCACCGCGTGGCTCGGCCATTACGATTTCTTCGCCGCCACCGCTGACGATCCGTTCCGCCAACGCCTGATGTCCCGGCTGGTCGCCGACGCGCGATCACTGTCCGCTGCGCTGCCGGCCGAGGAACTCGATGCCCGCGCCCTGACCGCGCTGAAAGGCCTGATCGCGGCCGCCATCGCGCTGCCCGAACATGGCGGCTTTTTGGTGCGCGCCCAACGCTTCCTGCCGCGGGAGATCGCGCGCCAGGTGTTGCCGGATGGCACGCACGTGGAACGCAGCCCCTTGGCGCAACTGACCGCCCTGCAGGATCTGACGGAAATCCGCGCGCTGTTGCAGGCCGGCCGGGCGGTACCGCCGCCCATCCTGGCGCGGACCATCGAGCAAATGGCACCGGCGCTGCGGGCCATGCGGCATGGCGACGGCGGCCTCGCGCTGTTCAACGGCAGTCGCGAGGAAACCAGCACTCTGGTGGACCTTGCGCTGACCCAGGCGGGCCGCGGCAGCCGCGCACCGTCGGCGTTGAATGAGGGCGGGTTTCAGCGCCTGCAGGCCGGCCGGACCGTGCTGATCATCGATGCTGGCGTGCCGCCGCCGCCGGATGTCGACCGGCTCGCCCATGCCGGCACGCTTTCGATGGAGTTGTCGGTTGGCCGCGACCGGCTGATCGTCAACGTCGGCTCGTTCCCGGCCGGTGGGCCGCAATGGTTCGATGCCGCGCGGGCGACCGCGGCGCACTCGACCCTGGTGATCGGCGATCTGAACAGCAGCGAGTTGCTGGAGCATGGACTTGGCCGCCGGCCCTCGGTGGTTACCGTGCAACGCCAGGAAGCCAACGGCGCGCACTGGCTGGAGGCCACCCACGACGGCTGGGTCAGGCCGTTCGGCGGCATTCACCGAAGGCGGCTGTACCTGTCCGAAAGTGGCGAAGATATCCGCGGCGAGGACGTGATCGAGGCCGAAACGCCACAACCGTTCACGTTGCGGTTCCATTTGCATCCCTCGGTGCAGGCGAGCCTGCAACAAGACGGCGCGGCGGTACTGATGCGGTTGCGCTCTGGCGGCGGCTGGATCCTGCGCGCCGACGTCGCCCCCCTGACATTGGAGGAGAGCATTTATCTTGGCTCGGGCGAATTGCGCAAAACCGAACAAGTGGTCCTGACCGGCCGCGAGGGCGGGCCGCAGCATGTGAAATGGGCTATCCATAAGGTCGGCTGAGGGGCGGGACTCAGCTCGCCGCCGCCCAGCGTTGTATCGGAGTGCCGCTGGTTGCTCTGCACGGAGGCTTTGCAGGTCGTGGGCGCGCCGCATCACATTTCACGCCGGATGCCTGGACCGGCAGGCGGTCCCGACTCACTGCAGTGCTTCGGTGGCGCGGTGCGGTCAGCCTCGAGCAGCAGCAATGACGCCCAGAGATTGACTGGACATCCCGCGTCCTGCCTGACTCAAGGGGGCTGGCTGGAGCCTTCGGATCGAAATTCAGGCCTGGACGTCGACGAGGCCCGTGCGAGGGCTGCCAGGCGAGCCCAACGAATCGAATGAGCGCAACGCCCCTGGCGTTACCGACGAAGCCGGCGATACCGCCGAACCTGTTGATCCGGGCATGGGTCGGTCCTGTGCACCGTGGACGTTGGATGGGAATGGAGCCGGCAGGCGTGGGTGATAGATCGCCTGTGGCTCGTCAATCGTCACCAGATGCATGAGGTAACTGGCCGAAATGCCCATGGGGGTGGTTTCCGTGCGACGTGAGCGGAATTCTTCCACGTGGCGAGCAGCAGAGTGTATAGCCGCGCTGACTTGGTATTATCCAATTGGTTGCATTTGCGTTGCAGGAATCCGTTAAGCCGCCAGGCAGACGTGATCGGTGGTTCCCTGATTGGGCACGCCCGGCGAAACTTCGAATGGATGACGGCCACTCGTGATCTGGGCTGCCTTCTGGCGCGCCAGCCTGAGACGGTTTCGTTTTCATGGTAAATCCGTCATATCGCCGCGCCGCAGCATGGGAAGTGGGCGATCCGTACTGTCGGGTAAAGGTCTCAGCGCGAGCGGTCGTTTGCTCCTGTCGCGGCGACTGATTTCGTGACGGACGGCGGATCCCGGAGCGGGAAAAGCGCTGCAACCAGGCTCTCGTCGTTCGGCAGGATATACAGCGGCACCTTGCCTCTCTGCGGCAGATGACGCGAGATCGCCTGGATTGCGCCGCGCTCCACGTTGATGCAGCCAAAGGTGATGTGGTGGTCGGCAACGTTCTCCGAGTGCAACCTTGCATCCCGATGCTCTGACGGGATTCCCAGAAAAACCTGGTGAATCGCGAAATCCCAGTCCCTACCGTGAATTTCGTTAAGTGTCCAAACTCTGCCGTACTCCGGGTCGGCTTCCGACGTGACGGTGAATCGCCCAGCGGGGGTCACTTTTTGGTCGAGTGTCAGGGGATGGTTGCCGGAAAATGTCAGGACTTTCGGTGGGACGCGGTCGCCCATGCTGGCGCCGGTCAGCGCCGGACCGTTGAATATCGGCCTGCCGTTCTCGAACAGGATAATCTCGCCCTGCGCTTTATCGACCATCAGGAATCGCTTATCGCCGTTTTTCTGGGCGATCTGGCTGACGCGTTCGGCCTCGGGCGACAGCACTGGCGGGGATGCGGGCGGCGGCACGCCGGTTTGCGTCTGAGATGAGGGTGCGCCGGTGGACACCGGTTGCGTCAGGGACGTTTGTGCGTTCGCGGCCACCGCGCCAACGCCGAAAATGTAAGCCAGCTGCAACATTATCAGCGTGGCTGGTAATGATTGCAAACCGGTTGCAACAAGTGTCGCTGCAACGTGGCACACAAACGTTCGCAGTGCCTGACAGAGGATCAGGCGCGGGCGCACAACCAGATTTGAATACAATCGCATTTGACCTCGCCGCCAATCGTGAGCAGGAATTTAACTCGTCCCACCGCCCTGTAACAAGTAATCCTGATACTTCTGTCGCAACGCCAGCTTGTTCAACTTCCCGGTCGCACCGTGTGGTAGTTCATCGACCACCACCACAGCATCCGGCAACCACCATTTCGCCACCGCCCCATCATAACGTTTCATCAGGTCGTCAACATCCACGGTCCGTCCGTCGCGCGGTACCACCAGCAGCAACGGTCGTTCCTGCCATCTTTCGTGTTTCGCATTGATTACCGCTGCTTCTGCCACGTCAGGATGCGAGACCGCAATATTCTCAAGCGCAATCGAGCTGATCCATTCACCGCCGGACTTGATCACGTCTTTCGACCGGTCGACCAGCTCGACGTAACCATTGGCATCGATCGTTGCGACATCGCCGGTGGCGAACCAGCCGTCCGGATCGGCCGCACCCTCGGCCCCGCGATGCAGATATTCGCGGCAGATCCACGGGCCGCGGGTCAGCAGGTCGCCGAACGCCACGCCATCATTTGGCAGTTCCTTGCCGTGCTCATCGACGATTTTGATGTCGGCGCCGTAGATTGGCCGGCCTTGCTTCAATCGCAACCTGGTTGCTGCCTCGGCATCAAGCGCGGCGGTTGCCGGCATCGGCACGTGATGGGTCACGATCGGGCTGCACTCGGTCATGCCCCAGGCCTGATAGACGTCCACGCCATAGGCACCGAAGCCTTCCACCAACAGGCGAGGGCACGCCGAACCGGCGATCATCAGACGTTGCAATGCGGTAAGGCCGCCGCCGCTGGCGCGTAGCTGATTCAACACATCCAGCCAGATCGTCGGCACGCCGCCGGAAAACGTGATGCGTTCCTCGTTCAAAGTACGCAACACATTCGCGCCATCGAGCCAACGTCCCGGCATGATCAGCGCCGATCCGCTCATGGCTGCGCAATATGGCCAGGCCCAACTGGTGGCATGAAACATCGAGGTGGCCTGAAAGATCCGGTCGACGGCACGGAACGCGTAGCCATCGGCCGCGTTGACCGCCAAGGCGTGCAGCACCGCCGACCGATGTGAGTACAGTACGCCTTTTGGTCGTCCAGTGGTGCCGGATGTGTAACAGAGGGCGCTGGCGGTGTTCTCGTCGAACTCCGGCCAGTAAAATTCTTCATCCGCCTGGTCCATCAGGTCTTCGTAACAATGCAGCGTCATGCCAGGCGGCAAGGTCAACGTTGGCATTTCGTGCGGTTCGGCCAGCAACACGATATCGCGCACGTTGCCGGCGATGCCAGGCGCCAGATCGGCAATCAGCGGCGCAAAACTCAGATCGGCGAACAACACCGAATCGCCCGCGTGATTGATGATGTAATCAATGTCATCCCTGGCCAGGCGCGGGTTGATGGTGTGACAGATCGCGCCCAGGCCGGAGATCGCCCAATAGAGTTCGAGGTGCCGATGGGTGTTCCAGGCCATGGTCGCCACACGGTCGCCGAGGCCAACGCCGAGACGTTCCAGCACCCGCGCAAGACGCCGCGACCGCCGCTCGACCGTTACATAATCCGTGCGGTGCACGACGGTTTCACTGAGCCGTGAAATCACCTCGCCATTGGGATGCCAGCGGGCGGCGTGCTGGATGATCGACGAAAGCAGCAGTTTCTGTTGTTGCATCAAACCGAGCATGGTCCTGCCTCCCCCGGTGATGAATGTACGCTGGCGTTGCCACGCCTTGTGTCCCAGACGACGGTGACTGTGGAACCCGCGCCAGCGTCGTGCAAGCAACATTTCATTGCTTTGGACGGTGAACTGGATCGGAGGTGGTCGCCGTATCCCGATTTTTGCGCCCGGTTTCTCGCCAGGCCAAATCGTTGTATGGAACATGTCGTTGTGCGACCCGCGATGCCGGGAGGCTGGCTTCGCTGAAGGGCACCGAAGCTCAACCAGGAGGAAACCATGGCCGAGATTCTGGCACTTGGAATATCGCACTATCCGCCGTTGACCGGGCAGGACGACCGCATGGCAGGTATCCTGAAGCGCATGCTGCGCAACCCGAAGCTGCCCGAACATCTGCGCACGCCGGATGGCTGGCCGGCAGCCATGCGCGCCGAGTGGGGCAACGACGAAGGCACCACCTCAGCAGCGAAGCACCGCACCGCGCTGGTTGGCTGGATGGAAAAGACGCGCGCCGCCCTGGATGATTTCAACCCGGATTTCGTGCTGATCTGGGGCGACGACCAATATGAGAATTTCCGCGAAGACATCATCCCGCCATACTGCATCAGCGCTTATGAGCAGTTCGAATTTTCTCCCCCCGTCGATAATGTCTGGGGCGAGAGCGACAAGACCTACCGCCTGCCCGGTCATCGCGCAGCAGCGAAGATGCTGGCCACGCGGCTGCTCGAGGCCGGGTTCGACACCGCTTACGCTTATAAGCCGTTGCATCATCCGTTGGGCCACGCCTTTACCAACGCAATTCTCTATCTCGACTACGCGCGGCACGGGTTCCCGTATCCGATCCTGCCCTTCTCGATCAATTGTTACGGTCGCAAGGTCGTTTCGCAGCGCGGCGGGGTGCCGAAGTTCGACGCCGCAGGTGAGCCCGAACTGGATCCGCCGGCTCCGGCACCGTGGCGGCTGTTCGACCTGGGTGCGGCGACGGCCCGGATTCTGGCGGAGTCGCCGTATCGGGTGGCGCTGCTGGCGTCTTCCGGCTGGTCGCATGCGTTCCTGACCGCCAAGAACCATTACCTGTGGCCCGACACGCCGGCGGACCGCGCGATGTACGAGCATATGAAGGCAGCCGATTACCCCGCCTGGCGCGCCTATCCGGGCGCGGCGGTCGAGGACAGCGGCCAGCAGGAAATCCTCAACTGGATGTGCCTGACCGGCGCGCTGAGCGCGCTCGATCGCAAGCCGAAAGAAACCGGGTTCGTCGACACCTGGATCTTCAATTCGTCCAAGGCGTTTCTGATCGCGCCGCCGTAGTACTGGAAATCACAACGGCGCGAAGCAGCGTTGGTCATCGTTGCGGCCTGCCCCAGACGCTTTCGCCGCATCAGGCTAAAAGAACTCACCGGGCCAGGCCCGGTGATTGCATGATGGCGACGCCGTTCGAGCCGCCGGCTCGGGGGCAGCCGGCGACTGTTCCGGTACAGAAACAATAAGCCGCCCCGTCAGTGCCGGCACCGCGCGCTACGCAACAAACTCGGTAACAAACCGTTCGTTGATCTCGGCAAAAGTCTCCGGGTTGAAGCCGCTTTCGGTTTCCATTTTGTGCATGGCCCGGAAATAATCTCCGTTATCGCCCGGAATGGTCCATTCGAGCAGCCTGCCCATGCTGCTCGATGTGTTCTTGAACGTGTGCACTGTGCCGCGCGGCACAAACACCAGCGTGCCCGGACCGATCGTCGACTCGTTGCCATTTACGCCAAGCGAATAGGTACCTTCCAACACGAAGAAATACTCTTCCCGGTCGCGGTGCAGATGCGGCGGTGGCCCTTCGCCGGGCTTCACCTCGGCAACGATGGCGGAAAACGTTCCACCCGTGTGTTCCGCTCCCAGCATCACTTTCATGTCGATGCCGAACGGGCGAATTGCTTCCGCGTCGCCCGGCCGCATGATGACCGGCTGCAACGCTTTGGCTTCGGTCTCAGGCCCCAGGCTCATGGATTCCTCCTGTTTGCGTAGTTCGATCGTCCATCTCGCGCGCGTCCCGCGACCATGTCAAGGATTTCGTGCAACCAACCGGCGCACGCGCTGGCAAAGTTGGAACCTGCCGCCGACCCGCATAGGATCGCTCCGGTCGGAAGGAACGCCAGCGATGCCATCGGAGAATGCAACCAACGAATACTCGGTCATCATCGCCGGAGCCGGGCCAGTCGGCCTGACATTGGCCATCGACCTCGGCCGCCGCGGCGTCCGCTGCCTGATTTTGGAGCGCCACCCGACCACTTTGCCCTGGCCAAAGATGGACCGCTCCAACGCCCGCACCATGGAATTCTACCGCCGCATCGGCATCGTCGACCGGGTCCGCGCTCTGGGCTATCCGCCCGACAATCCGATGGATGTGTTTCTCACCACAAGGCTCAGCGAGAAGCCGATCGCCGTGCTGAAATACCCCGCGGTCGCCGAACGCCGCAAACAGATCGCCGAGTCACCGAATGGCGCGTGGCTGTTGGAACCCTACCAACTCGTCTCGCAGAACAAGCTTGAACCGTTGCTCAAGGAAGTCGCCGAGGCGACCCCGAACGTTACCGTCCGCTACGGTCTCGAACTGCTCCGGTTCACCCAGGATGCCGGCGGCGTAACGGTTCATGCCCGTACCGCCGATGGCAAAACCGAAACATTACGGTGCGACTACCTCGCCGGCACTGACGGCGGCACCTCCACCGTCCGCAAGCAACTGGGCATTAAACTGGAAGGTCGGGGGCGAATACGTGACCTCGTTCAGGTGATCTTCTGGGCACCGGACCTGTACGAACGCATCGTCACCGGCAAAGGCCGGCACTATCAGTTCGCCGATGCCAACGGCTCCAGCATGATCGCGCAGGGTGACCGCAAGGAGTTCACCTTGCACTCCACGCTTCCAGCGGACACCGATTTCGTCCCGATCATCCGTGACCTGATCGGTTTTCCCTGCGACTTCGAGGTCCGCCACGTCGTCCCCTGGAGCCACCACCTTCTGGTCGCAGAACGTTACAGCGACGACCGCGTGTTCCTCGCCGGCGATGCGATCCATTTGGTCATTCCGACCGGCGGCCTCGGCATGAACACCGGAGTCGGCGATGCCTTCGACCTGTCCTGGAAACTTGCCGGCGTGATCAACGGCTGGGGTGGTCCAGGCCTGCTCGACGGCTATGAGCAGGAGCGCAGACCGATCGGAGTCCGTAACGTTGCTGCCGCGGGTTGGGCGGCGGCCGGCGTGCCGATCTGGCGCGCATTGGTCACGCCGGCGGTTTACGACGACACGCCAGAAGGCGAGGCAGTCCGCGCGGCGCTGGCTGCATCCTTCGATGTCAACCATCGCCGCATGCATGGCATGGTCGGGGTCGAGTCGAACTATTCCTATGCCGGTTCGCCGCTGATCGCCGACGAACCGGGCAATGTCGCCGAATGGGAAACCAGCCGCTATGAGCCGCATGCGCGGCCAGGGGTTCGCATCCCGCACATGTGGCTGAGGGACGGGCGGGCGCTGCAGGACGTGCTCGGTCCCGATTACACGTTGCTCGACCTGCGCGGCGATTGCGATGCCGAGCCACTGGCTGCGGCGTTCCACACGCTAGGCGCACCGCTCGATGTGCTGCATCTGGACGAGGAACGGGTACGCAACGTTTACGGCGCCTCGGTGTTCCTGCTGCGGCCCGACCTGCACATCGCCTGGCGAGGCGACGGGCCGCCACGGGACCCGGAGGCGCTGGCCGCGATGGCAACGGGTCATTAGCACGCAATCCCCTGATGCAGATTGCTTCGCTTTGCTCGCAATGACAGGGGCTGGCAAGCAAAACCAGGCTATTTCACGGTCCCTACGGTCAGCCCCTGAACCACGAAGCGCTGGCCAAACAACATCAATAACAGTGCCGGAATGGTCGAGATGGCCGCCGCGGCCGCCATCTGGCCGTTCTGGATTTCGTATTGCTGGACAAACTGCGCGATCCCCACCGGCACCGTCGCCGCATTGCGCGACGTGAGGTTCAACGCAATCGAAAACTCATTCCAACTGAACACGAACGCCAGCACGCCCGCTGCAATCAATCCCGGTACCGCCAGCGGCAAAATCACCCACACAAACGACTGGGTGCGACCGGCGCCATCCACGCTCGCGGCCTCTTCCAGTTCCGGCGGCAGGTCGCGGAAGAACGTCATCATCAACCAGACCGTCATCGGCAGATTGATGGTGATGTGCGTCAGAATAAGGCTGGTGAGCGTGTCGTACAGCCCGATCCGCTGGAACAACAAATACCACGGCCCGACGATGGTCAGCACCGGGATCATGTGGAAGAACAGCGTCCAGCCCAGAAACCCTCGGCTGATCCAGGCGGCCCATCGCATCCGCGCCAACGAATAGGCAGCCAAGGTGCCTACGACGAGCACGACACAGGTGCTGACGCTGGCAACGATCAGACTGTTGTGCACATTGCGCGGAAAGTTCGACCGCGGCCCGAGCATCACGTCGACATAGTTCTGCATGGTTGGAGCGAACCATAACGCACCGCTGTAGATCGCGATCTCGTGCTTGAACGAGGTCAACAAGATCCACAGGAACGGCAAGGCCACCACCAGCGCCGCCAGGCTCAGCAGGAAGTACCCAAAAAAAAGGTGGCGTCCCTTGAACGGCAGCATCTCAGCGCACCAGGCCGCTGAACTGGCGTGCCGTGACCAGAAACGCCACGATCGCCAGGATGATCACAATGGACAGCAGCGCGCCGTAACCAAGATTGTTCTGCTCGAAGAACACCTTGAACAAATGCAGACTGACCACATCGGTCGCCGTGCCGGGCCCGCCCGAGGTCAGCAGAAAAATTTCGTCGAACACTTTGAACGCGAAGATCGAGCGGAACAGAAACGCGATACCCAATGCCGGCCGCATAATGGGAACAATCACTTTGGTTACGGTCTGCCAGATCGAGGCGCCATCGACGCGCGCCGCTTCCATTACGTCGCGCGGCAAACCCTCCACTCCGGCAAACAGAATGAGGAACATGAAGGGCGTCCAGTGCCAGATATCGACCGCGATCACCGAGCCCAGAGCGAACCGCGGATCCGATAACCAGCCGACCGGCTGGAGGCCGAACGCCTCCAGCGCCTGGTTGAAGATGCCGAAATCGAAATTGTACATCAGCTTCCACATGCTGCCGATCGCTACCGGCGGCACCAGGATCGGCAAAATCATCAGGGTCCGGATCAGCCCTTTGGCGCGCGGTACGCCACTGACGATCACCGCCAGTGCGAACCCGAGCGCCAGCTCCACCGCCACCGCCACCGCAACGAAAATCAGGGTATTCCGCAACGTCGTGGCGAACAGCCAGTCAGTAAACAAACGCTGCAGATTGGCGAGGCCGACGAATGTCCAGTGCTGCTCGCCCTGGCTGAATTCGATGCTGGAGACACTCATCATCAGCAGATTGATGACCGGGTAAACCGTCAACAGCAGCAGCAGAACAATCGCCGGCGCCAGCGTCGCATAGCGGAACCAGTCGTCGTGACTGAGGCGCCGGCGAACGCGTGTCAACGGCGCGACGGCCAACCAGACCGGTGTCGCGGCCACGGTCCGCTGTTGCGGCGCCACCTGGGTCACTCCGGCAAAGGCGGCAGCAGCCCGGTCTTGCGGCCCGACCGCGCAAACACATCCTTGATCTCGCTCGCCGCGGTGTTCAGCGCATGCGCTGCGGTCATTTCACCAATCAGCGCCTGATTGAGCCGCAGTCCGAGGATTTGCTCGACCGCCGGCCCTTCGGCAAACCCCAGGACCTGCTGGCCGAGTTTCAAACTGTCGTTATACGCGCTCATCCAGGCGAATTTCGGCTGCACCGCGAGTTCGGTCAGCACGTCGGAGCGTACCGGGATGCCGCCGGCCTCGGCATAGGCGGTTTGCGACTCTTTCGTCAGGAACCATTTGAAGAACGCCATGTCGGCCTTTTGATGCGTTTCGGGGATATTCTTCGGAATGGCGAAATGCCAGTTGCCGACAACGACCCCCGGTGGACGACCAACCGGCCCGGGGTTCACCGCAGCGGCGACCTTGCCGGCGACCATCGATTTGTTGGGATCCTGCAGCCCTGCCCAGGCGGCGATGACGACCTCGGACATGGCGACTTTGCCGACCGCCATCAGTTGGATCTCATCGGCCTGACCGATCGAACCGGCATTTGGCGGCGCGCAACGCTTCATGATCTCGATGAACTTGTCCAAAGCCTCTTTGGCCGCCGGACTGTTGACGGTGACCGTGAAGTCGCCATTCGCCGGATCGGCGACGATATGCGCGCCATAGCCAAGCAGGAACGGCATGAAATCGAAGTTGATGCCGTTGCCCCGTTCACCGCGTGTCACGAACCCGTACAGCTTCGGCGGCGACTGCAGTTTCGCGCAGGCGGCGAGCACGTCGTCATAGGTCTTTGGTGCCGGTAGTCCGGCCTGGTCGAACAAATCCTTGCGCCAGACCAGGACGTGGGTGTTGCAATTGGGCGGGATGGCCATCAGCACGCCGCCTGCTTCCATCCGGAAGCGCTTTGCCGCGTTCCAGAAATACGAATCGCCGCAGGTCAGCACCTCTTTTGGCAACGCATAGCCCGGTTCGACCTGATCCAGCGACACCAGGAACCCGCCTTCGTAGAACTCAATGGTCCAGCCGGAATCGAGGTTCAACACGTCATCTGGACTCTCGGTGCCGCGCACGGCATTACGCGCCTTTTCCAGCATCCCGGGATACGGCGTCACATCGAGGTTCACTTTGTTGCCGGTCTGCTGCTCATAAAGCCCGGCGACGGATTGAAACCCGCCCAACCATGGGGAGGAATTGATCAGGATCGTAATCGGTACCTGCTTGCCGACATTGAGGAAGCTGGTTTGCGCCAGTACCGGCATGATGGCTACTGGGCTGACCGCGAACACAAGAAGCGCCGCAGCCAGTAAAATTCGTCGCCAGTACGATGCCAACATGCACGCCTCCCCGATCGGCGGATTTGTCCGCCTTGCCGAACCCGTCTGGGCAGGATATCGGCTCCGGCGTGGCCTGGATACCCTGCCGGAGCGGCGGATGACCGGCGCGCATCGCACCCGGGATTAGCCGCCAGCATGAAGATTTTCGAAATCACCAACGTCGATTTTTCGTTGCGGCACTTCCTGCTGCCGTTGATGCGGGAACTCCGCGCGCGCGGCCACGAGGTGATCGGAGCCTGCGCCGAGGGCGCGTTCCTTGATGTCCCCCGCGCCGAAGGGTTTCGCATTGTCGCCGTTCCATTCGAGCGGCGTGCCTCGCCGCTGGCGCATTGGCGCGCCTTCCGGTTCCTCGTCCGCTTGTTCCGTGAGGAAAAGCCGGACCTGGTGCACGCCCACATGCCGATCAGCGGCTTTCTGGCGCGTATGGCTGCGTGGTGGGCAGGGGTGCCGCGGATCGCCTGCACCTGTCATGGATTTTGGTTCAACAACCCGGGCAACCCGGCTCGTCGGGCAATCGGATTCCTGATGGAGTGGATTGCCGCCCGTGTCACCACCGTCTTCCTGACTGTGTCGGAAGAGGAAGCGCGCGATGCTCGCCGACTGGGCTTTAGCCGCAACGCGGTCGCGGTGCGCAACGGCCGCGATCCCACCGTGTTCCACCCTGATCCGGCTGGCCGCACACAGATTCGCAACGAACTCGGTGTCCAGGAGGACCGGATTGTGATCATCGCCGTATCCCGGCTGGTGCGTCACAAGGGTTTCCCCGAACTGGCAGCTTCCATGCGCGATGTTCCGGACGCGGAACTCTGGGTCGTCGGCGAGCGCCTCTGCTCCGACCGTGGCGACGACATGGTGGCCTTGCTACGCAGCGCCGGACTGGACTCTCGATTGCGGTTGTTGGGCTATCGTTCCGACGTAGCCGCGCTAATGGCAGCGGCCGATATCTTCGTCCTGCCAAGTCATTTCGAGGGGCTGCCGATGTCGGTGATCGAGGCAATGTTGACCGGACTGCCGGTCGTTGCCACCGACATCCGTGGCCCGCGTGAGCAGGTGGTGCCGGAGGTTACCGGCCTGCTGGTGCCACCCGCTTCGGTAGCTCCGCTGACTGCCGCACTGCGTCGTCTGACCGGTGATCCCGCAACGCGTGCCGCTATGGGCGAGGCCGGCCGGGTGCGGGCGCTGGAGCTGTACGACGAGGCGAAGGTATTGGCGCGGACGCTGGAATTGCTGGGGGTTCCGGATCAGACAATGACATCCGAACGGCGGTCTGCCGGGCAGGGAACCGAAAATACCAGTTCGCGTTCTCCGATGTGACCTCGTTCACAGCGCGTCGTTTACAAATCTGTATCACTTGCGTCTGGGCGGACAAGCGATCCGCAGACACTGTTCAGTGACGGGGGCAAACCATGGCGCTTCATCGTGGTGCTGACGAGCCTCGTAAGTTGTTGTCCGGGTCCATCGCGACCACGCCGATCCGTATGGTGACGGAGATGCAGCTTCAGGCTGCGGAACCAATGATCACCTCATATGATCTGAACAAGGTCATGGCAGCCGCGAGGGGCTGGCAGGCGAAGGCGGAAGCGGCGCCGGATCCCGCTGCCAGTGAGGCGTATCGGCGCAGTGCCGCGCAGTTCGAGCGTCTGGTGATGCGGTCACTCGACACCCCGCCGATCTGTTAAAATCTCAAACCGGCCTTTGCGTCACACATGGCTGATGTCAGGCGCGGTTGGCCGCCGGCGGTTCTGGCGTTTTCCGGGTTCGACCATTGGCTTTTGCATCGGCCGCGGATCAGTGTATCCCCGGTCCGGTAACCGAACCCGAGTATGGCCATGCCCGACATCGTCCCGATCAAACGCGCGCTGATTTCAGTCTCCGACAAAACCGGCCTCGTGGCGTTCGCGCAGGCATTGGCGCGGAGGGGCGTGGAAATCCTGTCGACCGGCGGTTCGGCTCAGGCGTTGCGGGAGGCCAACGTTCCAGTAAAGGAAGTGGCCGAGCACACTGGCTTTCCGGAAATTCTCGACGGCCGGGTGAAGACGTTGGTGCCGCAGATTCACGGCGGCATTCTCGGCCGCCGCGACAATGCGGAGCATCTGGCGCAAATGGCGGCGCATGACATTGCGCCGATCGATCTGGTCGCGGTCAACCTGTATCCGTTTGAGGCCACCGTCGCCAAAGGTGCGCCCGATGCGGAATGCGTCGAAAACATTGACATCGGTGGACCGGCGCTGATCCGGGCGGCGGCGAAGAACCACGAGTTCGTTACCGTTCTGACGGAGCCTGACCAATACGATATCGTACTGGCCGAGCTCGCCGCACATGACGGCACCAGTTTGGCGTTACGCCGCGTTCTGGCCGGCGATGCTTATGCGCGGATAGCCGCCTATGACGAGGCCATTGCGACGTGGTTCGCGGAACAACGCCGGGGGGCGGCGTTCCCCGTTGTATCCGAGGGCCTGCCCCCCGGCGCGTCCGCGGGGTTCCCACGCCGGCTGACCGTCGGTGGGAACTTGCGACAGACTTTGCGTTATGGCGAGAACCCACACCAGCAGGCGGCATTTTACGTCAACGGCACCAGACCAGGCGTGGCCACCGCTCGGCAGCTGCAGGGCAAGGAGTTGTCCTACAACAACATCGCCGACACCGACGCTGCATTTGAATGTGTTGCCGAGTTCGACAAATCCACCGTTGCGATCATCAAACATGCCAATCCGTGTGGGCTCGCCAGTGCGGCTACGCTGGCCGAGGCCTGGGATTTGGCGTTTCGCTGTGACCCGATTTCTCCCTTCGGTGGCATCGTCGCGGTGAACCGGATACTGGACGCCGCGGCGGCAGAAAAGATCGCGGCGATTTTAACTGAGGTCATCGTCGCACCGGATGCCACCGAGGCGGCGATCGCAGTGGTGGCGCGGCGGCGTAACCTGCGGTTGTTGCTGACCGGAGGCATGCCGGATCCTCTGGCCCCGGGTTGGATGTTTCGCAGTCTGAGTGGCGGCTTCCTGGCACAAACGCGCGATGCCGGGCGAGTGCGCGCCGCTGACCTCAAGGTCGTAACGAAACGCGCGCCGACCGATGCCGAGCTGGCCGATCTGTTGTTCGCATTCACCGTGTGCAAACACGTGAAGTCGAACGCCATCGTCTATGCCAAGGAAGGTGCCACGGTGGGCATTGGCTCGGGACAGCCGAACCGCGTTGACTCAGCGCGCATTGCAGCCCAGAAGTCGGAATTCGCTGCCAGGAAGGCGGGCCTGCCGCAACGGTTGACCGAGGGTAGCGTGGTTGCCTCGGATGCGTACTTTCCGTTCGCCGACGGATTGGAAGCGGTGGCTGCGGCGGGTGCCACGGCGGTGATTCAGCCTGGCGGATCGATCCGCGACGCAGAAGTAATCGCCGCAGCGGACGCGGCCGGTCTGGCCATGGTGTTCACCGGAATGCGACACTTTCGGCACTGAAACGAGCGACGCTGGCCGCTTACGGGCAGCTCGGAGCAAGTGCGGTGAGAATTTTGCTGTTGCGCGTTGCGTACCTGCTTGCAGCGGCTGGCACCGCAGAAATCGTGATCCTGACAGTGTCGGGCAAAACGGTCCGGTTCCTTGACGAGTTTACCAATTCGTCTCCCGGATTCCATGGACCGCGCTTCCCTCCAGAAGTTGTAACAGCCGTGCAAATCGTCGAAGGCGGGTTGTTTGCCGCTCTCCTGGGGTTGTTTGTGTTTCTGGCGATTCGTCCGTACTGGTGGGGGAAATTGATTTGCATCGCTTGTGGGTGCTACTGGTTTACGGGAACCGTCATGGCCTCGATGATGGCTGATATCAACACTACCATATACCGCATGATCGCTGCGGCGTCGGCAGTGTTACTGGCTGCGCTGGAGCACCAGATCGCCGATCCACGTTTCGATACTTCCGGCCCGTAATGGCTCGCGGCAGGCATTTCCATGGCGGCGGGATCCGGTCCGCGCCTTCCGATCAGGTTGACCCACTGCGATCAGATGGGAGCGCGCTCTATCCCTGCCTGACGGCTAGCCGGACGGAGGTATCGATTCGGGCTAAAAACAACGTCAACTGATTTTCCTCGATGAAATGATCTGTCGCCAGCCTGGCGCCCTGGAACGCGCCGTAATCGTCGATCATCAAAATGCCGCCAACTGACAAAAGCGGATACAGATGCACCAGTTCGTGCCAGGTCGAACGATACAGGTCGGTATCCAGGCGCAGCAGGCTGATCGTTTCCGGTCGTTGCGTTGGCAGCGTATCCTCCACCAGGCCTTCGACGAACACGAACCGATCCTCGGGGTAACCCGACGATGTCACCACGCGCCTGACGTGATCTTGCGTCCCGCCAAAGCACCAGCGGCCGCCGTTGCGTTGGTAATGCTCCCAGGTCGGCAGGGCGGGAACACCATCCCACCTTGCATCGATCGGTTCCGGTCTGGGGTTGCCGGCGAACGTGTCATACAGCCAGATCCGCCGTGAGGTATCGCCGAAATGCTGCAAGGCCAGGGCGGCGAGCAACATCGAGCCACCGGACCAGACACCGCATTCCACGATGTCGCCGGGAATGCGGTTGCGCACGACGTATTCGATTGATTGGTACAACGCCCACGGAGCCTCGGCGCCGGCCCCGAAGGTGCGGGTGTGAGGTCGTACTTTGGCGGCGGCCTCGATGAAGAACGCATCCGAAATATCGGGATATTCCAGATCTCCTTTGGCGGTTTCGAGGATCAGCATGACGGTCTCCAGCTATGGCGGCGGCTGGGACCGTAGCCCAGTCAGTGTTAAAGAGTGGTGAGCAGGAGACCGTTGCCCGGACCGGCGCATGCCGAACGAGCCAGCGGACGAACCATTGCACCAAATCGGTCCCTGGCAGAGGGCAATCGGGAACCCGATGCTGTTTCCACGGCGGGCTGATCCGGCTTTGTACGCGGCCAGGGATTGCATCACGGGGACGAAAATCCTTGTAATTTTGCGGCGAATCAGCCAAATTCGACCACGTAGGGCCAGGGAAACAGAAGATCGTTGTCGCAAGCCTCGACAGGCATTCGGGCAGCCCTTTGTGTTCCACGCCACCAAGGAGACGGCTCCATGATCTTCCGCCAGTTGTTCGAACCGGTTTCCGGCACCTACAGCTATCTGCTCGCCAGTCGGTCCGGTGGTGAGGCCCTGATCATCGATCCGGTGCTGGAGAAAGTGGACCGCTATCTGCAGCTTGCCCTTGAGCTCGATTTGCGGCTGGTCAAGGCGGTCGATACCCATCTGCATGCCGACCACATCACCGGCCTTGGAGCGTTACGTGATCGCACCCATTGCATCACCGTCATGGGCGAGCAGAGCCAGGTCGACGTTGTCTCCATGCGCATCGCCGAGGGCGACAAGCTGACCATTGAGGGCATCAGTTTGGACGTGCTGTACACCCCCGGCCACACCGACGATTCCTATAGTTTCCGTATGGCGGATCGGGTGTTCACTGGTGATACGTTGCTGATTCGCGGTACTGGACGGACCGACTTCCAGAACGGCGATCCGCGCGCGCAATACGACAGCTTGTTCAACAAGTTGCTGAAACTTCCTGATGATACTTTGGTGTTTCCGGCGCATGATTACAAAGGCGATACGGTCAGCACGATCGGCGAAGAGAAGCGCTACAATCCGCGGCTGCAGGTTGGCTCGGCTGACGAATATGCGACATTGATGAACAACCTGAATCTGTCCAATCCGAAAATGATGGACGTGGCGGTGCCGGCGAACATGCGCCAGGGGCTGGTGCAGGCGGAGATTGCTCGCCGTGGTTGGGCGGTCAGCGCTGCTGACGCGAAGGCGCTGGTTGGCGGTTCCGACATCGTACTGGTCGATTTGCGCGAACCGGCGGAGCGGGAGCGCCACGGCACGATCCCCGGTGCGCTGCACGCGCCGTATCCGGCGTTGCAGGAGAATATCGCTCAGGGTGGGATGCTGCATGAACTGGTGACGGCAACAGGGAAGCAGTTGCTGTTCTATTGTGCGTTCGGCGAGCGGTCTGCCATGGCAGTGCAGGCGGCGCAAGATGCCGGCCTGAGCTCGGCGCGGCGTATCGAAGGCGGTATGGACGCATGGAAGAAAGTCACCGGATGACGCCGGTTCGTTAGACCAGGAGAACGTTTGACAAAATGGATACGGTGTTGGTCCGGCCGTAGTTGGCTCGCCACTGCAGGCCGAGTGCGTCCCGCACAAAACCGTTGCCAGCTGTCCGGGCCTGCGATGCTCTGTCGCGGTGCAGTAATAATCTGGCCCGCATCCCGGGGGGGAAGGCAACATGCGAATCCGGGACATTCTGTTGGCGGCCACGATGGCGGGCCTGCCGCTTGTCGCTGCGGCGCAGCCGGTCACCGGGCTTTACATCGGCACCGGAGCCGGCGTGAACATCATGCAGAACGAAACGGTGAAGTCCGTCAATGGTGCTGCCACGCCCGGCAGAGACCTCGAATTGAATGTCGGTGCCACCGCCCTGGCGAGCGTTGGCTGGGGCTACGGCAATGGGCTGCGCGCCGAGTTCGAGTTCGCTTACCGCTACAACAGTCTGAACGGCATCAGTGGGCCACGCGGCAGCGGAACGCTCGGCGGCTCGGAGCAGAAATTTGGCCCAATGGTCAACGGTCTGTATGACTTCAACGGCTTGGCCCCGATGTTCGTGCCGTACATCGGCGCGGGCGTTGGCTACCAATGAGCCAACGATCAGCTGCAAAGTGGATCAATCAAACCGGCGAGCGGTACCGCCGGCGCCTTCGCCTATCAGGCGATCCTCGGCGCCGCCATCCCGGTTTCCGGCGTGTCTGGTCTCGCCATGACTGCCGAGTAACGGTTCATGGGTCTCGCCGGCAACCGATCCTACAGCAGCGCGGGCTTCACCTCGGTTCGCACGAACGACTTCAACCACAGTATCCTGATCGGCCTGCGTTATCAGTTTGGCGCCGCCCCGGCACCCGTCGAGGCCACGCCGATGCCGGTTGCGGAAATCGGTGCCAAGACCTTTATGGTATTCTTCGACTGGGATAAGGCCGACCTGACCGCGCGCAGTGCCGGGTTCGTGCGAGACGCCGCAGGCTATTCCACCAGCGCGAAGTACACCCGAATCGATGTGGCCGGGAACACCGATACCAGTGGCGCGCCGGCCCACAACCAGCGCCTGTCGGAACGCCGTGCCCGCGTCGTCGCTGCTGAACTGGTCCGCGACGGCGTGCCGCAGACTGTCATCGATATGCACGCCTATGGCGATACCCATTTGCTGGTCCCGACCGGACCAGGCGTGCGCGAGCCGCAGAACCGCCGGGTCGAGATCGTCTACCACCAGGCGGCCCTCATCTGCCCGGGTGATCACCGGCTGGCCATCCAACTGTTCGTTTGGGCCATCACCTGTTGTATAACGGGCCATGACCGACGACTCCCACATCCTGGTGGTCGAGGACGACGCCCGCCTGCGCGATCGTCTCGCCCGCTATTTGACCGGCGAGGGGTTCCGGGTGACTGCGGCCCTCGACGCAGCCGATGCACGCGCCCGCATGCGAGGCATCAGTCCTGATTTGCTGGTACTCGACGTCATGATGCCGGGCGAGAGCGGCCTCGACCTGACCCGCTCGCTGCGTGAGGAACAAGGCCATGACCTGCCAGTCCTGATGTTGACCGCGCGCGGTGCGCCCGAGGACCGGATTGCCGGCTTCGAGGCCGGCGCCGACGACTACCTGCCCAAGCCGTTCGAACCCAGGGAACTCGTGCTGCGGATCAGGGCATTGCTGCGGCGGGCGCCGGCGCCGGCGCAGGCTGCACCGGCGACGTCTGTGCCGGTCCGCATCGGGGCCGCGACTTTCGACATCGATCGCGGCGAACTGCTCGGCCCCAACGGTCCGATCCGTCTGACCGGGGGCGAGGCGGCACTGCTGACCGCGCTGGCCAGTCGGCCCGGCGACATTCTCTCCCGTGAGGAAATCGCCGCTGCGCTTGGCACCGACGATGCGGGAGAACGTGCGGTCGACGTTCAGGTCACACGGTTACGCCGCAAGATCGAGGCCGACCCGCGCGAGCCGCGCTTCCTGCACACGGTGCGGGGCCGTGGTTATGTGCTGAAGCCGGGCGTTTGAGTGCGCGCTCGGGTGCCCGGAGTGGGCTGGATCAAGTGGCTGATGCCGCGGTCGTTACTTGGCCGCAGCCTGCTGATGATCCTGGCCCCGTTGGTGGCGTTGCAGGTGGTAACGTTCCAAATGTTTTACGGCAGCCACGTGGACATCGAGTCGCGCCGGCTGACCGCCGCCATCGCCGGAGAAATCGCGCTGACCACACAGCTGTTGGACCGCTTTCCGGGCAAGGCGAACCATGAGTGGATTCTGGCCCGCGCGCGGCAACGGTTGGGCTTGGACATCAGCCTCGAACCCGGTGAGAAACTCACCAACATGCGCAGCACCAACATTCTGGGCCCGATGGATGACGACCTGGAGGCAGCATTGCGCCAGGCGTTCGACTCGCCATTCCGGATGGATTGGACCTCGGATCCGCACTCGGTGCTGCTCAGCATCCAGGTCGCCGACGGCGTAGTGCATGTCGTGGCGCCGAGGAAACGATTGTATTCGACGACGATTTACTTGTTCGTGCCCTGGGTCGGCGGCAGCGCGCTGCTGTTGTTCTGCGTCGCGGCGCTTTTCATGCGGAACCAGGTGCGCGGCATCCGCCGCCTCGCGGTTGCCGCGGAGGCATTCGGGGTCGGCCGCGACATTCCGCCGATCCGGCCCGAGGGTGCCACGGAAGTGCGCCAGGCGGCAGCGGCATTCAACCGGATGCAGGATCGCATCAGGCGATTCCTGGCGCAGCGCACCGAAATGCTGGCCGGGGTTTCGCATGACTTGCGGACACCGCTGACCCGGCTGCGCCTCGCGCTGGCGATGTTGCCGAAAGATGAGGCCTGGCAGGGTGACGTCTCCGAAATGACCGAGGACGTCGAAGAGATGGAGCGCATGATCGGCGGCTACCTCGCATTCGCGCGCGGTGAGGGGGCCGAACAGGCGAAGCCCACCGATCTTTCCGCCATGCTGGCCGATGTTGCCGTCGCGGCACGCCGGGGTGGTGCGAATATCGAGATCGATGTGCCGGAGACGATGACCGTTTCGCTGCGCGCCGATGCGGTGAAGCGGGCGATCACCAATCTGGTGGACAATGCGCGGCGGCACGCGAGCCGGGTCATGCTCTCGGCGGTGCCGCGCGGGCGTTCGGTATTGGTGAATGTGGACGACAACGGGCCAGGCATCGCAGCGGAACAGCGTGAGGACGTGTTCCGGCCGTTTCAAAGCGGATCCACCGGCGGGACGGGATTGGGGTTGACGATCGCGCGCGATATTGTCCGGGCGCATGGCGGCGACATTTCGCTCGAGGATTCCCCGTTGGGCGGCTTGCGCGCGCGGGTGCGGCTGCCGGTGTGACAGGACGCGGATAGTAGATTCCGGGGCTTGCGCGCAGACACAGTCCTCCCAATAGGCGGTCTTTCTGCATCGGCGCTGGAACCGCGGCGCGAGCGGTACGTTTTTCGTCGAGGCGGAACCGAAGGTGCCGTCATCGCGCTTATGGAATAAGCTAAATTTCCCAACCGTCTTACACCATGGCACCCATGCGCGGCGCCGGTCGTGCCAGGCCTCCACCCTGAAGCGTCCGGCGTTCAGGAGTATCCATGATTCAGCCCGTCAAACTGCTGTCCGTCGCGACCGCAGTCCCGCCTCACTGCATCGAACAGCGGGACGCCGCCGCCGCTGCGCACCGGGGCTTTGCCGCTCGCTTCGCCGATTTCGAACGCCTCGCGCGCGTGTTCGAAAGTTCGGGGATCCGCCGCCGCTACGCCGTGCGGCCGCTCGACTGGTATTTCGAAAAGCTCGGTTGGCCCGAACGGAGCGCGGCCTACCTCGACGGAGCGGTTGAATTGTTCGTCGACGCGGCGAGCCGGGCACTGCATGCCGCCGGCATTGGCGCCGACGCGGTCGATACCGTGGTCACCGTTTCCTCGACCGGCATCGCCACGCCCAGTCTGGAAGCGCGGGCCGCGGGACGGATGGGGTTCCGCGCCGATATCGACCGGGTGCCGGTATTCGGTCTCGGCTGCGCGGGGGGCGTCTCAGGGCTCTCGATCGCGTCGCGGCTGGCGCGATCCCGTCCGGGAAGCGTGGTGCTGATGGTGGCGGTCGAGTTGTGCACGCTGGCGTTCCGGCTCGACGAACTGACCAAGGCCAACATCGTCGCCACCGCGCTGTTCGGCGATGGCGCCGGGGCATGCGTGTTGCGCTCCAGCGATACGGGCATCGCCGACGTGGAAATGGGCGGCGAACACATGTGGCCCGACACGCTCGACATCATGGGTTGGGCGGTCGACCCGCAAGGCTTCGGGGTGATTTTCGACCGCGCCATTCCGCCGTTCGCCGAGGAGCGCATGGCGCCCGCCGTCGCCGGTATCCTCGGCCGCGCCGGGCTGGGGTTGGCCGACATCGACCGGTTCGCCTGTCATCCCGGCGGCACCAAGGTCGTCGTCGCTTTGGAGCGCGCGCTCGGCCTCGTCCAGGGCAGCCTGGACGTTGCTCGCGCCGTCCTGGCCGAATATGGCAACATGTCCGCCCCGACCGTGTTGTTCGTGCTGGAGCGCCTGATCCAGGCGGGCCTGCCGCCGCGAACGTTGCTGACCGCCATGGGGCCAGGCTTCACCGCGCGCGAGCTGCGTCTCGCTTAAGAGAGCCGCGTGACACCAGCGATTGTTCTGCTGGCAGCGGTGACTCTGGAGCGGTTGTGCGAACTCTGGCTGGCCCGCCGCAATACCGCAGCGCTGCTCGCCCAGGGCGCCCAGGAGGTCGCCTCTGGGCATTATCCCCTCATCGTCCTGTTGCACACGTTTTGGCTCGCCGGATTGTGGGCGCTTGGCTGGGGGAGCCCGTTGCGCCTCGGTTGGTTGGCGGTGTTCCTGGCGCTGCAGATCCCGCGCGTCTGGGTCATCGCGACACTGGGCGGGCGCTGGACCACACGCATCATCGTGCTGCCCGGCGCGCCGCTGGTGAAACACGGGCCGTACCGGTTCGTGAACCATCCGAACTACCTCGTGGTCATCGGCGAGATCGCCGTCCTGCCGCTCTGTCTGGGCCTGCCGTGGTACGCGTTGGTTTTCTCGATCGCCAACATCGCCGTGCTGGGGATCCGCGTCCGTGCGGAGACGGCGGCGTTCGAACGGCTTTGACGCGCGATTTGGGTCCCGCATGACGGGTGCCACCTGGATCGGTTTCGCCGCGATGTGCGTCGGCATGTTCATGGCGATCCTCGACGTGCAGGTGGTGGCCACCTCGCTGCCGGCGATCCAGGGTGCGCTCGGCATCCCGCCCGACCTGATGAGCTGGGTGCAAACCGCCTACCTCATGGCCGAGGTGATCGCGATCCCACTGACCGGCGTCCTGACGCGCGCCTTGAGCATGCGCTGGCTGTTCGTGTTCGCGCTCGCGACCTTCACCGCGGCGTCGTTCGGCTGCGCGATGAGCGGGCAGTTCGGCTCGCTGGTGGCCTGGCGGGTGTTGCAGGGATTTTCCGGCGGGACGCTGATCCCGGCGGTTTTCTCGGCGGTGTTTCTGCTGTTTCCGGCACGCCGCCAGGGCATCGCCACCATGCTGGCGGGTGTGCTGGCGGTGCTGGCGCCAACCATCGGTCCGGTCGTTGGCGGATGGATCACCGATACCTACACCTGGCACTGGCTGTTCCTGATCAACATCATTCCCGGCATCGTTTCGGCCAGCCTCGCCGCCGCCTTGCTGCCGCGAGCCGCCATGCGTCCGCGCGAGGTGCGCTCGCTCGACGTCCTGTCGCTGCTCATGCTGGCGATCGCCCTGGCGGCGCTGGAGATCGGCCTCAAGGAGGCGCCTCAACGAGGCTGGACCTCCGGTCTGGTGCTGGGACTTCTCGGCCTGTGTGCTGCGAGCGGCGGCGGGTTCGTCGGACGCACGCTGCGAGCCAGTCCGATGCTCGTCGACCTGCGCAGTTTCGCGGATCGCGACTTCACGATCGGCTGCATCCTGAGTTTCGCGCTGGGGATCGGGTTGTTCGGCTCGGTCTACCTGATGCCGGTTTATCTGGCGTTTGTGCGCTACCACGATGCGCTGGAGATCGGGATGATCATGCTGGTGACCGGCGTGGCCCAGCTGGTGACCGCGCCGGTCGCGGTAGTGCTGGAGCAGCGTCTGGACGCACGCTGGCTGACCGCTGCGGGGTTCGCGCTGTTCGCCTGCGGGTTGGGATTGAGCGCGCTGCAAACTCCGCGCACGGACTACGACGAGATGTTCTGGCCACAGGTCATTCGCGGCGCGGCGATCATGTTCTGCCTGCTGCCGCCGACGCGGCTCGCTCTGGGCCATCTGGAGCCGCATCGCGTGGCGGATGCGAGCGGATTGTTCAACCTGATGCGCAATCTCGGCGGAGCGATCGGTCTGGCGTTGATCGACTCGGTGATTTACGGCCGCTCGGCGATGCATGGGCAGGAGATCGCCGACCGGCTGCGCGCCGGCGACGTCGAGGCAGCCAAATTCATCGGCCTCTCGCTGAAAGCGTTCGCCGCGCGCCCCACCGGGCCGCCGAGCGAGGCGGTGCAAGCGATGCTCCGGCCGATGATCGAGCGCGCCGCGCTGACCCAGGCGATCAATGAGGCATGGGCCATGATCGCATTGCTGACCGTTGCGGCCGTGGTGTGCGTGGCATTCGCCAGCGGGGAGCGGCGCAGGGGATAAAACGGGTTGGGTATAAAGGTTGACGTGTCGATCTTGCGACCATCATGGCACGGCTATGCCACCAATCAATCGTTTCGCCGGCGGCATCACCCTTTCCGACGTAATCGCTTCGCGTTGGCCCGCGCGCGGGTGACATAGGGTGCCATCACGGCTGCCGGACTTCCTCCGGTCATCAGCGCCATCGTCGCCCGTTGCGCCGCTTCGGCCTTTTCCATTGCCATACGTTGGTACTCCACCGCCGAGCAGGTGCCCTGGGCCATCATCAGGCTGCGATGGAAGATCGTCTCCCACGACGCGGCCGTCAGCCGGGCCATCATGAGAGGAAGAGCGAATGGCGAGCTTCGGTCACGTCTTTTCATGACCTATGAAATGAGCATTGGCAGGCCCGACACAAGAGGTGAGGCGCGCCAGAACGTCATGGGGCCAAAGTTCGAGGGACCGATGCACTCGTTTTCATCCGGTCCTCCAGGACGGTACGCTCCTCGTTCAGTAGTTCGTCCACGGACACATGTCCGGCCACGCGGCCGGTGATACGCCATCGTATTTGATGCTTTTAGCTGCGCGCGGGCCTTGTCATAAAGCGACGTCAGATTGATTCTCCACCGCATCGATGGCGCGAAGCGCAGTGCTGCATCGGCCTGAAACGATCCAATCTCACCGCGCCAATGATCGGTCGCCTGGTTGTCCGGCCATCCCTGGTCTTGAGCAGATGCACCAGCATCTGCCGCAGGTAGCTGCCACCGCGTTGAGTTCGGACAGTCCCACGTCCTCGATCTCTTCAACGACGTGCACCCAGTCGACACCCTTCACCCTTTCCCCGCGGGCGAGGCGGCGCAACAGGGCGGTCTGGTTGTGGGACCAGGTCAGGATGTCGTGGTCGTAGAGATCGTCGGGCATGTGCGGGAATTTACGACAGCTTCAGGAGGCATTCCAGTTCGGTGGGCATCGGGCGGTGGGTTTTCCAGTCCCAGTTATCCGGCCCTCGGCCGTCAACTGCGCGTAGTTGACCCACGTCCAGCTGGAGCCGCCACCGGGCGAAATTTCTCGCGGCCGGAGCAGCTTTGCTGGAAGTTTGTCCAAGGGCCGCGTAATGTGCAGCCATGCCGGACGATCTCTATGACCGTGACATTCTGATCTGGGCGGAAAGCCAGGCCGACCTGTTGCGCCGCCTCGGTCGGGGCGAAGGCGTGAATGGCATCGATTGGGAGCACGTCGTTGAGGAGATCGAGGACGTGGGACTGTCCGAACTCCATTCCGTGCAAAGCTACCTCAATCTGATGCTTGTGCATTTGCTGAAGATCTGGATCTCGCCGGACAGTCAGGCGGTGGGCCATTGGCGAGGAGAAATTGTCGCGTTCCAGAAAAACGCGGTCCGGCGATTTGCTCCCTCGATGCGGCAACGAATTGACCTGGCGAAGCTATATGACGATGCGATCGAGCAACTTGAGGCCGGGGGCCAGGTTCCCGGTTCTCCCCGGCAGTGGCCCGCGGCGTGCCCGTTCACGCTGGACCAGCTACTGCGTGACAAGTGGACTGCGTTGGAAGACCGTCTCAACGCGCCGCAGAGCTCCGTCCCGCCCTGTTCGGGCTAAGCCCGCCCGCCCTCAAAGAAATCCCGAACTTTGGCGAAGAACCCCTCGTGGTCGGGGCTGTGCTTGGTGTTCTTGCCGGCTTCCGCCTCAAACTCCTCCAGCAACTCGCGTTGTCTGGCGCTGAGGTGTTGCGGCGTCTCAACCGCCACCTGGATGAACATATCGCCGCGCTGGTTGCTGCGCAGCACCGAGAATCCCTTGCCGCGCAACCGGAAATTATCGCCCGTCTGGGTGCCGGGCGGGATCTTCACCTTCGCTTTGGTGCCGTCGATGACCGGCACCTCGATATCCCCGCCAAGCGCCGCCTGAGTCATCCGCAACGGCACACGCATCAGGATATTGGCCTGCTCGCGCTGGAAGAACTGATGTGGCCTGACCGCGACGTGCACGTAGAGATCGCCGTTCTGGGCGCCCTGGCCGCCGGCCTCGCCCTCGCCGGAAAGTCGGATGCGGGTACCGTCCTCGACCCCCGCCGGGATTGCCACCTGCAGCGACCGCTCGCGCTGCACCGTGCCGGCGCCGCGACAGGTGCGGCAGGGATTGCGGATCGTCTTGCCGGCGCCACTGCAGGTCGGGCAGGTGGTCTCGATCAGAAAGAAACCCTGCTGCCGTCGGACTTTGCCAGCACCCTGACAGGTGCCGCAGGTTTCCGCCGGCCTCGCTTTGTCCTCCGAGCCAGTGCCGCTGCACGCCTCGCAAGCCACCCGTGTCGGTACCCGCAACGTGACCTTGGCACCGGTGAACGCCTGAGCGAGGTCGATCTCCACCGCCTGGCGAATGTCGGAGCCGGTTCTGGTGCGCCCGCCGCCGCGGCGTCCGCCCATGATATCGCCGAACACCTGGTCGAAGATGCCGCCCAGATCGCCACTGGCAAAATCGAAGCCTTGCGAGAACCCGCCGCCGCCATTGCCCTGTTCAAATGCCGCATGGCCGTAGCGATCATAGGCGCCGCGCTTCTGATCGTCCTTCAGCACATCGTAGGCCTCGTTCAATTCCTTGAAGCGAGCCTCGGCCTCGGCGTTGCCGGCGTTGCGGTCAGGATGGCACTCCATCGCCAGCTTGCGATAGGCGCGCTTCAGGTCGTCGGCACTCGCGTCCCGTGCCACGCCCAGGGTGGCGTAATAGTCTTGCTTTGCCATTTTAGCTTCGTGTCCCCAGGCGTTGGTAGCCAGCCTGCAACCCTGCAATCCTCTCGTCACTAAACAACACGCCCGCCTTCGGATGAAGAGCGGGCGCGCAGGCTAACATCATCGGTCCGAAACCGTTAGGCCGATTTCTTCTTCTTGTCGTCGACTTCCTCGAATTCGGCGTCGACCACTTTATCGTCTGCCGGCCCGCCGGCACTCGGCCCGCTGTCGCCACCCCCTGGCCCACCCGGAGGCGGCGTCTGCGCCGAAGCTTGCTCGGCCTTGTACATCGCCTCGCCGATCTTCATCGCCGCCTGGCTGAGCCGGTCCGTGGCACTCTTGAGTGCCTCGACATCAGTCCCTTCCATCGCCGACTTCACCGCTGCGATTGCCGACTCGGCTTCACCCTTCTCCTGAGCGCCGATCTTGTCCTTGTAGTCGGCCAGGTTCTTTTCGGTCGAATGCACCAGACCCTCGGCATGGTTGCGCGCCTCGACCGTCTCACGCCGCTTCTTGTCGGCTTCGGCGTTGGCCTCGGCTTCTTTGACCATGCGTTGGATGTCGGCCTCGTTCAGCCCACCGGAGGCCTGGATGCGGATCTGCTGCTCCTTGCCGGTGGCCTTGTCCTTGGCCTGCACCGAGACGATGCCGTTGGCGTCGATGTCGAACGTCACCTCGATTTGTGGCACGCCGCGTGGGGCGGGCGGGATGCCGGTCAGGTCGAAGTTGCCCAACAGTTTGTTGTCGGCCGCCATCTCGCGCTCGCCCTGGAACACTTTGATGGTCACCGCCCCCTGGTTGTCGTCGGCGGTCGAGAACACCTGGCTCTTCTTGGTCGGGATCGTCGTGTTGCGCTCGATCAGCCGGGTAAACACGCCGCCCAGGGTCTCGATGCCTAAGGACAGCGGCGTCACGTCGAGCAGCAGCACGTCCTTGACGTCGCCCTTCAGCACGCCGCCTTGGACTGCCGCACCGATCGCCACGACCTCATCGGGGTTGACGTTGCGGGCCGGCTCCTTGCCGAAGAACTGCTTCACCGTGTCGATGACTTTTGGCATGCGGGTCATGCCGCCGACCAGGATGACTTCCTGGATCTCGCCTGCCGTCACGCCGGCGTCCTTCAACGCGGCCTTGCACGGGTCGAGCGTCTTGGCGATCAGGTCATCGACCAGCGCCTCCAGCTTGGCCCGCGACAGCTTCATCACCAGATGCTTCGGCCCGGAGGCGTCGGCCGTGATGAACGGCAGGTTGATCTCGGTTTCCTTCGACGAAGACAGCTCGATCTTGGCCTTCTCCGCGGCTTCCTTCAGCCGTTGCAGCGCCAGTTTGTCCTTCCGCAGATCGATGCCCTGATCCTTGCGGAACTCGTCCGCCAGGTAGTCGATGACGCGCAGGTCGAAATCCTCACCGCCGAGGAAGGTATCGCCGTTGGTCGACTTCACCTCGAACACGCCGTCGCCGATTTCCAGCACGGAGATGTCGAAAGTGCCGCCGCCGAGGTCATAGACCGCGATCAGGCCGGAGGTCTTCTTATCCATGCCGTACGCCAAAGCGGCGGCGGTTGGCTCGTTGATGATCCGAAGAACTTCGAGGCCGGCAATGCGGCCGGCGTCTTTGGTGGCCTGGCGCTGACTGTCGTTGAAGTAAGCCGGAACGGTGATGACGGCCTGGCTGACCGGCTCGCCCAGATAGGCCTCCGCCGTTTCCTTCATCTTGCCCAGTACAAACGCGCTGATCTGACTGGGCGCGTATTTCTCGCCGCGCACCTCAACGACGGCGTCGCCGTTGTCGGCACGAACGATGGCATACGGCACCATCGCCTTGTCCTTGGCGACAGTCGGGTCGTCGTAGCGGCGGCCGATCAACCGCTTGATGGCGTAAAGCGTGTTGGATGGGTTGGTGACTGCCTGGCGTTTCGCCGACTGGCCGACCAGCCGTTCGCCACTGTCCGAGAACGCGACCATGCTGGGCGTCGTGCGGGCGCCCTCACTGTTCTCGATGACCTTGACTTCCTTGCCTTCCATGATGGCGACGCAGGAGTTGGTCGTGCCGAGGTCGATTCCGATAACTTTACTCATTGACGAAAGCTCCATTCAGCGGACGGCCGGCGGCCCGAAGCACCGCGAGCGTCCCCATTGGGGTGATATGGTAAGGATGTATGAGGCCCAGCCGCCTCGGGCAAGAGCGGAGGGCGAGATTTTGTGACGGATTGTCCATGCCCGGGCGAAGTCACGCGGTGGTATCGAGCCGACGGCCGGAGCCGGGCAATTCCGCAGTCGGGGCCTTCGCCACAACGACCATCGCCGGTTTCAGCAGCCTGCCGTGCAGGGTCCAACCCGCGGTCCAGGCCTGCATGACGGTGCCGGGCGGATGCATTTCGCTGTCTTGCTCGGCCATCGCCTGATGCATGTTGGGGTCAAACGGCTGGCCGACCGGGTCGTGCTTCTGGATACCATTGCGCTCCAGAACGCCGGTGAAATTACGTTCGATACCGGCGAGGCCTTCGCGGACTTTTATCAGTATCTCCGGCTCGCCTTTGGCGGCTGCGGGGAGGGCGTCGATGGCGCGCTTCAGGTTCTCGGCGGCTTCGACGATGTCGGTGGCGAATTTCTGCACGGCGTATTGACGGGCGTCGTCGGCCTCACGGCGGCCGCGGGCGCGCACGTTGGAGGTCTCGGCCTCGGCCCGGATCCAGCGGTCCTTCATTTCCGCCAGCTCGGTTTCCAGTTCGGCGATGCGTGCGGTGGCGGCCTGCATCAGCTGCTCCGGAGACAGGTGGGCGTTGGCGTTCGCGGCGTCCGACGCTGGTTCGGAGCGGGCGGTGGCGTCCTGGGAATGTGGATCAGTGTTCATGTCCGCTCAGTTAGGGGCAGGGGCGGGGAGAGACAAGTGGTGGTTGAGGGGAGATGCGGAAGCGGGGAGATTTGGTCGGCATCTGGAATGACAAGGCGCGGGTCACCGGGTGCCACGAGAACCCGTCGGTTTGCCATGAAAGCCCATGTCAGCCTCCCTGCCAGGCCGGTCAACGCCTGAAGTGGAATTTGCCGCGGTCGGCTCGAAGACCTCGTCCGGAAACTCTTGCCAAGGGCGTGGTTACTGCCGCGTTACCTCGCCTTGCGGCCGAACGGTTATGCAGGTGAATTGGCTGGTAGCATTGTGGTCGTTCGGTCGCTGCATGGCGCCGCGATCGGCCGTTTGTTGCGGTCCTTACACATCCTGTTGCTGTGAAGTGGCTAAACCACGGTATGAGTGCCCGCGTGAACCGCCGGCCAAGGGCTGTTCCGCAATTTGGAGCCACGTCTGGTGTGATTATTTCATTTCGCCGAATTTGATGTCGCGCAAATCTTGTCAACTGGCCTGGCGCGCGATTGCCGCCCGCCGTCTTCCCATCAGAGGAGACCGAGCCCTCCCAAAACACCGCCGGCCAGAAGGATCCAAGATGGGTTCAGCCATCTACGCAACATCAGCACGACCGCGCCAACGGTGACGGCGGCCGCCCGCCAATCTGCATCAGCGGCATGAGCCATCACCGTGCCGCCGGCAATCACCAGGCCCACCGTGACCGGCACCAACCCGCCACGAACCACGCGTTGCCACGGCGCAGCACGAAACCGGTGCCACAGCCGCCAGGCAGCGAAATACAAGACGCAGGGCGGCCCGAAGGTGGCAAGCGCGCTGGCGATGGCGCCGGGAATACCCCACACCTTCCAACCGATGAAACTCATCATCAGGATCATGTTCGGCCCAGG
>JBEKQQ010000043.1:0-42085 GCA_049519555.1 Acetobacteraceae bacterium
CGGGGCGTTGGACGGAGGGCGAACGGACCAAGGACGATCCGCACGTTGGCTTCTCGCACCCGGACAACAAAGCCAACCTCGTCGCGATGTGGCTGCTGGCGATGGCCGATGCGACCGGCATCGCGCTCTATCGGGATCGAGCCAAGGCCTGGTTCCAGGTCATGAAGAGCCGGCTGCGGTTACAGCCTGATGGCAGCTACCAAATCTGGAATTACTGGGAGCCGGCAGGTCCCTGGGACTACCGCTCCTTCGGCGTTCCCAAGCAATGGATCGGCGTGCACCCGAAGGACGGCTATTACGCCACCGACGTTGAAGCGATGGTCGCAGCCTACGAGCATGGCCTGGTGTTCAACGCCGACGATCTCGGCCATCTCATCAGGACGGCGTTGGTCGATGGGCGGCGATGGCCGGCGCTCGCACCGTATGACGCAACGATCAGGGCCAGGTTCGAGCAAACCTTGAAGCCCGACGGATGGGCCGAGCTGTCGCTGGTGCCATGGTACTTGGCCGGGCAGCGCACCAGTGTCGTGCCCAGATAGCCAGCACCGATCCGCAATTCAGACCAACGCACGGCAGGCCACAACCAGTTGGCGACGGTCCGGCCGAGCGATATCAGGCAATCTGCGCTGCGCTCAGACCCATGACATTGCGCACAGAGTTTGGCCAGTCCTGAACGTCGGGACCATGTTTCCAGAACAGCGCAACGGCAAGGCGATCCATGCCGAATGCCACGCACCCGGTGTGCGCAGTCGCCCGCAAGCTGTCGCGAATCCCCCAAACGATGCCGAAATGATCGCGATGATAATTGAAGCTCATGCAGGCGGTCGGCTGCGCTGCCGAATATAGCGGCACCTGCAGTTCAAATTTCAGCGCCTGTTGGCGTTGGCTGATTCCCATCATCTGACCGGTACGGCCGAAGAACGGATCGTTGGCCAGCTCAACCGTATGATCCAATCCAAGCTCGTCCGCCATCTGGCATCCTCGCGTGAGCCAACGCTCACGGAAATCGGCAACTTCCTCAGGGGAACCGATACAGACATATTCACGCATCCGAAATGACTGCAAACGATCCAGCTTCAGCGATGGTTCGCGCCGAAAGCAGTCACACGCAACGTCGATCCGCAGGCCACCCGATGGCAACGGACCGCGGCTCGCCACCAGCGGGTAAACCGGATAGCAGGCTGCGGGAGTCAACACCAGGTCGGCCGGCATCAGCGACGACGTCCAATCGCCGCCATCAGCAGCACATCGGATTTCGGCCTCGGTTCCATGCAATGCGCAGACACAGCCGAGCAAATTGGGAAAGCTCTTTAAATATCCGGACTTCTCCAGAACATGACGGTTCATGACCGGAGGGAACCGCAGCACCTCGGTGCCCGGCTCACGGTGCCGCGAGATCAGGCTGGACAGGCCGTTGATCACGTCCTCGTACATCCCGCTCCGCCCGTATATGCCGTCGACACCGGTCGGAAACAGCAACGACGCCGCGACCAAACCCATCGGATCCTGAATACGGTTGGCATCGCCATCTGGGCCTGGGAAAACTCCATCCATTTCGGGTAGGCCTTTCGCTATTGCTTTGATTGTACGGAGGTGTTGAGAGAGAGCACGGGCCCACTAGGCCTCATGTTGGCGCAAACCCGCGGGCACCGCGCTCATTAAGGAGGTGGCGCCGACGTTCGACAGAATTCGGTCATTGCTGATCATCAGCGGCGACGACAAAATGTCACGCAGGTATCGGCCAATGGTAAACTGGCTGTCGTTGCGGTAGCCGGTCAGGCCGGTCGCTCGCAACGCGGCCAGAACGATCGCCACCGCGTGCTCCGATGCCTCGACCTTGGTGAGGGCGATACTGGACTGGAACTCCAGTGACGCAACGGCCGCCTCGTCATGCGCAATCGCCTCGTAACGGCGCAGCGCCGAGGCGATCAGGCCACGCAATGTGTTTAACGCAGCCCTTGCTTTGGTGAAGTGGGCTGCGCCCGACGGCAATTCGCCGCCTGACTTGCGCGCACTGCTGCGAATACAGGCCTGCGCGTTGTCGACCGCAGCCGTTGCGATGCCAGCCCAAACGCTCGCCCACATCAGATGCGCGCAGGGAACCATGGTTTGCGCATGGATCTTGTCGTACGGCACCGGCAGCATCTGCTCGGCACAGCCGGATGCCCTGAGCATGAACCCAGAGCTGCAGGTCCCCCGCATGCCGAGCGTATCCCACGCCAGAAACGTTTCGAGCGTGTAGTCTTCCTTCATGAACACCGCGAGGACCTGATCGGACGCCGGCGCATCTGCCGACCGCCGCGCCGTCGTCACCACCGCATCCGCCTGGGCGCCGTACGATATGACGCTCGCCTCTCGTTCCAGCGTGATCCCGGATGCATTGTATTCGATCGGCGCAACGCTTGAGCGGATATTGCCGCCGCCCTGACCCTCGGTGGTCGATGACGCAAACAGCAATTGCTCAATGGCAAGCCGCCGCAACAACTGGTTCTGCCATTCGCTGCTGCGGCCATGCCGCACCACACAGGCAACCTTGACCTGATGCATCGCATAAATCATGCCGGTGGAGGAGCAGGCGCGGCCCAGACGGTAACAAATATCGACCACGTCGCCGACACTGGCACCCTCGCCGCCAAGCTCTCGTGGCACCATGATGCCCAACAGACCCTGGGCTTTGGCGGCGGCAAATGCTTCAGCGGGAAATCGCGAGTCGCGATCCACCGCGGCGGCATTGGCCGCGGCGATTTTAGCAACTGCCGCCACGCGCTGCTCGAGCCTGGCGGCGACCGGATCGAATTCCGTTGCGATTTCCGAGCCGTTCGGCAGATTGGACGCCTCGGCGCCGACCGCGGTAATGATCGTCATTGTTTCCCTCTTGCATTGAAGGCCGCGTTCACACTATGCCGGACGCACACATTCCGGGCATTGCCGGCCGGCGCGCCAGCAAACGCTCCGGTGTGCCTTGGCGCAGGGGCTGGCTGAATCCCGCTGTCATGGGCCTCGAAAAACTGGTGACCTCGATCGGTCCGGCAGTTCGCTGTGTAGTAGCCAAATGTAATCGTACAGGTAACACATTCCACCTCGCTGTGCAGCAGCCCCGCCCAGAAAATTATGTATCATCTCATTTTTATGGCAAATTCTCGGCCCAACGAGCCACTTAATCGCGCCCGTTGGGCAATTCACGTCGAATAGTGAACCGCTGGTCCGAGCCATGTCAATCGGATATCCGCGTCTCATCAAAGATATGCGTCATGCGAACGTTATACTATGGAGTGCGGCACGCCAAATTTCGCTTGTCGGTTGAAATGCCGGGCCGCACCCTCGTGGCAACGGCCGTCCCGTGAGCGGTCCCGACGTCTTCGCGCCCAGGTCGAATTTCCGGTGCAAAATGAACCTCCAGCCGGGGAGGTGAAAGGCGATCGTCCAGGGTCGAACGGCAAGGTGTCTGGAGTATCCGAACCCTGCCAGACATGCGGGCGTCAGTCGCTCCAGCCAAATTCCGAATAAATCGATCCGGCATCGATGCAGAGCAAGGCCTGCCGAACGTAAGGGATCGTTGGTTCGGGAAGGCACGCGGCAGGGTACCAGGCAATATCGCTGTGCCTCGCCGGCTCGCAAATCCGCGGTGTCCCGGCCCAGACCCGCGCGGTGAAGAAATGGCCGACCCAGTCGTTACCCGCGGTCAGGCTATGCAGCGTATGGACATACACCAGGTCATGCGGGTTGATCCGAACGCCGACCTCCTCATGAGCCTCGCGCACCGCCGCCATGCGGATCGTTTCCCCAGACTCCAGCGCTCCCGCCGGAATGCTGAAACTGCCGTCCATCCACCCGGTGCCGATGCGGCGAAGCATGCACACCTCGCTGCTGCGCCACAGCGCGACAAACACCGAGGCCGAGAGATGATGCCGCAGCCGCTGGCTCATGCCGCGATGTGGCGATCCATCCACCCCAGGCATTTCGCCCCTGATGGAAAAATCGTCGCGGTACCAGAACATTTTGCCTGGACGGGCACGTCGGACCTCATCGGCACAAGCGTCACTCTCCCGGTGCTGCCGGCACCGCGGCCGGCTTGGTGAGAAATTGCAGGTTTGCGATGCGCAGCTTTTCCGCTGCTTCGTCATGCAGGAACGGCAGGAAGGCGTAACGCCGACCACGCGTCACCCGGCTGACACAGTGCAATACCGAGGCAGGGAAAATCAACGCCGTACCGACCGGGGCCCTGAACTGCCGCGGACTGAACTCGGGGAAACTGACCGCTCCACCATCGAAATCATCGTTCAGGTTGATCGATACGGCGAATTGGCGATGCTCGCTCGCGCGGACGGTGTCGTCCCGATGTGGGCCGAAATGGCCGCCATCTTCCGCCGAATAGCACGCGACCAAATGCCGCTCCATCCGCGAGAAGGTGAACCGATAGGCCTTCTGCAACATCACGCCGACGCGGCGCCCCATGCGTGCCTTGATCAGTTCGATCAGCGCGGCATCGCTGATGATAAAGTCCCGCCGACGCTTCCATTCGGGGTCGTAGGACTCGACTGCCTTGCCGCCCACTTCCTGCATGAAGCCGCTTTCGCGCCCGCCATTTGCAACGTAGCAGTCGATCAAATAGCGGCAGAACTCCGGCTCGAAGACGTTGGGCAACAACAGCACCGGGATCGGGGCTTCAACGTCAGGATATTGCGACGGCGGCGGCAGCCGCTCGAGCAACTCCAGCAGTTGCGGGAATTCCGCACCATCGGCGCTGAACGGCAACGCCTCGACCACTCGCAGCATCGGATCCAGCACGATCCAGATGCGGTGCGCGACGCCATAGGCACGGTGCATCTCGGCATCGAAGTCCCAGACGAATTGCACCGCGGGAAAGCTTTGCTCGACGTTGCGTTCGGAATTGTCCCGCGGGTCCATGCAGATGCCGAAAAAACTGGCCTTGGCATCGTCGACAAAGCGGTGATTGTCCTGCAGCGCACGTAATGCGGCCTGGCCAATGGCATCACCGGCGTTGCCGTAGAAACTCAGCACGATGTAGCGCCCACCGGCCCGGTCAAACACAAACTTGTGCCGGCCCTGCCGCCACCACGGCGCAGGGTCCCCAGGCTGGATATGGCCCTTCAGCACAAAGGCCTGAAGCTGCTGAGCAGAATCGGTCATCGGTCGGATCCGTCGCGCCTTCGCCAATCTGCATAGAGCAATCGGCCCCTGGGCTCCACCGGAAGCATGCGGGGCGGGTGCGTGGGGTAAGGAAGCCCCGGGGTTTCACGCAGGACCCCACCAGGAGGTCCAGGGGAGCAGAGCTCCCCTCGCGGGTCTGGGGCGGAGCCCTCGCCCTCCCTCAACCCCACACACCCACCCACATGCCCCGGCGTGCCGGAACAATATTCCCCGGGCCGTTAGCGCTTTCTTCAGTATTTGCCTTCACCCTCCGTCACCAAAGACATTCCACCCCGGATCGAGCGTTCGGGTCGCAGTCAGGCGCCACGGGTATCCGGACTCTCCCAGGGATCACACCCGGTATCCGGCTCGTTCCACGCGCCAGCCGGCGGCTGAACGCATCACCGGCCAACACGGGTCGTACTGATGCCACAAGATGCCGCCGCCAACGTCCAACTGGTTTTCGATGGCGCTCTGACCATGCGAACGGTCGAGACGGTCCAGGCGACATTGCGCGCGGTGATCGAACCGCCATCAGGCGCCGCGCCTGCCGGCGTCGCGATCGACTGTTCCGCCGCCACCGAAATCGATCTGACCTTCATACAACTGCTCATCGCGGCGCGGGTCAGCACCTCGACGGCTGGCCGGAGCATCAGTCTCGCGCTCTGTCCGGACGGGGTGTTGCTGGACACGCTGACCCGCGGCGGCTTCCGCCTCGTGCCGGAGAATGACGGCGGCTTCTGGTTCACGGGAGAGGCTGCATGAAAAAGCGGATCCTTGCCGTCGATGATTCGCCCAGTGTCCGCCAGATGGTCAAGCTGACCTTGTCGGGTGCCGGCTATGACATCGTCGAGGCAGGCGATGGCGCCGAAGGCCTCAGCAAGGCCCGCGCCAACACGCTGGATATGGTGGTCACCGACCTGAATATGCCGGTGCTGAACGGGCTCGGCCTGATCCGCGAATTGCGCAAGTTACCGGCCTATCGGGGTGTGCCGATCCTTTTTCTCACCACCGAATCCGACCCCGAAATGAAGCAGCAGGCGAAAGCCGCCGGCGCCACCGGCTGGATCACCAAGCCATTCCAGCAGGACCAGCTTGTCGCCATCGTCAGGAAAGTCCTCGGTTGATGAATGCCAGCGATCCGGAACAGGTTTTCCTGCAGGAAGCGCAGGATTTGCTTGATCAACTCGAGCAGTCGCTGCTCGATCTCGAACGCACGCCTGGCGATGGCGAACTGATCGACAAAGCGTTCCGCGCCTTGCACACGATCAAGGGCTCCGGCGCGATGTTCGGCTTCGATGCCGTGGCCGCCTTCACGCATCAGTTCGAGACCGCGTTCGACCAGGTGCGCAAGGGTCAGGTGACGCCGACCCGAGAGCTGATCGCGGTGGCGCTCGCCGCCAAGGATCAGATGCGCGTGCTGATCGACGACCCGGCTCAGGCGAGCGCCAGTGCGAGCGACGTCATCCTTGGCGACCTGCAGCGCATCATGGCAGCGGCGACCGGATCGCTGCCTGAGGCCGCTACCGGGGTCAGCGATGCAGCGGACAGATTGACGCCTGGCTCGGATGGTGGGGATGACGGCACGGCAACCTGGCGCATCGGTTTCCGGCTACCTGCCGATGCCATGGTGACCGGGACCAACCCGCTGCTCCTGCTCGATGAACTGCGCACGCTTGGCACAGCAACGGTGAGTGCGCTTACCGCTGGGGTGCCGTCGCTCGAGGAGATCGATCCCGGCCTGAGCTATCTGCGGTGGATCGTCACGCTACGGACCGACCAGCCGCGTTCGGCGATCGAGCAGGTGTTCCTGTTCGTCATTGACGAGATGGAGCTGGCGATCGAGCCGGTGGCAGACATCCTGAGCGCCGACCCCGGGCGCGAGACGGTTGGCGCCGATCCGGTGGCGTCTCGCCAGACGCCGGACGCCCATCCCGACACCGCGCATGTGCGGCAGCACCCGGTTTTGGCGGTCGCCGTGCCGCCACATCCCGGCACTGACGCACACGAATTCAGGACCGCCGACACCATTCGCGTACCAGCCGAGCGTCTCGACGAGCTCATGGACCGGGTCGGCCAGTTGGTTATCGCGCAATCCCGCCTGAAAGAGATTGCCGCAGCCAGCAACGACGCCGCGATGAAGTCGGTCACCGAAGACATCGAGCGGCTGTCGCTCGAGTTGCGCGACACCACGATGGGCGTGCGCATGCTGCCGATCGGCCAGTTGTTCGGCCGCTTTCGCCGCCTGATCCACGACCTCGCGCGCGATCACGGCAAGAAAATCGAACTCGTCACCTCCGGCGAGGAAACCGAGGTCGACAAGACGGTGATCGAGCGACTGAACGACCCGCTCATTCATCTCATTCGCAACGCGGTCGACCACGGCATCGAGGCTCCGGAAAGCCGCCTCGCCGCCGGCAAGCTGCCGATAGGACGGATTACTCTGGCTGCCACCCACGTCGCCGCCGGCGTGATCATTTCGATTGCCGACGATGGACGCGGCCTCGATCGCGAGCGGATCCGCGCCCGCGCCGAGGAGAACGGTCAGTGGGCTGCGGGCGCCAGGATCACCGATAATGAATTGTTCCAGGTCATCTTTCAGCCTGGATTCTCGACCGCGAGCGAGGTGACCAGCCTGTCTGGCCGCGGCGTTGGCATGGATGTGGTGAAGCGCACGATCGACAGTTTGCGCGGCAGCATCGATGTCGCCAGCACCGCTGGTCAGGGGTCCGAGATCACGCTGCGCCTGCCGCTGACCCTGGCCATCATCGACGGACTGCTGGTGCGGGTCGGCTGCGGCCGTTACGTCATTCCGCTGTCGGCGGTCGAGGAATGCGTCGAACTCAGCATGGAAGAGGATGCCCGCTCACGCGGCCGCAACTTCCTCAACATCCGCGGCGACCTCGTGCCGTTCCTGCGATTGCGCGAGCTGTTCAACGCAGCTACCCCGGCCGACCGCTACCAGAAAGTGGTGATTGTTTCGGCTGGAGAACTGCGGGTCGGGCTGGTCGTCGATCAGGTGATCGGCGACCACCAGACGGTGATCAAGGGGTTGTCGAAGCTGCATGCGAATATCGAGATTTTCTCCGGTGCGACGATCCTCGGCGACGGCACTGTGGCACTCATTCTGGACATCGCTCACCTCGTTGAGCAGGGCCAGCGGCACGAAGAGCGGCTGCAGATCGCGAGTTAGGAAAGCACCACAGCATGACGAAATGGAACGGCAACCGGCCGCTCGAGGTTCTGACGCTCGAACTCGAAGGCGAGATGTTCGCGGTCGAGGCGTTGCATGTACGTGAGATCCTCGACCTCGTGCCAATCACCGACGTGCCGCGCGCGCCGGCCTTCGTCAACGGGCTGATCAACGTGCGCGGCAAAGTCGTGCCGCTCGCCGATTTGCGCGTCCGGTTCGGCATGGAGCAGAAGCCGCCAACCATCGATACGCGCATCGTCGTGCTTGAACTCGAACTGGACGGCGAGCCGGTGATTGCCGGCATTCGCGCCGACAAGGTGCACGAGGTGGTCGAGGTCGCCGCGGCAGCGCTGCAAGAGGCGCCGAAGGTCGGCATGCGCTGGCGGCCCGAATTCATTCGCTGCATCGGCAAGCGCGGCGACGATTTCATGGTGGTGTTGGATATCGCGCGGGTATTTGCGGCCGCGGCGCACGACGACGCGGACCAGGATGGTCCGGTCCCGGAACAACAGGCGGCGTAGGTGGCATCTGATTTTGTCCAGGAACTCCTCGTGACTCGTTATGCTTCCCGGTCATGCGCGCAACCTCGCCCCGGATTGGGTCCAACCATCACCGGCACTGCTTGCCACACGTCTCTCCCCACCGTGCTCGATCAAACCCTCAACCGGAGGCCACGATGTCTTTTCTGAGTTTGCGCAATCATACCGGCGCACGGATGGAATTGCAGGAGATCCAGCGGCTCACGCGCGCGATCGGCAACGGTTCGCTGACCGCGCGTTCCGATGTCCAGTCTGCCACCGGCGAGGCCAGGGCGCTGCTGACGGCGGTCAACGAATTGCTCGACGCGGCGCTGCTGCCGATCGGTGAGGGCAATCGCATTCTCGATCAGATCGCTCGTGGCAAGGTCGACGAGCTGATCACCCAAACTTACCAAGGTGATCACGACAAAATGAAGCAGAACGTCAATGGCATCGCCATCGTGCTGCAGAAATTCCAGTCCGAAGTGAGCAAACTGAACGAGTTCAGCCGTCAGGGGCAACTGGAAAAACGCGGTGACGTGGCCGCCTTTCAGGGTGCCTATGCCGAGGTCATCAAAGGCGTCAATCAAATGCTCGACGCCATTCTGCTGCCGATCGGCGAGGGCAATCGCATCCTCGATCAAATCGCGCACGGCAAGATCGATGAACTGATCACACAGACCTACCAGGGCGACCACGAACGGATGAAGCAGAACGTCAATGCCATTGCCATTGTCTTACAAAAATTCCAGACCGAACTGGGCAAGCTGACCGAATTCAGCCGCCAGGGTCAGTTGGAAAAACGCGGCGAGACGTTGGGGTTTCAGGGCGCCTACGGCGACATCCTCAAAGGCGTCAACGAAATGCTCGACGCCATCCTGCTGCCGATCGGCGAGGGCAATCGCATCCTCGATCAAATCGCGCACGGCAAGGTAGATGAACTGATAGCGCAAACCTATCGCGGCGACCACGAGAAGATGAAGCAAAACGTCAACGGCATCGCCGTCGTTCTGCAACGATTCCAGGCTGAGCTGGGCAAACTGACCGAGTTCAGCCACCAGGGCCGACTTGAGAAACGTGGCGACGCCGCAGCGTTTCAGGGCGCTTACGGCGAAGTCATCAAAAGCATCAACGAGATGCTCGACGCCATTCTGATCCCGATCGGGGAGGGCAATCGCATCCTCGACCAGATCGCACATGGCAAGGTCGACGAACTGATAACGCAAACCTATAACGGCGATCATGAGAAAATGAAGCAGAACGTCAACGGCATCGCTGTCGTTCTGCAAAAGTTTCAGGCCGAAATTGCCCGCCTGACCGAGTTCAGCCGGCAAGGGCAACTGGAAAAGCGCGGCGATACGGTGGCTTTCCAGGGCGCCTATGCCGAGGTGATCAAAGGTGTCAACGAGATGCTCGATGCCATCCTGCTGCCGATCGGCGAAGGCAATCGCATCCTGGATCAGATTGCCCGCGGCAAGGTCGATGAACTGATCGCACAAACCTTCAAGGGCGATCATGAGAAGATGAAGCAGAACGTCAACGCCATCGCCATCGTGTTGCAGAAGTTCGAAGCGGAAATCGCAAAACTGACCGATTTCAGCCGCCAGGGGCAGTTGGACAAGCGTGGTGACACGGCGTCGTTCCAGGGCGCCTACGCCGACGTCATCAAAGGCGTCAACGAAATGCTCGACGCCATTCTGCTGCCGATCGGCGAGGGCAATCGCATCCTGCGGCAGATCAGCGGTGGCAACCTCAAACAGCGGGTCGAGATCGAGTGCAAAGGCGATCACCAGCGCATGAAGGAAGCGGTGAACGGCGTGCACTCCTGGCTGAAGGATCTGATCGCCTATGTGACTGCAATCGCCGGCGGCGACATGACGGCGAAGATGGACAAAGCCTCGGACGACGACCAGATCCATGAATGGCTGATGTTGCTGAAAGCGAACATCGACCATGTCGTCGGCGATGCCGACACGCTGGTGAAGGCCGCGGTCGAGGGCAGACTGTCGGTGCGCGCCGATGCGTCGCGCCACAGCGGTGAATATCGCCGCATCGTCGATGGCCTCAACAATACGTTGGAAGCAGTCGTTGCGCCAATGAATGTCGCCAGCGACTTCATTGAGCGCATTTCCAAAGGCGACATCACGGCCAAGATCACCCAGTCCTACAGCGGCGATTACAACGCGCTGATGCAAAGCATCAATACGCTGGTCGACAACCTGACCCGGTTCGCGTTGGACGTGCAGGGGGCGGCGGATCAGGTGGCCTCGGGAAGTGAGCAATCCAGTGCGTCGGCGCAATCGATGGCGGAAGGCGCCAGCGAGCAGGCTTCGTCGACCGAGGAGGCGTCCGCGTCGATCGAACAAATGTCGGCTAACATCAAACAAAATGCCGAGAACGCCAATCAGACGGAAAAGATCGCCGCGCAGTCCTCGCGGGATGCCCAGGCATCCGGTGAAGCGGTGGACAAGGCGGTTGAGGCAATGCAGACAATCGCCGAAAAGATCACCATCGTGCAGGAGATCGCTCGCCAGACCGACCTGCTGGCGCTGAACGCCGCGGTCGAGGCGGCGCGTGCCGGAGAACATGGCCGCGGCTTCGCTGTTGTTGCCTCCGAAGTTCGCAAACTGGCCGAACGTAGTCAGGCAGCGGCCGGCGAGATCGGCCAGCTCTCTGCGTCGACCGTCAAAGCCGCCCAGGATGCCGGGCAGATGCTGAGCCGATTGGTGCCGGCGATCAAAAAGACGGCGGAGCTGGTGACCGAGATCAGTGCCGCGTGCCGAGAGCAAGACATCGGCACCGATCAAATCAATCAGGCGATCCAGCAGCTCGATCGGGTGACGCAACAGAATGCCAGTGCATCCGAACAGATGTCGGCGACCTCAGAGGAACTGGCAGCACACGCCGAGCAATTGCAGACCAGCGTGGCGTTCTTCCACATGGAGACGAGTGGCCGGCCCGCGCCGGCACATCATGCGGCGGTGGTGACCTCACCGCGGCGGGCGGCTCCCCCAGCCGCAACGCAAAGGGCTGCCAAACCAGCTGCCAAACCGGCACCGGCACACAATGGCAAGGACAAGTCAAAGAGCGGCGGCTTTGCCCTCAACCTCACCACCGGCGGCGCGGATCACCGTGATGCCGAATTCGAGCGGATGTAATCAGATGGGCCAGGAAATGGCGGTCGACACCCAGTTCGTTACGCTTGGCATCGACCGCGAGGTGTTCGCGGTGCCGGTCGATACCGTTCTGGAAATTCTCGACATGCGGGAGTTGTTTCGCATGCCGGATGCGCCGGCGCATCTTGCCGGTCTGATTGATGTGCGCGGCCGCAGCGTGCCGGTGATCGATCTGCGGGTGAAACTTGGACTGCCGCCGGCTTCGGTCACCGAGGGCACCCGCATCATGGTGCTGGAAGCGCCGATTGCCGGACGGCAACTGGTATTGGGCCTGATCGCGGACCGGGTGTACGAGGTGGCCTCGCTGGACGGTGGCAGGCTCGAACCACCGCCGGACATCGGCACGAAATGGCACTCCGAATACATCAGCGGGGTCGGGCGGCGCGGCGATCATTTCGTCGTGGTGTTCAATCTCGGCCAGCTGTTCGCGTCCGACGAGCACGTGTTCCTCAGGGCCGCCGCGCACGCGCCTGCGCCCGAGCGCAGCGCGGCCGCCTGAGCGTCATTCCCTCGGAGCAACCACGTCATGCGCGTAACCGTACGAGCCAAACTGGCACTGGCTTTTTCCTTCGTCATTGTGCTATCGGCGCTGACGGCCTGGCTTGGCATCAGCAACCTGGCATCGCTCAATGCGACCTTGCATCGCGTGCTGCAGGGGCCGGTACAGCGTGTGATCCTGTCCGAGGAAATGTCCGAACAACTGCTGGCAATCGTGCGGGCAGAGAAAAAATCTCAATATGTCTGAAAGCAAGGAAGATGTGGCAGGTTTCACGACCGAGCTCGCCACGCTGCGGCCCGCATTCACCGCACGTCTTGACCAGGTCGAAGCCAGCGCCACGGTCGAGGGCAAGCCACTATGGGACGCCGCACGCAGTCTCTGGCAGCAATATTCGGCGATTTTGGATAAGATTATCGACGCGGTGCAACATGACGCCCGCCCGCAGGCACATGATTTGTCGATGGGACCGGCGAAACAACTGGTCACCCAGACCCGTGCAGCTTTGCAGCAGGTCGTCGATCTCAACCGCAAACGTTTCATCGACGCTGAGACCGATGCCCAGAATGAATATGAAAACGCACGGCTGCTGTTGATTTCATTTGTGCTGGTCGCAATGGCGATCGCGGCGGCAACCGGAACGTGGATCGCATTCGGCATTTCACGCGGGATGACGCGTGCCACCGCGCTCGCACGAGCAGTGGCTATCGGCGATCTCAGTCATCAAGCCTCGGTGAACAGCAACGACGAAATCAAGGATATGGTCGATGCGCTCAATCAGATGACCAGCAATCTGCGCGGAACGGCTGCGGTTGCCGACGCCATCGCCGGTGGCGATTTCACCAACGACAATAAGCGTCTCTCCGACAAGGACACGCTCGGCATTGCGCTGGAGCGGATGACAGCCAATCTGCGTGCCACTGCGAACGTCGCCAACGCAATTGCCGAGGGCGACCTGACGACCGAGGTCAGGCGCCTGTCCGACAAGGATTCTTTGGGTTTATCACTGGAGCGAATGACCGCAAATTTGCGCGCGACGGCGGCGGTGGCCGACACGATTGCCGATGGTGATCTGTCGACAACGACCAAACGGCTGTCCGACAAGGACACGCTTGGCATTGCACTGGAACGTATGACGGCCAACTTGCGGGCGACTGCAACGGTCGCCGATGCGATCGCCTCCGGCGATTTCTCGATGGAGGCAAAGCGGCTCTCCAACAAGGACACTCTGGGCATCGCCCTGGAGCGCATGACGACCAACCTGCGCGCCACCGCGAAAGTCGCCGACGCAATCGCCGACGGTGATCTGACGACCGAGGCAAAACGCCTCTCGGACAAAGATATGCTTGGCAGCGCGCTGGAACGCATGTTGGCCAAATTGCGGACCGTCGTCACGGACGCGTCGGCCGCCGCCGACAACGTCTCCTCCGGCAGCGAGCAATTGTCGTCGACCGCGCAGGCGATGTCACAAGGCGCCACGGAGCAGGCCTCGGCGGCCGAGCAAGCCTCCGCGTCAATGGAGGAAATGGCGTCCAACATCAAACAGAACGCCGACAACGCCACGCAGACGGAAACCATCGCGCGGCAGTCGGCGCTCGATGCGCAGAAAAGCGGTGAAGCGGTCGACCGTGCGGTGCAGGCGATGCAAACGATCGCCGAGCGAATCATCATCGTGCAGGAGATCGCCCGGCAGACCGATCTGCTGGCGTTAAATGCCGCAGTGGAAGCCGCGCGGGCTGACGAACACGGCAAAGGCTTCGCTGTGGTGGCCTCTGAAGTCCGCAAGCTGGCGGAACGCAGCCAGACCGCGGCGACGGAGATCGGCACGGTGTCATCGCAGACGGTCAAGGCGGCGCAGGAAGCCGGTGCCATGCTGAGCCAATTGGTCCCGGACATCAAAAAGACCGCGGAACTGGTGACCGAAATCAGCGCCGCCTGCCGCGAGCAGGATATCGGCGCCGACCAGATCAACCAGGCCGTTCAACAACTCGATAAAGTGACGCAGCAAAATGCCAGCGCGTCGGAGCAGATGTCGGCGACCTCCGAAGAGCTGGCGGCACAGGCTGAGCAATTACAGTCCAGCATTGCGTATTTGCGGCTCGACGCAAGCGGCGCCACGGCCGTCGCACGCCCGCAAAAACCAGCGCAGCGGCGTCCCCTGCAACCGGCAATTCCGCCCCGAGGGGCGAAATCGGCCCCCATCAGGTCGGCGCCATCCGGCAACGGCCGGGCCAAACCAGGCGGGCACACGCTCAACCTCGGCAAAGGCGGCGCGGATCCGCGCGATGCCGAGTTCGAACGAATGTAAGCCAGCCACTGCCATTTTCCCGGGAGCCTCGATGTCATGCGTATCACTGTAAAGGCCAAACTGGCACTCGCGTTTTCGTTGGTCATCCTGCTCTCGGCCGTTACCGCATTGCTTGGCATCAACAACCTCTCGGCACTCAACACCACATTGGACAACGTGGTGCAGGGCCCAGTACAGCGCGTGATCCTTTCACAAGAGTTATCGGAACAACTCCTGACGATCGTACGAGCGGAGAAGAACCTCAATCTCTCAGATAGCAAAGAGCAGATCGACAGCTTCGAGTCGGAGCTCGGACGACTGCGCCCCGACTTCACCGCGGGTATCGACAAGGCCGAGGCCTCAGCCAGCGCGGAGGCAAGGCCGCTGTGGAGTGAGGTGCGCCGCGTTTGGCAGCAATATGCCCAGACCGAGGACAAGATCGTCGACGCAGTCAACCGTGACTCCAGACCCGAGGCACGCGCGTTGTCGATGGGATCGGCACGTCAGCTCGTCACCGATGCGCGTTCGGCGTTGCAAAAAGTGGTTGATCTCAACCGCCAGCGCCTCACCGAAGCCACCACCGACGCTGGGCACGAGTATGAAACCGCAAAGCTGCTGCTGATTGTCGTGGTTTGCGCCTCGTTGCTGATCGCATCAGGGACCGGATTGTGGATTGCGCTTGGGATCAGCCGGGGACTCGGGCGGGCCGGTGCACTGGCCCAGGCGGTCGCCGGCGGCGATCTGACACAGACCGCCAGCGTCACCTCGCACGACGAAATTGGTGACCTCATCGGCCACGTCAACGAGATGGTCGAGCGATTGCGCGTTGTCGTGGCCGATGCTTCGGGTGCGGCCGACAACGTCTCATCCGGTAGCGAGCAGTTGTCATCGACCGCGCAGCAAATGTCGCAGGGCGCCACCGAACAAGCCTCCGCAGCGGAGCAGGCGTCCGCCTCGATGGAGCAGATGGCCTCCAACATCAAGCAGAACGCCGACAACGCGACGCAGACCGAGAAGATTGCCCGCCAGTCGGCGATCGACGCACGGAAAAGCGGTGACGCAGTGGCCAACGCCGTGCTCGCGATGCAGACCATCGCGGAGAAGATCACCATTGTGCAGGAGATCGCCCGGCAAACCGATTTGCTCGCGCTGAACGCTGCGGTCGAGGCGGCGCGCGCTGGCGAGCATGGCAAAGGTTTCGCTGTCGTGGCCTCGGAGGTCCGCAAATTGGCCGAGCGCAGCCAGACCGCGGCGGCGGAGATCGGCACAGTGTCATCACAAACGGTGAAGGCGGCTCGTGAAGCCGGCGAAATGTTGAGCCAACTGGTGCCGGACATCAGCAAGACGGCACAACTGGTGACCGAAATCAGTGCGGCGTGTCGCGAACAGGATGTCGGCTCGGACCAAATCAACCAGGCGATCCAGCAACTTGACAAAGTGACGCAGCAGAACGCAAGCGCGTCCGAGCAGATGTCGGCGACCTCGGAAGAGCTGGCTGCGCAGGCCGAACAGTTGCAGTCGACGATCGCCTTTTTCCATCTCGACGAGGCTGCACGCGTGCCGGTGCGGCCGACGCCGCAACGCACCGCCGCCGCGCCTCGCCGCCCCGCTCGGCCGGCCGCGGCCAACGGAGCCAAACCGGCCAGGGCGATCCAGCCAAGACCCGCGATGGTGCACGCCGGCGATGAACGGGCCAAGGGCAATGGTTTTGCGTTGAACCTCACCCGTGGCGGCGCCGATCCGCACGATGCCGAATTCGAGCGGATGTAGTTTCGTGGCACAATCCGCGACAGCATCGGACGGCGGTTCCGACCACCTGAGCCAGCGCAACTTCCAACGGCTGGCGACGTTCATCGAGGGCTACAGCGGCATCAAGATGCCGCCGACCAAGGTCACCATGATCGAGGGCAGGTTGCGTCGCCGGCTGCGCGCCACCGGCATGGCCGACCTGAAGCAATACTGCGATTTTCTGTTCGAAAAGGATGGGCTCGCCACCGAGGCCATACACCTCATCGACGTCATGACCACAAACAAGACGGAGTTCTTTCGCGAACCCGATCATTTCCGTTTCCTGTCCGAACAGGCGGTGCCGCGTTTGCTGTCCACGGCGAAGAGCGGCACCACCGCATTGAAAATCTGGAGCGCCGCGTGCTCGACCGGCGCCGAGCCTTACACGCTCGCGATGGTGCTGGCCGATCTGGCGCAGCAGCATACGGGACTGCACTTCGGCATCACTGCCACCGACATCAGCACCGAAGTGCTCGATGTCGCCATCGCCGGCATTTATCCTGAGACGATGGTGGCACCGGTGCCGCCGGAGTTGCGTCATCGTTATGTTTTGCGCTCGCGGGATCGTTCCCGCCGGCTGGTGCGAATGGCGCCCGAACTGCGGGCCGCGGTGCGGTTCGCCCGGATCAACCTTATGGAGGTGCCGTATCAGGTCGAGCGCGACATGGACATCATCTTCTGCCGCAATATCCTGATCTATTTCGATAAAGAAACACAGCAGGCGGTGCTGCAACACCTGAGCGAACATTTGCGCCCCAGCGGATTCTTGTTTCTGGGTCACTCGGAAACGCTCGCCGGGTTTCATTTGCCGTTGGAACCGGTGGGCCCAACCGTGTTCCGGCGGCGGTAGTGCTATGATGAAACGCCGGGTCCGCGTTCTGGTCGTCGACGACTCGGCCTCGGTGCGGCAGACGATGTCGGCGATCCTGTCGGCGGACCCCGAGATCGAGGTGATCGGTACGGCCTCCGATCCGTTCGTCGCAGCGCGCCGTATCCAGGACGAAATCCCCGACGTCATCACGCTCGATGTCGAGATGCCGCGCATGGACGGCATCACATTCCTGCGCAAACTGATGGCGCAGCATCCATTGCCGGTGGTGATGTGTTCCTCGCTGACCGAGGATGGCTCGGCCACCATGATGCAGGCGCTCGAGGCGGGCGCGGTCGATGTCATTCTGAAACCGCGGACCGATGTGCCGCAGTTCCTGCAGGAGGCGAGTATCCGCATCTGCGATTCGGTAAAGGCGGCGGCGCGTGCGCGACTGAAACGCGCGCCAGCGCTCCGCTCGGAGCGCGCCGCCATGGCGCTCGTGCCGCAACCTAAACTGACGGCAGATGTGATCATGCCGCCGCCCATCGCCGGTCAGGCCATGGTGCGCACGACGGAAACCGTGGTCTGCATCGGTGCATCAACCGGCGGCACCGAATCGTTGCGGGTGGTGCTGGAGGCTTTGCCGGTGGACTGCCCCGGCATCACCATCGTCCAGCACATGCCGGAGAAATTCACCGAGGCCTTCGCCCGCCGCCTCGACAGTCTTTGCGCCATGGAAGTGAAGGAAGCGGCGGACGGCGACACCGTGCTGCGGGGCCGCGTGCTGATTGCGCCAGGCAACCGGCATATGCTGCTGCAACGCAGTGGTGCGCGGTATTACGTGGCGATCAAGGACGGCCAATTGGTGTCGCGGCATCGCCCGTCGGTGGACGTGCTGTTCCGCTCGGCGGCGCGATTTGCCGGCTCGAACGCTCTCGGCATCATTATGACCGGCATGGGCGACGACGGAGCGCGCGGTCTGGCAGAAATGAAGACCGCGGGTGCTGCAACGATCGCCCAGGATGAGGCGAGCTCAGTGGTTTTTGGGATGCCGAAGGAGGCGATTGCACGTGGCGCTGCCGGGAAGATCATGCCGCTCGAGCAGCTCGCCGGCGAGATCATGCGGGCTGGCAAACGATGACGTCGTCGCGGGGCAATTCCCCGAAGCCGGTCAAACCCGCTTCCTGGGGACCGCTGCCATGGGGCTCGCCGCCGTGGGGCGTGCCATTCGCGCCGCCGCCCGTGCCCGACGTGCAGGTGTCTCTGATGCAGGGCGACATCCATTTCAGCGCCGACCCGAAAGTGCTGGTGACCGTACTGGGCTCCTGCGTGGCGGTGTGCCTTTGGGACAAGCTGCGCGGCATCGGCGGCATGAACCATTTTGTGTTGCCCACCGACCGCAACGGCGAGAAAAGCACACGTTACGGTGACGTGGCGATCGATGAGTTGCAAGCTGGTCTGATGCGACTGGGCTGCCGGATCCAGGATCTGCAGGCGAAGGTTTTCGGCGGTGCTGCGGTGTTGCCGTTTGGTGGCGGTCAGACTGTTGGACAGAACAACGTGCAACTGGCGTTAGAACGGCTGCGGCGCGATCACATCCGGATCACCGCGCAACGCACTGGCGGCACGCTTGGCCAGCAGGTCCGGTTTCATACCAGGACCGGGGAAGCGTTCGTGCGCTATATTGTCACGAATGGCCGCAACAATATCCCCTCGGATCCGCGAGACCTGCGGTCCGGCGATGAAATCGTTACGTAATTGGCGGCAGAGTTTCGTGCGTAATTCGAGGTCCAAGGATCGATGTGTACGCTTCGACAGATCGCCGGGTCGAGTCCGGTGAAAAACTCGTAACGGACGCCGTCCCGGGACACACGGCTCAGCAGCGCTGCGCTGGAGGGCCTGCAATCAGATTGAACCGGAAACTGCCCTAAAACAGAAAGTCTTCCATCTCGGAGCCGGGCACCGTTTCGGCGACAGGCTCAACGCGGGCCGGCCGACCGAGGAAGCGGTCATGCACGCTGCGTTCATTGGCCATGGTATAGAATCGTTCGATCACCGCCAGCATTTGCACGACCGACGGCGGCAATTCGGCGAATTTGATGAAGCCAACGCGCGCCAGTGACGCCAGATCTCCCGCAGCATCGCGCAACACCTGACCAATTTCGGCGTGCACTGCGAGACCCGACACCGTTTCGACCAGCAGCGTCACGACCCGGTCGCTGTCAAGCTTAAGCTCTTGCATCGCGCGGTCCAGCATTTGGCCCATCTGTCGCAGCGTGGCGAGTGAGTCTCGCATTGCCCGGGTTCCCACGGACGTCACCGTCTCCCGGTCTCCCGCTATCTCGCTCGCCAACAGACCACTGATCCCGGCAACCGTCTCAACCTCCTGCATCAGTGTCCCGGCTTCCTTCGCAAACCCATTCGCGTAACCCCGCAATTCCTGGGCGATATTGCTCAGTGCGAGGCCTTCACGCCCGATGCGTGCGCATTTGAACGTCGTGTTCAGGCCCATGATCCGGATATCGGCCTCCAGCGCCTGTACGGTCCGAAGACGACCGCAAAGACCAGCGGTGGCATCGGAGACGGTTGCTGTGGCACCGGCGGCCTCAGCTTGCGCCATCTCGAAGCTCTCAAACAGGGCGAGCGCCTCGCCGATCTGACCTTCGAGCTGCGCGATAAAACTGCCACCACTGCGATCCTCGGCGCCATAGGCAGTGTCCCCGAAGCCGCGCAACGCCATTGCTTCATCGGCGAGGCTTTTGAGCGATTGGGTCACCTGCCGGACTTCGCGGTCGAAGTACCGCACGGCGTCGACAAGCTGCGCTGATTGCAGCCGGTGGGCCAGGCTGACGAACACGGATTGCTGGTCAGTGTCGAGCACCGGATGTCCGCCAGCCTGGTGCGGACCGGTTCCAGCGACCACACCCAGTACGGCAGCGACGTGTTCCAGACGCTGTCGGGTAATATCGCCAATCTGCAACGCCAGGATCGTGTCATGAATTCGCTGGTGAACCCGAGCGCTACCCATTCTGACCTGCAGGCTGGCGCGGGCGGCGCGTTGGTGTTGCCGCGCAATGGCCTTTACCGTCGCCGACAGCCGTTCGGTAATCGAGCTGGCGGCCTCCTGCTGACGCCGGTCGAAGCTGTGTTGCCCGGTCTGCGCCAAGGCGACGTGTTGGCGCACGAGGCGCAGTTCGGCACCAAACTGATCGAGAGTGATCCGCGTCAGGCTCAACGTGCGCCCGATTTCGTCGGCAAAGCTTGTGAAATCGGTTCCCGGCGTACGAATATCGGCAGCGGCAATCTTCGAATTCAACGCCAGTGATTCGACGTCTTTCAGCGACACTTTCATTTGTGCAATGCGGCCGCCGATCGATTCGGTAAGGCTGTACATTTGCTCGAACCGGGCGCTTTCCTGCAACCGGTTTTTGCCGAGATCGGTGACTCGGCCCGCCATGCCCAGCAGGGCCCGCAACGCTTGACCAGGTTTCTCCCCATCGAGCTCCTCCAGTACGGCGGCGAAACGCGACATCAGGTCCCCGAGAATGCCGCTTGAGGCTTCGAGTGTCTGGCCGACGCGCAGGAATGTAACCTCGATCAGCGCAGAGGCTGACCGTATCGCGTCGGCCGCATTGGTGAAATCGCCTGGCTGGGTCACCGGGCAGCTCCCTCAAACAACAGACAGAGTGACCACATATCGATTGGAAGCGATCAGGGTTGCACCCACGGATATAGGTATTGTTAATAAATTCCCCTGACCGGGCCAGAGGCCGGATCAGAACCTGACAGGTTTGCAGGATGATTTATACAATCTTATTCGAAGTCCATGCATCAACAAGCTAGCTATCCTGACCACCAGGTTCGTGCGAAATGATTAAGAAATACTTACCCCGCGACTTTGCGCTGCCGGACCCGGCCAGGCAAGCCGCACGCACCGGTCATCGAATGCCCGACTTCGCACCCTCCGTTCCTCCGGTGGACTGACGAGGTGCGACAAATCGAAGACGCCAACCGCTATGGTCAACTCCCACTTCACGGACCATTCGCCAGTCACTTGAGTATTGGCGTCGCATTACGATGTTCTGCTTCTTTGTCCCTCTGTAGCTCTGCCTCTCTGAAATAAATTCCTGCGTCCATACAGACCTGGGCGCCAAAATGTACCACGCAACGTCGGCCGCAAGGCCGCTCCAGGCGCCGCAAGATTTTATTTTAGAGGAACAGAGGTACAGAGAAGGGTTCTTTCCGGCGATGAATGCACCGCGTGACAACGTAGGATTGCTTCGATGCAACGATTTGCAAAGGCCAAAGATCGAGACTCCCCCGCCCTCGTCACGCGCCCACGAATCACGATCCATATGTTGTAAGCAATGGTAATCGCAATCGTGGAGGTCCCTCCACGGCGACTGCACGGCGGTGGATTGTTACGGAACGCGATCTGAACCCTCCAGCCATTGCCGAAACCCTCCGCACGGACTAGCCTCCCGTCACATAAAGCAAAATGATGCCGAAGGGTCGCGCAGCGCAACCGGATACGGCCCCGGCACCCAAAGGGAGTGAGTATAACCAGGAGCAAGAAAACCATGACGTATGATCTGCTGATCAAGAATGCTCGTGTCGTAGACGGCTCAGGCGAGCCGTCGTTCCAGGCAGACGTTGCGGTGCATCAAGGAAAGATTGTGGGGGTCGGCAAAATCAATGCCGCCGCCACACGCACCATCGACGCTGAGGGGCGCGTCGTCGCTCCGGGATTTATCGATCACCACACGCATTTCGATCCGCAGGCGTTGTGGGATCCGTATTGCGGCTCGTCGGTGCAGAACGGACACACGACGATCATGGTCGGCCAGTGCGGTCAGGTGATCGCTCCGGCACGGCCGGGCGACCACGACTGGTACTTGAAGTTCTTCGCCGACGCCGAGGCTATTCCGCTGCCAGTGCTGGAAAAGGGTGTCAATTTCAACTGGGAGTCGGTGGCCGAATACATGGACGCGCTTGGCCAGCGCCGTGGCTGCAACGTGGCAACGCTGGTCGGGCATTCCGGCATCCGCCGCTATGTGATGGGCGACGCCGCTTCGGCGCGGGCCGAGGCTACGCCGGAAGAACTCGCCGCCATGCAGCGCCTGCTGCGAGACGGCATGTACGCTGGCGCACTGGGCTTTAGCACTGCGCCAGTGGGTCGCGGTGATCCGGCCGGCGCAGCCACTGATGAGGAGCGTTGGGCGCTCGCCGGTGTGCTCGGGGAGTTGGGGACCGGCGTCATGCAGGTGGCCGGCGGCGCGCCTGGCGGCACCAAGGCAACCAGGGAAACCGCCCGGCAACTGGCCGCCCGCACCGGCCGTCCGACCATCTACAACCTCGTCTCGCAGCCCATCGAGCACCCCGAGGAGTGGCAGGAACATCTGGGCTGGCTGGAAAAATCCTGGAAGGCCGGCGCCCGGGTCTACGGTTCCTGCGTCTCTGTCGTCGCCGGACCGATCTTTGATCTGCGGCTCGGGTTGGACGTGCCGCAGGATGAGGACCTGATGAACCCGAACGGATTGTTCCAGGGCATGCCGACCTGGGACAACGTCATGGCCAAACCGTATCAGGAGCGGATGCGCGCCTTCCGTGATCCGGAAATCCGCAAGGCGTTGAGTGCCGAGGCGGTGGAAGGCACGGTTGCGCAACAAAGACCGGCCACCAATCGCCGTGGTCAGGCGCGCGGCTTCTTCAATCGGCGTTGGGACCTGATGCAGGTCTTCATGACGTACAATCAACGGAACCGCGGGTTGGAAGGCAAAAGCATCACGCAAATCGCCCAGGAGCAGGGCAAGAGCGTAATGGATGCCTTCCTTGATCTGGCGTTGGATGAGGATCTGCAGACGTTCTTCATCGGCGTCGACCGCAACACCGACCCGGCGGCGCAGAAGCAAATTCTCGGCTCTCGGTATACCGTGATTGGCACCAGCGATGGCGGCGCCCGGCCGCATTCGGCCGACCGGCACGAATACAGCACCCATCTGCTGCAACACTGGGTGCGCGAACAGCCGATCATGACGCTCGAGGAAGCCGTGCACCGGCTCACCGGCAGAACTGCGCAGATGCACGACATGAACGATCGCGGATTTGTGGCGCCTGGTAAAGTTGCGGACCTCGTTCTGTTCGATCCAGACACGATCGCATCGAAGCCACGCGAGCCGGTGAACGATCTGCCGGCTGGCGGAACGCGGGTGAAGCGCGACGCGGTTGGCATCGACTACGTGATCGTCAACGGCACCGTGCTACTGGATGGCGGCGAGTTGACGGACGCTCTGCCTGGTCAGATCGTGCGGGGGCCGCTATATCAGGCGAACCACGCGTAATTTGCCGGCACCAGCACTGGCCGCCCTTTCCGCCGCGCGCGGTGGAAGGGGCGGCTGCGCATTATGCAAAATTGCAAAGGGGAGATCTGGCCATGGCAAAACAAATCGACCGGTGGGCACCCGAGCTCGACCGGATCATCTCGACGTCGGAAACGATCCACGAGCTGGCGGATGGGTTTGGCGGCGCGCACGGACCGGCAGAGGGACCGCTTTGGTGGCACGAGGGCCGCTATCTGCTGTTCAGCGATATTCACAACAACAAAAGAATGAAATATGTGCCCGGCGGCAGCGTTTCGTTACACCAGGAACCGACCAACCGGGCCAACGGGCTTACCCGCGACATGCAAGGCCGCCTGGTCGCCTGCGAGCACGACTCGCGGCGCGTGACGCGGCAGGAAGCCGACGGCAGCATCACCGTGATCGCGAACAGTTTCCAGGGCCGGCCGCTCAACCGGCCCAACGACGTTGTGGTGAAGTCCGACGGCTGCATCTATTTCACCGATCCGTGGACCAGTCCGACGGCGCCGCAACAGTGGGATCTGCAGTACTCAGGCGTCTACCGGGTGACGCCCGATCTCGGGACAATGTCGTTACTGATTGATGATTTCGTGGTGCCGAACGGGCTGGCCTTCTCGCCGGACGAAAGCGTGCTGTACATAAACGATTCCCGGCGCGGTCACATAAGGGCGTTTGAATTGATGCCGAGTGGAATGTTGGCAAAACAGACCGATCGGGTGTTTGCCGATTTGCGCGGCGACGAGCCGGGCGTGCCCGATGGCATGAAGGTCGACGTCGAGGGCAACGTGTATTGCGGCGGCTCCGGCGGGCTGTGGATCCTCGACCCGAAGGGCAAGAAACTGGGGCGGATTGCGCACGGTGCGTCGGCCACCACCAACCTGGCGTTCGGCGGCGATGACTGGAAGACGCTGTATTTCACCAGCCGTAACCATCTGGGTGCAGTGAATGTGAAGATTTCGGGACTCCCGGTGCCGACACGGCGGCAATAACGGGTGGGTACACGTTTCGTCATCTCCCGGCTCGTCCGGGGGACCTGACGCGGCACTGCACTGGATAAGCTCCCCCGGACGAGCCGGGGGAAGACGTTGAGGCAAGCTGCCACGACGCCGACGGTTTTCAATTGGTATCCCAGGCATCAGGCCGGCGACAACCAACCGCTATAAGTCTGGACTTATTGCCCACGGTATCAGTTCACCGCCTCAACCATCGGCACTGCCTTACCCAGCACCTGCACATCCCCTGGCAACCGCTCCTGAATGAATTTTCCCAGTGCCACCAGGTCATCGCGGCGCGGCGACGCGGTGCGCCACAGCAGGCCAATGCGTCGCGCCGCCCCGGCCGCCTTGAACGGCCGCGCCTCGACCCCGGACCCACCCGCGGTCAGCCGCTGGACCGCGAGCGCCGGCAATAGCGTGCAGCCAAGCCCCGCCGCGACCATCGCACAAATGGTTTCCAGGCTGTTCGCTCGCAGCACATCCGGTGCCGAACTGTTTTTCCGGGATTCCTGGCCGCATACCGCAAGCGCCTGGTCGCGCAGACAATGCCCCTCCGCCAGGAGCAACAGCCTGCGGCCCGCCATGTCCTGCTCGGTAATAAGGTTGCGTTCGGCCAGTGCATCGCCGGCCGGAAAGGCAAACCAGAACGGCTCGTTGAACAACGGCATGGCGTGCATGCCAGGTACGTCGTCGGGCAACGCCAGCAACAGGACGTCGACCTCGTATGCCGCCAGCGCCTCGACCAGATTGGCGGTGAGGTCCTCGCGCAACAGAATGTGCAGTTGCGGGTGGGCGCGATGCAGCGGATCCAGGAACAGCGGCAACAGATACGGGCTCAGGGTTGGAATGATGCCGAGTTTGAGGGTGCTCGACAGCAGACCTTCGTCCTGGCGGGCCAGATCGCAAATCTGGTCGACTTCCTCGATGATGCGACGGGCCCGGATTACAATGCTCTCGCCGATCGGGGTGACGGTAACGGGCCGGCTGGTGCGCTCGAACAAGGTGACACCCAGAAAATCCTCCAGCTTGCGGAGCTGCGTGCTGAGGGTGGACTGGGTGATATGGCACCGTTCCGCCGCATGGCCGAAGTGGCGGAGGTCGGCCACGGCAACGAGGTACCGCAGCTCGGAGAGCGTCATTGGCTCCTCCCGCGTTCACGGACGCCCCCTCTTTCATGGACGCCATCGATCGATCTCATCTATATTATGGATTAGACAAATGGGCAAATGGGTGCAGAGTTCCCTCATCGAGGCTGGTCGATGCGCACCGTTAGGAGGATGCCAGGCCGCTGCCAGCGGCCGTGCGGGACTTCACTACCGGTGTTCGACGACTGTCCGACACACAGGCGAGCATCGTTCAAGAGCGTGAAGATCGGTCACCGTGACTGGAAAAAAGCAATAATCGTTCGCGGCAACCGAATGCGACCATGTCGCCGGCCGCACGAGGGAGTGATTGCCATGGCCTCGCTCAAGGGCATCCGGACCAACCAGAATCTGAGACATGCGTTCTCGGATGCGGGCCGATTTTACCAGCTTTCTCCGAGCAGCACCCGGGAAGCCATCGTTGCGCGCCAGCGTAAGTTCGCAGCCCAGGAACAAGCCGCGGCTGACCATGACGGTGGCCACCTTGACTTCCTGGTCGCAGGCGACGACACATCCCCTCCATCGGGCAATCCGTTGGGGAGTACGGTGGCCAGGTTGGCTTCCGCAATCGCGGCGATGACATATGACCATACCGCCATGCATGCCGGAGTGGCTCGCACGGCGCACGACGAAGGCATAGCCGATTGGTTCGAAACCGTGGCCAAAGCCGGCCGCTCACACGCAGGCGAAATGCGGCGTGCTCTCGACAACATGAGATGAATGCATGAGGAATCGATGATTCCATCAGGACGCGAATGACAGAATTGTTGGTCGAGCAAACCTGTGTTCCTTGCCGGGGCGGCATCCCGCCGCTGAGCCTGGAGGAGGCTCGGCACTTGCTTGAACAGGCGCCCGACTGGACGCTATTGGATGACGGCAAACTGCTGCAACGCACGTTCCGCTATGCCAACTTCCGGGTATCGCTGGATTTCGTGCGCGACGCCGGCGAACTCGCCGAAGCCGAACGTCACCATCCCGACATCACGTTTGGTTGGGGTTACGCCACGATCTCGTTGCGGACGAAAAAGATCAAAGGTCTGCACCAGAACGACTTCATCATGGCGGCGAAACTCGACCGCCTTGCACGAGCGAGCGGCGCTCAGGACACCAGCGGCGAACAGCCGCGCGGATCAGGGGCGCCGATGACGAGTGAGACACATCCGTCGAACGCCGATGCTGGTTCGACATTGGCTTATCACAGGTAAGTAAGGAGGCACGACCATGGCTCACCAAGACGATATCGGTTTGATGGCACACCTGATGCGGCGTGCGGGCTTCGGCGCCAGCCGCGACGAACTCGAGACCCGCGCTGCCAAGGGCTACGAAGCGACCGTGGAGGAACTGCTGAACCCCGATTCACAGCCCCCGGTCGATCCCTACACGTTGCTGCGTCATCAGCCGGCGGCGCTGCTGCCCGGCGGCCAGCCGCCGATGGGCAACGTCAACTATATGTACTACCTGGTGAACACGAAGCGCCCGCTGGAAGAGAAGATGGCGCTGTTCTGGCACCATGTGTTCGCCACTGGCAACTCGAAGGTCGACAATTACGATCAGCTGCTGGAACAGATCAACATGTTCCGCCAGGACGGCCTGGGCAACTATCGCGATCTGCTGCTGAAGATCGCGAAGAACCCGACCATGATCTTCTGGCTGGACAACAACCAGAACCACGGCACCGCGGTGAACGAGAACTGGGGCCGCGAACTGCTCGAACTGTTCAGCCTCGGCGCCGGCAACTACACCGAGGTCGATGTGCGTGAGTGCTCACGCGCCTTCACCGGCTGGACCTTCGAAACCAAGATCCCGCGGCTGCCGTATGGCCGCTTCCCCTGGAAGTTCGAGTATCGTCCGGAAGATCATGATGACGGCCTGAAGACGTTCCTGGGTCACACCGGCAACTTCAACGGCGAAGACATCATCGACATCATCGTGACGCAGCCGGCCTGCGCGAAGTTCATCTGCCGGCATCTGTACAACTTCTTCGTCGCCGATGAGCCGCAGGTACCCGCTTGGCCGATCGAGCCGCCGCGCAATCCGGAAGCGGTCGCCGAACTCGCATCCGTGTTCCGTGCGTCGAAGGGCGACATCAAACCGGTGCTGCGCCACTTGTTCAACGCCGAGTGGTTCAAGAACGCGCGCTACAAGCACCTGAAGTCGCCGGCTGAGGTGGTTGTGGGCACGCTCCGCCTGGTGGGCGGCTACGAACTGCCGAAGCCGGGTTACGGCGAACTGTCCATGCAGCCGTCGTACATGGGCCAGGATCTTTTGAACCCGCCGTCGGTCGAAGGCTGGCACACCGGTTCCGAATGGATCAACAGCGGCGCGTTGATGTCCCGCATCAACTTCGTCGCCGAGCAGGTCGGCAACACGTCGCTGCCTGGCGTGCAATCCATCCTGGGCCGGCTGAAGTCCCACGGCACGCTGCAGCCGGAACAACTGGTCGACACCTGCCTCGATCTGCTCGGGCCGGTTGAAGTCGGCGTCGACACCAAGAAGGAACTGACCGACCAGGCGAAACAATGGGGTCAGATCAAGTGGGATACGCCCGCGCACGAGCAAGCTGCCGCCAAGCACGCAGCTGAACTGCTGCAACTGATCGTGGCAACACGGGAATATCAATTCGCGTAACGCTAGCACCCTTATGGGTACGGAGGACTAAATATGGCTGCGACTCAAAAAGACCCTGTGATTGTCGTTTTGCAGCTCACGGGCGGCAACGACTATCTCAACACGGTGATCCCGTACAACAACCCGTTGTACAAGGATAACCGCAAGGCCGTTGGGATCGGCGACAACCAGATCCTGCAACTCGACAAGGACTTCGGCTTCCCGTCGTACTTGAAGGCGATGAAGGGCTTCTGGGATGCGGGCAACCTCGCCATCATGCATGGCGTCGGCTACCTCGACTCCCCGCGCTCACACTTCCGTTCCATGGACATCTGGCACACCTGCGAGCCCGACAAAGTCGGCACCGAAGGTTGGCTCGGCCGCGTGGTGCGCGAGTTCGACCCGAAGAAGGAGAACGTGGTCACCTGCGTCAGCATGGGCCCGTCGTTGTTCCGCGCTCTGTCGGTGCCTGGCGTTCCGGTTGCCTGCGTGGCCGGCCCGTTGGAGACTTATGGCTTCCTGCCTGGCATTCAGGAAAAGACCCAGCGCCAGATGATCCTGGATCGCTTCTCCCGCATGTACACGCCGGAACCGGGCAGCGGCGTGATGGAGTACCTCGGCACCACTGGGCAAGACTCGCTCCTGGGCGCCGACATCCTGAAGGTGGCGCCGATCAAGTACAAGTCCGAAGTTAAGTATCCGGACACACCCATCGGCCGCAAGCTGAAGGGTATCGCCCAGGTGCATTGCGCCGATCTCGGCACCCGCGTGTTCTACTGCGACTACGGCAGCTTCGACACGCATGCCGGTCAAGGCCCGCTGCATCAAAGCCTGTGGACCGCGGTAAACCAGGGCCTCGAAGCGTTCATGACTGATCTGCGCCAGCAGAATCATTCGGACAACGTCATCGTCCTGATGTTCTCCGAGTTCGGCCGTCGAGTGCGCGACAACGGCTCGGGCACCGATCATGGCGCCGCAGGTGCGACGTTCGTTCTCGGCGACAAGGTCAAGGGTGGCCATTACGGCGAGATGCCGTCGCTCGATGCCGGCAAGTTGGTGCAGGGCGATCTCAACCCGAACATGGACTTCCGCGACATCTACTCGACCATTCTCGAGAAGTGGCTGAAGCTGGATCCGGTGCCGATCGTGAACGGCACCTATGAGCAGCCGGCTTTCCTGAACTAAGCCAGTCTGTCCTGTCCCCGGACTTTTGCAAAAAGGTCCGGGGATCATCCTGAGATGAGCGAACGACCTTCCGGCATGCGGGAGGCGACACCTGAGTAATGGGAGGGCGCGATGGCGCTTACAACCTTCGTTAAAGGCCGTGCGTACGATTGGAGCTACGCCATAGGGCGCGGCGCGGCCAACGGGACCGGGTTCAACTATCCGCAGACGATGTGCATCGGCAACAATAGCGACATCTACGTCGCCAACCGGGGCAACGAAAACAACTTCGGCATGCGTGTCAACCATATCAAGCTCGGTAAGCCCGCAGAGGAAGAATTGCTCTCGGAATTCTGCACCTACGGCGAGGAAGACGGCCATGGCGTGTGGCCGTTCGGCGTTGCGGTGGGCAAAAACAGCGAAGTGTACGTCACCGACGAATGGAAGAACACGGTTTCGGTGTTCGACCCGGACGGCAAGTTCATTCGCAAGTTCGGCACGACCGGCAGTGGGCCTGGAGAGTTGCGGGGTCCGTCCGGGATCGTGTGCGAGAGCAACGGCAACCTTATTGTCGTCGACAGTGGCAACGATCGCCTGCAGGTGTTCAGCCCGGAAGGCAAAGTGCTGGCGCAATGCGGTCACAGCGGCAGCGGCGATGGCCAGTTCAACAAGCCGTGGGGCATCACGCTCGATAAGGACAGCAATATCTGGGTGGCAGACTGGAAGAACCACCGCGTCCAGAAGTGGTCGCCGGGCGGCAAATACCAGCTGTCAATCGGCACCTATGGCACGTTGCCGGCAGCGCCGAATGCTTTCGCCGTGACCTATCTGGGGCCGTACATCTCCAGCCTGCCGGAAGAGCAATATCCGAAGGCCGGTGTGCTCAACCATCCGACCGACGTGGCGATCGATCCGGACGGCGATATCTACATCACCGATTGGGGCAATCATCGGGTCTGCATCTATGACAAAGACCTGGTGCCGCTGACCCATCTGGTGGGCGACGCTCAGGTGATGTCGAAATGGGGCCAGCAGAGCGTCGACGCCAACCCCGACATGATGAAGGCCTATCGCCGGGTCCACAGCCTGGAACCGATGTGGCGCTTCTGCTTCCCGACGGCGGTCGACTACAATGCCAAGACCGACGAGATCATCGTCGCCGACAGCCAACGGAACCGCCTGCAAGTTTACAAGAAGGTGAAGGACTACACCGACTTCCAGGCGAACCTGTAACGATCTTCTGCGATCGCTGCGGTCCACCCCTTGCTTCGCGGCAAGGGGTGGATTGATTCTGGGGCTGGGTCAGCCTGGTGCGTCAGCGCGCGGCACCGCCAGCGCGGCCACCACGAGCAACGGCGGCACGACGAAGCACCACATGCCGGTCAGCCAAAACAGCAGCGCCGCAGCACCACATCCGACGGCGAACCCCGCAACACTCATCACCAAACGCTGAAGCCTGATCCAGGTCGTGGCGCGGTCGGTTCCCGGCCACATCATGTCGACCAGATCGAGCACCGCCTGGGTTGTGTTGCCGGTCATCAGCGTTGACGGCGGGAAGCCGGTGAAGTGCACGCGATGCAACGCATTTTGCACGGCCATGGCGCAAACCAGAACCATTCCGGTCATGATTGCCGGCCTCGCGTCGCCATCCGGAAATGGTCCAAAACGCACGGCGAGAAAACTACCCGCAATCAGCAGCATCAGTTGCAGCCCCATCATCGCGCGGAATCGCAGGGTCTGGCGTGATCCCAACAAATTGCCCACCACGCGAGCGATTGCCACAACCACGCAAAACACCGGCAACGCAAGCAACTTGGCCACCACGCCCGAGGTGCCCATCACCAATGCGGCAGCAAGTGTAACGAAGTTGCCGGTCACATGCGCCGTGAACAGCCCCTGCAGCGCCAGAAACCCCGAGGTGTCGACGTAGCCGCCAAGCACGCTCAACAATAATGGCACAGATCCTTTCATCGCGTTCTCCTGGGCGAAATCACTGGCCTTCCGGGAAGCATCCGTCGAGGGTTCCTGGTGATACGGTGGCGCCCAGGAACGCAACAGCGACATCCTTGCTGGCCGGTTGGTCGCGGTGCAAGGCGTGCAACCGCCAGGGGTTTCCCAAAGTAAAAATCCGCCGAATGCGCCAATTGGAAGGGTTGCTGTAAGCAGCCCGGTCACATCGTCACCGAAGTGAGATCATATTGGTACTGCAAGAAATGCGACTGCGTCGGACGAGGCCATGGGCAGTGACAACGTTCCGGATAAGCGATCCGCCACCGCAGCATCCGGTGACGATCTGCCTTCGGGCGTTGCGCCGTTGCCGATAATGGTCGTGATCCAGGCACGTCCGGTCGCATGCCCACAGTAAGCACCGGCGGCACGCCGCTGGCGGTTATTGCCCCATCCGCTGCCGCAATATCACGCCATACGACACCGGAGGATGCTCGGTTTGCGGCCTTGCTTCCTCCCATTGCCGCCGAACTCATTAAAGGCGGGAGCAAATCGGCGCAGTCCGAGACGGCGGTGGCCCAGTACGGATCCCAGGTCGGCGACAATCAACTGACGGAGAGTGCTTCGCCGAACCAGCCGCGAACTGCCGGTGATGGTACAAAAGCACAACCGACACAAGCTGCATTGAGTTTGAACAAGGCGAGTGAAGCCGGTGATCCTTCGGTCCCGGCGCCGGCAACAACGCACAAAAATCTGATACCGACGCCAATAGGTTCTGGCATGTCCAGATTGCCGGGCGCGGTGCGAACGGCGCCAAAGCCAGTCGATCCGGAAACAGCGCCGGCGGCAGGTACTCCTGGTGTCGTTGCTATCGCGGATAGAGCCCGGGAGCAGAACGGGTCGGGTTCCGCGCTCACGGGCACCATCAAAGATGCAGCGCCGGTCACCGACGAAGCCACGCCGCAATCCGACAGTCTGCTCGCAACACAGCCCCTTGGCGGCGGGAAGGCGGATGAGCAAAACCTTGCCATTACGTCGCGGACGACTTCAGTCGGTACGGTTGCCGTGGTGGAACCGCTGGTCAAATCAGCCGCCGCGGCGGTGAAGCAACCAGGCGTGGCCAATCCCTCCGAGACAGCGTCGCCCGTCGTGTCTGCCACTTCCGAAATGGCTGCCGAAGTGAGCACCGGGATGCCCACGTCGGCGATACCGCAGGCTGCCCCAAACAAGGCCGCTCGGGAAACCGCGGCGGCAAAGGTTACGGAAGTGACAACCAGTAAGCACGCGTCCGTCGTGCCGCAATTGGCCGCCACTCATTCGTTGCCTGCAACTTCGTCCGCAGCAGCGGCTGGCGCGCACGTTGCCGCTAAGTCGCAATCCGACACTGCCAATTCGTCACCATTGGCTTTGGCCGGAGCAGTTGCTGCAATGCCGCCTGATGCACACGTTATCGCGTTGGCGCAATCGGGTGCAGCCATTTTGCCCTCGACGACCGCGGCGGCTACCGCCAGACATGCGTCGGCGATACCACAATCGGACGCAGGCAATTCCTCCGCGATTACGTCGGTCGGAACAGTTACCGCAATGACAGCTGACACAAGCGCTGCCACGCTATCCCCGTTGGACCCGACCAACCCGCAACCGCCACCTGTCCCAACGTTACCTGTAGGCAACGGCATTACCGCAGCGTCTACGTTGCAAAGCCAACCGCATGACGCGCGATCCGATCCTGTGGCGCCGCCGCTCTACATTGCCGGCGTAGCCGCTTCCGCCGCGCCATCCGATGCCACGATCGCGCCGCCATCCGGGTTGCCGGCCACGGTACCGCCTGAAACCGCTACCCAGCAGGTCGCCATGCATGTCGCTCAGTCACTGAACGACGGTGGCAAAACAATCACGGTCGAGTTGCATCCGGCCGAACTGGGTCGTGTCGAGATTCATTTCTCATTCCATTCCGACGGCACGAACGTGCGTTTGACAGTCGACCGGCCGGAAACCTTCGACGCCTTCTCGCACGACCGCGGCGGTCTGCAGCAACAACTGGCACAGGCCGGAGTGGATCTGGGCGGTGGCGGCCTCGACCTGCGTCTCGGTCAGCAGCAGCCCGAGCAATCGGGAAGTTACTCCAGTGGAAGGACTCCGCGAATAACAATGCCAACGCCGCAACCGGACGCCGCGCCGGCGACGTTGTGGGTGAGCAACAGTTTGCTCGATATTCTGGCCTGAAACTGCAGCACAAGGATCTGCCATGAGTGGCACCGTGAACCAGACCAACGCGGCCTCTGCGCTCAACACGCTGAACAGCACGCCTGCGATCACCCAGGTCGGCGCCAATGCCAATAATGCGCAGATGAATCAGTTCCTCACTTTGCTGGTTGCGCAGTTGCAGAACCAGGATCCGATGCAGCCTACCGATCCGACCCAGTTCGTCGCGCAGTTGGCACAATTCTCCACGGTGGAGCAGCTGGTGCAGGGTAACACGACGTTGACCGGCATCTCACAAAGTCTGTCGGGACTCTCGTTGGGCCAATATTCCGGGCTGATCAAGCACACGGTGACTGCAACCGCCACGACGGTGACGGCGCCGACGTCGGGAACGCCGCAAAACCTTAGCTATAATGTCACAACCTCCGGCCTCACCAACGTCAATGTGCAGATTACCAATGCGTCGGGAACGGTAGTCAATTCACTGCCGGTAACCGGCACCAGCGGGACCGTCGCGTTCAACGGCCTGGACAGCAGCGGCAATCAACTTCCTGCCGGTCAGTACAACGTCGCCTTGGTCGGCACCAGTACCGCTCCAGCAACGGTCGGACAATCGCAATCGGCGGGCACGCTTACCAGCAGCGGCACGGTCGCCAGCGTACAACAGGGGACTTCGGGTGATTGGCAGTTGCAACTCACCGATGGGCGGCTGGTCAGCGCAAGCTCCGTCACCTCAGTGCAATAGCGCGGCCGCCACGGCCTAACCGTAAAACAGCCGAACGATCAGCACATCGCGAACGCTATCCGGCTGCAATTTGGAAATACTGCTGATCAGTGCCTGCTTCACCGCGGCCAGGTCGGTGTGATCCGGCTGCAGCACCCCGCTATCCGCCATCGCCATCAACCGGCGCATCACCGTCTCCTTCAACCGTGGTTCCACGGCACGCAGATCGCTCGCCGCCGAGGGAACCGCATCGATGGTGATCCCGATGATGGCATACGACATCATGCCGTCCTTCATCGGCAGGTTGATGGTGAATTCACCCAAAGAGATATACGCTGGCCGGGCCGGCTGCTCTTCGGCATAGGCGGCACCCGGTCCCGGCAGTGGCGCGGCAATGGCAAAGCCCAGACACGCGAAAACACTCAGACTTGCGTAACGAATCATCTTTGCTGTCCTCGCGCCGGCGGACGGTCAGAATGGCGAAACGCGGTTGATCAGATCCTGTCCCCAGGGCGGCCGCTGCAGGTCCGATGATACGCCGCGGCCTCCGTACTCGATGCGCGCCTCGGCGATCTTGTCCGAACCGATCGTATTGTCCGACAGGATGTCCTCCGGCCGTACCACACCGCGGATCTGCAACTGCCGTAATTCATTGTTCAGCCGGATTTCCTGGCTGCCGACGATCTCCAGATTGCGGTTGGGGAACACTTGCACGACCGTCGCTGCAACGTTCACCACCAGAGTCTCGGCGCGCTTGATGTCGCCCTGGCCCTGGGTGCTGTCGCTGCCGGCGGTGGTCACGTTCGGAGAGGCGTTGGCCAGGCCTGGAAAGAGATGGCCGAATAATGAACCGAGGCCGCTAACCGAACCATTATTCTGCGTCGTGCGGCTGAGGTTGGTCTGATTGGCGAACTCTGCCGACTCCTGCAAATTGACCGACACGGTCACCAGATCGCCGACGCCACGGGCGCGTTGGTCGCGAAAGAACGTCTTCGCGCCCTGGCGCCACAGCGAACCGGTCATCGCCGGCGGCAACGGCGGCACGTCGGCGGCGGCGATGGCTGCCGCGCTGGATTTCGGCGGTGGAATTTCCGAAGTCACGCCGGGAGCGCTGAAATCGGGCGGCTTCTGGAAATGATCCCATGAATCGCATCCGGTCAGCAGCATGGCCGGCAGCAAAGCAAGCGAAACGAAATTGCGTCGGCCCTTCATTGTGCTCTCCGCACCTCGGTCATGCCATCGCCGGTAACGACCCCGCGGATAGTTTGTCCGCTCTGCGTGTTCAGTATGCGAATTTCGTCACCCACCGCGCCGCTTTCCTCAGCGCGGCCCTGCATTTCCATGCGCAGCGATCCGCTGCTCCACAGCACGGTGACCGGCGCGCTGGCCAGCACCGCGATGCGCGGTCCGACATCCGGCTCGGTCAATGGCCGGTCGGCCGGCACGCGCCGCTTGATCTGCTGCCCCACGATATCCCGGTCGGCGAACAGTGCTTCCGGCAGCGGACGCGGCACCGGTTGGGCAACGATGTCGTCCTGACGAATCACGTCCCCCGGCAGCAAGACGCGCGTGGTGTGCCAGACATCCTGGCTCCACGCCGGCGAACTGCTCGCGAGCATGGCCACCGCGATGACCGCGAGGCTTGCAAACTGCATGGTCTTCCTCAATGTTGTTGCGTTGTGGTCTGCATCATCTGGTCCGCGGCATCGATCACCTTGCTGTTCATTTCATAAGCGCGCTGTGCGGTGATCAGGTTGGTGATTTCCTGCACCACGTTGACGTTGGATGACTCGATGTAGCCCTGGCGTGTCGAGCCGAACCCGGGATCGCCGGGCAGGCCCTGGATCGGTGAGCCGGAGGCGTCGGTTTCCAGGTAATTATTGCCACCTTGTGCATTCAGACCGGCTTCATTCGGGAACATGTACAGATGGAGCCGACCAACGGTCGATTGTTGCCCGTTCGCACCAGTTACAACGACATCGCCGCTCTGGTCGATCGTCACGTTGGTGGCAGTCGGCGAGATGGTGATCGAAGGTTCGACCGGATAACCGTCAGTCGTCACGATCTGGCCGGTTGCCGACATGCGAAAACTGCCGTCGCGCGTATAAGCTGTGTTGCCGTTCGGTAGCTGCACACCGAAATAGCCACGGCCATCAACTGCCACGTCCAGTTGGTTATCGGTCTCGGTCAGGCTGCCCTGCGTCAGTACGCGCGTGGTGCCGGAAGAACGCACGCCCAGACCGATCTGCGTGCCGGTGGGCAATTGCGTGCCGGTTTCCGAAGATGAACTGCCGGCCTGAGCCGAGGACTGGTACAACAGGTCCTGAAACGACGCCAGGCCGCGTTTAAATCCGGTCGTGTTCACGTTGGCGATGTTGTTGGAAATCACCTCAACCTGGGTTTGCATAGCCTGCATGCCTGTGGCGGCAATGCCGAGTGAGCGCATCATTTCGGTTCAGCTCCTTCCGCTTCTGTCGATTAAGTTGGATGACCGAGCGTATCGATCATCTTACGCTCGCGGTCGCTTTCGTTTTGCAGCATGGTCTGCAGCCGCTCGTAAGCACGGGTCAGTTCGGTCATGTTGGCGATTTCCTTCATCGGCTGCACCGTCGAGCCCTCGATCGAACCCTGCACGATCCGCGCGCCGCCATCGTCGGGTGAAATCGGCTGCATCTCACTTTGCGGTGCGGTCAGCAGCCCGTCGCCGGCTTTGCGGATCAGGTTCGGACTGGTCGGGCGAAACACGCCGATCTGCGCTACGTCCTGTTGACGGCCATTCACTGTCACCTTGAGGTCGCCGTTGTTCCTGATTTCCGGATCCTCAAAGCCGTCGGGCATCTGGATCGGAGAGCCGTCAACACCGAGCACCGTGCGCCCGTCGGCATCGACCAATGTGCCATCCGGGCCGACCCGAAAATGCCCATTGCGGGTGTATTCGGTGCCGACGGCAGTCGCGACGGCGAGGTAACCCTGGCCGTCGAGCGCAATGTCGAGCGGATTGCCGGTGACCTCGATCGGTCCGCTCGCCTGATCAATATACGTCGCCGCATCCTCCACGAACGACACCCCCCCTCCTGGGCCGTCCAACGGTTCCAGGAACGATTCGAAAAACGAACGGTCTGCCTTGAAGCCAGCGGTGTTGGCGTTGGCTACGTTGTTGGCGACCGTTTCCAGTTCCTTCTGCAACGCGGTCTGAGCCGCCAGTGCGACGTAGGTGGTGGTGTCCATCCGTTACGATCCCTGATGCGCGGTGGGTGGATCGAGCAGCGTCTCGATGTGGCGGGCCCGCTCCAGGGCGCTGCGCAGCGCGACGAGGCCTGGTGGCCGGGTGGTGTTGGCATCGCTCGCAGCTGACGGCACCGCCGCCAGTAGCCGGGCCGGTCCCTCAGGTAGTTTCACGGCAGTCACGTTCGTGGCCGGCCCGTTCATCGCCACCGCAAGTGCATAGCGCGTCGCCAAATCGTTGCGCATGGCCGCAGGCAGCACAGGATCGCGCAGTAAATCCGCATAGGCGGCAGCGGCGTCCGGCCACGCCTCCGCCTCGAACAGCAGACTTGCGCGGCGCTCCCGATCCGCAATCTCTGCCGCACCATCGAGCGCATGCGCCGCCTGCAGCGGCTGGCGCATCCGGCGCAAGGCCTCGGCCGCGATCCGGTGCGCCGCGATGTCGTCCGGCAGCGCCTTCACCAGATCCACCGCCTTGGCAGGATCGCCGCCATAGGCTTCCGCCGTGGCCAGCATTTGGCTTGCCTCCGGCGTCGCCGCTGTGGTCTCGGACAGTTGCCGCAACGTATCCAGGGCCGCGTCCGGGAAATGCTGCGCCAGCATCAGCCGCGCGACGGCCAACCTGATATCGTCGCCCTTCTCGCCCGGCGTGGTATAGCCGCCATAGCGTAAATACAGTGCGATCCGCTCGTCTGGTTCAGGCAGCGCGGCGGTTGCCGGATCGACGAACAGCAGCCGCAAAATCCGCAGCACCAGACTGGCACCGCGGCTCTCGCGGGTTTGCAAGCCGCGCGGACCTGCGCTTTCGTCGGCGATCGCCAGAGCTGCCGCATAATCGTGCCGGCGCAACCGCAATTCGGCGTATTGCTCGGCTGCCCGTTGGCCCAGAGCGTCGTGGCGATAGGTGCGGGCAATGTCGATGAGCACGGCTTCAGCGTGCGCCGCGGCCGGTCCGCTCTCGGCTGCACGGATGGCGGCAAGGCGGGCTTTGGCGACCACGCCAGGCGGAGTCATATCAAACCGGGCTGCCCGTTGCAGGAAGACCCGATACTCCGCCTGGTCGCCGGTCAGGCCGGCGATGCGAGCCTGCAGCAGAAACCGGCGCGCCTCGTCCTCCGGCAATTCCGCAGTAGCGTTTCGCATAGCACCGGCCATGGCTCGAAGGGCGTCGAGATTGTCGCCCACCGCCGCCACGATGCGAAACGCCAGCTCCCGTTGCAACGGTTCCGGCAGAGTGCGCAAGGCAGCGGCGACGACTTCCGGATCACGGGCTGCACCTACCGCGTCGCCTTCCGCCGCCGCGGCGAGGTCGCGCCAAAGCGCAGCGTCGGCCCGTTTGCAATCGACCGGGTTAGACAGCAGCGGTGAGTCAGGTGACAGTTTTTCGCCTCTGATCAGGCTGCCGATGTCGGCATCGCGGGTCAGCCGGAGCCGTGCCTCGGGCGAGACATCTATGGCAAGGGCCTCGGTGGCGGCGGCCATCGCCTCATGGCCGAGGCCGTTGGCCAGATAGAACTCTGCCAGGGCAGCAACGTCTTCGGGTGCTGAGCGCGACCGCGCCGCCTGGAAGCGCAAAGCAATCAACCGCTCGGTAAAGGAACCCGCCCCATGCCAGCCTGAGGCGTCGATCCGCGGCAGGCACGGGCCGGCGGGAGCGCCAGATTGGGCCTGTGCCACGGCGTCGCCCGCGGCCGACCCAGGGGACGGGCTTTGGTTGGATGCTGGGGCCAAAGAGGGACGGGAGGCTGCGGCATCCGACCTCCAGGCTTGTGGCGCGGGCGGCGGCACCTGAGGCGGGGTAGCGTTCAGTTTCGCCAGCTTTTCTGTCAGAAACGCCCGCAGCCTTGCCATTTCCTCCGCTTCACTGGGTCTGGCTGCACTACCCGCCTTTGCTGCGGTTTCTGGCATCACGTCGGGTACGCTTCTGGCGGCGGCGTCCGAGATTATCCCCCGTTCCACGTTTGCACCTAAGGCCGGCTTGGCGACGGTGTCCGCCCGCGCCTCGGTTCGGGCGCGTGCGCCACTCTCGGGTTCCGCCGCAGTATCCACCCTCGTGCCATTTGCCGCCTGGGCAACCGGCGGCGAACCCGGTTGCGGAGATGGCGCGGGATCCGGATGGATATCCAGGCGAAGTACGCCACTCGCGCTGTCCTGTTCCGACGTGCAACCCCAGGTGTGAGATGCACCTCGATGCCGCCGGGCACCGAACGCACCTCGGGCGCGGGATTGTCGCGGAGCGCGAAACTGACCCGCCCCCAGGTCGGATGCTGTGTGGTAACGACCAGGATGCCCTTCGCCGCGGCGGCAGCCGGCGTCATTGGGCGGCGTGGTGCGGATCTGGGCGTGCCGATTCGGGTTGTGCTGCTCAGCGACGTGTCGGGCGGCGTTATCGCAAGCTGCGGAGTTTCCAACTGGGAAGCGCCGGACTGGGGTGCTCCGGTCTGGGATGTTCCGGCCTGGGACATTCCAGTTTGGGATGTTCCAGTTTGGGATGTTCCGGTCTGCGGGGGGCCAGTCTGCGGCGTACCAGTCTGGGCTGTGGCAATCGGCCGGGGGATGGCCAACGACGTTGGGGTCAGCGTGGCCGCCGCCGGTGCCGCATTGCCATTTAGCTGGCTTTGCGCCCGCGTCAGATCAATGCAAGCCAGAACCAGGATCGCGGCAATCGCCGGAGGGATCAGGCATCGCCTCACGATCAACCGTCCGCTTTCGCACGTGTGCTACGTGCCGTCTCGGTTAGCAGCTTGTCGAGTTCCTCGAAGCTGGGCTGGAACCGCGTGGGCACCGATTTGCGCCCGACTTCGACCGCGAGTTGCGGGCCAAGACCCTCGAGATGTGAGGTGATCATCTGCCGGACGATGCCCAGCATGACGCCCTCTTCCTCCAGCACGCCCCTCAGGCGGGTGGCGATCGGCCCAAACAGCCCGTACGACAGAAACACGCCAAGCAACGTCCCGACCAGCGCCGAGCCGATCATGTGGCCCAGAATGTCCGGCGCTTCGTTGATCGCGCCCATCGCCTTGATGACCCCGAGCACCGCCGCGACGATCCCCAGAGCGGGCAGCGCGTCCGCCATGGTCGACAGCGCCTTCGGCGCGCGCAAATCCTCTTCGTGCCACTTGTCGATCTCGGTATCCATCATTTCGCCGACCTTCCACGGATCGGTAAAGTTCAGCGTGATGGCGCGAAATACGTCGGCTACGAACGAGACAAAGTGGTGATCGGCCGCCAGCCTGGGGTACCGGGTGAAAATCAGCGAATTGGCAGGATCTTCGATATGCCGTTCCAGCGCGAGGTTGCCCTCCTGCCGCGTGATCCGGAACAGCAGGAACAGCAGGCACAAAGCGTCGGCATAGTCGCTGCGCCGCCAGCACGGCCCCGACACCACCTTCTTGAAGCCGCCAAGCACCGACTTCACGGTGCTCATCTCATTGGAGATCAGCAGGGTCATTGCGCCGGGACCGAGGATGACCAGCAATTCCGGCCCGACCGCCTCGATAATGACGCCGAAATGTCCGCCCGCGATCGTGTAACCGACGCCAATCGTGACAAAAACGCCCGCTAAACCGATCAGTTGCCACATGACTGTGTTCTGCGAGCCTGCTTCGGGGTTGACATCCTCGCATTTCGCAAGGCATAGTCAAGCCTATAGCATCTCGCAAAACCGCCTGCCAGTACTAATTTTCGCGAACTTCCGCGCAGGAGACCCGGGTGCCGTTCACTGTTCCACTGACCGACCCGCCCGCCACCGGCACCCTGACCCTCCCGGTGAGCGGTATTCCGGGGGCGGGCGCCGCCACCGGGGTCGTATCCGCCATTCGCGATGCCAGTGCGCGCAGCGGTATGAATTTCGACCTGATGCTGGCATCCGCACGACTGGAAAGCGGGCTCGATCCGTCGGCGCAGGCCACTACCTCCTCCGCCACCGGATTGTTCCAGTTCATCGATCAGACCTGGCTTGATGCGGTGCGGCAATATGGACCACAACACGGCCTCGCGGCCGACGCGGCTTTGGTCGTGCGGCGCGACGGGCGCCTGACCGTTGACGATCCGGGCACGCGGCAGCGCATCCTGGATCTTCGCAAGAATCCCGACATTGCGTCTGCTCTTGCCGGCGATCACCTGCGCGGCATTTCGGACAAGCTCGGGCTGACGCTCGGCCGGCCGGCCGATGCCACGGAAATCTATCTGGGCCATCTGCTGGGCAGCGGCGGAGCGTCACAATTGCTACAGGCCATGCGGACCACGCCCAACCATGCCGCCGCCGATTTGCTGCCGGCCGCAGCGCGGGCAAATG
>JBEKQQ010000044.1:0-39863 GCA_049519555.1 Acetobacteraceae bacterium
GTTGCCTTACGCGCCGCCTGGTCCTCCTGGGGGCGTCGATCTTGGTGCTGCAGCCGCGCCTGGCCGCTGCACATGCGATCCTGGAGGCAAGCGAACCGGCGAATGGAGCGCGTGTTCCAGCAGGTCCCGTCACACTCAAACTCCGCTACAACAGTCGCATCGACCGCGAGCGGTCCGGTCTGACGCTGACGCATCCCGACCAGAGCAAAACCACCCTGCCGATCGACCCTCAGGGACCGCCAAACTTTCTGACCTCGACCGTCACGTTGACGCCAGGCGCCTATGTCGTGCACTGGCAGGTGCTGGCGGTCGACGGCCATATCACCCGCGGCGACGTGGCGTTTTCGGTAACGGGCCCCTGATCGCGTGGAATTGCTGATCGATCTGTTCGGCTATCTGTCGATCATCGTGCACGGCCTGACGATCCTGGCGCAATCGATGGCGCTTGGCGGCGTGCTATTCCTGGTGCTGCTGGCGCGTCCGTTGTTGCGTTCGATCGGCACCGGCGTCGCTCGCCGCACCGCGCGGTTGGCCGCCTGGAGCGCGGTCGCACTGGTCGTCACCGAGACCCTGACGGTAGCGTTGCAGGCCGCTGTGTTGATGGGCACGCTCGACCTCGGGATCGTGATGGCCCTGACCGCGAACGCGGCGTTGGCCGGGATCGTGAAGATCGTGGCGAGTGCGACGCTCGCCTGGTTGCTGTTCCGTCGCGGCCACCAGGTCGAGGGAACGGTGTTGTTGGGCCTGTGCGGGGTTATTCTGGTCGCGGCGACGCTGACCACGCATGCTGCCGCCCGACTGGATGACCGGGCTCCGTTGCTGGCCGCGGCGTTTCTGCACCAGGCCGGGGCGGCGATCTGGATCGGCGGCATTCCAAGTTTCGTTGCCGCCCTGGCCTGGGTTGATGACGGTCTCGCGTGGCGCGCGATCGGCAGCCGGTTCTCGCGGATGTCGATGCTGGGAGTGGCCTGCATCCTGGGCAGCGGCATCGTCATGAGCCTGTTTTACATCGGCAGTTGGGAGGGGCTTTACGGCACCGCCTACGGCGTCATGGTCGGTGCCAAAATCGGCCTGTTTCTGCTGCTGCTGGCTCTGGGCGGGCTGAATTTCCTGTCGGTGGAGCGGTTGCGCGCTGATCCCTCGACGTCGGTCAACCGGTTGCGGCGCTGTGCCGAGGCTGAGATCGGGATCGGTATCGCCGTGTTTTTTTGCGCCGCTTCGCTGACCTCTGTCCCGCCTGCCGTCGACCTCACCCAGGACCGCGCCACCTGGGCCGACATCGTGGCACGGAATATTCCGGAGTGGCCGCGATTTACCAGTCCGGACCACGATTCTCTGGCGATCCCGGAGTTGCAGGCGAAACTGGATGCCGAGGCAGCGCATCACACCGCGCAACCGAGCGTGGCATTCGTGCCGGGGTCAGGGGAGTTGCCGCCGCGCAACGCCGAGGACATTGCGTGGTCGGAATATAATCATCACTGGTCCGGATTGTTGGTGGTCGCGATCGGTTTGCTGGCGTTACTCAACCAGGCCGGGGTGGGATGGGCGAAGCACTGGCCGTTACTGTTCATTTTGCTTGGCGTGTTTCTGTTCTTTCGCTCCGATCCGGAGGTCTGGCCTCTCGGCGATATCGGCTTCTTCGCCAGTCTGCGCGATATCGAGGTGTTGCAGCATCGCGTGTTCGTGCTGCTGATCGTTGGGTTCGCGCTGTTCGAGTGGCGGGTGCGGGCGGGGAATTGGAACAACAAGAGGGCAGCTCTGGTATTTCCGTTGATGTGCGCGGCCGGGGGGACGTTGTTGCTGACGCATAGTCACGCGATCTCCAACGTGAAGGAGCAGTTGCTGATCGAGGTGACGCATACGCCGCTGGCGTTGGCTGGGATCGTTGCGGGGTGGGCACGGTGGTTGGAACTGCGGTTGGACCCGACGGGAAGCCCGATGCTGCGACGAATTGCCGGGTGGACGTGGCCGGTGTGTTTGGTGCTGTGCGGGCTGATTTTGTTGGATTATCGGGAGGCGTGATTGGTTGGGTAGTGCAATGGTATGAGCTGCATTCGCGGTTGATAATCTTCATGGTTACCATTGCATGTATTGACCTCCCCTGGGGTAGACCGGCCCGCGAATGGGCCGGTCCATCCCCTACCGTCTCTTTATGATGATCTCTTTATGATGATCTTGACTTCAACATCGAAGGTCACCACGATAAGCGGCAGGAGTAGAAGGATACGCTTCATCCTTTTTCCTCCAGGTGAGATGCCGGCGGGGCCCTTCCCCGTCGGCGTTTCAATTTTCAGGATGAAGTGTGAATTAAGTGTTCATCGCGGTGCGGCGCACCGGCAGGCATGGCCGGAGATCCGAATCGGACTTCTTTCTCAGTCAAACCTGCCCGATAGGTGGGTCGAGCGTTCAGGCTGAAGGGTTGATTGCTGCGGTATGTGGAACCACTTACCCTGACAGTTGACGTTTGCGGTTGAAATGCATGACGGCCCGCCCTCTTCCCCGTCACGGCCTGGACCAGGCCTCCTGGCGCGGCACGATGGTGCACCGTGTGGTACGGATGGGGTGGTGGACGGTTTCGTCTCCTATGCACATGACGATGTCTCGGTTTGCGCCAGGCTGCTGACGCAATTGAAGCCGGTCGAGCGGAAATACGGACTTTCGCTGTGGCACGACGAACGGCTCAAGGCCGGCCATCACTGGAACCAGGAAATCGAGGCGGCGATCGGCCGCGCCGACGTGTTCATCTTGCTCGTAAGTCCGGAATTCGTCGGCAGCGACTATATCTTCGACACCGAGCTTCCGGCCATCAAACGCCGGCTGCGCGCTTGTAAGGGCAAGGCCATCTCGGTTGTCGTGCGGGACTGCGATTGGGAGTTTGCCTGCGGACCAACCCAGGCGGTGCCGTCGTTCGAGCGCCGCCTGCTGCCGATCGAGGATTGGAAGCCGCACAATAAAGGCTACAACACGGCACGGTCGGAGATCGACGCCGCGATCGCCGATCATTTCGGCCTCAGGCCAAGGAAACCGCGATGGCCCAGAACGTGACGCCGCGCGCCGACCCGCCAGGCTGGCGGGCGGAACGGGAACTGGTCGACTGGCTGGAGGAACTGGCCCAGAGGATCGGGCCGTTCCGGGAGTCAGTGCGGGGCATTAACGACGCGACGTTCGCGCAGAGAGCCGCGTTGGTGCTCGAGACGGCGGCGGCGCTGCTCTCCGTGCACCTGCCCGAGCCGCGCGACGGCGTCGTTGCCGACCTGGAGGGACTGGAACGGGCGACCGACAATTGGCGGCTGCCACGTTTCGACCTGGAGTTGGGGGAGCCAACCGAAACACTGGAAAGACTGCGGTCCGCGACGGGGCTGCTGCTACGGGCGATCCAGGATGCCAGGCGCGCGGCAGACGAGGCGCGCGGCGCCGACGCCATGCCCAGGCAGCCGATCGCCATTGATCCCGGCAAGGTCCAGGGCATGCTGCGACGCCTGGACGCCGTCGAAAACGAACTGAAACGCGTCGCGCGGGAGAGGGATACCGCGCAGCGCTTCGTTCAGCAGAACGGTCTGGTGAACCTTTATGTCGGCAAGATGCGGGTGAAACTTGACCTCGCACGCCTGCATTTGACCATTGGCGATGCCATTCTCGACATCGGCGCTCTGAGCAGCGCGGTGGAGGCGATGGGCGCGATGACCGTGCGCTTCCGGGCCGCCGTCAAAGCCTGGGTCAACCGGGTAACCGGCGCATTGTCCGAGAGTGCGAAGACGATCGGCGCTGCCGTCCTGCGTGTCGTCCGTGGGGCGCAGACGCTGGAGAAGGCGGCAATCCGAGCTTCCGATCCGACGCGGCGCCGGTTTTCCTTCGAGCCGGAAATGGTCCTCATCCAGCCTGGCTCCTTCACCATGGGGATCCCCGAAGCCGAATCGACACACGAGAAAACCGAAGAATGGGACGCGCACGCCCGGCCGCAACACTCCGTCACCATCCGGCGTCCCTTCCTGCTGGGCAAATACCCGGTGACCCGTGGCGAATACGCCGAATTTGCACGCGAAACGAACCGGGAATGGCGACCACCGGACTTCAAACAGACCGACAGGCATCCCGCGGTCAATGTCAGCTTCGACGACGCCGTCGCCTATGCGGACTGGTTGTATGAACGCACCGGCCGTCGTTACCGCCTGCCCAGTGAGGCGGAGTGGGAATATGCCTGCCGGGCCGGAACCAAAACTGCGCGCTACTGGGGCGAACGGCCTGACCGGAAACTGGCGAACTTCGAAGGGAAAGCCACCACCGAGGTCGATGCCTACAAGCCCAATCGCTGGGGTTTGTATGACATGCTGGGTAACGTGTTCGAATGGATCGAGGACGTGTGGCATGAGAGCTACGACGGCGCTCCGGCAAACGGCCTGGCCTGGACAGACGGCGGTGACCCCGGTCGGCGGGTCCTCCGCGGCGGTTCCTGGAACGGCGACCGCAGGTACAGCCGCGCCGGCAACCGCGACAGGGTCGTCACCGGTAACCGGCTCAACAGTGCCGGTTTCCGCCTGGCCAGAACCCTTTAACTTCCCGCATCTTTAACTCCTCATATCTTACGAGGGGTCCAGGGGCGCAGCCCCTGGTGGATTTTCAAAATTCATATTGTTTCGGGTGATCAATATATTGGCGCGCTCGGCAGCCCGCGATAAAGCCGCTTGCCCGACTCGGCCCGATGCGGTGCAGGATGTGCACCATGACGGGACCAGCCAACAATGCGAGGGCCACCGGACCGGCGCTGGAAGCGATGTATGGCGTCCTGTTGTGGCTCATTCCGACCATCGAGAAATTCCCGCGCAAACAGAAGTTCGTACTTGGGGACCGTATCGAATCCACCGCGCTCGATGTGCTGGAACTGTTGATCGGAGCCACCTATACCAAAAGCCGTGACAAAATGTTGAACGAGGCCAATCTCGGCCTGGAACGGTTGCGGTTCTTCATGCGCCTGTCATTCGAACTGCGTCTGATCGATATGCGCCGATACGAGCATGGCGCGCGCGGCCTCGATGAGGTCGGGCGCCTTGTGGGTGGCTGGATCAAAGCAGACCGAGCGCATGCGCCGGCATGACAACCTGTTCGGTGCGATCGCGAATTTCGGTGCGTTGCACGCGGCATTTCGCAAAGCCATCATCGGCAAACGTCATAAGGCGGGTGCTGCCGCCTTCGCTGCGGGTCTGGAACGGAACTTGTTGCGCCTGGAACGAGAGCTGATCGCCCGATCCTGGCGTCCCGGACATTACGTGGAAATCCAGGTCCGTGATCCAAAACCGCGACTGGTTTCCGCCGCGCCGTTTCGCGACCGTGTCGTACATCACGCGCTGTGCGAGGTCGTGGCACCGTTATTCGATCGTGGCTTCATTCATCACAGCTATGCCAATCGAGACGGCAAAGGCACGCACCGCGCCGTCGATCGCTATGAACGTTGGCGAGACGATCACAAATATGTGCTTCGTTGCGATATCTACCGTTATTTTCCCGCCATCGATCATGACTGCCTGAAGGCTTTATTCCGCCGGCGCATCACCTGTTCAGACACGCTGTGGCTGCTTGACACGATCGTCGACGGCTCCAACGCGCAGGAGCCGGTCGATTTGTATTATCCGGGCGATGATTTGTTTACCCCATTCGTGCGCCACCGCGGCCTGCCGATCGGCAATTTGACCAGCCAGTTCTTCGCCAACGTGTTGCTGGATCCGCTCGATCATTTCGTGACCGAGGTGTTGCGCGCGCCGTATCTTCGTTACGTTGACGATTTCGCATTGTTGCACGACGACAAGACGGTGTTGGAGGAATGGCGGGCACGGATCGCTGCCTGGCTGGCTCAGAAACGCCTGGCGCTTCACCCGCGCAAGACCGTTATCGTCGAGACTGCCGCCCCGGCCACGTTCCTGGGCTACACACTGCAGCCCGGACGCCGCCGCCTGCCGGAGGACAACGTCCGCCGTATGCGTAACCGACTGCGCGGACTGCGCGATCGCTGGCGGGCGGGCACGGTCGATACTGCGGCAGTGACCTCCCGCATCGAGGCGTGGATCGCCCACGCGTCCCACGCCGATACGTGGCGCCTGCGCCACGCGATCTTCCGTGCTGGCTGGTACGACCCGGCGGCTTCGGCCACCTCTCGTGCCAGCCTGCGGAAGCCTGGCCGTTCCCCGGTCGGCGGGTCCTCCGCGGCGGTTCCTGGAACGACGACCACAGGAACAGCCGCGCCGGCAACCGCGACAGGAACGACACCGGAAACCGGAACAACAATGCCGGTTTCCGCCTGGCCAGCACGCCTCCATGCCAGAGCCGAAAGGATCATGGTCCGATCGGGAGCGCCGAGGGTGGGTTCAGGGGCGGCCATAATGAGCGGGGTGGCATAGCGCCACCCCCTGGAGACGGCGTCCGCTTTGGTCCTTGCGGCGGCGGACGCCGGTTTCGCGCCATCACACCCTTGCTTTTCCGCCCCGAATCCCCTACCTAACCCATTCGCCCCATTCCCAGACCGGAGGTTGTGCCGCATGGCGCGCGTCACCGTCGAAGATTGCGTCCAAAAAGTCCCCAACCGCTTTGAGCTCGTGCTGCTCGCCTCGCAACGCGCCCGCAACCTGAGCCGCGGCGAGGAACTCACCGTCGATCGCGACAACGACAAGAACCCCGTCGTAGCCCTGCGCGAAATCGCCGAGGAAACCATCGAACTCGGCCGCATCGAGCAAGACCTGATCCGCGCCCTCTCGCGTGCCCCCGAGCCCGAGCCGGCGGACGAGGAAGTGCTGGACCTCATCCCGACCGACCAGAACATCTTCGGCCTGCAGGACGTCAGCGCGGACGAGGAAACCGCCTCGCTGGAGGAAGAAATCGAGACCCTGTCCCCCGAGGACATGGAAGCGGCGATCGAGGCGGAACTCGGCGGCCGAGAAAGCCAACAATAACCCGATGACGGGCCGAAAATGACCCTCTTGCATGGCGGCGGCGAGGCGAACCGGCCCGCCCGGCCCATGCAGGCGCGCGCCCCTGACGGACTGAGCAGCCCGACCGCCGATACCGCGCCCGCCAAACCGGCACTCATCCGCCAGTTCGAACTGACCGAGAAAATTCACGCCTACGACACCAAGGCCGACACGCGGCTGATCGACGCCGCCTACGTCATGGCCATGCAGGCGCACGGCACCCAGCGTCGCGACAACGGCGACCCGTATTTCAGCCATCCCGTCGCCGTGGCCGATATCCTGGCCGGCTACCGGCTCGACACCGCCTCGATCGCCACCGGCCTGCTGCATGACGTGATCGAGGACACCCCGGTCAAACTTCCGGAAATCGAGGCCCGGTTCGGCAAGGAGATCGCCGGCCTGGTGGATGGCGTCACCAAACTGACCCGCCTCGAACTGCAGTCCGACCGCACCAAGCAGGCGGAAAACTTCCGCAAGCTCGTGCTGGCGATGAGCCGCGACATCCGCGTGCTGTTGGTCAAGTTGGCCGACCGCCTGCACAACATGCGCACCCTGCATTTCGTGCGCGACGAGGACCGGCGCAAACGCATCGCCCGCGAAACGATGGAAATTTACGCCCCGCTCGCCGAACGCATCGGCATGGAGCAGGTGAAGAACGAGCTGCAAACCCTGGCCTTCATGCAGCTCGACCCCGAAGCCTACGCCACCATCCAGGCCCGCCTCAACTTCCTGCGCGGCCAGGGCGCCGATGTGATCGACGAGGTGCGCCGCGAACTGATCAAAGTCGTCCGCGACTCCGGTGTCGAAACGGTCGAGGTCCAGGGCCGCGAGAAATCCGCCTGGTCGATCTGGGAAAAGATGCACCGCCGGAACGTGGCGTTTGAGCAACTCTCCGACATCATGGCCTTCCGGGTTGTCGTCAAAACCAAAGCCGACTGCTACGCTGCACTGGGCGCCATCCACTCCGCCTACCCGGTCATCGCCGGCCGGTTCAAGGATTACATTTCGACACCGAAATCGAACGGTTATCAAAGCCTGCACACCGGCGTCACGCTGCGCGAGCCGCGCAACCAGAAGATCGAAATCCAGATCCGCACTGCCGACATGGAGGATATCGCCGAAAACGGCGTTGCCTCGCACTGGATTTACAAAACCCCCGACGCCCGTGCCGACAAAAAGGATATTCAGCGCTTCCGTTGGGTGCAGGATCTGTTGGAAATTCTCGAGAACTCGTCGTCATCCGACGAATTCCTGGAAAACACCAAGCTGGAACTCTACGGCGATCAGGTGTTCTGCTTCACGCCGAAGGGGCAGCTGATCCAACTTCCCAGTGGATCGACGCCGGTTGATTTTGCATATGCGGTACATAGCCAGGTCGGCGATACCTGTGTTGGTGCCAAGGTAAACGGCCGCCTGCTGCCATTGCGTCATCAATTGCAGAACGGCGATCAGGTCGAGATCATGACGGCTCGCGGCGGCACGCCCTCCCCGCAATGGGAGCGGTTCGTTGTCACCGGCAAGGCGCGCGCCCGTATTCGCCGCTTCATCCATCAGGAACAGCGCGAACAATCGCGGGCTGCGGGCAAAGCGGAACTCACCAAGGCGTTCCGTCAGGCCGGGGTCGACGGCTCGGAAAAAGTGCTGGAACAGGCGTTGAAGACGCTGAAGTTCTCCGGACTTGACGACCTGTACGTTTCGGTCGGCAACGGCAACACGATGCCGAAGGATATCGTGCACGCGGCCTGGCCCGAGCTGCGGCAATCCCACGCCCGGCCGATGATGGCATCGCTGCTGCCGCGCACCGGACGTTCGCCGACACGGCTGGTCAACGACATGCCGGTTACCGGGCTGGTCCCCGGCATGGCGTATTCCTTCGCCGGTTGTTGCCATCCCGTACCGGGCGATGACATCGTCGGCATCGTCACCACCGGCAAAGGCGTCACCATCCATGGCCGGGAGTGCCAGACGCTGGCTGGTTTCGCTGCCACGCCGGAGCGCTTCATCGATATCGACTGGAACTATGAACTTGTTGGCAAGGGCGGCCCGGACGGCAAGGGCGTGCCGCATACCGCGCGCGTGAGTGTGATCTCGGACAACGAAACCGGCGCGCTGGCCAACATGACCAATGCCATCGCACGCCAGGAAGGCGCCGTGGCAAATCTGAAAATCGTCAATCGCCAGCAGGACTTCATGGAGACGCTGATCGACGTCGATGTGCGCGACACGGCGCATCTGTCCAAGGTGATCGCCGGCCTGCGTGGTGCCGGCGGCATCAAGGCCGTCGAACGGGCCACTCATTAGATGATCCTCGGAAGATGATTCTCGGACTGGGCTCGGACATCTGCGACATCCGCCGCATCGAGAAATCCATCGAGCGATACGGCGACCGATTCCTGGAACGTATATTCACCGAAACCGAACGCGCGAAAGCCATGCGCCGGTCAGAGAAGATCCAGGCTGCGACCTATGCCAAACGGTTTGCCGCGAAGGAGGCCGCCTCGAAGGCGCTTGGCACCGGCTTCCGCAAAGGCGTGTTCTTCTCCGATCTCGGCGTAGTGAATTTGCCGAGTGGCCAGCCGACCTTGCAGATGACCGGTGGGGCAGAGCAACGGCTGCTGGCCATCACGCCGCCGGGGATGCTGGCCCAGGTGGCGCTGACCATGACGGATGAGTATCCTTACGCATATGCACAGGTAATCATTTCGGCGGTGCCGGCGTAAGGCAGAGGCGCGACCTCGCAGTGCCCACCGTGAGGCGCCGGCATGTGAAAATCTCGGCGATGCTCCAGCTCCCGGACGGCGTCTTATCGGTTCGTTAACCTGGGTCCGTTATCCCGGCAAGGCTCTCACGCCGCCCGTGCAAGGGAACACGATGCCGATGTTGAACCGTTCGCTACGCTGGAAGATTGGCTTCCTTGCTACCTTGTCGGTTGCTGCCGCCGGGCTGACGGCGGCGGTCGGTGGTTATTTCGTGAACCAGGCGCTGGTCGAGCAGCGCATGAACAGCGTCCGGTTCATCGCCGAAAGCGGTGGCAGCATCGCCAAGGGCTATTATGAACTCGCACAAAAGGGCGCGATGAGTGAAGCCGACGCCAAGGAACGGGCGAGCACGGCGATCGGTGCCATCCGCTACAACGGTTCTGAGTATCTGTGGATCTGGACCTCTCAGATGATCGCCGTGATGCATGGCAATCGCGCATTCATCGGCAAAAGCGGCAGCGAAATCCGCGACCGCAACGGGGTCTACGTGATCCGTGAGGCGGTCCGTGGCGGCATGGCGCCGGTGCCTGAATTCGTCCGCTATGACTGGCCCCGCCCCAACGATCCTCAGGGTCCCACGTTCGAAAAGATTTCCTATTCCGTGTACTTCAAGCCGTGGGACTGGGTCATCGGCACCGGCGTCTACAGCGACGATTTGAAAACCGCATTCGCCGGCATGATGATAATCTTCGGGCTTGTCGTCGCGGGTGTGGCGGCCGTTGCACTGCTTGTCGGCTGGCTCGTCGCACGCAGCATCACCGGGCCACTCGGCCGTGTAGAGGACGCGATGCTGCGCCTCGTCGAAGACGACCAGGTGGCGGTGCCGGAATGCGACAGACGCGACGAAATCGGTGAAATGGCGCGCGCCCTTGTCGTCTTCAAAGACAGCGCCGTGGCGGTACGGCGTTTGCAGTCCGAACAGGCCGATGAGCGCCATCGTGCGGAGCAGGAGAAGCGGGCCGCCCTGACCGGCATGGCGGACACGATCGAGACTGAAACGCTGGCGGCGTTGCGCAACATCCACCAGCGCACGACGGCGATGACCGCTACAGCCGATGAGATGAGTGTCTCCGCGGCCCGCACCGGCACTTCGGCCGAGAACGCTGCTGCTGCCGCGGGCCAGGCCCTGGCCACCGCGCAGACCGTGGCCAGCGCGGCCGAACAGTTGACCACCTCGATCCGCGAAATTGGTAGCCAGGTGAGTAAGTCGAACACGATCGTTGGTCGCGCGGTTACGGCTGGCAACGAGACCCGGATGACGATTGAGGCCCTTAATCAGGAAGTGGAACGGATCGGTGTCGTTGCGGATATGATTGGCGAAATTGCCGCCAGAACAAATTTGCTGGCACTGAACGCAACCATCGAGGCGGCGCGCGCCGGAGACGCGGGCCGGGGCTTTGCGGTTGTTGCCGCTGAGGTGAAGCAGCTTGCGACCCAGACTGCGCGCTCGACCCAGGAAATCACCAGGCACATCGGTCAGGTCCGCTCCGCCACCGGTGCGTCGGTTGCGGCGGTCATGCGGATCGAACAAACCATAACCGAAATCAATGCCGTCTCCGGCTCGATCGCGGCGGCAGTGGAGCAGCAAGGTGCGGCGACGGCGGAGATCGCACGCAACGTCACCGAGACCTCGAACGCAGCCCATGAGATGCAGGCCCGAACAACGGAGGTCTCAGAAGAGGCCCGCAAAACCGGAGGTCACGCCGCGGAGGTACGACACAACGCCACCGGCCTGAACGATGCGACGGAGGAACTGCGCCACTCGGTGATTCGCGCCGTGCGCACCTCAACCACTGAAGTCGACCGGCGAGCCGGCACGCGCTTCGATGTCGACCTCGCTTGCCGGCTGACCGTCGGCGGTCGGACCTACGGTGCACGGGTCGCTGACCTTTCGGATACCGGCGCTCATCTCAGAGGCGCGCCAGCCTTGCAGGTTGGCAGTCGCGGCGCGCTCGACCTCGATGGCGTCGGATTCCCGCTTCCGTTCATGGTCAGGCTTGGCGAAGAAGACTCGCTACGCCTGTCGTTCGAGTTGGACGAAGCAACTGCCGCCAGATTCAACGGGACGCCGGAGCGGTTGGCGCAGCGGCGTGCGGCGTGAATCCCTTGCTGCCGTTAAGCGTTGATTAACACCTTTTCGCTAATCCAACCCATCCACTGCGCCTGCCAGGTCGGGAGACGCAACGCGTGGTGCTCGAGGACCTCTTGCGTGGTGGGGCAGCGCTGCGATTGGACCAATCGCTCGCCGCTGGCATCCAGCTCGAGCTCGAATTGCCCGGGGCTGGCGGTGCGGTTTCCGCGCGCGTGGTACGAAGTGGCGGAGGGCGGCTCGGCGTCGTGTTCCCACAGGATCCGGCGGTGACAGCGTGCATCGACCGGGCGCTCGACGCGCCTGGCAAAATTTCAGCCGCGGCGTGAAATTGTGCGCTGAACCTGACTGATTTCAGGTCCGGACCCGGCTGCGCCCAATCGTCACATCCGCCCTCCACCACGTCCTGCATCGCCCGGGTCTGCCGTATTTACGCTTTCTCAATGAACGGCCTTTAAGGCTGGCCGGCGCCCAACGCGCCCGGAGATTGCCCGATGCTTCATCGTCTCTCCATTCGCTCCATCCTCGGGAGCACGATCGTGGTGATGGGTGCGCTCATCATCCTGTTGGCCGGGTTCAATTTATGGTCGGCGATCGGGCGATATCGGGCTGCGGAGCGCGTGGTGAGCTTCATCGCACTCGACGACCACGTGTTCGGCGCGATGGTTGGGATGCGCACCGAGCGGGGCACCATCGTCAGCGCTTTGGCCGCAGCTGGCGCCGCTGACACCGCGAGCATTGCCCGCATGACGGAAAACCGGGATCAATCCGAGGCGAGCTTTGCGCTGGCTGCCCCGAGGCTGGACGATATCGCCGCAATCAGCCCGCAATGGGCCACTTCCATTGCGCGATTGCGCACCGCCCGAGCGGCCATGATCACCCTACGCTCGCACGTCGATATGATGCTTCGCCAGGACATGCCCGCCCGTGATGCCGCCGTGGCTCGCTCTGCGGCCGCCATCAGCCTGACCTGGCAGGACGCGCTGAATGCGGTGAACGACCAACTTGAGAACGCAACGAAGCTGTTCAATCCCGCAGTCGACCAATTGGTCGCTTTGAAGCGCTCAGCATGGGCCGTTCGGCTGTACGGCGGTAGCCTCGCATTGCACACGTTGACCGCGGCAATCTCGGGCCATCCATGGGCGCCGCCGGAAAGTGTCGCTGCCGCAGCGGACCGCGGTCGCATGGAACTGGCGTGGTCGGAGATGACCCAAATCGCCGCGCGACCGGAAATGCCCGCCCAATTGACGCAGGCCATGGCCCGCGCAAGCGAGGTGTTCCCTGCCGCATTCAACGAGAAATCTGCCGAAGCCGTGAAGACCATCGCCGATCATCCGGGCCAGCCGCTGGTCGCATTCCTCGCATTGCAGGGCTACTTCTCGGATGCCTACGACCGTGTGAACAGTGTTGCTCGTCTCGCCCTGGCCGAAGCCACTGTGCTCGCGGCCTCTCAGGCCGCCTGGTCCTGGTGGATGCTGCTGCTGAGCGCTCTGGAGATGCTGGTGGCACTGAGCCTGACAATCGGCGGCTACCTGATTGCAGTCCGCCGTATCAGCGCCCCGATCAGTACCATGACGTGGGCGATGCGCCGCCTGGCCGATCATGATCTGGAGACCAGCGTACCCGGGACGGGACGCGGTGACGAGATCGGCGGCATGGCCGCTGCGGTCCAGGTGTTCAAGGACAGCATCATTCGGGCCGACGCCCTGGCGTCCGAGCGCGACAAAGCGCAAAACGCGAAGCAACGGCAACAGGCGGCGATGGACCGGCACACCGAGGCGTTTGGGACTTCGGTTGCCGCCGTCATGGCCTCACTCGCCGGTTCCGCGAACGAGATGCGCCACGCCGCGGTCACCATGGCCGACGCCGCAACGGCGGTTCGCCAGCACGCCGGCGCTACCGTCGAGAGTGGGGGGAGGGCCTCACGAGACCTCGCCTCCGTGGCCGCCGCCGTCGAGCAGTTGACCGCCAGCGTTGGTGAGATTTCGCGGCAGGTCGCCACTGCGACGGAGGTGGCGCGTGAAGCGGTGCGGCGTGCCGAGTCCGGGCATGACACGATGCGGGGCCTCGCCAAGGCGACGGCACAGATTGGCGACGTCGTGCACATGATCAGCGACATCGCCGGTCAGACCAATCTGCTGGCCCTGAATGCCACGATCGAGGCAGCGCGCGCCGGCGACGCGGGCAAGGGCTTCGCCGTGGTCGCGGGGGAGGTCAAGGCTCTGGCCGGCCAAACTGCCAAGGCGACTGCCGAAATCGGCGGCCAGATTGCCGGAATCCGTGACGCGACCGAGCGAAGCATCGCAGCGATGACCGAAGTGGCGGCGGTAATCGGCAAAATCGACGTGGTCGCCAGCACCATCGCGGCGGCCATGGAGCAGCAGACTACGACGACGCGGACGATCGCCGGGGCCATTCACGGCGTTTCGGATGCGACCGATGCCACGGTGCAGGCGATGCGGACGGTGGCTGATCTGGCTGCCGGCGCCGGACAGGTGAGCCAGGACGTCTCGCGAGCAGCCGCGGCGATTGGTCAGGAGGCGGCGACATTCCAGGTCGACGTGGACCAGTTCCTTACAGCAATACATGACGATACCGGGGAACGTCGCGGTAACGAACGGATTGCCGGGCAGGGTGCGACCGTCGAACTCCGCCTGCCTGGAGCGACCGCGCTGCGTGTGGTGCTGGAGGACCTTTCGCGCGGCGGGGCAGCGTTGCGGTACACGCAAACCCTGGCAATCGGCAGCGAGGTGGGAGTTGTTCTGAGCACGGCGGACGAACCGGTGCCCGCAACGGTCGTGCGTAGCGACAGCGGCATTCTTGGTCTCGTGTTCCGGATGGAACCGAACGTGCTGTTGCGCATCGACCGGGCGCTGGAACTCTTCGGTGGGCTGCCCGCCGCCGCGTGAAGGCCGGAACGTCACAGTGGTTCAGTGATTGTAGGCACTTTCCCTCTGGGATTGTCGCCGTGCGCTGCCCATGTGGAGGGGGCCGGCGCGCCCGGCTTCCCTTGACAGGGAGAGACCCCGCGGGCTTGATCCGGCGAAGTTTCCCCCTGTTCTGCAACCGTTCTCGATTGGGAAGTGATACTGCATGGCGTCTGCCAAGGCATCGAAGGTCAGGCGTCAACCGAACGTCTGGGTCGAAAACATCAAGACCATCGTTTACGCCGGGCTGATTGCCATCGGCGTGCGAACATTCCTGTATGAGCCGTTCAACATCCCGTCAGGCAGTATGGAACCGACCTTGCTGGTCGGCGACTATTTGTTCGTCTCGAAATACAGCTACGGTTACTCCAAATATTCGATGCCATTCGCGCCCGACATCTTCGACGGCCGCATCTTCGGTTCGCTACCGAAGCGCGGCGACGTCGCGGTCTTCAAATACCCGCGCGATACGTCGGTCGATTACATCAAGCGCATCGTCGGCCTGCCGGGCGATCACATTCAGGTGAAGCACGGTCAGCTTTATATCAATGGCCAAGAATGCCCACGCGAGCCGATGGGTAGTTACGATACCGACGATAACGGTTACGTTCAGCGCGAGAAGCTGTACATGGAAACCCTGCCGAATGGTGTGCGGCACGAGATCCTGAAGGCGACCGACGGCACTGAAGACAGCCGGCTGCCCGGCTTCGACCCGGCGAAGGAGTTTGATCCCAACAACACGATCGACTACGTCGTGCCGCCGGATCATGTCTTCGCGATGGGCGATCATCGCGACAATTCGGCCGACAGCCGGTTCATGAACGCGGTCGGCTTCGTCCCCGTCGAAAATCTGGTTGGCCGCGCCGAGTTTCTGTTCTTTTCGATCGACGCCGAACACCCCTGGTACGAAATCTGGTGGTGGCCCTTCGAAATTCGCTGGAACCGGCTGTTCGAGCGTGTCCACTGAGCCCGTGAGCTCTACGCTCGACACGATCCTCGGTTATCGGTTCACGCGTTCTGATCTGCCGCGCGAGGCGCTGACCCATCGCTCGGCTTTACAGGGCAAGCGGTCCGCAGGCGGGTCCGCAGGCGGGTCCAACGAACGGCTGGAGTTCATCGGCGATCGGGTGCTTGGATTGCTGATCGCGGAATGGCTCGCCGAACGCTTCCCGGATGAGCAGGAGGGCGACCTGGGCCGGCGGCTCGCCTCGCTGGTCTCGCAGTCGGTGCTGGCTCAGGTCGCCGATACGATCGGTCTGGGCGAGGTGCTGGCGGTGGCACCGGGCGAGGCGCGCGCGGGCGTCAGACGCCGTGCCACGGTGCTGGCAGATGCGCTGGAGGCGGCTCTGGGAGCGATCTTTCTGGATGGCGGCCTGGAACCTGCCCGAGAGTTCGTTCGCCGTGCCTGGGGCAGCGCGATGTGCGCGCAAGCGGCGCCGCCCAAAGACGCCAAAACGAAAGTGCAGGAATGGGCCCAGAAACGCGGTCTGGATTTGCCGGCCTACACGGTGTCGGCTCGCTCCGGCCCACCGCATGCCCCAGTGTTTGAGGTGACCGTCAGCGTCGGCTCGTGGCACGGCGTAGGCACCGCAGGCAGTAAGCGGGCAGCCGAGCAACTGGCGGCGGAACAACTCCACCAGAGCCTGCCGGCATGACGCTCCACCTCGTCGCGGGCGGGCGTGACCCGAGCAAATCAGCCGTCTGCTCCGGCCGTGTAATCTGCTCCGGCCGTGTACTCGGACACCATGTTGGTCGGTCTTGCCGTGACCTGCGCCTGGGTCGAGCCCCGGCATGACGGTGGCGGCTGGCACGCGCTGCGGGTTCGTCGCGATCGTCGGTGCGCCGAACGCCGGCAAGTCGACGTTGCTGAACCGGTTGACCGGGGCGAAGCTGTCGATCGTTTCGCCAAAAGCACAAACCACCCGATTCCGGGTACTAGGCATCTTCATCCGCGATGGCAGCCAGGTGCTGCTGGTGGACACGCCGGGGATTTTTCGGCCGCGGCGCAAGCTCGACCGGGCGATGGTGGCGGCGGCCTGGAGCGGAGCGGCCGATGCCGACCTCGCATTGCTGCTGGTGGACGCCAAGGCGGGTGCGACCCAAGCGGTGCGGGCGATTGCGGAAGCCCTTGGGACGTCGGGACGGCGGTGTTGGCTGGTGCTGAACAAGACCGACCTCGTGCCGGCGTCGGCGCTGCTGCCGTTGATCGCCTCGCTGACCGAATTGGCGCGGTTCGAGGAGACCTTCATGGTCAGTGCCGGCACTGGCGACGGCGTCGGCGAACTGTCGCGTGCTCTGGCCGCCGCAGTGCCGGAAGGGCCATTCCTGTATCCCGAGGACGACCTGACCGACCTGCCGGATCGGTTGCTCGCTGCGGAGACGGTGCGCGAACAGATCTTTCTGCAGACGCACGATGAGGTGCCGTACGCCGCGACGGTGGAAACCGAGAGTTTCAAGGAACGGCCGGACGGCTCAGTGCGGATCGAGGCAACGATCTATGTTGCCCGGCCCGGCCACAAGGCGATCCTGATCGGCGAAAAGGGCAGCAAGATCCGCGACATCGGCGCCCGCGCACGGCGCGATCTGGCCGGCCTGCTGGAGCGGCCGGTGCATCTGTTTCTCAATGTCAAGGAACGCGCCGGCTGGGATGAGGAAGGCGCTCGCCTGCGCGCGATCGGGTTGGAGGATCCGGGGGGATAAGCCGACGCCCCGCGGCGATCGAGCATGAGCCATGGGATCGTCATGCGGACCACGTGCCACTCCTTCCACGGTTCTGATATACCCGTTCCATGGACTGGGACCTGCCCGCCATCATCCTGAATACCCGCCCGTACGGCGAGGGCGACCTCATCGTCACCCTGATGACCGCGGAACATGGCGCGCATCGCGGCCTCGCGAAGGGCGGGGCGTCGCGCGCCCAGGGCGGGCTGTGGCAGGCGGGGAATTTTGTCCAGGCGCGGTGGCTCGCGCGGATCTCCGATCAACTGGGCACGTTTCGCGGCGAACTGATCCATGCCACAGCGGCGTCCGTCATGGACGATCCTCTCGCGCTGGCGATGCTGAGTGCGGTGTGCGCCCAGTCGGAGGATGCGCTGCCGGAGCGGGAGCCGCATGAGGCGGTGTTCGCCGGATTGATCGGCCTGCTGCCCCGCCTGACGCTGGGTGAGGCTGCGTTGCCTGAACTGATCCAATGGGAACTGATCCTGCTCAGCGATCTGGGCTATGGGCTGGATCTTTCCCAATGTGCAGTGACCGGGGCAACCGAGGGGCTGGCCTTCATTTCACCGAAGACCGGCCGCGCCGTGACAGCGGAGGGCGCCGGCGTATGGTCCAGCCGGTTGCTGAGTTTGCCGCCGTTCCTGATAGGCGGGACCGATCGAGGGCCGGAGGACTGGTGCGATGGCTTGCGTCTGACCGGGCATTTCCTGGCGCGCGACGTCTTTGGTGCGCGTCACAGGCCGCTGCCCATGGCACGGCAGATGCTGTACGACCGGGTCGTCGCTCTCGCGGCCGAGTCGCTGCCGGCCGGATGGACGGCTGACTCGCCGCCAGACGAGGCTGACACTGAGGGCCACGATTCCTGAACCGCCCGTCATGGCCGGGCCTGACCCGGCCATCTCTCGCGGCACAAAGCTGGCAAAGATGGCAGGGTCGAACCTGGACGTGACGACGAGACGTAGGTGGGACCGATTTGGAGGAGCGCAATGCCGGATGATTTCGCCGGACACATAGAGGACACCGCACTCAAGGACGCTTTGTCCGAGCGCTATCTGGCGTACGCGCTGTCGACCATCATGTCGCGCTCGTTGCCGGATGTGCGCGACGGGCTGAAGCCGGTGCACCGGCGGTTGATTTATGCCATGCACCAATTGCGGCTCGATCCAACCGCCGGCTTCAAGAAATGCGCCCGGGTGGTCGGCGACGTGATGGGCAAATACCACCCACACGGCGACCAATCGATCTACGACGCCATGGTCCGCATGGCGCAGGAATTTGCCGCGCGTTACCCGTTGGTCGAAGGCCAGGGCAACTTCGGCAACATCGACGGCGATAACCCTGCGGCGATGCGCTACACCGAGGCGCGGCTGACCGAGGTCGCCCGCGCCATGCTGGCCGGCATCGATGAAGACGCCGTCGATTTCCGCCCGACCTATGACGGCGAGGAAAACGAACCCATCGTCCTGCCTGGCGCGTTTCCCAATCTGCTCGCCAATGGCGCGGCAGGGATCGCCGTCGGCATGGCGACCTCGATCCCGCCGCACAATGCCGGCGAGGTTTGCGCCGCCGCCATGCATCTGATTGCCAATCCGCAGTGTTCCACTACCGATTTGCTGGAACACATGCCGGGCCCGGATTTTCCCACCGGCGGTACGCTGGCCGAGGACAAGGCCGCTCTGTTGGCCGCGTACGAAACCGGCCGCGGCGGATTCCGGCTGCGCGCGAAGTGGGAGGTGGAGAAAGGCAAACACGGCACCTGGCAAATCGTGGTAACGGAAATCCCTTATCAGGTGCAAAAAGCCAAACTTATCGAGCAAATCGCGCAGTTGATGGAAGATAAGAAACTGCCGCTTCTGGGGGATGTACGCGACGAAAGTTCGGACACGATTCGATTGGTATTGGAACCGAAAACCCGTGGCGTCGAACCCGAAGTGCTGATGGAGACGGTGTTCCGCGCCACCGCTTTGGAAACCCGTTTCCCGCTGAACATGAACGTACTGGACGCGACCCGCACGCCGCGCGTGATGTCGCTGAAGGAGGTGCTGCAGGCCTGGCTCGATCACCGGCACGAGGTGCTGGTACGGCGGTCCAATCACCGGCTGGCGGCAATCGACCGCCGCATCGAGGTGCTGGAAGGCTACCTTCTGGTCTATCTGAATCTGGACGAGGTAATCCGGATCATTCGTGAAGAAGACGAGCCGAAACCGCGACTGGTGGCGCGATTTACCCTGACCGATCCGCAGGCCGAAGCGATATTGAACATGCGGTTGCGTAGCCTGCGTCGCCTCGAGGAAATGGAAATCCGCCGCGAACACGATAAACTCACCAAAGAACGCAAGGGATTGCGCTCGCTGCTGGACAGCGACAAAGCACGCTGGAAGCGTATCTCGGTCGAATTGGAAGACATCCGCAAGAATTTTGGCTCTGGCCCGTTAGGCGATCGCCGCACCGAACTGGGCGTTGCCCCCGCCGCCGTCGATTTCGCCTTCGAGGCATTGGTCGAGCGCGAGGCAATTACCGTCATTCTGTCGGACAAAGGTTGGATCCGCGCGATGAAAGGCGCGGTTGCCGATCCGGCCGAACTGAAATTCAAGGAGGGCGACAAGCTGCGGCTGCTGTTGCCCTGTCACACCACGGATCGCCTGGTGTTGTTTGCGACCAACGGCAAGTCGTTCACGTTGAAAGCTGCGGATGTGCCGCGGGGCCGCGGCGACGGTCAGGCGTTGCGGCTGATGGCCGATTTGCAGAACGAGGATGACGCCGCCGCCTTGTTCGTGCCGGCGGAGGGCATGCGGTATCTCGTTGCGTCCACCTCCGGCCGCGGTTTTCTCGTTCCGGGAGCGGAACTTGGCGCGGAGAAGCGCACCGGCAAGCAAATCCTGAACCTGAAACCGGGCGAGCAGGCGGCGTTCTGTGTCCCGGCGGATGGCGATCACGTCGCGTTGATCGGCGAAAATCGCCGGCTGCTGGTGTTCCCGTTGGATCAGGTTCCGGAGATGGTGCGGGGTGCAGGGGTGATCCTGCAACGTTACAAGGATGGCGGTCTGTCCGATGCAAAGGTGTTCCGTCTCGCCGACGGATTGAGTTGGCGGCTTGGCGAACGTGTGCGCACCGAAATGGATTTGCGCGACTGGCTCGGCGAGCGGGCGCAGGCGGGAAGGATGCCACCCAACGGATTTCCACGCGGGCTGAAGTTCTGACGTGAATCAATTGCTGCCATTTGGGCGGATGGCGTACGCTTTGCGCCGGACCCAGAATGGTGCCAGGTGCAGTTCGACCGATTTGCGAAATCCGGGCCTCAGGCATGGCTGCTTGCATAAAGGGTCGCGCTGGACCAGCTATATCGGATTGCTCTGGAGGGCCTGATGGTCGTTCAACAGCCCTCTTGCGTTGTGCTCGGCGGCGGCGGGTTTATTGGCACAAATCTTTGCCGCCGGCTGGTTGAGCGCGGCCACCGGGTGCGCGCATTTGGCCGGCGCTGCCTGTTTCCCGACAGCCTGCGCGGGGCGGAGTGGGTTCCGGGCGACTTCACCGATGCGGTGTCGGTCGCGGCGGCGATCGAGTCGTTTGATGTTGTGTTCCACCTCGTCCATGCGACAATGCCACAGGCGGCTGATCTCGATATGGTCGGAGACGTCCAGAACAACGTTGTTCCGACGATCGAATTGCTCAACCTTTGCCGTAACCTGGGCGTCGGGCGGGTCGTCTTCGTATCCTCAGGCGGCATGATTTATGGCAAGGCGCAACAAATACCGACGCCCGAGACCGCACCGACCGAACCGATTTGTGCTTATGGCATCAGCAAGCTGGCGATCGAAAAATACCTCGCGTTGTTCGATCATCTGCATGGCCTCGATTATCGGGTATTGCGGATTACCAATCCGTTCGGACCGTATCAGGTTGCGCTAAAGAATCAGGGCGTCATCGCGGCGCTGATTGCACGTGCGCTGCGTGGCGATCCGGTGGAAATCTGGGGCGACGGCTCGGTGGTGCGCGACTTCGTGTTTGTCGGCGATGTGGTCGACGCGCTGCTGGCCGCCGCAGTTGATCAAGCTGGCGAACGGGTCTTCAACGTTGGCAGCGGACAAGGGCGCAGCCTGCGTGAGGTCATCGCCGCAATCCAGCAGTCTCTTGGCGTTGACTTAAGAATTCAATGGAAGCCCGGCCGGCCGCTCGATGTGCCGGTCTCGGTAGTTGCCATTGACCGGGCGGCCCATGGCCTTGGCTGGGTGCCGCGGACGTCGTTCGCCGAAGGTCTGGACAGGACGATCGAGTGGCAACGCCAAACACGCCGGACCGTCGAACAGTTGTTTCGCTGATCGTGGCGCAACGAATGGGCTTGCTATCCGTGTGCTGCCGCAATGATCTCGAGCAGCCGGGCTTCCAGGCGGCACGATTGTTTGAACATATCGAAGTGCTCGACGGCCGCGCTGCGCGCATTCTCACCAAGCTGACGGCGCAGTTCAGGGTTATCGAGCAGGCGGCGTAAGGCGGCCGCCAGGGCGTCGGGATCCTGTTCCGGTACGAGGAAACCGGTGCGCTCATCCTCGATCGCCTCGCCGATCCCTGCGTGATGCGAGCCGATGACCGGCGTGCCGGCGGCCATTGCCTCGATCACGACGGTCGGCAGGCCCTCGGCGTCGCCGTCCGATGCATGCACGCTGGGGACGCAAAGCGCCAGTGCGCCGCGCATCCAACGGCGTAACTCGTTGTTCGGCATCCAGCCGCGGAATTCCACGTGTTTGAGGGAAGCGGTCGCGCGTCGCAGTCCGTCTTCCAGCGGACCCGCGCCGACCAGCAACAACCGCACATCCCGGCCCTCGGCTTCGAGGCGCCGCACTGCCTCAATCAGATAGGTGACGCCTTTCTTTTCGACAAACCGGCCGGCGAACATCACATAGCCGGCGGGCGCCGGATCGCCGGGTTCAATGGGTGTATCGAGATTGACCCCCGAGCGCTGTACGTAAAGCTTTTCACGCGGAAATCCGCGCGCGAGCAACTGATTGCGGATGAACTCGGAGACGCACAGAAACAACGCTGCCTCGGTTTGCAAAACACTCATGCGGCGCTGGTAAATCGTCGGCAGCAACTGGCGCTGATAGTGTTTGTCCTTGGTCGCATCGCCGCCATAGAAGCTGACTACCAGCGGCACGTTCAAACGCTGCGCGATCGGCAGCGCCAATGCGCCGCTGCGTCCGAAATGTGCGTGGACGAGTTTCGGATGCAACGCCGGCAAATCGGGAAGCGGTGGCAATATGCCGAAATGTTTGAACATCTCGCGATCAACTGTACCCAGTAACCCGTTGCGGCCAAGCAGGACCGAGCGGCCGCCAAGATCGACAAACCCGTCGTCGTGTCGGCGGCCGACCCAGACCGGCTCGAGCCGCTTGAACCCGACATAAAGCCGCTGCAGAAAGTGCAACTCGGAGCGCGGAACCAGGCGATCCCGGTAGACCAGAATGGTGTCCCGCTGGCGATGTTCGGCACTGGCGGCGCCGGACGCCGCAGCTTCCACGAGGTCAGCTGCCACCAGCGGCCCCGTATTGGGCTGGCGCATGCGCGGCCGTTGGTGACCGAGTCATTTGGTGTTCCCGGCGAAATTGCCCGCGGGACATAGACCCGCAACCCAATACGGACAAGTTTTCTGCTCGTCGTGCCGATGTGGGCCTTCCTACCGCGCTGCCCCCTGGTCCCGCCGCTGACGGCACGGGAACCATTTGCTGGTCGCGAAATCGACGCTCCGGGGCAGCCGCCGGCATTGCCGGCGACACCCGGAGCGTCTCTTGGTTGCGCGGCCTGAGGGCTAAAAATGCTCGCCAAATCAAATCACAGGCGACCCGGAATGCGAACCTGCAATGCGGCCTATTATCCGCCTATGCGGACAAATGTCAAGAAAAAAGACTTATTTCCGCTGTTTGTTCGGTGAACGCCGGGCGGCACTGCGGGGGCCAACCTGAAAATTGCCCGGAGGTTGCCTCAGATGTGCAGTGCCTGACCGTAGGCTTCCAGCACCGCTTCATGCATGGTTTCGCTGATCGTCGGGTGCGGGAACACCGTGTGCATCAGTTCGGCTTCGGTCGCTTCCAAAGTACGGGCGATGGTGTAGCCCTGGATCATTTCGGTCACTTCGGCGCCGATCATGTGTGCCCCGAGCAACTCGCCGGTTCTGGCATCGAACACGGTCTTGACCATGCCCTCCGTCTCGCCCATGGCAATTGCCTTGCCGTTGCCAATGAACGGGAAGTGGCCGACCTTGACCTCGTGGCCGGCCTCTTTTGCGCGCGCCTCGGTCAGGCCGACAGAGGCAATTTGCGGCCGGCAATAAGTGCAGCCCGGAATGTTGCTCACGTTCATCGGATGCACGTCGTTCAGACCGGCGATTGTTTCGACGCAGATCACGCCCTCATGCATCGCCTTGTGCGCCAGCCAAGGCGGTCCCGCGAGATCGCCAATCGCATAGACCCCGGGCTCGCCGGTGCGGCAGAATTCGTCGATCACGACATGCGTGCGGTCAACCTTTATCCCGGTGCCCTCCAGGCCTACCCCTTCCACATTGCCGACGATGCCGACCGCGGAGATCACGCGATCCACAGTGATGTCCTGCGATTTGCCGTCCGCTTCCACGCTGACCGTGACGCTGTTGGCGGCTTTCTTTACTCCCGTCACAGCGGCGCCGGCCAAAATCGTCATGCCTTGCCGAACGAATGCCTTGTGGGCGAAAGCGGAAATTTCCTCGTCCTCGACCGGGAGGATGCGCGGCAACACTTCGACGACCGTGACCTTGACGCCGAGATTGAGGTAGAAGCTGGCGAATTCGATGCCGATCGCGCCGGAACCAATCACCAGCAGCGATTTCGGCATTGCTGGCGGAACCATGGCATGCCGATAGGTCCAGATCAGCTTGCCGTCTGCCTCCATGCCCGGCAGTTCGCGGGCCCGCGCGCCGGTGGCCAGGATGATGTGTGGCGATTTCAGCGTGGCGACCGGCTTGCCGTCTTTCTCCACTGTCAGCGTTTGCTTGCCCGCCAGTTTGGCGCTGCCGTCGAACACCGTGATCTTGTGCTTGCGCATCAGGAACGCGACACCCGAGGATAATTGTTTCGCCACCGCGCGTGATCGTTTCACCACTGCCGTGATGTCGAAGGTCGCCGTGACCGGTGCGAAACCATAATCCTGCACATGATGCAGCAGGTGATTGATCTCACTGGTGCGCAGCAGCGCCTTGGTCGGGATGCAGCCCCAGTTCAGGCAAATGCCGCCGAGGTTCTCGCGTTCGACGATCGCAGTGTGCATGCCCAGTTGCGCGGCGCGGATAGCGGCGACGTAGCCGCCGGGCCCACCGCCGACGACGACCAGGTCGAAGCTCTGCTCAGTCATACTTCGCCACGCCGCCGGCGAGCGTGGCCAGCGCGGTCCCATACAGGCGCCTGACCTGCCACTGGTTGTCCCTCGGCGCGCCAAGCCGTTCGTAGAATCGGATCGAAGGTTCGTTCCGGTTCAATACCCGCCACTCGATGACGTTATAGCCGCGGTCGAGCGCGATTTTCGCCAGATGCCGCAGCAAAGCGATACCGATACCCTTGCCGCGCATGTCCGGCTCGACGAACAGGTCTTCCAGGAACATGCCGGTCTGACCTTTGAACGTGTTCACCGACCGATAATACAGCGCGACGCCGACCGGCGGGCGGCCCGGCATCGTCACCAGCGTCGCCTCGGCGACGTGATCGGGCGCGAACAGCAACCGGTCGAAATCGCTTTGCGTGGCGGTGAATTCGGAGCCTAGTTCCTCATATTCGGCGAGGCCGCGGACGAGACGAACGACATCCGGCAGATCGGAACGAACCGCGGGACGGAGCATACAGCCAGGTGGCATCATAGCATTAAGCTCAACGGATCTTCGATGATGGTTTTGAACTCGCGCAGCCAGCGTGCGCCCAGTGCGCCGTCGACGCAACGGTGGTCGACGCTGAGCGTGCAGGTCATGACGGTGGCAATGGTCAGCGCGTCGTTCTTCACCACCGGCCGTTTCGCCCCCGTTGCAACAGCAAGGATCGCTGCCTGCGGCGGATTGATGATGGCGGAGAATTCGGACACGCCGAACATGCCCATGTTGGAAATGGAAAATCCGCCGCCCTGGAATTCCTCCGGCTTCAGCTTGCCGGTCCGCGCGCGGGATGCGAGGTCGCGCATTTCGCGGCTGATGGTCAGCAGGCCTTTTTGATCGGCGCGGCGAATGATGGGCGTGATCAGTCCATCCGGAATGGCGACGGCGACGCTGATGTCGACATCGTCGTAAAATACCATACCGTCATCGGTCCAACTGGCATTGACCTCGGGGACCCGGCGCAGGGTTGCTCCGGCGGCGCGGATCACCAGGTCGTTGATCGTGATGAAATACGCGCCCGGTTGATCGCGTGCCGGGGATTTGGCGTTCAACTGATTTTGCAGGCCGATCAGCGCGTCGATCTCGATGTCCATCGAGACGTAGAAGTGCGGAATGGACGATTTTGCTTCGGTCAACCGGCGGGCGATCACTTTGCGGATCGAACTGTGCGGCACCAACCGGTGCGGCGCACTGATCGCGACAGCGGGTGCCGGTGCGGGTGCAGGTGTGCGCGGGGCTGCAGCAGGCGCCTGCACCGGCACCGGTGCGACGGCAGGCGGGGCTTTCTGTGCTGCCTCAATATCGGCCCGCACAATACGGCCGTTTGGACCGCTGCCCTTCAAGGTCGCCAGGTCGATACCCGCCTGCGCTGCCATCCGCCGAGCCAGCGGGGACGCAAAGATTCTTTCGCCGTCCGCTGCGTGCCCGTTCGGCGCCGGTGATCGGGCCGTCGTGGCCGGTACTGGGCTTGCGCCCGAATCTGGGCCGACCGCCGGTGCGGCGGCCTGTGCGGGCTTCGGCTGTGCAACCGGCGTGGGCGCGGCAGACTTTGCTTCCGCCGTTGCAGGTGCGGCCTTCGCCGCGGGCGCAGGTGCGGCCTTCGCCGCGGGCGCAGGTGCGGGCTTCGCCGCGGGCGCCGCCGCCGCCGGCACCGCCTCGCCGGCACCAACCAGCACTGCGATCGGCTCGTTGACCTTCACGCCCTCGGTGCCGTCTTGCACCAGGATACGGCCGAGCACGCCTTCATCGACCGCCTCGACCTCCATGGTCGCCTTGTCGGTTTCGATCTCGGCAATCACATCGCCGGCCTTGATGATTTCGCCTTCCTTTTTCAGCCAGCGCGCCAGCGTGCCCTCGGTCATGGTTGGACTGAGCGCCGGCATCAGAATATTGGTGGCCATTCTGCGTCCCCCCGCTCAGATCAGCTTGCGCACCGCGTCGACAACCCAGTCGGGTTGCGGCAACGCGAGCTTTTCCAGATTGGCGGCATAAGGCAGCGGCACATCGGCGCCGTGTACGCGAACCGGCGGCGCATCGAGCCAGTCGAACGCCTGCTCGACCACCTGCATGGTGACTTCGGCACCGATGCCGGCGAACGGCCAGCCTTCCTCGACGGTCACCAGCCGGTTGGTTTTCTTCACGCTGGCAACAACGGTTTCGCTGTCCAGTGGGCGCAGCGACCGTAGGTTGATCACCTCGGCGTCGATGCCAAGCTCGGCGAGAGCCTCCGCCGCTTTCATTGCCACGCCGACCATGATGCTGAACGCAACGATGGTGACCTGCGTGCCGGCGCGTTCGACCTTCGCCCGACCGATCGGCAGCACGAAATCCGGATCGGTCGGACAATCGAAGGTCTGGCCATAGAGAATCTCGTTCTCCAGGAAGATCACCGGGTTGGGATCGCGGATCGCCGCCCGTAACAATCCCTTGGCATCCGCCGCCGACCATGGCGAAACGACTTTCAATCCCGGCACATGCGCGTACCAACTGGCGTAGCATTGCGAATGCTGCGCGCCGACCCGCGCCGCCGCGCCGTTGGGCCCGCGGAACACAATGGGACAACCCATCTGGCCGCCCGACATATACAACGTTTTCGCTGCCGAGTTGATGATCTGGTCCATCGCCTGCATGGCGAAATTGAACGTCATGAACTCGACGATTGGCCGCAGTCCGTTCAGCGCAGCGCCGACCGCCATCCCGGTAAAGCCGTGCTCGGTGATCGGCGTATCGATGACCCGGCGCGGCCCGAATTCGTCCAGCAGACCCTGGCTGATTTTGTAGGCTCCCTGGTATTGCGCCACTTCCTCGCCGATCAGGAACACGTCCTGGTCGGCGCGCATCTCCGCCGCCATGGCATCGCGCAACGCTTCCCGGACGGTAATCGGCCCGGTCGTGCCCCAGTCTTTTTCCGGCGCGGCGACAATCGCCATCGGAGCGACCGCATGCGCTGCGGCCGGCGCTGCGGCCGGCGTTGTGGCAGGGGCCTCCGCCGGCTTGGACGGCGCAGCGGCCGGAGGCGCCATTGTCACCGTCTCGCCATTCATCGAAAGCACGGCGATCGGCGTGTTCACCGCCACGCCTTCGGTGCCCTCGTCGACCAGGATCTGCGCCAATTTGCCCTCGTCGACCGCCTCGACTTCCATCGTTGCCTTATCGGTTTCGATTTCCGCAATCACCTCACCCGCGCGCACGTCGTCACCGACATGTTTCAGCCAGCGAGCGAGCTTGCCCTCGGTCATCGTCGGGCTCAGCGCGGGCATCAGGATTTGCGTTGCCATGGCTCAGCCCTCCAGCAGCACATCGGTCCAGAGCTCCGGCGGATCCGGCTCGGGGCTGGCCTGTGCGTAGTCTGCGGCGTCCTGGATGATGGCTTTCACTTCGTCGTCGATTTCCTTGAATTGCTTATCCTCAACCCCGAGCGTCGCCAAAAGCTGACGCGCGTGATCGATGCAATCGTGTTGCGAGCGCATCAACTGCAGCTCTTCGCGCGGCCGGTAGCGCGCCGGATCGGACATTGAATGGCCGCGGTAGCGATAGGTCTTGGCCTCCAGCAAATAGGGTCCTTTGCCGGCGCGACATGCCGCCACCGCGACTTCGGCCGCCGCCTTTACCGCCAGCACGTCCATGCCGTCGACTTGCGCCCCGGTGATGCTCCAGGGCACGCCATTCTTTGACAGATCGTGCGACGCCGAGGCGCGCTCGACGCTGGTTCCCATACCGTATTTATTGTTTTCAATGATGAACACGACCGGCAACTTGAACAGCGCGGCGAGATTGAAACTCTCATAAACCTGACCCTGGTTCGACGCGCCCTCGCCGAAATAGGTCAGGCAAACCCGATCATTGCCACGATACCAGTTGGAAAATGCCAGCCCGTTGCCAAGCGAGACCTGCGCGCCGACGATGCCGTGCCCGCCGAAAAAATTGCGCTCCTTGCTGAACATGTGCATGGAACCACCCTTGCCGTGCGAATACCCGCCCGAGCGGCCGGTCAGTTCCGCCATCACCCCGCGCGCCTCCATGCCGGACGCCAGCATGTGGCCATGATCGCGATACGACGTGATGACCTCGTCGCCCTCGGCAATGGCCATTTGCATGCCGGTGACGACGGCTTCCTGGCCGATGTATAAATGACAGAAGCCGCCGATCAGCTGCATGCCATAAAGCTGGCCTGCCTTCTCCTCGAACCGTCTGATCAACAGCATCGTTCGGTACGCACGCAGCAACTGGGCGCGATCGACCTCGGGATCGGTCTGCTTCGCCGATCCCTTCCCCGGAGCCTTCGCCGATGTCTTGCCCGCCAATGTCTTGCTTGCCAATGTCTTGCTTGCCAATGTTTTGCCCGCCAATGTTTTGCCTGGGGCCTTGTCGGGTTTCCTGGTTTCCGACGCTTGTGCCATAATTCTGACCCCCGCAACTGCTCGTCGGAGTTCCCTGCCTATCTTGGGACGAGGCCATCTAAGGACGGGGTGGCCGCCGCGGCAAGCGTCGGACATGTGAAGTTCGTGATGATGCAATGCAATATCCATGATTAACCAGTTTATGGTTAATTGCGTGACACGACGTGTGGACCGGCGATTTGAGACCAACTTACATTGCTTGAGAAGGTGCTTTCGCGCAATATTATTTCGCGCGATGCATGCATTTCGCAGCGTCCTTACGGTCCGCGCAGACGGAAAAATGTCGCTGCACGGCTTTCCGACCAGACGAGAATGCTTCAATTCCAGAATGGATCGCGGCGGCGGAACCGCGCCCAGGCAATGGCGATTTTCTGGCGGGAGCGGGCACCGCGGGCGGCGGTGAAGCCGAGAATAAGGCCGGCGGCGTAGCCGGGTTTGCCGTTCAGGTCGCGCAGTAACCCCTCGGCCACTGTCGTGTCGTTGAACAAGCCCAGACGCTCCTGCAGCACGGCCAGTCGGCGAATGAAACGCGAGGTCGGCTTTTCCGGGAACAACGGCGCAAAAAATTCTGCGGCATAGCGCAACCGTTTGGCTTTCAGCCGCAGTCCATGCAGTGCCTGATTGTCCAGATCCTCCAAGGCCCGACCGGCATTCACCAGTTTCTTCCAGCGGCGCCGCAGCACGGCGGCAGCGAATTCGCTTAAGGGCGGGGCGAGCTCGTGATCCTTCGGAGGGTCCGCCGCGGCGAGACAGGCCAGTTCCAGACCCAGCCGACGAAACGCCGGGCTGTGCAAATACTCGACCAAGGTCGCACGGGCGGCGTGGCGCCGGCGCCCACCGGCACGCAACAAGGTATGCAACGCAGGCTGCTCAGGCAGGACGGCCTCGACCGGCGGGGCAGTCTCGGTCATGAACACGTCCCAGTCCCGTGCCGGCCCGAGCACGTGACCCAACCGTTTCAGGCCCTCGGCGGCACTGGCATGGGCCGCGTTATCCGGCAGCGCCGGGAACAACGCGAAGGCTGAGCGGGCGCGACGCACCGCCACGCGCATTTGATGCACGGCTTCCGTGCCGTCTTCGATGTCGGCGACCATCGGCGCCAGATGCTGCGTGACATCGGTCAAATGTCCAACGATATGAGCGAACGCGGCGTGAACCGACATTCCATCCGGAGGCAACACCGGCGCCCCGCGCCGTCGCCTCTCCTGGTCGGTGCCGTCCGCCAGCCGAAGTGCTTCGGCCCAAAGACTGTGCTGTGGCAGCGTGATGGCCAGCGTGTCGGCTAATGACAGGGCCAGAGACCGCAGTTCCGGGCCGGCACCTTCGAGGATCAGCCGGGTCGCCGACTGCTCTGCCGCGACCGCGCGCAGGACGCCATCCAGCAGGGTCATCGAGACGGTTGCGCCACCGATGGCCAGTGGAACGATCGTGCGCCGGCCGGCGAATGCCGCTACCGGCGTGATTGCTTCCGGCAACCCGCCGTCCATTGCTTCGCCGTCGGCCTCTGCCAAAGCGTGGCGCAACGCATCCAGCCCGTTGGCTTCGACCATCAGGCGGTGGTCGGTTGCGGGTGGCCAGGGCTCGGCGGCATTGGGTCGATGCTGCTCCAGGCGCCAGCTGCCACGTTGTTCAGCCAGCGCGAGGCCTTGTGACGCCAGGTCCCGGTCGAGCGAGTCATGCCAAACGATTTGCACTGCCTGGCTGCGCGACCGTCCGCTGCGGGCGGCCTTGATGATCGGCAACCGCTGCAGCCGGGCGGCGTCAGCCGAAGCCAGCAGCAGGGTGAGCTCCATTAGCCGTGGTCCGCGTCCAGCATGCGTGGTGTGAGGAAGCGCATCAGGCGTCCACCGCCGGCGCCAAGTCGCGACCACGGACCGGTCACGGTGAATTCCGCCAGTGCGCCGGTGGGGAAGCCCTCGCGCACCAGGCCGAGTGGTTTGGCAGCCGATGCGTGCGGATCGGCCAGCAGAACCGCGAGGTCGTGCATGCCCGGATTGTGTCCGATCAGCAGCACCGTACGGACTGTTTCCGTCACCGTCTGCAAAATGGCGAGCTGCAGTGCCTCACTGGCGAGATAAAGATCGTCCAGCGGCTCGACCAGCGGCGTGTCGTCCCAGGGTTCCAGCGCGTTCATCGTTTCCAATGCGCGTTTGGCGGTGGAAACCAGAATGAGGTCGGGGATCAGGCCGAATTCCTGCATGGCGTGACGGATTGCGACAGCACTGCGCCGGCCTCGCTTGTTCAGCGGGCGGTCCCGGTCCGGCATGGCGGCATCGTCCCAGGACGATTTCGCATGCCGCAGGAGCAGAAGCTGGTGCATCGTCCGGCGATCCTGCCACGCGACAGCGGCTTTGTCTTGGGGCCTGCGGAAGCGCCTTGGCTTCCGCACTCGCGCGTCCTCTGGCGTTCGCGCCGGAGAGCATTGTCGCAGCTTTTCCCGTGCCCGCGAAAGAATGTCGTGCCGGCACGGCCGCCTGGAGAAACTCCGTTTGCGGCGCCGCCCCGCCTTGCTTCGCGGCGGGAAATCGGTCTGTGTATGGCGATCGGATCACACAACGCAGGAGGCAACCCCATGGCGTCAAACCGCAAGCCGATCACCCTGGACCGTCCATTGCGCGGCCGGATTTACGACAGCATCGCGGAGACGATCGGCAATACGCCGCTGGTGCGCATCCCGAACATCACCGCCGAAGATGGCATAAAGGCCGACATCTGCCTGAAGCTGGAATTCTTCAATCCCATCGCCAGCGTCAAGGACCGGATCGGCGTCAACATGATTTTGGCGGCCGAGGCGGACGGCCGGCTGAAGCCGGGCGGTACCATCATCGAGCCGACGTCCGGCAACACCGGCATCGGACTGGCTTTCGTGGCGGCCGCTCGCGGCTACCGGCTGATCCTGACCATGCCGGATTCCATGTCGATCGAGCGGCGCAAGATGCTGGCCTATCTTGGTGCTGAACTGGTGCTGACGCCGCGCGCGGACGGGGTGCGTGGTGCGATTGCCAAGGCCAAGGAACTGCAGGCGGCGAACCCGGGGTCGATCATCGCCGGCCAGTTCGAAAATCCTGCCAATCCGGAGATCCACCGCCGTACCACGGCCGAAGAAATCTGGTACGACACGCGCGGTGAAGTGGACGCCATCGTGTCGGGCATCGGCACCGGCGGGACGCTGACCGGGTGCGCTCAGGCGCTGAAGCCCAGGAAGCCGGGGTTGAAAATGATCGCAGTGGAGCCGGCGGCGAGTCCGGTGCTGTCTGGCGGCAAGCCGGGCCCGCAACCGATCCAGGGCATCGGCGCGGGCTTCGTGCCGGATGTCCTCGATGTGCAGGCGATCGACGAAATCATTACGGTTGAGAATGAGGAAGCTTTTGCCAATGCGCGCCGTCTGGCGAAGGCGGAGGGGATTCCGGCCGGCATTTCCTCGGGCGCGGCACTGGCGGCGACATTGAAACTGGCGGCGCGGCCGGAGATGGCGGGGAAATTGATCGTTACGATCATTCCGTCGTTCGCCGAGCGTTACATTACGACGGCGTTGTTCGAGGGGATTGGCGACTGATCGATTAGCGGTCGAAGGTGCGTCGCGGAGCAGACGACGCGCCTACTCCGCGAGCGTAACCGCGGCTGCCAGTGCCTGCACCGGGCGGAATACCGGGGGCGGTAGGCACTGGGTGCGCAGCGAATGGCGGCGGCCTGACTTCTGACCTATGGCGGGCCGGGGCGGATACCTTCATTTGCTGTTCAGTCTGCCGACGCTGCGAGTTTCCATCGCGCGCCGCTGGCAAGGTTCGGCCACGGCAACCTGGCTCCACGTTAATGGTTTCTTAAGTTCATATCGCTATGACCATTCGTCAGACATCCGACGGAGGTCATTCGATGAAATTTCTATCGCTGCTGGGCCTGGCCGCCGCGCTGGTTGTCGCGCGGACAGTGCTGGCTGCTGGTCAGGCGACTCCCGACGAAGCCAAGGCGATGGCAATCAAGGCTGCCGAATATCTGAAATCCGTCGGCCCGGAAAAGGCATTTCCCGAGTTCGACGCCAAGGATGGACCGTGGCGCGATCGCGACCTCTACGTATTCGTGGATGACACCAAAGGGGTGATGGTCGCGAACGGCACCAATCCCGGACTGATTGGAAAGTCAGTGGTTGAGCTGAGGGATGTCGATGGCAAGGCATTCCATCACGAGATATTGGCGATCGCGGACGCCGGCTGGGTTGACTTCAAATGGCGCAACCCGGTGACCAACGCGGTGGAACCGAAGACGACATACGAGGTTCGCGTTGGCGATTACATCGTCGGGGTCGGCGCTTACGTGAAGTGAGCGAGGCCGCGACGCGAGATTTTCCCCAACATCTTGATTGAGTGCTCCAGCGTGAAAAAACTCCTCACTTTGCTGTTGCCAGTTGTCGCTTTGCTGTTGACATCTGTCGCCTGGGCCGACGGCCGGGCGACCCCTGACGACGCCAAGGCGCTGGCAATCAAAGCTGCCGAATACCTGAAAGCCGTCGGCCCCGAGAAGGCGCTCCCGGAATTCAGCGCCAAGGACGGACCCTGGCATGACCGTGATCTTTACGTGACCGTCGAGGATTCCAAGGGTGTCATGGTTGCGCACGGCACCAATCCCGGCCTGATAGGGCGCTCGGTGTTGGAACTCAAGGACGTCGACGGCAAGCCATTCAATCATGAGATTCAGGCCGTCAAGGATACCGCCTGGGTCGAATACAAGTGGCAGAACCCAATCACCAAAGCAGTGGAAACCAAGAGACAGTATACCATCCGCGTCGGCGATTACGTGGTTGGTGTCGGCGCTTACGTCAGGTGAATGGGTGAGCCATCCGGGTTGCTGCACGCCTTCCGGTGGAAACGCCTGCACGCGACAAGAGCCACTCTCGGCGTGCGTAAGCCACTGCAATCAAAGGTCAGAACCATGCACCGACTGGTCCCACTTCTTGCTCTTGCTGGTCTGCTGCTTCGCGCACCGATGGTGCTGGCGTCCGGCCAGGGAACTCCGGAGGAGGCTCAGGCGATGGCGGCCAAAGCGGCCGCATATCTGAAATCGGTCGGTCCCGAGAAGGCCTTGGCTGAATTCAACGCCAAGGATGGTCCCTGGCATGATCGCGATCTCTACGTCACGGTGGCCGACTCCCGCGGCGTCGCGATGGCGAACGGCGCCAATCAGGGGCTCGTCGGCAGGAGTGTCCTCGATCTTAAAGACCCTGACGGCAAGCCATTCCTGCGCGAGACGCTGGCGATCAAGGACACCGGTTCAGTGAGCTTCCGGTGGTTGAATCCCCTCAGCCACGTGATCGAGTTGAAGACCATGTACGTCGTCCATGTTGGCGATTATACGGTCGGGGTCGGTGCCTATGCCAAATGACCGGCCGCGCAGCGCGCTCGCGCACGGTGCAAAAAGGCGTCGTCGTTTAGACCGGAACAATCAGTCATGAAATTTCTCCGACCTTTGAACAACGCCTCGATCGCCGTGAAGTCGCTGCTCGCGACTTTGGTCGGAGCAGTCTTTCTCGTCGCCATGGCGACGGTCGCCATCGTGAACCTGATTGAAATCCAGCACACCAGCAGCGCCGCAAACACGGCCACGGAATTGCGAGCCGGTGCACGGGCTGCCTGGAACGATTTGTCGCGCGGTCAGGCGGCCTTGTATCGGGCCATCAACCTCAAATCGCAAAATGTCGAAGTGGCCATTGTCCATGTCGCCAGGAACGACTTCACTCAGGCGATCGATAACGCGAAAACCAGCCTGGCGTCGCTCCGGGTGGCCGGCCTGCCGATCGACCCCCAGCTGCTGATTGGCACCGTCAAAGCCTTTGATCAATACGCCAAGGCGGCGAACCAGGCAGCCTCGTTCGTCGAAGACGATGCGTTCAATGCCACCATGTTCATGACGGATGCCGAACAGAAATACGATACCGCGCAGCATGCGGCCGCTGCGCTGCTGAAGGCAGGCGGGGATGTCGCTGCCGTAATGGACCAGCAGTCACAAAATGCGATGCATAATGCAATGTTCATGATCCCAATTGCGGCAGTGGCGGCGGTGCTGCTCTCCGCAGCAGCAACGACCTGGCTCAGTCGTCTGATCTCACGGCCCATCGTGGCGATGACCGGCGCGATGCGGCGGCTGGCGGACGGCGATCTTACGACCGAGGTTGCCTCACTGGAACGCAATGACGAGGTTGGCCAGATGGCACAAACTCTGCTGGTGTTCCGTTCCAACGCTCTGCAGGCGCGTTCCTTGCAAGAGGCTGCCGACAAGGAGCACGCCGCCAAGGCACGTCGGCAGGCGGCGATGGATCGCTGCACCAACGACTTCGGTACCACCACCGCGGGTGTCATGAGCGGCCTGGTTCGTTCGGCCGAAACCATGCGCACGATCGCGGTCGAAATGTCTGGTGCCGCCCAACGCACGCGCGTCGATGCGACCAATACGGCCGAGGGCGCCATGCAATCAGCGCACAATCTCAGTACCGTCGCCGCCGCCGCAGAACAAATGTCAGCCAGCATTGCCGAGATCGGTCTGCAGGTTGCCCGTGCCACTCAGGCTGCTCAGGAAGCAGTCGAGCGGACCTCGGCCACCGACGCGAAGGTCAGCGACATGGCCGCGGCGGCAGACCGGGTTGGTCATGTGGTGCAACTGATCAACGCCATTGCCGCCCAGACCAACCTGCTTGCGCTGAACGCGACGATCGAGGCGGCGCGCGCCGGCGACGCGGGCAAGGGGTTTGCCGTCGTGGCCGGCGAGGTGAAGGCGCTGGCGGCGCAGACTGCCAAGGCCACCGAAGAGATTGGCAGGCACATTGGCGCGATCCACGCTGCGACTGCCCAGGCGGTCAACGCGGTTCGCGAGGTGGGGATATCGATCGGCCAGGTCGAGCAGGTCGCGTCCGCGATTGCCGCGGCCGTGGAGGAGCAGTCGGCGGTGACGCAGGGCATCGTTTCCAGCGTGCAAACGGTCAGCTCCGCGACGCAGGACGCGACGCGTGCGATGCAGGCGGTGTCGCAGGCTGCCGAGGCCACGGATGCGGCGAGCCGAACCGTGCTGACCGGCGCCGACGAGGTGAGCGCCAATGCCGCCAGAATGCGTGATGAAGTCGGTCAATTCCTGAACGCGATGGCCAACACCAATGACGACGAGCGCCGGTTGTACGAACGGATTCCGGGCAATGGAACGTTCGCTCGCGTGCGGACCCCGAAAGGAGACCTGCGCGCGCCCATCCAGGACGTTTCGCGCGGTGGTCTGGGACTGCGCTGCGACTGGAGCGGCGAGCCGGGTTCGGAGGTTTCGGTGGTACTTCCCGGCATCGAAGCGGCAGTGTCCGCCCGGGTAATCAGAGCAGGCGGCGGAAACCTCGGGCTGGCGTTCCGTCAGGATTCTGCGACCCTGGCCCTGGTCGACCAGACGCTGCGGCACGTCGAGGGGTCGGCATCCCGCGCGGCAGCCTGACCCGGACATTCGGCATTTGGCCTGCTGTTCCACAAGCGGATGCGCCTGACCTGCGCTGCCTGACGTGGATGGCCGCCGCACAGAGAATCCGCATGCCTTTGACAACCCGGTCGCCGACGCCATGATCCGGCGACAAGTCAAGGCAACGGCGCCACAGATGCAGCTCGGCAACCGAATCGCGCAGATCATCCCCACGCTGCTGTTGGTCAGCATGCTGGTGTTCGGCCTGCAACAACTCATGCCCGGCGATCCGGCGCTGGTGCTGGCCGGAGAGGAACGCGGCGATCCCCAGGTGCTGGCGCAGATCCGTGCCGAACTGTGGCTCGACCGCTCGTTGCCGGTGCAATATTTGCATTGGATGGATAACGTTTTGCACGGCGATCTCGGCTATTCCTGGCGCATCCGACAGCCGGTCCTGAGCCTGATCGAGACCAAGTTACCGGTGACGTTGCAGCTGTCCGCCATGGCCTTCGTCTTCGCGCTGGCGATCGGCGTGCCGGCCGGGATTGTTGCAGCGGTGCAACGCAACCGGTTCTGGGACTATCTCGCCAACGCAATAGGCCTCGCCGGCCTGTCGACGCCGACCTTCTGGCTTGGCATCATGTTGATCCTGTTGGTGTCGGTCGATCTCGGTTGGCTGCCGCCGTCCGGTTACGTACCGCTGACCGAGGACTGGCGGCAATCGCTGGCCACCACCATCATGCCGGCCTTCGTGCTCGGCAATGCGATCGCCGCGATCCTGATGCGGCACACCCGAGCCGCGATGCTGACCGCGCTGGACCAGGATTACGTGCGCACCGCACGCGCCAAAGGCCTGTCGGAATCCCGCGTCGTGCTGCGGCACGCCTTGCGCAACGCACTGATCCCGGTTGTGACGTTGGGCGCACTGGAACTCGGCACCTTATTGTCTGGCGCGGTGCTGACCGAGCAGGTGTTTTCCATCCCCGGCTTCGGCAAGATGATCGTCGATGCCGTGTTCAATCGCGACTACCCCGTCGTGCAAGGCGTCGTGCTGGTGACGGCATTTCTTTATGTGGCGTTGAATTTGCTGGCGGATATTCTGTACGTGGTGATCAATCCCAGGCTGCGTGGCTCATGACGGAACGGTTCTACCGTCTGGCACCGGCGCTGTTCGGCGTTCTTGCACTGCTGTTGTGGGAAGGCGCGGTACGAGCCTTCGACGTGCCGGTCTATCTGGTTCCGGGGCCGCTCGCGGTGGTGGCTGCGTTCCTGCAGGACCCCAAGGGCTTGTTGCTGTCGTTGGCCTCGACCTTGGCGGTGACGTTTGCCGCCCTGATGGCGTCGTCCGTACTGGGCGCGGCGATGGCGATTGCGATGTCCGCCAGCCGGTTGGCCCAGGCAGCGATCCAGCCATGGGCGGTGATATTGCAGGTGACGCCGATCGTCGCGATCGCGCCGTTGATCATCGTATGGGTCGGTGATCCATTTGCCTCGCTCGTGGTATGCGCAATGATCGTGGCGTTCTTTCCGGTGTTCGCGAATACCGCAACCGGACTTGCCTCCGCTCCGCCGGAATTGTCCGACCTGTTTCGCCTGTATGGCGGCAGCCGGTGGCGCACCCTCACGTTGCTGCGGCTGCCTGCGTCGTTGCCGTATTTCCTGACCGGGCTGCGCATTTCCGGGGGCCTCGCGTTGGTCGGCGCAGTGGTCGCGGAGTTCGTTGCCGGCTCGGGCGGATTTGCATCCGGGCTGGCATATCGCATCCTGGAGGCGGGCTACCGATTGCAAATCCCGCGCATGTTCGCAGCACTGGTACTGCTGTCGCTGGCCGGCATTGCGATCAACACCGGTCTTGGCCTGTTCGGCCGCCTGGTCCTGCGGGCGAGGGGAGGGGCGTGAACACGCTGTTGATTTTTGGCCTCGGTTACAGCGGTCGGGCAGTGGCAGACGCCGCCATCGATTTCAATGTTGTGGCAACGTCACGGTCAACGGAGCCCCTCATCATGGCCCGGCCTGACCGGGTCACGGACATCGACATCGCGCGGCGTCAGATGGTCCGGCCAGGCCGGACCATGACGGAAGAGAATCGCCGATCAGCGGTTGATCACCCGACACCGCCGGATGGTGACGTGTCAGTGATCCGGACCGGTGAAGTAACAATGGTCCCCTTCGCCACGGCCGAACCCGCAATTGCCGCGGCGACACACATTTTGGTAACCGTGCCGCCGGGTGCCGATGGAGATCCCGTGCTGAACCGTTACGCTGATGCGATCACCACGGCACCCATGCTGCGCTGGATCGGCTACCTGTCGAGCACCGTCGTCTATGGCGACCGAGCCGGAGCCTGGGTTGATGAAGATACCCCTCCGTCGCCCTCGCAACCGCGTGGTCAGCGCCGTCTCGACGCTGAACTGGCGTGGTCACGCTTCGCATCACGTTACGCCGTCGATCTCTTCCGCCTTGCAGGTATTTACGGACCTGGGCGGTCGGCATTCGACGATCTGCGCGCCGGTACCGCTCGCCGGATGATCAGACCCGGCCATCAATTCGGCCGCATTCATCGTGACGATATCGGCCGAGCCGTGGCCGCCGCGATGCGCCAGTCTCCGCCGCCAGGTGTCCGTGTACTGAACCTCGTTGACGACGTTCCGGTCGAGAGCGCCGCGGTCGTCACCGAGGCCGCGCGGCTTTTGAGCTGTTCACCACCACAGGAAATCGCCTTCGCCGACGCTCTACCGGCCATGAGTCCGATGGCGCGCAGCTTCTGGGCGGAGAACCGCAAGGTCAGCGGCCAGCAGACCCAACGGATGCTTGGCTTGCGATGGTTATACCCCAGCTTCCGCGACGGTCTCGCCGCCATCCTGCGCGAGGAGAGCGGCCAGCGTCCGCCGTAACAACGCGAGGTCGCGCGGCCGCGACAGCCGATGGTCGCCATCCTTGACCAGGATGATTTCGACGTCCGGCGCAGTCAGTTGCTCGGCGGTGCGCAACGCGATTTCCCACGGCACGTCCGGATCGGCCTGACCGTGCAGCAGGCGCACCTTGCAGTCGAGCAGGATCGGTTTGTCCAGCAACAAATGCTTTCGTCCGTCCTCGATCAGGGCGCGAGTGATGATTGTCGGCTCGCCATATTGGCTGGGAACGCGCAACATTCCCTCGCGCATCAACCGGGCACGCTCCTCGAACGTCATCGCGTCCCACATCAATTTTT
>JBEKQQ010000045.1:0-40568 GCA_049519555.1 Acetobacteraceae bacterium
GGTTTCTGCTAACCGGACACGAAGGAGGTTGCCATGCCGCAACCGGAATCGGCGGCCGCTCCCGAATTGAGCGGCCTCTATCGCGAGGTGTGCGACCTCCAGCGGCGTTTGGCGCTCATCGAGCGGCGCCTCGAAATGGAAGCCGATGCGCCGCCGGGCGCTGTGGCCGCCGCGCGCAGCCCGGAGCGCGAGACCGCTGCCATCGAGACGGCCTCCGTGATTCCGCTCGCCGGCCGCGCGCTGCTGGGCATGGCCGGCGCCTACCTGCTCCGCGCGCTCACCGAATCCGCTTATCTGAGCGCCCAGGCCGGCGTCGCCGTGGGCCTTCTGTACGCCTTGGCATGGCTGGTGTGGGCGGCCCGTACGCCCGCCGAACGCCGCCTGGAAACCGCTCTGCACAGCCTTACTGCCGCCCTGGTTCTGGCTCCCCTGCTGTGGGAGGCCACATTGCGGTTCCACGCCATCACCACCCGCTGGATGGACAACGACGTGTTTCAGCACGTTAACAACGTGAATTACTTTTCATATTTCGACACCGCGGTAACCTATTACGAGATGACCGAACACGTGGTCGGGCTGCTCGATGGCCCGACCCATTGTGTGGTCGCCGAGGTTGCCTGTCGCTACCACAGTTCGCTCGCGTTTCCCGACCGGGTGACGGTCGGCATCAGGGTGGCACAACTCGGGCGCAGTTCGGTGCGCTACGAGATCGGTGTGTTCCGCAACGACGACGAAGTGGCGGCGGCCGAGGGCCATTTCGTCCACGTGTTCGTCGAACGCGGCTCACAGCGTCCGGTGGCGATCCCCGAGCCGGCGCGCGCCATTCTGGGCCGCATTGCAGTTTGAGCCATTCGACAAACAGATTGCGCCGGCGACGGCAACACCCCACAGCCGGTCATCACCGGACCCGACCGGATGATTGCCCGCGGCACGGAGCGACGTCATCACACGCCGGTAGCACGGTCATGACGAGATGGCGTCAGGACCGAAGCGTCAAATCGCCATGGCACTGATCGTCTTGTGCGCCTTCGTCGTCGCGAGCCTGTGCGGTACCGTGCTGATCGCCGGCCTGCTGATGTCTCGGCCGGTGCAACGTGTGGTCGGTCCTCCGCCGCCCGGTCTGGCCAGCGCAGAGGAGGTCCGGATCCCGTCCAAATCTGGCACCACCCTGAGCGGATGGTGGATCGGCGGGCAGCCGGGAGGCGGGTGCATTGTCCTGATGCATGGCGTCCGCAGAAATCGCCTCAGCATGGCACGGCGGGCGGAATTGCTGCATCAGTGGGGCTTCGCCGTTCTGCTGTTCGACTTTCAGGCGCATGGCGCCAGTCCAGGACGCGCGATCACGTTTGGTAACCTTGAGGCACTGGATGCGGCCGCCGCGGTCGGCTTCGCCCGCCAACGTCTCCCCGACGAGCGACTGGGCGTCATCGGCGTCTCGCTCGGCGGCGCGGCGGCGCTGCTGGGACCCGGACCACGACAGCTCGACGCGTTGGTGCTGGAGTCGGTGTTTCCCGACCTCCGTACCGCGCTGATCAATCGTCTCCACATTTATCTCGGACCGGTCATGGGCCCGGTACTCGCGCCGGTCCTTGCACCGATGTTCAGGCTATTGATGCGGCCGGTTCTCGGTGTTCGCACGCCCAGACTACGGCCGATCGATCGTATCGCCGACGTGACGGCGCCGGTGCTGATCGCCTCCGGCACGCGTGACCGGTCGACCACGATCGAGGAAGCCAGAACACTGTTCCAACACGCGACCGATCCGAAACAATTCTGGGCCGTCGAAGGCGCTGGGCACGTCAATCTCGAACGCTACAATCCCGATGCATACTGGCGGGTCGTTTTACCGTTTATCACGCGATACGTTCAGTCGCCGGCTTGCCACGAGCAAAACCGTCGGCACACCGGAACATAACCCCTGTCCGTGACCTACCGCACGCCGCGGCAACGGTTATTGCTTCAGGATGCCCGCCAGGCTTCCGAATTCGCCCGATAGCGGCCGCACCTCACCGCGCAGAATTTTGAAGACTTCGGCACGGACGGTGTCGTAATGCGGTTCGCCAACGTAAAACCGGTAGATCGCCACGTTGTCGCCACCGTCCGGCCCGGGATCCACGAGGTCCAGATGAAACAACTGCTTGTCCGCAGGTAACAGTGCCGTATCCCGCCAGTTCTCGGTTGCCGGATCGATCGCGGTATTGATCGTGAGCTTTAACCGTTCGATCACGGTGTCGCGCCAGGCCAGGTTTCCTTGCGCCTGCGTCACGTGGATCATCAATTGCCACGCAGCGAAATAATTTCCTGCCAGCTTAACCAGGCGTTCGACCCGCCAACGCGCTGCGTCGACATTGCCATGTGGAAATTGATCAACGCAGAAAAATACATTGCATTCTGGTTTGCCGGCGAGTGGCTCAGTATCGTTTCAACCAGCGCCAGAGCACCGGCAGCGTCGCCTCGGTTGAATTCTGCCGTAGCCTTGTCGAATGCCGCTGCGTCAGGATCGGTTTGCGGTTTCGCAGGCAACGATACGCTCAACAGAACCGCGACCAAGGTGATCAGACGAACCACATGGATCGAGCGCATTGAAACACCGTGCTGACTGGCCGCGCCACTCCCCAACGCGTATGGCAAAGCGCACGCCGGGCACGCAAGACATTCCGCTGGTCTCGCGGTATCGCCTCATTCGGCGACACCGGGCCGTAACCGCGCAACAACGGCGGCGATGCCCCACAGCAACAGCAAGACCGCCACCACGACAAACCCCAGGTAGGACCCGGTGAATGCAACCGCATCCAGCATGCCACCGAGCAGCGGCAGCCGACCGATGACACTCTCAGCGTGCACCACCAGCAGCCCGAGCAATTCGATACTGCCAACGCCGACCGCGACCGCGACCGAGACAGCGGTCACCGCGATATTGTAGCTCAGTTGGCGTCGCGGCTCACGCAACGCCCAACCGTATGCTCCGGTCATCACCGCACTGTCGGCGGTGTCGATCAGCACCATGCCGACGGTAAACAGCGCCGGGAACACCAGCACATCCGAGGCCGAAAGCCCGGCGGCAGCCTGCTGTGCGGTCAGCACAAGCAAGGCCACCTCGCTGGCGGTGTCAAAACCCAGACCGAACAGGAAGCCGACCGGGAGCATATGCCAGGGGCGCCCAACAAGCCGTTGTACAGGGCGCAGGATCCTACCCATCGCGCCACCGACTGACGGTTGGTCGGATGCGTCCCCGCGCCGTGAACGCCAGAGGCGCCGCAAGGCAAAAAGATTGGCCATGCCAATCAGCAGCAGGAACACGGCGGAAAACAGCGTGCCCCAGGCATCCGCGAGCTCACGCAGGCCGGCGATCCCGTGCATGACGGGCAACGCGATAAGGCCCACACACAGGCCGAGCACCGTGGTGGAATGGCCCAGTGCGAAGAAAAACCCACTGTCCCAGGCCCGGCGCCGGCTCTGCACCAGCTTGCGCACCACGTTGTCAATGGCTGCGATGTGATCCGCGTCGACGGCATGGCGCAGACCAAACACCCAGGCCAGCAACGCGGTCCCCAGCAGCGCGGGACGGTCGCTGAACGCGCGACCCGCCCAAATCCAGGTCAGGATATTGGCGCCAATGAGCAGGGTCATGATGGCGGCGATTGGTCCGCGTGCGGCTCGGGAGATCATTGGGGAGGGTCGCTCGCGTTTAGTCGGTTCAACCTACCCTATCGTTGCTCGTACTGAGCTGCCTGTCCAATCGACTGCCGGTGGGGCCTCCACATCACCAGGCCGCGACGAACCTGGCGACGAATGGAATGAAACAGGCGTCACACGGTCGATCCAGCGGCGAGATTTGACAGCCGTCGCCAGCCACCGTGTGGTGAACACGCATGCCACAAAGCAATACCAGCCGACCGAGACCACGACCGAAAGCGGCCGGCTGAGGTAACTCATAAGGCGGCACCTGGCAGCACCTCTTCTGTCAGGCGCTGCAACTGGGCCATCGCATCGCCCATGGTGGCGAGCCGGAAAGTGAAGCCCTGACAGCCGGTGCCGTGAAACCGTCGGATCCATGTGGCGCAGGATTCAGGCGTGCCGATCGGCCCCCAGGCGTGCAACCGCTCCGGCGTGTAATTGGCGCCGTAATACAGATCGAGATAGCGTTTCGCGTCAGCCATGGCAGCGTCGGCGTCGTCCTGAATATTGAGCACGGCGGTGATGATATTGCCGAACCCGCCCATCTCCCGGCCAGCCGCGCGACCGGTGTCCTCGATCACATCAAGCGAGCGCCGGAATCCTTTCGGAGTGACCGAATGTGTCATCCAGCCGTCCGCCACACGCCCCACTCGTCGCAGTGCGAAGTCCGAGCCACCGGCGCCGATCTGGGTGTTCTCCAACCGGCCGGCGTTGGTGGTGAGCCAGATCGGGCACGGGGACTGCACCGGCTTCGGCAGCATGGTCACGCCGGGGAAACGCAGATAGGTGCCCTCGAACGGTACATCGTTGGTGGTCCACAGATGCCGCAGCACCGCGATGTTTTCGATCATCCGCCTGCGGCGCTCGGCTGCCGGGATGCCCATGGCCTCGGTCTCGGCGTTCCAGGCGGCCGGCGAGCCACCGCCTGCACAGACGGACAGCAACGTGCGGCCGCCGGAGATGACGTCCAGCGACGCCCACTCATAAGCGAACACCCGTGGGTCACGTAGCGCGAAGGTCGCCATGCAACTGGGGCCCAGTTTGATCCGGCTGGTGCGGCCGGCGATGGCGGCAAGCAAGGTCAAGGCGTCAAGCCGCTGGTTCACGAACAGCGCGTCCCCTACCCAAACGCTGTCCAGCAGCGGGCAGGCGTCGATGGCATCGGCCAGCGCGAGCAGTTTGGGAACGGTGGTCAGGCCAAGCAGGACGCCTCGGTTGGCCAGAGTGATGCCGAATTTCATGCTCGCGTCTCCCGGGTCATGGCAGGTTTCGAGCCAGCCGTTTGGCCAACATCCATCCCGGAACGCCGCCGGCCGGCGCGGCCGGCAACAGCAACAGCCAGCCGACGGGTGCTCCGCCAATGATCAGGCTCATGCCAATGCCCAGAAGCATGCCGCCGACGAGGGAGCCGATGACCCCGGAAGCAAGGCCCAGGTAGATGATGTCGCTGCGTTTGATCATGCGCCGGAGCGAGCCACGGGTGCCCGTGTTTGACAATAGCGGCCCTTCGTGGGGCAAAATTTGACAATCGGGCCGCCCCACCCCTATAGGGCGCGCCTTCCACTGCCGGGAACGTGGACGGACCCAATCCGTGGTCCGCGCCCGCCGTCGGTTCCGCCTCCCGGGGTGTGACCAACGGCCTACCGGTGCAAAAACCGAACCCGAGAAAGGGCAACGCGCCAATGACCAAGCGCGCCGAGAGCAAGTACAAGATCAACCGCCGACTGGGCGTTAACCTATGGGGCCGCGCCAAGTCCCCGATCGCCAAGCGCGACTACGGCCCCGGCCAGCACGGCCAGCGGCGTAAGAAGCCAACCGACTTCGGCACCCAGCTAATGGCCAAGCAGAAGCTGAAAGGCTACTACGGCAACATCGGCGAGAAGCAATTCCGAAAATATTACGATGAGGCGGTGCGCCGCCGCGGCGACAGCTCGGAGAAGCTGATCGAGATCCTGGAGCGCCGGCTCGACGCCGTCTGCTACCGGTTGAAGTTCGCGGTGACGCCGTTCGCGGCGCGGCAGTTTGTCTCGCACGGGCACGTGCTGGTGAACGGCAAGCGGGTGAACATCCCATCCTATCTGCTGCGCGACAACGACACGGTCGAGGTCAAGGAAAAGTCCAAGCAACTTGCCATGGTGCTGGACTCGACGCAGAGCACCGAACGCGATGTGCCGGAGTACCTGGAAGTCGACCACCGCATGATGAAGGGCCGCTTCCTGCGCGCCCCGAAATTGAGCGATGTGCCGTACCCGGTGCAGATGGAACCGCATTTGGTCGTAGAGTTTTATTCGCGATAAGGTAGTCCCCGCGGCACCGCCGCAGCTATCTCCGGCTTCGTCCAGTCTACCCCTGGACGAAGCCGGCGCCGTGTGGCAGTATCGCTGCCATGTCGAACCTGATCCACATCACGCGAATTAGCGGCCCGGCTGTCTGAGCAGCCGGGGTTACCCGTTATTTCCTTTCGTGATCTGGAGTTTCGACCCGATGTCCGTCCATGTGCGCTTTCTGCTCGACGCCGAGTGTTCGCCCGGTTTGCTGCCTCGTATGCTGCAGCCTTTCGCCAAACGTGATCTGGTTCCCGACCGCATGTGGTCGCATCGCTCGGGCGACATGATGCATGTCGAAATTGCCGTGGAGTCCATGCCGGACGAGGATATTCATCTCGTCGAGGGCAACCTGCGCCAGATCGTCGGCGTGCACCAGGTACTGCAGGTCCGGCCTGAGTTGCGTCGGGCTGCCGCCTGATCCAGGCATCGAGGCGCACTGACCGGCAAACTGCCGAGCCACGTTCAACCGATTATTGATTGCGCCGGCAATCATCCTGGAAACGACGTTCATTGCAAATACGGTATGGCGGGCAATCGGCGTGCCCATTCATTGCCACCAGCCGGCATCAGCTTGCACTGACCGACCGCCTGGGCCAACGTCAGGCTTAGAAACTGCGCGCCGTCCAGGCGCCTGGAGGAAACCGGTCCGTGCCCGACTTGCTATGCCTCAGTTTGCGGATTTTCGATCACGAGCCGGTTCACACGCCGAAAACCCAACTCTGGAAGGGCGGCGCGACCGACCTGACGACGCGGACGATGTTTGCCGACCCGCCGCGCTGGCTGGTGATTGCCGACCATCTCCCGGATCAGCCACCACCTTCCCCCGAACGCCCGCCGCTGCGCGATTGGGCCATGCAACAAATCAATCCGGGGACGCTTGCTTCTCCCGACACCGCTGGCGGCGTGATCCTGGTGTCGATGAACATCGAACCGTCATACGAAGAAGAATTCAACGACTGGTACAACACCGAACACATTCCACACTTTAATCGACTGGACGGTGTTGTCACCGCCCGACGGTTTCGCGCGATCGAGGGTGACCCGCGTTACGTCGCCCTGTATCACGTCTTAAACACCGACATTTATGCAATGCCCGGCTGGATGGCAGCAAACCAGACGCCCTGGATGCTGCGCATGCGGCGTTATCAGCGCGACCGCACCTATTTCATGTTCCGCGAGCGCATCGCCTGACCCCGGAAGGAAGCACCGTGTCGCAATCTGCGCCTCTGACGCCCGAAATCATCGGTCGCGCCATCGACAATACGCCCCTGAACAACGCACTTAAATTCATCATCGCCGTGGCGGCCGCGGGGTTTCTGTTTGATTCTTTCGATATCACCATCGTCGGCTATGCATTACCGAAAATCCGCCAGGAGTTTTCCCTCTCACCGACGCAGGTTGGCCTTGTCGGGTCCTCGGCATTGGCGGGAATGGGCGTCGGTTCATGGTGCTGGGGCTGGATCGCTGACAAGTGGGGACGACGCGTGGTGTTCGCATCGACGGTGTTGATGTTCTCGTTGTTTACCGGCGTGGCCGGGTTGGCCGGGTCAGTTGGCTTTCTGATTGGCGCGCGGTTTCTGACCGGCCTCGGACTGGGCGGCATGGTACCGATCGATCAGGCGCTGGTGACCGAATATGCGCCCGCGCGCATTCGTGGCCGGGTCGCTGCAATGCTGCCGTTGTGCTGGCCAATGGGTTATTTCACCGCCGCGGGGATGGCCCTGCTGCTGGTGCCGCAGGTCGGCTGGCGCTGGCTGTTCGCGATCGGCGTGCTGCCGGCGCTACTGACCTTTGTCATCCGGCGCCGGGTGCCGGAATCGCCGCGCTGGCTCGCCTCGCAGGGACGGCACGAGGAAGCCCGAGAGTCGCTGGCCTTCGTCGGCGTCAACGACCAATTGCTGGAGCAGGCGCGGCGCGAACTCGCTACCGTGCCGCCACGGCCCGCGGTGCGCGAGGCAACCTTTGCGGATTTGTTTACCCCGCCCTATGCGCGACGAGTGATACACACCTGGCTGCTGTGGTTCTGCTCCAATTTTGCTGCAACGGGATTCGCGGTCTGGCTGCCGACGATCTACGCCCAGTACTATCATATCGAACTGAGCCGAACGCTGCTCTACACTTTCATCGTCGCCGGCACGCAGGTGGTGGCGCGGTTTTGCGCCTTCGGCCTGATCGATATTCTGGGCCGCAAGACGATGATCGTCATCGCCTATGGCGTTGCAGGCTGTGCCGCACTGATGTTCATTCAATCGGGTACCGAAACGAGTCTGTTGGTTACCGCCATGGTTTATGCGTTCTTCCAGGACATCGGCAACCTCGCGATGACCGTTTACACGCCGGAGGTTTATCCGGTGCGCATACGCGGCAAAGGGGCCGCCATCGCGATGGGCTGGGGCCGGTTCGGCGGCATGGTCTCGCCGATCGTTGCAGGCGTGCTGATCGGCAGCGGCAGCCTGATCTTGGTCTGGGGGATGATCGGTGCGATGCAGTTCCTCGCATCCGGACTGACCCTCGCTCTGGGCTATGAGACAAGGGGCAATCTGGAGGCAGTGTCGACGCGGGCGGTTTAGCCGACCTTCAACACCTCGGCCCCTGGCGCAGCTTCCAGTTCGCAGGCGTTCACCGTCATCGCCAGCATGCTGTAATAGCCGATCGCGCCGGTCAACTGGGTCATCTGATCGTTGCCAAACCGGTCCCGCATCGCCTTGTCCATAGCTGCGGGAATGCGGTGCTTGCGCAGCAACGTGCGAGTATAGTCAATGATCATTGCGTCCTCGGGCGGCACGCCGTTCAAGGTGTTGTCGCGGATCGCGGTGATCGTCGCTTCCGGAACATTCTGCCGCCGTGCACTGCCGGTCTGTGCGCCCCAGACATATTCCGCCTCGAACTCACGCGCCACCACCATGGCGGCGAGCACACGGACCCGCATGTCGAGCGTGCCCTCGAAGCGCACGTAGGCGCCGAGATGTGCCACCCGGCCGGCAATTTCCGGACTGTGCAGAAACACGCTGAACGGGCCATGCAGGGCACCGCGACTGCCGATGATGGCATCGACGATCGCATGATGCTGGGGGGCAACCTGGTCCTTGCTGGTGATCAGTGGAACGCGTGCCATGGTTCAGTCCTTCCTTGATGGGGCGAAATAGAGCGCGGGATCAGCAGCGCGTACCCGCGCCTCCGGCAAGCCGAGCTCGCGGCGGACGATGTTGGTGCCTTCGACGAGCGAGACACACTTGTAAAAGGCGATACGCCGGCTCAGGCCTTCGCGGCCGAAGCCGCAATCGGTGGTGATCACCAGACGCTCCGGCGGGATGTATTCCAATGCCTTACGGATCAGCGAGGCGACGAATTCCGGCGGCTCGACGTTGGTGTTGCAATGGTTGATCACGCCGATGCCGATCTTCTTGTCGGTCTTGTACTTGCCGAACAGTGCCAGATCGCGGCCCTCGCTGCTGGCGGCCTCGAAGGTGATGACGTCGCAATCGAGCTGCAGCAGATGCGGCAAGGCGCGTTCATAACTCGGCACTTCCCAATAGACTCGCTGCTGGTTCGGATTGCCCCAGCAGGTGTGCACCCAGATTTCCGCGTTGACGCCGACCAGTTGCCGGTTGAACGCCTCGGTCATGAAGCGCAGATCGGCATCGGTGGTCTCCGGGTTGACCGAGCGGCCGTGATGCGGTGGTTCCTCGACCTGGATCAGCGGACAGCCGGCATCGGCGAGTTCGCGAAACTCGGCATTCATGATGTCGCACAGATCGAGGATCATCGCCTTATCGTCGGCGTAATGTTCGTTCCACAGCATGCTGGCCAGTGCCGGCGCACAGATGCCGCCGAATTTCACCGGCTTGTCGCTGAGGCGCTGCGCCGTCTTCCATAACGCGGTATATTCCAGCGGCCCCCGCGTCAGCTGCTGCGTCACCACGCCCGGTTGATAGGCTTCCTGCACCTCCCACAGGATTTTTCCCGGCCGCAAGCCGTGCCGGCTCATCCAGCCGCGCGAGAGATCGCGATGGCCGGTGACGCCGCCCAGTCGCTCAATTGGGTAAAAGAACCAGGATTTACCGCCGACGGCGAGGTCGAACCGGGCATCGCCGTCAGTGACGATGTCCAGACCCGCTGCCTCCTGGGCGTTGATCACGGCAGCGACCGCATCAAGGTACTGTTCGCGGAACAACGAGTCGCCCATCGCGCTTTTGAACGATCGTCCACTCAGGCTGACATCGTACCAGAGCGGCCTTGGATAAGACCCGGTGATTGCCGTCGGCATCACCATATCGCGCGTCACAGTCAGCATGGTTCGCTCCTCAGTCCAGGAATGCACGCAGATGTTGGACGACAAATTCGGGCCGTTCCCGCACCGAGGCATGGCCGGCGAGCGGCACCTCCAGCACTCGGCTGCCCTTGATCGTTTCGTGCATCCACCACGCCGCGTCCTTGAACGATGGACGTTCGTTGGACCCGCACAGGATCAGCGTCGGCGCGGTGATCTGCTTCGTTTGCTCGCGCGCATCCAGCATCGCCAGTGTCTCACAGGCCAGGGCGTAGCCTTCGCCGTCACAAGCCTGGAACGTTTCCCGCACGTGACGCACATTCGGTCCATCCTGGTCCAGCGAGTCTTTGGTGAAGAACACCTGCATCAGGAACGGGATCAGGCTCGGCACCCCGTCTCGCCGCGCGGCAGCAGCACGCAACGGCCAATTGGCGCGCGACTCGTCGTCGTAGCGAGGTGTGCAATCGGCCAGCACGAGTTTGTCCACCATGTCGGGATACGTGCCGGCGAAATGTTGGGCGACGCTGCCGCCCAGTGAAATTCCCATGAGGTGGAATTTCGTCAGGCCCTCACGCAACGCGACGGCACGCAATTGTTCGGTCAGTTCGGGGGCGCCGTATTGGTGGCCTGGCAGCGGTGTATCGTGATGGCCCGGGAAGCTGTAGGCGATGAGTTCGTTGCGGTCCATCAGCGGATCAAGCACATCCCAGAACCGCCGCGACTGGCCAAGGCAATGCAACAGAACCAGCGGTTTGCCCATGCCGCGCCGGTGCAGCGTGATTTGGCCGGGGTCGAGCGGTTGCGGGTTCCAGTTGTCCATGCCAGACGATCCTCCCCTCGCGTTGCTTAGGGCGGCACTCTAACCCGATCGGCCAGACACTGGAAATGTTCGACCGTACTGGCGGCAACGGTTGTGGATCTTTGGCCTCGCGGCACCATCAGGCCGCACGACAACCCCACAATCGTTTCGTGCGGCAATCATCGGATTCATCGTCTCAGTGATCGTTGCCTCACACGCCATAGCTATGTCGCTCAGAGGGCCAGGCGAATTCAATCTGGAATGTTACGGACTGATTGATACCCACCCGCGACCGCCGTAGTGTTGCCGGTGTTATCCCTCGCCGGCCGTCACCGTGATCTCGCGCAACTGCGCGCGACGCAGCACGGTCAGTGCAACGTCACGACCGACCCGCTCCTCCGTCAGCAACCGGTGCAGAGCATCAACCCCAGAGACTGGCTCTCCATCCAACGCCACGACCACATCGCCAACCTGCAAATCACCCCTCACCGCCGGGCCGTCCGGTTCGACACCGGCGACCAGGGCGCCGCTGCCGATGGCCAGACCATGAAACCGTCGCACCCGCGTATCGATCGGCACGGTCTGGCCCGAGACGCCAAGCCGCGAGCGGCGGACTTTGCCATCGCGCATCAATCGTGTTGCCACCCAGACCGCGGTGTCGATTCCGATCGCGAAACAAATCCCCTGCGCCGAGCCGATCATTGCGGTGTTGATGCCCACCACGGTGCCGCCTCCGGCGACCAGAGGTCCGCCCGAGTTGCCCGGATTGAGTGGCGCATCGGTCTGGATAACGCTGTCGATCAGGCTACCCGACCGATTCCGCAACGTCCGGCCCAGTGCGGAGACGATGCCGGCGGTGACAGTGCAGGTGAAACCAAGCGGATTGCCGATTGCAACGACCATCTGACCAACTCGCAAATCCGCCGAGCAGCCCAGTTCGGCGTGCGGCAATCCGTTCGCGGCGAGGCGCAGAACGGCAATGTCGGTAACTTCATCGCTACCGACCAACCTCGCATCCACCTCGCGGCCATCGGTCAGCGACGCAGTGATTCGCGCAGCCTTGGCCACGACGTGATGATTGGTCAGCACATAACCGTCAGGTGTGAAGATAACCCCGGAACCCTGCCCCGCTGGGCGGCCGTCCTCACGCAGGCAGGTGACATGCACGACCGCCGGGCCGACCCGGTCGAACGCATGCACAACGATTTCGGAATAAGGATCGAGCCCGGTAACGGCATCCAACGGCATGACGGAGTTTCCCATGGCGAATTTTGTCGGACGATACCAGATAAGTGCTCCGGGCAGATCGCCAACCCGGCCAAACGACCCCCCCCCAATGACCGGGGTGACCCCTGGCCATCATCCCGATACCGGCAGCGCGAGGAACGAGGCAGGTTGCCGCCATCAACACAGGAGACCGTCCGAGATGGACATCATTGAGCAACTTTCCTCGGCATTGGCGGATCGGCTGGCTGGAGCGGCACCATCGGTCGTCGCACTGAAGGCCGGACCGCGGCATCGCAGCGGCATTTTGTGGCGGCCCGATGTGGTCGTGACATCCGAGCAGGTGGTAGGCGAACAAGATACCGCCGTGATCATGCAGAACGGCACCGAGGTGGCGGCGAAACTCGCCGGGCGTGATCCGACCACCAACGTTGCGGTGTTTAGGCTGGAGACGCCGCTGTCGGGCGGGCTGCCAACGCCCGGGACAACCACGCCGAGGCCAGGCTCGCTGGCGCTGGTGGTAGGCGCTGACCCGTCGGGGATGGCGACTGGCCGCTTGGCCATGGTGCATGCAACCGGGCCGGCGTGGCACAGCATGGCGGGTGGCCGCATCGACACCCTGATCCGGCTGGATGTGCGTCTGGGCTCTGACGAAGGCGGGCCGGTCCTGGATCCTGCCGGGACGCTTTTGGGCATGTCGACCTCAGGACCACGCCGGCGAGGCCTGGTGATCCCGGCGGCAACCATCGGCCGGGTGGTCGATCCGTTGCTGGAACAAGGCCATATCGCGCGCGGCTGGTTGGGCGTTGGCCTGCAGCCGGTTGCCGTTCCGGGCGCGTTACAGGCGGCCACCGGTCAGGCGCGGGGGGCGATGGTGTTGCAACTGGTAGCGAACGGGCCGGCGGAGCAGGCCGGCGTGCTGCCCGGGGATATCTTGCTGTCGATCGACGACTTCCGGTTTGGCCAGCGCCGTGGCCTGGCGTCCCTGATGGGCCCGGAGCGGATCGGCAAAGCCGTCACCGTGCGGTTGCTGCGCGCCGGGGAAACCCGGGAAATCGGCGTCGTGATCGCGGCCCGTCCCCGATCGTGAGCCCCTGGGGCACGAGCATGGCGTCGTGAGTCTGCGGGTCAGGTTGGTGGCGTCTGACCCCATCCGCCAGCATGGCCTGACCGCCATGCTGGCGGAGGCTGGCCATACGGTCGTAACCGACACCCCGGATGTCGTGTTGTGCGACCTCGGCTCTGGCGCCACGCCGTTGGAGGCCGAGGCGCCGGTTGTCGCGTTGACCGACCGTATGCCACGTGACCCTCCGGCAGGCGTATTGCCGCGCGAGGTCAGTGCTGCCTGGCTGGATCTCGCATTGCGAGCGGTGGCCGGTGGTTTGCTGGTGCGTGCGCCGTTCCCAAGAGAGAGCGCCGGGTTCGTCCCGGCGGTTGAAGAGTCGCCACTGACGCCGCGCGAGACGGAAATTCTGACCTTGATCGGCCAGGGAATGAGTAACAAAGCGGTGGCTCGTCACCTGGGGATTTCCGTGCACACGGTAAAGTTTCATTTGGAAGCATTGTTCGCAAGGCTCGGTGCCACCAACCGCGCCGAGGCGGTGGCGAAGGGACTTCTGGGGGGTGTCATCGAGCTATGACGCCTGGACCGGCGATGGTGGTCCGGCTTCGCCGTAGGCTGCCAGTTCGGCCAACAGGTTCTTCAAACTATAGGTTGGTTTGTAGGCCAACCAGCGCGCCGTTTCGGAAATATCAAGTTTCGTTGGTTTCGCAGCAGGATCGAGGCCGTAAGAGCGTGCAATTTCGAAAAATTCCGGATAGTGCTTGCGGAATGCGGAACCGGCACCGTCGGCATCCCAGTTTTCGAGATCGGCGTCAGTATATTCGTAGGCGCTGTCAAGCGTCAGTGTCAGGCGCTGGTTGAGTTGCTGCCGGGAAATGAGATCCAGGCTCTGCACAACCGCTGACGCAACGTCATCAATGTGCACGGCACCGCGCCAGAACCAACGAGCCCAGTCGATGTAGTTGGTATAGACGGTACGGTTCCAAAACGGGATGAAACCGCGCGGACGCAGGGTGATGACGTTCATCTTGTGGTATTGTCGAAAATCCTCGGCTATCTGTTCGGCCAGCAGCTTGCTGCGTCCGTACAATGTGTCCGGCCGGCGAATGCTGGTAGTGGAAATGTAAACAATTTTGTTGATGCCGCGCGATGCCGCTGCGGCAAAGACTTCGAAGGTGCCGCGGACATTCAGGTCGAAAAAATCGTAGGCGGCTTTTTCGCCGCGGTCTTCGTGGATGCCGTGCCAGGCAGCGATGTGCACGATGCAGTCGCTGCCTTGGAAATACTCCGGCAGCTTCGAGCGATCCAGGATCGACCCTTGAATGAACTGCGCGCCCTCCGGCACATTCCGGGGACAGCGAAGATCCAGAATGACCGGAGTATCGCCTCTGCTGAGCAACATCGGAACGAGGGTTGAGCCGAGGTCGCCTGCGCCCCCGGTCAGCAGGACATTCATTTCACGCCCCCTGATACGCAGAATCGTTGAAGTGCAGTACGTCCGCTCCCACTGTCATTGCGAAAGCAGCGAAGCAACCTCTGTCAGGCCGGAGACTGAGATTGCTTCGCTGCTTTTGCAATGACAGTTTGACCTCCACGCCTCGCGCTTCAGATTGGCTACCAGGGTGGTGTGAACCCAGAGGCCGATGGCAGGCAGCAACCAATGTCCTGGGTGAAACGTTCCTTGCGGACCATTCCACCCCGGCGCAAAGGCTCAGTTCAGCCGCAAATCAAGAATGTGCTTCGGATCGGGTTTGAGTTCGCCCTTTTCCACCCGCTTCACGATGTCCACCAGAGCGCGATTGGCCGGAGTCGGAATGCCGACCTCGTCGCCCTTACGGGTGATCAGTCCATTCAGGAACTCGATTTCCGTGCGACGGCCTTTGACCATGTCCTGTCCCATCGAGGGACGATGTTCGCCGCCGCCGGACTTGCTGACCTCGGCCAGCCGGTGCGCGTCGTATTCCTTGGTTGCGGCAGGGTCCCCCTCGCCCGCTTTGGCGATGATTTCCGGATCGATATGGTGGACTTCTTCCAGTTCGTAGCCCAGTGCCTGACCAACGCGGATGGCTTCGGAGCCAAGGCGGGCACCGAAGCGTCGCAGTCCGTCGTTGGTGAGGATATCCTTGCTGATCATTCCGGTGCTGGCGGACATGCCGTTGGCCATCGCATTGGTCACCAGTTTCGACCAGCGCTCACCCCACAGATTAGTGGTGGCCAGCGCAGAGTCAGCGTATGACACCAGCCGCTTGATCTCCTGCACCCGGTCGGTGATGCGTCCGTGCACCTCGCCGGTGCGGAACACGGTGTGTTTGTCGCCGCTTTTGCCGGCGGCGCGGCGGACATGGCCGGGCTCGCACAGATCGACGGTGATCGAGCTGGCGATGCAGCCGACCACCTTGCCCCAGCCGACCACGCCGGCAATGGTTTCCTCATTCATGCAGTTTTGCAACGAAACGATGAACCCGTTGGGGCCGAGGTATTGCGCGATCATCGTCGCCGCCCATTCAGTGTCGTATGACTTCATGCAGACGAACGCGATGTCGAACGGCTGGCCTTTGGCGACCTGCTGCAGTTCGGTCAGGTGCAAAGCGTGCACCGGCGTGGTCCATTCCGGCACGTCGCGGATGTGCGAGACCTTCAGGCCATGGGCTTTCATCTGCTCGACGTTGGCGGGCCAGGGGTCGATGAACGTCACGTCCTCGCCGGCCCGCGCCATATGCGCTCCGGCATAGGCGCCGACGGCACCAGTGCCCATGAAAGCGATCTTGTAACCCATTGCTTCCTCCCGCGTTGAAATGGTCGCCGCCAGTTTCGTCTGTTGGGCGGGAAAGGCAATGGGGCGGGTCTGCCGGCTTGCAGGACCGGTGGTCGCGTCAGCCGAGAATTTCGCGTAAGCTGATCCCAACCATAACCGGGAGGACGGACATGAAACTCAGCACCGACCGCATCCTGACCACCCATGTCGGCAGCTTGCCGCGGCCCAAAGCGCTCGCCGAACTGCTGGTCAGGAAGGACCAGGGCCAGCCGTATGATCACGCCGAGCTTGAGCGTGATGTCCGCCAGGCGGTCGCCGACATCGTGGCTCGTCAGGTTGCCACCGGGATCGACGTAGTCAGCGACGGCGAAACCAGCAAGATCGGTTACGCGACCTATATCAAAGACCGGCTGACCGGCTTCGGCGGCGAGAATTTCACACCCAAAGCGCAACGTGACCTGGCGGATTATCCGGAGTTTCGTGCGCGCATGATCCAGTTCACTGGCCCTCAGGTGTTCCGCCGCCTGTGTTGCACGGGCGATGTGACGCTGCGCGATCATGACGCCGTGAAAACCGACATTGCGAATTTCCAGGCGGCGATTGCTGCTGCAAAACCGGTTGACGCATTCATGCCGGCCGCGTCACCGGGTGTTGTCTCGGCGTTCCAGCCCAACCGGCACTATCCCTCGCATGCCGCCTATATCGGCGCGGTGGCCGACGCCATGCAGGAGGAATATGAGGCGATCGCGAATGCCGGGATCGTCGTGCAACTCGATAGTCCCGATCTTGCGATGGCGCGTCACACCGGATTTCAGGACCTGACCGAAGCGGAATTCCTCAAGCAGGCCGAACAGCAAATCGAGGCGCTGAACCACGCGCTGGCAAACGTTCCAGCGAGTTCGGCGCGGCTGCATTTGTGCTGGGGCAACTATGAGGGACCACATCACTTCGACATCCCGTTGCAGAAAATCCTGCCGATCGTGTTGAAGGGTAAGCCGCAGGCGATTTCCTTTGAGGCAGCGAACCCTCGGCACGCGCATGAATGGACCGTGTGGCGCGACACGAAACTGCCGGACGACAAGGTGTTGATCCCGGGCGTCGTGGATACCTGCACCAACTACATCGAGCATCCGGAGTTGATCGCACAACGGATTTGCCAGTTCGCCGACATCGTTGGACGCGAGCGTGTGTTGGCCGGCACCGATTGCGGGTTCGCGACATTCGTTGGCCACACCGGGCGCGTCGATCCGGAAATCGCGTTTCAGAAACTGGCATCGCTGGTGGAAGGCGCGAAGCTGGCGTCGGCTCGACTGTGGCATTGAGTTGTCATCGTCGGGGAACATGGCGACGCGGCAAACTCCGCAACCCAACTGATGGAGATTGCCTCACTTCGCTCGCAATGAGAGCCGCGCACGCCGCCCGATCCGGTTGACCGGCAGGGTTCGGACCACGCACACTGTGCGCACCCCACAAGGACGTAGCCATGAAAGTCTTTGTTTTCGATCTGTTGGCCTATGGTGAACAACTCGACCATCTGAAGACCGGAACCGAACTGCCCTACCCGCTCGCCGGCCGGCATTTCAAGCCGGAGGTCGCGGTCCGCACCTATGCCGAACACCTCGATGCCTGGGAACTGATCGACCAACTCGGCTACGACGGACTCGGCTTCAATGAGCATCATTGCTCACCCTACGGGCTGATGAATTCGCCCAACCTGATGGCTGCCTCGGCCGCACAACGGACGAAGCGGGTCAGGCTGCTGATCTATGGCAATCTGCTGCCTCTGCACGAGCCGCTGCGGCTGGCCGAAGAGTTGGCAATGCTCGACTGCCTGTCGAACGGTAGGCTGATTTCCGGCTTCGCTCGCGGCATTCCGCGCGAATATCAGGTGCATAACGTTCCGCTGGCCGATTCCCGCGCTCGCTTCGAGGAAGCGTTCGAAATTGTCACCCGTGCCTGGTCCGAGGAAGTGTTCTCCTACCAGGGCAAATTCTGGACCTACAAAGATGTCGCGTTGTGGCCGCGACCGGTGCAACAGCCGCGGCCGGAGATCTGGACCCCGGTGGTCAGCAGCAAGGAATCGATCGAGTTCGCCGCGCGCAATGACATCCGCATCACACCAGGCCTGGCGCCGGGCGGGCTGCAGGACGATATCATCGCCTATTACGCAAAATGCCTTGCCGCCAACGGCAGGCAGATCACGCCGGAACACCTGTCGGTCGGTGTCACCGCCTATGTTGCCGACAGCAAGGAACAAGCCATCCGCGAATGCGGACCGTATGTGTTGTATTTCAATCGCACGCTGTTCAGCCACGGGAACTTCACTGAGACGGCGAAACAGCGCGAAACCGGTTACAGTTCTTCCGGTTCCACCGATTACGTCCGCGCAGAAAACCTGCGGGCTGCCGAATTCAACCGCGGCGATTTTCGCAACATGACCATGGCCGACATGGAGAAAATGGCCGACCGACTACCCTGGGGCACACCCGCCGAGGTCGCCGATAAACTCATTCGCCTCGCCGAACACACCGGGGCCGGCACCGTGCAGGTCAACTTCAATCGCGGTGCCATGCCCCAGGAAATGTTCGTCGAACAAATCCGACGCTTTGCCCGCGACGTGCTGCCGATCGTGCAGGCACATCAGATTAACAAGGTGCCGGCGGCGGAGGAACTCGCCGCCTGATTGCAACACCTGGCCTGGCGGGGTCACCGCGGCCAGGCCCAGGTGCCAGACAGCTATGGGGTAATCGCGACTTTCAGGACGCCATCGCGTTGGTGGCTGAACAGATCGTAGGCCGCCTCGATCTGGTCCAACTTAAACCGGTGCGTCACCAACGGTTTCAGATCAACCCGCCCACTGGCCACCACTGCCAGCAACCGCCGCATCCGCTCCTTGCCTCCTGGGCACAAGGTCGTAACGATCTTCAGGTCGGCGAGGCCGGCGGCGAATGCATCAATGGGAATTTTCAGGTCTGTGGAGTAAACGCCCAGACTCGACAGCGTGCCGCCGGGACGCAGCACCCGCAGCGCGCTCTCAAACGTGGTCTGCGTGCCGAGTGCCTCGATTGCGACATCGACGCCGCGACCGTCAGTGAGGCGCATGATCTCTGCCACCGGATCCGCGGCTTTGAAATCCACAACATGGTCGGCGCCCATCTTGCGGGACACCTCCATGCGCGCCGGCACGCTGTCCACCGTTATGATTGTGGTGGCGCCGGCCAGTCGTGCACCAGCGGTGGCACAAAGCCCGATCGGTCCCTGAGCAAAAACCGCAACCGTGTCGCCGATCCGGACATGGCCACTCTCGGCCCCGGAGAACCCCGTGGACATGATGTCCGGGCACATCAGCACCTGCTCGTCGGTCAGGCCATCCGGCACCACCGCAAGGTTGGCCATTGCGTCCGGCACCAGCACGTATTCCGCCTGAGCGCCATCGATCGTATTGCCAAACTTCCAGCCGCCAATTGCCTGGAACCCATGCTTCGTGCCCGCGCCATCCTGGCTCAGACAGCCGCAGAGACACGCCGAGGACCAGCCTGATGGCGTAATAGCTCCGGCGATCACGCGCTGCCCTTCCTTGAACCCGACAACCTCAGAGCCGAGCTTTTCGATGATGCCAACCGGTTCGTGACCAATGGTGAGGCCGCGCTTCACCGGATACTCGCCTTTCAGGATGTGCACGTCGGTGCCGCATATCGTCGTGGTGGTGATCCGCATCAGCGCATCGAGAGGCCCGACCGCCGGGATTGGCTTGTCGTCCAGGACGATCCGCCCTTTCTCCACGAAAATGGCTGCTTTCATCGTTTGCATCGCATCGCTCCTTTGCTGGCCGGGATGTGGATAGGCGCGCCGGGTTCGGGCGATGTTGATTTAGGTCAGTGCATGGTGAATATCCGGTTAACGGATGGGGGCACTGTCGCCATAGTTGTCACAACAAGGGATTGCGCAGTGAGGCGCTTCGGTGCACCGCAACGCTTCGTCGACTTTGCGCCATTGGAGGTCAGAATGTTCACTACGAGGTATTCCGGATGATCAATCACACAGTCTTTCTGAGCGCCGGCGGAGACCGCGAAACCGCGACGACAACCGGAATACCGACCTCGAATTCGTGCCGACTGTTATGCGATTAACACGGGAAGCAGGTTCAGGCCGATGCCGCATATTGTTTCGAATACGTATGAGATTTACGGCTGGCGCTGGAGCAGGACGCGCTCATCCCTTTTTGTTATGGCGGCGGTCTGAACGTCTACCCTTCGGGAATGACCAGAGATAGGGCGACCGGCCAAAAGGCCTATCGCATGAGGTCAGGAAAACATGCGACTCTGGCCCACATTGTCAACCTATTTGACAGCGGACCCGATGTGATCCCGGCCAGTGTCACAGCGCAACGCCAGTACTTTTCGAATGGGTTCAATCAGAACGAACGTAGGAAAAAGAAGTCTCAATTAGCGAGGGTACGATGCTTCGTCAGCATCTCACGCGTGCCCACCCTCGAGATACGCCGCCCGCACCTCCGGCCGCGCCAACAATTCCGTTCCAGTGCCCGCCATCGTGATCGCCCCGTTCACCAGCACGTAGCCCCGATGCGCCAACCGCAGCGCCTGATAGGCATTTTGTTCCACCAGCAGCACGGTCAGCCCAGTACGCTCATTCAACTCACGGATCGCACCAAAAATCTGCCGTGCCACCAGCGGCGCCAGACCCAACGACGGTTCATCCAGCAGCAACAAGCGCGGCCGCGACATCAACGCACGAGCGATCGCCAGCATCTGCTGCTCACCGCCCGACAGCGTGCCGCCACGCTGACCAATCCGCTCGCGCAACCGAGGAAACAGCGCGAACATTTCTTCCAATAGCGCCGGTGTGTCGGTCCGGCCAGCGGCCTCAGCGCCCATCAGCAAATTCTCATACACCGTCATGCGGCCAAAAATTCGCCGCCCTTCCGGCGATTGGGCGATGCCGCGTCGCATGATCAGATGCGTCGACAGGTGGGTGATGTCGTGCCCCTCGTGCAGGATTGTGCCGGCACGCGCCCTCGGGTTGCCGCAGACTGTCATCATCAGGGTCGATTTGCCAGCGCCATTGGCGCCGATCAGCGTAACGATCTCGCCGGGATTGACCTCCAGATCGACGTTGCGCAATGCCTGCACTGCGCCGTAGTAAGCCGACACACCGATCAGGGCCAGCGTCGCGGTCATGCCGCCGCCTCATCCTCATCCTCATCGCCCTCGCCCAGATAGGCAGCGATCACTGCAGAGTCGGCGCGCACTTCGGCAGGCGTCCCGTCGGCGATTTTCTTGCCGTGATCCAACACGACGATGTGATCGGAAATTCGCATTACCACGCCCATGTCATGCTCGATCAGCAGCAAAGAGCAGCCGTCGGCGCGAATGGTTTGCAGCAATGCATTCAACGCCTCGGTCTCACGCGGATTGAGGCCGGCGGCCGGTTCGTCCAGACATAATAAAACCGGATCGATACACATCGCGCGGGCAATCTCCAACCGCCGTTGTGCGCCATACGGTAGCGCGCCGGCCATGTCATCCGCTCGATCGAGCAAGCCAATGCGATCGAGCCAGTGCCGCGCATTGTCCAGTCCGCGGCGTTCAGCTTTACGGAACCCGCCAAGCCCAAGCACAGCAAATATCGTCAACCCGCTGGCGCGCATCAGCACGTTATGTTGAGCGACCAACAAATTCTCCAGCACGGTCATGCCGGCGAACAACCGGACATTCTGAAACGTCCGGGCGACCTTGGCCCGCGACGCAATCCGATGCCCCGCCATCCGATCCAAGGCAAACCGAACGCCCTGATCGTTGGTCAATGCAATGCCGCCTTCGGTGGGCCGGTAAAATCCGGTGATACAATTGAAGACCGTGGTTTTGCCCGCGCCGTTGGGGCCGATCACGGCGGTGATTTCACCCGCCGCAGCTTCGAACGACAGATCGTCGACGGCTTTCAGTCCGCCGAACCGCATGGTCAGACCAGTGACCGACAACATCAGGCGCGACCCAGAGTAACGGTCGGAGTGCGCGTGGAAACCATGCCTCGCGGCCGCAACACCATCACCACGACCAGCGCCAGGCCGAACACCAGCATGCGATACAGCGGCAGTTCATTGGCGACGCCGGCGAACAGCGGACTGCCCATCTGGTCGGCCAGAAAGCTCAGGAACGACCGCAGCAACTCCAGCCCACCCACCATCACGATCGCCGCCAGCGCGACACCAAGTTGCGATCCAAGGCCACCCAGTACCACGATCGCGAGCACGGTGGCGCTCTCGATGAAAGTAAAACTCTCCGGCGAAATGAACGCCTGCCGGGTGGCGAAGAACGCTCCGGCGAACCCGCCAAACATGGCACCAATGGCGAAAGCGGTCAGTTTCGTATTCGTGACGTTGATGCCAAGCGAGCGGCAGGCGGTTTCGTCCTCACGCAATGCCTCCCATGCGCGGCCCAACGGGGTGCGGCGCAGCCGCAACGTGAACCAGTTGGTGAGCAGGGCGAGGCCCAGAATGACGTAATACAGATAAATCACCCGCTGGATGGTTTCCGGTTCCATATTGAAGAACCCGGCAAAGCTTCCTGGACCGCCGTCCATGCTGAACGTCAGGCCGAACAGTGTCGGTCGTGGGATACCGGTGATGCCATTGGGGCCGTTGGTCAGCGACACCCAGTTGTTCAGAACGATGCGGATGATCTCACCGAACGCCAACGTCACGATGGCAAGATAGTCGCCGCGCAACCGCAACACGGGAAAGCCGAGCAAAACGCCCCAGAATGCCGCCAGGATGCCGGCAAGGGGCAAACAGGTCCAAAACCCAAGCCCGAAATCTACTGCCAGCAAGGCGTAGGAATAGGCCCCGACCGCGTAGAACGCGACGTATCCCAGGTCCAGCAATCCGGCGAGTCCGACCACGACATTCAGGCCCCAGCCCAACATGATGTAGGTCAGCACGAGGGTGGCGAGATCGACGTAGTAACGCGATCCACCAAACGGCAGCAGCAGCGCCAACACCAACAGCGCCGGCGCCACCGCGCGTCCCGCTCGCCGCATGGCTGCACTCGGCGGACTCGACACGCCCGGCAACGCCGTATGCGCCGCCCGGGTCAGCAGCAACAAACGGCCGAGGAACACCAGAACGACGACGACCACGACGGCGATCGGCCGGGCACGCAAAACCAGGCCATGCTCTCCGTCTTCCGTTACGAGACCAATCAGCGGCGCAAACAGGCCAAGGGCGATCAGTGCGGACAGTCCGGCATCGCGAAACGCATGCTTCATCGCGAAGCGGCCCAACCCGGGCTCATACTTTTTCCACCTCAACACGGCCCAGTATGCCGTTGGGGAGGAAAACAAGCGCAACGATCAGAATCGAGAATGCCGCGACGTCCTTGTAGGCGACACTGAAATAGGCGGACCAGAACACCTCGATCAGACCGATCAGCAGTCCGCCCAGTACGGCGCCAGGCAGACTGCCAATACCGCCGAGGACGGCTGCCGTGAACGCCTTCACCCCGGCGATGAAGCCAATGTAGAAATCGATGACGCCGTAATACAGCAGGAACAAAAGACCGGCGACGGCGGCGAGTGCCGCGCCGATGATGAACGTAACACTGATGGTCAGGTCGGTATCGATGCCGAGCAGGCTCGCCATGCGCAGATCCTGCTCACAGGCACGCATCCGCCGGCCAAGCGGCGTCCGGGTCACCAGCCAGGTGAACAGCGCCAGCACGACGAGCGTTGTCACGACGATCATGATCTGCATGCTGGCCAGGCGGACTGCGAAACCGTGACTTTCCATGATCTGGAAGCCGCCGGGGATCACCGGCGGGATCGGTTTGACGCGCGCGCCCTGGCTGACCTGGACGAAATTCTGCAACGTGATGGACATGCCGATGGCACTGATCAACGGTGCCAGGCGGAACGAGCCTCGCAGCGGCCGATAGGCGACCCGCTCCACCGTCCAGCCATACAACGCCGCCAGAGCCGCGGCGAAGATGAGCGCCAGAGCCAGTGCGATCGGCACCGCGGTGACGCCAAGCGACGCCAGGCCCAGCAGCGCGATCAACGACAGGAAGGCTCCGATCATGAAGATGTCGCCATGGGCGAAATTGATCATGCCGATGATGCCGTAGACCATCGTGTAGCCGACGGCGATCAACCCGTAGATCATCCCGAGCGTGATGCCGTTGATCAGTTGCTGCAGCGCGTAGGCCAGGTGGCGACTCCGTCGGAAAGCGCAATCCGCAGCAAACACAGGGTGGTCTGACCTGGCAAGGCCGAGCGCCCGCAGCCGCAGTGTAACCTTTCCCGAACATGTCACCGCCTAGGATAGCCGGGACGTACTGGGCGGACGCATGGTATTTGCCGGCCTGATCAATGTAGCGCGCGACGCAAGTTGGCTGACCCGTGAGCGGATCATCGCCGGCGGCCAACTGTTGCTGCTGATCGAACTATCGATCCTGGTCTTGCTTGCCCTGTGGCAGCATGGCGTGATTTCCGACCAGGTCGCGCCGACGTCCAGCGACTTTGTGAGCTTCTACGCCGCAGGCAAGTTGGCCCTGGCGGGCACACCTGACCTTGCCTACGACCAGACAGCGCATTTCCTGACTGAGCAACGGTTCACCGTCGCGGGTGCGCCATACCAGTACTTCTTCTATCCGCCGGTGTTCCTGTTGCTGTGTGCGCCGCTGGCCCTGTTGCCCTACTACGTTGCATTCTATGGGTTCGAAATTGCGACATTGGCGGCGTTCGCGTTCACCATGCGGCAGATCTTGCGCGAACCGGGCTGGTCCTGGGCTGGTCCCGTGCTGGCGTTTCCCGCCATCTTCTGGACCTTCGGTTTGGGCCAGAATGCGTTCCTGACCGCGGCTTTGTTCGGTGGGTTCACGCTGATGATCGAGCGCCGCCCGGCCTCGGCGGGCGTGTGTTTGGGCCTGCTTTGCTACAAACCGCATTTTGGGTTGTTGGCGCCGGTGGGACTGGCGGCCGGCGGGCTGTGGCGTTGCTTCCTCGTCGCCGCAGCAACCGTCGCCAGCCTCGTCCTTTTGTCGGTGGCATTGTTCGGCGTTAGCACCTGGCATGCCTATTGGTCCGCGTTCGCGGGGTCCAACGCTGTCTATGCCTCGGGCCGGATCGACTACGCGGGCATCGTGACACCGTTCGGGGCCGCGCGGCTCCTGGGATTTGCTCCGTCGCTGGCTTATCTGGTGCAGGCGGCGGTGACTGTGGCGATGATGCTTGTGGTCGGAGTCGCCTGGTGGCGCCGCCCAGGCTGGAACCTCCGCGTCGCAACGCTGCTGGCGGCGACCTTATTGGCAGTGCCTGTGGCGCTGCTATACGACCGGTTGCTGCTGCTGCTGGCAATCGGTTGGTTGGTGCGAGAGGGACGCAGCAAGGGCTTCCTGTCCTGGGAAAAAACCGTGCTGCTTGCTGCTTATCTTGCTTCATTGGTGGACTACGCGGTCGGCTCGGCCTGGCATTTGCCGCTCGGCCCACTGATCAGCGTCGCGGTGCTCGCACTGGCCATACGGCGGGTCGATTCCGCGACCAGGCTTCGGCTGGCCGCCAAAGGTACAACCATACAGTCGAGCGGCGTTGCGGCGTCAGCGGTGTAGCAAACCAGGAAGCCGACACGCCTGGCGCGTGGTGGCTTGAAACGGCGCCAACCATAAATTAGCCTGGCCCAACCCGGCCAAGGAACTTGCATGCCCGCCGTCACAAGGCCAGAAATCCGGTCGCTGTTGCTACGTCTGCGTTCGAATCAGGGTGCAGCATCGGTTGGCGGCCGCATAGCCAACCCGTCGACACCGTGAATTTCGCCTGTGGGAATTTCGCCTGTGGGAATTTCGCCTGTGAGAATTTCGCCTGTGGAGGACGCCTGATGCATCGACTGGTCTGGCTCGCGATCGCACTGTCGCTCACCGGGTGCGGCGGCAGCAAATCCGCTCCGACGCTGACTGTCACCTGTACCGGAGGCGTTCAATTGGTTGGCGCCACGTCGCTGGATGTGCTCGGGGACGTGGTCAATGGGCGGCCGACAATCAATTATCCCGATCCCATAAACCCGGCAAAGACCGGCTCGATCGCGGTAGAGCCCAGAGGTCAGTGCAGGGTCACACCGACCGCACCGAGTTGACTGCACACTGGCCCCGGTATCACTCCGGAATAATCCCACCGTCGACGTTGTAGTTCTGCCCGGTGATGTTGCGCGCACCCGGTGAGGCGAGGAACACCGCCATCGCCGCGATGTCCTCTGGGTCGTTGGCCCGTCGCAGCGGAATGTCCGCCACCCGCAGACGTTGCATTTCTTCGACCGTGACCCCGGCCTCCCGCGCCCGCACCGCCAGATTGTCGTTCGACAATGCGGTTAACGTCACACCCGGACAAATCGAATTCACGTTGATGTCGTATTTCGCGAGCTGCTGCGATGCGGTGCGGGTTAGGCTGATCACCGCGCCCTTGCTGGCGGCGTAGGCAGCGTTCGACGTGCCCGCATAACCCTTGCCGGCGATGGAGGCGATGTTGATGATGCGGCCAGATCGTTTCGGGATCATCTCGCGCGCCACGCGTTGCAGGCAAAAGAACACACCCTTGGCGTTGACCCGGTGGATACGGTCCCAGTCGGCCTCGGTCAACTCCATGATGTCGGCGCGACGGGTGACGCCGGCATTGTTGACCAGAATGTCGATCTGGCCGAACTCTGCCAGCGCCTGCTTCACCATAGTGTCGATCTGAGCCAGGTCGCCGACATCGGTCGGCACGGCGACGGCGCGGCGTTGGAATGCAGCGATGGCGTCAACCGTCGCCTGCGCTCCCGATCCGTTGATGTCGGCGGCGACCACCTGAGCGCCCGCCTCGGCCAACGCCAGAGCGCAGGCGCGGCCAATACCGGATGCAGCACCGGTGACCAGCGCAATCTTGCCGTTGAGTGTCATGTTCGCCTCCCCCAGAGGGATCAGACTTTCGCGGGCTTTACACCATACTTCGCAAACCAGGCGAGCATACGCTTCCACCCGTCCTCGGCGGCATCCTTGCGGTAGCTCGGCCGGTAATCGGCGTTGAAGCCGTGCGGCGCGTCGGGATAGATCACGATATCCACCGTCTTGTGGGCGGCCTTCGCCTTGGCCTCGGCGGCGTGGACATCGTCAACCTTGATGACGGTATCCTGCCCGCCGTACAACCCGAGCAGCGGGCACTTCAACTGATCAGCGCCATCGGTGGCGGTTTTCGGCTGGATGTCGGACGTTGCGCCAAGCATCGGCCCATACCAGGCCACCGCTGCCTTCACCCGCTTGTTGTTTTCCGCGATGAGCCACGTCTGCCGCCCGCCGCGGCAGAACCCGGTCACCGCGACGTGTGCAAGCTCGCCCTTGTTCTTGCCGGCCCAGGTAATGGTGGCGTCGGCGTCGGAGAGGAATTGAGCGTCAGGAGCCTTGTTGATGACTTCTTTGAAGATCGTCGGCGCGTCGGTCATTTTCGAAAGATCAGCGATCCGGGCGTAATACTCGGTTGCCACGGCGAGATAGCCGGCCTTGGCGAGGCGGCGGCAGATATCCGCGATGTGTTCATGCACGCCGAAGATTTCTTCGATGACAATGACGATCGGAAAATGGGTGCCCTTGGCAGGGCGTGCATAATAGGCAGGCAATTCACCGTTTGCAGTCGGGATCTTGGTGTCGCCGGCGTCCAGACCGTTGCTGTCGGTGGTGATCGTCTGTGCCTCGACGCGGTCGACCGCCAAGGTAAAGCCGCTGATCAGACTGGTCATCATCATGCCGCGGCGGGCCAACGGATATTTGCGCAGGCCGGCAATTTCGCTGAAGTCGTTCATTCTGAAGCTCCCTTGCTTTCGCGCGCGTGATGATACGCGCGACCGGTGCGGTGCGGCAGGCCCGGCTCAGCTCGCCTTGTCCTTCACAGGTTTGGCGTCGTTCGCGGCAACCGGCTTCAGCACTGACGTGATGGTGTCACGCAGCACGGTGACGCGAATATCCTTGGCGATCTCGACCTCGATTTCCTGCGACGGCACCTGCTTGCCGTCCTTGTCCTGTACCATCGGCACGCGCTGCACGGTGCCCAGGATGCCGCCGCCAGTAACGACCCGGTCGCCGCGGCGGACGGCGGCGATCATGTTGCGCAGTTCCTTTTGCTTCTGTTGCTGCGGCCGGATCAGCAGGAAGTAGAACACGCCAAAGATCAGCACGAGCGGCAAGAACTGCGCCACGCCCCCCGCGCCACCGAACATGTCACCCAATCCCTGGGCGTAGGCGGAGGAGATCAGCATCGACGGGGTCCTTGCGGTGAATGGAGCGGGACCATACTTTCCGCGCCCCTTTCGTCAAGCTCGTCTGGATATTCTGATGGATGACCGCGCCCATGCCTTGTTGACCCGTCTGACTGAGGCGCTGGAACGGCTCGCCCCGCCGCCACCTCAGGCGGTCGACCTGTATGCGGCGGATGCCTTCGTCTGGCACCCGTCGACCGCCCAATTGGCGCCGGTGGAGTACGTGTCGCGCGTCGACATCGGCCTGTTGAAAGGTGTGGAACAGCAAAAGGGCATTCTGCTGGAGAACACCCTGCGCTTCGTCCAGGGGCTGCCGGCGAACAACGCCATGCTGTGGGGCGCGCGAGGGATGGGCAAGTCCTCGCTGATCAAGGCGGTGCATGCCGAGGTGAACGCTCGCCTTGCCGGCCGGATGGTGCTGATCGAGATCCACCGTGAGGACATCCGTTCGCTGCCGTCGCTGCTGAACCTGCTGCGCGGCAAGACGCGGCGGTGTCTGATCCTGTGCGACGACCTGTCGTTCGAGAAGGAGGATTCCGACTACAAGGCTCTGAAATCGGTGCTGGATGGCGGGATCGAGGGCCGGCCGGACAACGTGCTGTTCTACGCGACCTCGAACCGCCGGCACTTGATGCCGCGGGACATGATCGAGAACGAGCGCTCGACGGCGATCAATCCGTCCGAGGCGACCGAGGAGAAGGTCTCTTTGTCAGATCGTTTCGGCATCTGGCTGGGATTTCACAATTGCGATCAGCCGACGTATTTCGAAATGGTCGAAGGTTACGCAGCCAGTTTGCAGTTGCCGATTTCGGTCGAGGATTTGCACGCCAAAGCGGTGGAGTGGTCGGTGACGCGTGGCGCCCGCTCGGGCCGGGTCGCCTGGCAATGTATCCAGGATGTCGCCGGACAGTTGGGCAAGGCGTCGGCATAGGACATAACTCGCTCGCGGCGGAGCGATGCCGCCGCGTGACCACGCCGGTTCGCCGCGCCTTTCAATTATGGTCCTGGCTCAATCATGGCCCAGGCAGAGAGGCGTAAGGCGGGCGAGACCTACGAGCAGCGACAGAATTTTGGCGATAACGGAACTTTGGCTTGCCCCCGTCAGTTTCTTCCTGGATCGCGCGAGCACTTGCTTATGGCAAACCAAGGAGGCGACCATGAGGTGGTTTCTCTGGGTAGCGGCAGTCCTGGCACTCGCAGGCTGCACCCCGCCGCCGCCAACCACGACCACAACGACAACGAGCACCATAACAACCACCGTTCCGCCGCCGCTTCTCCCTCCCGCGCCAGTCGTCGCTTCGGGACCACCTGACCCCGGCAACTGTGGAACGCCGGATATGCCTGAAGCATGTCCACCGATGCCACGGCACCCGCTGCCATACTACCCCGCCAACAAATGACGCGAAATGCGGTCCGGTGACGAATTGACCGTCATCCTTCCGCGTCTCTGAACGCCTCACGCCGTGGAGACCTCGGCGCTGCACACTTCGCTTTCGCAAAAAACGCCGGTGGCTTTCGCAAAAAACGCCTGTGGCTTTCGCAAAAAACGCCTGTGGCTCTCGCAAAAAAGGCCCGTGACGTGGATGGGATGGGGTGCCCGTACAAACTAACGGAGACTGTGGCGCATCTTCGACGGTCTCCCGCACCGGGCCATTGCTCCAAAACAACGGACGGTTTCCCGAACGCCATGGCGCCGTCGGGTTCCGGAACCGGCGGGGTATCTCCGGCCCTGGATCCGCAATTTGAGCCGCAACCTCCCCCCTCACAAATTGCGGCCACGACCTCCCGTGATTAAGACTGACGGGACGGCACGGTTGCAACTCTGCCGCGTTTTGTGCACAAGGACACAACCATGCACGCACCGTTCCCCCACCGCATCAGGCTTCGGATTGGTTTGACCATCCTCATTGTCCTGCTGCTCGTTGGTTTCGCGGCGGCGTATGGTCTGGTGCACACGCCCTGAAGGTACTTGCAGCGGTACTTACAACAACGGTCATCATGCGCAGCAGACAACTCAGGTGGCGTCGCCGGCGTCCACCGGGCGGCCTGATCCGGTATTGTTTTGCTCAATTTACAGGCATAATTTGGCCAATATGCACGGTTCGACGGCAATTCTGGCGGGAATTTGGCATGGTGGCTGATTTATTGGCTTGTCCAGTCATAATTGTACTTGCCTGCCATCTCGCTGGGTCTCCATGATGTTGCATTGCAGCATGTCCTCAAGGAGGCCCGTCATGAAGCGCCGCGCGTTCCTCGCCACCGCAGCAGCCCTTGCCACTCCACTCGCCGCACCGTCGATCGTCCGCGCCGCCGGGACCGGCGTGCTCAAGTTTATCCCCCAGTCCGACGTAACGATTCTGGATCCGATCTGGACTACCGCTTACGTCACCCGCAACCACGGCTTCCTGATCTTCGACACGCTCTATGGCATCGACAACGCCTATAAAGCGCAACCGCAAATGGTCGAAGGACACACTGTCGAGAACGATGGCAAGCTGTGGAAACTCACTCTGCGTGATGGGCTGAACTGGCACGACGGCACGCGCGTGCTGGCGCGCGACTGCGTGGCGTCGATCTTGCGGTGGGGCAAGCGCGACCCGTTCGGACAGACTTTGACGGCTTATACCGACGAACTCTCTGCTGCTGACGACAAGACCATTGTGTTTCGCCTGAAGCGTCCCTTTGCGCTGTTGCCCGACGCGCTTGGCAAGCCCGGCAGCAATTTTTGCGCGATGATGCCGGAGCGTCTGGCGAAGACCGACCCGTTCAAGCAGATCACCGAAATGGTGGGCAGCGGGCCGTTCAAATGGAACACTGCCGAGCGAGTGGTCGGCGCACTCGCGGTGTATGAACGCAACTCGGCGTACCAGCCGCGATCCGGCGGGCCCGCGCAATGGACCGCCGGACCGAAGGTCGCGTATTTTGACCGCGTCGAGTGGCACGTCATTCCCGACGAAAGCACCAAAGCCAATGCGCTGATCACCGGCGAGGTCGATTGGTGGGAGAATCCGACGGCCGATATGGTGCCGCTGGTGCGCCGCGACGCCAATTGCGAGGCCAAGGTCGACGACGAGACCGGCACCATGGCCTGTATGAGGCTCAATCAGTTGTGGCCACCGTTCAACAATCCCGCCATCCGCCGTGCGTTGCTGGGTGCGATCGATCAGTCCGAATATATGACCGCGGTGGCGGGGACCGATCGCGAGTTATGGACGACGCCAGTCGGCTTCTTCTGTCCGGGCCTGCCGATGGCAAGCAAGGCAGGGCTCGAGGCGTTCACCGGCAAGCGGGATCTCTCGGCGGTGAAACAGGCGATCGCAGCCGCCGGTTATGGTGGCGAGAAAGTCATCCTGCTGGTACCCACTGATCAGTCGATCGTGAAGCAGGAGTGCGACGTTTGTGCGGACATGCTGAAACAGATCGGCATGAATGTCGACTATCAGGCGATGGACTGGGGCACGGTGGTGCAGCGGCGAGCCATGATGGACCCGCCCGACAAAGGCGGCTGGAACCTGTTCATCACCGGGTGGTCCGGGCTCGATCAATCCAATCCGGTGGGCCACGTGTTTCTGCGCGGCAACGGCAAAAACGCCATGTTTGGCTGGCCCGACGCGCCGAAGATCGAGGCGCTGCGGCAGCAATGGATCGACGCGCCCGACCTGGCGGCGCAGCAGAAGCTCGCCGTCGAATTGCAGCTGCAGGCGTTTATCGACGTGCCATACATCCCGCTCGGGCAATACTTCCAGGCGACGGCGTATCGCAAAGACATCACCGACCGGCTGAACGGTTTCGTCAAGTTCTGGAACGTCCGGCGCACATGAGGCGACTGCGTTAGCAGGCAGTCTGGAACCCCCGACAGTCGCCCAGTTTCGCGTCGGTGCGCGAAACCGTCGCCTCGACCAGGTGCGGACTAACTCTTCATTCATCTTTCCGGACTAATGAGCCGTTGTCGTCAACCTCCAACGATGCCGGGTGTCGTCAACATGCTCAGCCACGTCCGGCTCCGTACCAAACTCATCCTGCTTTTGGGCCTGTCGGTCGTGGCGGTCGTTGTCTCGATCGGCGCAGCTGCGTCGTTAATGCGGCAGCGGATGTACGATGATCGGGTCGACACGCTGCGTTCCGTCGTGCAGTCGGCGCTCGCCATCGCGCAGTCGTTACAAAATCGGGTCGACTCGCATGAGTTGACGCACGACGAGGCCTTCGCGCGATTCGCCGCCGACATCCACGCGATAAGATTCGCCGCGGGCCTCGGCTATCTGACCGCGCAGAATGACGACGGCGTCATGCTGCTGCACGCAACGGTCCCGGCCATGGAAGGCAAGAAGTCAACGACGAAGGATGCCAATGGCGTTTGGATCACCGACCTTGTGCGCAACGTCTTGCGAAACCATGACGAAGGCGTGATCAACTATCCGTTTCCCAAGCCCGGCCAGACGGAGCCGCTGCTCAAGGCAGTCTATGTCGCGCGGTTTGCACCCTGGCAACTCAATGTCCTGTCCGGCGTCTGGACGGATGATCTGGATGCCGCATTTCATTCTTCCCTGCTGGAACTTGCTGCGATCGGCGGAGGTATCCTGCTGTTGACCCTGCTGGCCGCCTGGGCGGTGGAACACGACATCTCCGGCTCGCTCAATCAATTGTGCGCGGCAATGTCGCGTCTCGCCGGAGGCGATCAAACCGTCGGGGTTCCGGGCACGGAGCGCCGCGACGAGGTTGGGGACATGGCCAAGGCGGTTTTGGTGTTCCAGAACAATATGACCGAAACCGAGCGTTTGCGGCACGCCCAGGAGGCGGCCAAGGGGCAGGCGGCGGCCGATCAGAGGGCGGCTTTGATCCAGCTGGCTGACGCCTTCGAGAGCACGGTCGGGGGTTTGGTCGAAACGCTGACGGCGTCATCCACAAACCTGGAGGTCACTGCCCGGTCGATGACCGACACGGCGGCCCTGAACAATCGGCAGGCCGTGACGGTCGCCTCGGCAGCAGACGAGGCCAGCGCCGGTCTGCAAACCGTGGCCTCCGCGGCCGAGGAATTGTCTGCATCCATCGGCGAGATCGGCCGTCAGGTCGCGCACTCCTCGCAGATCTCGATGAAGTCCGTGGAAGATGCCCGCCGCACTGATGCGCTCGTCCGCACCCTCGCCAACGGTGCTGAGAAGATCGGCACCGTCGTGGGCCTGATCACCGACATCGCCAGTCAGACCAATCTGCTGGCACTGAATGCCACCATTGAGGCAGCTCGAGCCGGCGACGCTGGGAAAGGCTTCGCGGTGGTGGCGTCCGAGGTCAAAAGTCTCGCCAATCAGACCGGCAAGGCAACCGAAGAGATCGGCGCGCAAGTCGCCCAGATCCAGGCAGCGACGAAGCAGGTTGTCGAGGCCATTCGCGGCATTTCCGCCACCATCGAGGAAGTCAGTGCGATATCGACTACCATCGCCTCAGCGGTCGAACAGCAGGGTGTGGCAACCTCGGAGATTGCCCACAACGTGCAGCAAACGAGCCTGGCGGCACATGCCGTTACCGCCGGGATCAGTGACGTCAGCCAGGCGGCGGCCGCAACCGGCGCGGCGGCCGGTCAGGTGTTAACCGCGGCCGCGGATCTGTCGAAACAGGCCGAACGACTGTCCAGCGAGGCCAATAATTTCGTCGCCGGCGTCAGGGCTGCATAGGCGTCCGGCCTGGCCCGCGCGGGTTTTTCCTGCTTTTTGCACGGCATCCGTGACCCTGGCCATAAGCTGTGGGCATCGCGAAAAAATATCCGTCGCGCTGCATCCATTCGCGCGCTCCGAACGAATGGATCACAGCGGCCCACATAGGTCGCCCAACCGAGGCCAGGAGATCCTGAAATGAAACGTACTGCCCTGTTCGCCGCCGTCCTGCTGACGACAACTGCACCCGTGTTTGCGCAAACCATGCCGGCCCCGACTGTTCTCGTTGGAGGCCAATCGATGTTCCCAGGCAAGACCATCGTCGCCAACGCGGTGAACTCTGCCGACCACACCACGCTGGTGGCTGCGGTGAAGGCCGCTGGTCTGGTCGATACGTTGAACAGCAAAGGGCCGTTCACAGTGTTCGCACCAACCAACGAGGCCTTTGCCGCCCTGCCGGCGGGCACCGTGGATACCCTGTTGAAGCCAGAGAACAAGGCGATGCTGACCAGGGTCCTCACGTACCACGTCGTTGCAGGCGAATACGACACAACCCGGTTGCGGGCGATGATCCGTGCCGGCAACGGCAGCGCGACACTGACCACCGTGGAAGGCGGCAAGCTGTGGCTGATGATGAATGGTCCGTCCAACATCATAGTGAAGGACGCCAAGGGTGACGTTGCCGATATCGGCATTTCGGATGTGCATCAATCGAACGGCGTGATCCAGGTCATCGACCATGTCCTGTTACCAGGCTGACATTTTGTGAGCGCGGCGCCGCTCCCGCAGCGCTGGCCGACCGCCTCAGGCGTGGATGCACTCGCATTCACGCCTGTTGCGTTTTGGCATGCGGCCATCAGCCGGGCCAGGTGCCATGTCAGGACCACTGGCGCGATCGGGCTGGCGGTAACGCGCATGGGATGAAGACGCAGACCACCGGGAATTCATTCCAGGTCGGTAAGCCGGCCCCCGTACAGCACCGGGCCGGTCGGTTGCCCGGTCGGCGAACCGCCGCGAGGTTCCAGGCTCACGAGCAATTGTGTTCCCGGTGATAAAACGGCCACCATCCGGGCCCCGGATGCCGGCAGAACGCCAAGCGAGCGAGGCCGGGTGTCGCCGGCACCAAGCGCCCACAACTCAAGGTCATGATCCGTTGGGACCACAATGGTCCCGTCGGGCCGTATGCGCAGCACGCCGTTCGGTTCGGCCGTCGCCAGCAGCATCGGCACCCCGCCCGTGATAGGTGCCAGCACCGCAACACGGGCCGGGGGAGGCGAGCGCAGCACAACAATGGCCGCCAGCGAAGCAGCGAGTGCAAGAGCTGCCCCGGTGCTCGCCTGCCAGATAAGAAGCCGGCGGCGCAAGGCAAACGGCACCACCTGCACCGGCGCGGGCGACGCTGACGCTGTCGTTGCCTCAATGCGATCCCACAGTTGCGGTGACGGCGCGACCGGCGGCAGACCGGCGGCGAGCGGGGTCAGCCGCCCCTCCCAATCGCGCACCGCAGCGGCGAATGCTGCATCGGTCTCCAGCAGGTGCGCGGCCTCCGCTGCCTCTTCGCCTTCCAGCGTGCCAAGGACATATTCGGCGGCGAGCAGATCACGATCCGATGCGTCGCTCATGTCGCAAGGCACTCCCGCAGCGACAGCAGGCTACGACGGATCCACGACTTGACGGTGCCCAGCGGCACACTGAGTTTGTCGGCCAGTTCGCTGTGCGACAGTCCTTCAACAAACGCCATGACGACGAGGCGGCGGCGTTCTGTGTCGAGCAAGCCGAGACAGCGGTGCAACGCTTCGCCCTCGGCGCTGCCGACCAGTTGCGCCAGTGCATCGGGCGTTTCGTCGGCGCGCTCCTCCGGCTCGTAGCCGGAAATTTCACGCCCCCGGCGGCGGACAATATCCAGGGCGCGGTAGCGCACCAGACTCACGAGAAAAGCCTCGGCGTTGCCACGCGCCGGATCGAAGCGATGCGCCTGCTGCCAGACCTGCACAAAAGCGTCATGCGTCGCATCGGCGGCGAGTGGGGCCTGTCTCGTGATGCGCAACGCGATGCCATGCAGACGGCCGCTCCAGCGGTCGTATAGCGTCCGGAACGCCGCGCGGTCGCCGTTGCCACAGCGCAGCAGTAGCGTTGCCGTGTCATCGGCAACTCCAGGCGCCGTTCGCAACGGAGAATCGTTCAGCATGAATATGGCCTTCGCAACTCGATCCTAACCCATACGGCGGCCAATGCGGAATGGATGCAGGCGCAAGCGCACGTTGCCTCGACCCCCGGGCCACCGACACTCACGCCGCCGCATTTGCGTTATCTGTCAGATTGGCCGCTCCGGGCGGTTCATGAACTCGCTCGGAGGGATGCCCAACACCTGGCGGAACGCGTGCCCAAACGCGGCCGTACTGGAGAAACCAAGCCGCGCCGCCACCACGGAAACGGACGTCCGGCCACCGTCCAACATCTCGACCGACGCCAGGATCCGAGCGCGTTGCCGCCATTCCTTGAAGGTCAGGTCGGTTTCCGCGGGAAACAGTCGTGTGATGGTCCGTTGCGACGCACCCGCGGCCCGCGCGAGGTCGTCGAGGTTGTGCGTGCCGGCAGGCTCAGCCAGCACCTGCTCGGCGACGCGGCGCGCGCGCGGATCGAAGGGCATGGGCATGAAGGTCGCGGCATCCTCGGCCTCGGCCAGTTCGAACAGTGCGAGGCGGGCGAGCAGATCGATGCGACGGGGATCGGCTCGGTCGGCGAACATCGCCAGCACCAGTTCGCGCAACAGAGTGCCGACTGCGACGACGAATTCGTGGCCCAGTCGAGGAAGTTCGGGATGGGACGCAAGCCAGGTAGGGGCGATGTAGAGGGAGCGCATTTCGAGATCGGTCAGCATGTCGACCGCATGGTCCAGCCGTGGCGGCACCCAAACTGCGCGGCGCGGCGGCACCAGCCAGCGACCTTTCGGTGTGGTCACCTGCATCACGCCGCGCGAGGCGAACAGCAATTGCGCCTCGGCATGGACGTGTAAACCGAGGTGGACACCGCGTTCGTAGAAGCGTGCCAGGGCGGCGACCCCACCTTGGGCGAGGGAGAAGCCATTGTCCCGTGGGCTTGGGCCCGCAAGGTCTGGGTCCGGCAAGTTTGGCGTTTCCTCGATGTTGGTTGGCCACACGTCGACGACAGGCCAGTCTACATTTTGCCCGCTCCACCAGGGAAGAGGACAAGAACGATGAACAGCCCGAGGACCGTGATCGGCTTCATCAACGCCGGTCACTTCATCGACCACTACGCCATGCTGGTGTTCGCGGCAGCGGTCATTGTCATGGGTCCGGCACTTGGCATCAGCTATGGCGAGCTGTTGCCCTATGCGACGCCGGCCTTCGTTGCCTTCGGTGCGGGTTCGCTGCTGACCGGTTGGCTGGGCGACCGCTGGAGCCGGCGCCACATGATGGCGATTTTCTTTCTGGGCATTGGCGCGGCGATGATTCTGGTAGGCTTGGTGCAAACACCTTTGCAGCTTGGTGCGGCGCTGCTGGCGGTTGGGCTGTTTGCCTCGATTTACCACCCCGTCGGCACCGCCACACTGGTGGCACATGCGGACAAACTGGGGCGCCAGGTCGGAATCAACGGAGTGTGGGGCAACCTGGGAGTCGCCTCGTCGGCCGTCGTCACCGGGGTCATTGCGCAATACCTCGGCTGGCGTTGGGCCTTTGCACTGCCGGGCCTGGCGACGATTGCGGTTGGCGTCGGGTTTTTGGCCCTGGTTCGGCACGAGGCGCGCACCAGCCAGCAGCAGGCACGAGCGGCGGCGCGCGTGTCGAAAGACATGATGTGGCGGGTCGTGGTCGCGCTGGTAGTAACGATCGTCGCCAGCTCGACCACATTCAACGCCATCACGGTCGCATTACCAAAACTGTTTGCCGAGCGGCTCACGACCGTTACGACGAGTCCGGCGGTGATTGGACTGATCGCGTCAGGCGTCTATGTGTTCGGGGCACTGACCCAGTACACCATCGGCAATCTGGTCGACCGGCACTCGCTGAAAACGGTATTCCTGCCGTTGGCGGTGGCTTTCCCGGTGTTGCTGTTCGCCGGTGCGGGATTGAGCGGGCTGCCGTTTGTCGTTGTCTCGATCGGCATCATCGCGGCCATGTTCGGGTTGGTGACGGTCAACGATGCGATGGTCGGGAAATACACCAGCGACCAATGGCGCGCCCGCGCCTTCGCCGTCCGCTATTTTCTGGGCTTTACCGCCGCCGGGTTCTCGGTCGGGCTGGTGGCCTGGATGCACGAAACCGGCGGGTTCGGGATGATGCTGCAGATGTTCGGCACGTTCTGCCTGCTGATCGTGGTGGGCGCGCTGATCTTCCCGCCGGAACGCCGCATAGCTGCCGCGCAGCCAGCGGAGTAACGGTCGGTCATTCCGTGTTTGCGCCGCACCAAGGCGGATGCTAGGGAACCTACTGATCAGTAGGAGCATCATAACGTGAACGACGCGCTGCCGGCCCACGCGCCGCTGGAGTCGATCGAGGCGGTGGACCAAGGGCTGGGAGCGGCGGGATATATCGCCAGCCGACAGATTTCCACGGCCATTTACCTCGCGCATCATTTGCAAAAGCCCATCCTGGTCGAGGGACCCGCCGGCGTCGGCAAGACCGAACTGGCCAAATCGGTCGCGACCTGGATGCAACTGCCGCTGATCCGCATGCAGTGCTACGAGGGTCTGGATGAGTCCAAGGCGCTGTACGAGTGGAAATACGGCAAGCAGCTTCTGTACACCCAGATCCTGAAGGACAAGATCAACTCGGTCATCGGCGAGGCCGACAATCTCGCTGTGGCACTGAACAAGCTGCACGATTTCGGCGACGTGTTCTTTTCGCATCAGTTCCTGGAGCCGAGGCCGTTGCTGAGAGCGCTGGAACAGCCGGGCGGTGCGGTGCTTCTGATCGATGAAATCGATAAGTCGGATCAGGAGTTCGAGGCATTCCTGCTGGAGATCCTGTCGGACTATCAGGTGACGATCCCGGAACTCGGTACGATCCACGCCACGGTACCGCCGATCGTGCTGCTGACGTCCAACAGCACCCGCGATCTCGGCGACGCGCTGAAACGGCGCTGCCTGCATCTGCACATCGGCTTCCCGGATGAGAAGCTGGAGCAGCGGATCATTGCCTCACGCGTGCCGGGGATCGATGCGCGCCTGTTGCGGCAACTGGTGAGTTTCGTGCAGCAATTGCGCGCGCTTGACCTGAAAAAGGTTCCCTCCGTCAGCGAAACCATCGACTGGGCTCGGGTGATGGTGCTGCTGCACGCCTCAGTGCTGGAGGTGGACGTTGTCCGCGACACGCTGAACGTCCTGCTGAAGTTCGAGGCGGACGTCGAGGTCGCCAACAAGCAGATCGCCGGTCTGACCCATAAGGCGCGGCAGGACGCCGGAGTGCCAGCCTGATGTCACGGTTTTTCTGATGTCGGGTTTTGTCGCCGGGGCGCCCTCCCCCAGCGAACCGCTGCGCCGGTTCTTTCAGGTTGCCCGAGGAACCGGTTTGCGCGTCTCGGCGGCCGAGGGGATCGATGCGGCGCGCGCGGTCGACCTGGTTGGGTTCGAGGACCGGACGCTGCTCAAGGACACCTGATGCCTTCGCCGGGTCCGGCGAAGCGGACGAGGCTGAGGGTGAAGCGCCGCAGCGTGGCAGTCAGTTTGGCGGCGACGGGATGGGCGGCTCAGGCGGGCAATCGCTGGGACAATTGCTTGAGAGCGATGACCGGGCAACTCTGGCAGCCGAAATGGAAAAGGCGGCACGCGAGGCCGGCCTGGAGAATATCCGTTTCTTCACACAGAAGAACCTTTACGCACGGCGGATTTTGGACCGCATGGGGCTGCGCGGCCTCGAACGCGACATGGAGGCGATGCGGCAGACCGGCGTGTTCGACCGCGCCCAGGCGCTGGAAGGCAAGGTCGAGCAACTGCGCGATGCAGTGCGCGACTTCGTCGAACGCGCGCTGCTGCTTTACGCCAAGGGCGAGACGGAGAAGTTCCGCGAGGAACTGCTGAAATCCACGAGGTTGTCGAATATCGAACGGCGCGATTTGGAGCGGATGCGCGTGCTGGTTCGGCAGATGGCGAAGAAGCTCGCTGCACGTTATGCGAAGACGCGGCGGCGGCGGTTGCGCGGACAACTGGATACGCGGCGGACGTTGCGGCGGAACATGGGCTGGGGCGGGGTTCCGTTCATCACCGTTTGGAAACAGAAGCGCATCGAGAAGCCGCGGGTGATGGTGCTGTGCGACGTCTCTGGCTCGGTTGCTGCTATGTCCGGGTTCCTGCTGATGTTTCTTTACGCGCTGAATGAGGCGCTTTCCGACATTCGGTCGTTTGCTTTTGCCGGTTCGCTGATCGAAGTGTCTGAAATTCTCGAAAAGGAGCCGGTCGAGCAGGCGATCAGCAAGATCATGCAGACCATCGGTTACGGGTCCTCGAATTACGGCAACAGCTTTGCCGATTTCGAAGATGGCTGGATGCAGTTCGT
>JBEKQQ010000046.1:0-39508 GCA_049519555.1 Acetobacteraceae bacterium
CGTGCCACAAGACTGGCCGGGAGCAGGCCCAGTCGAGCGCCGCCGCGACACGGTCGTCCTCTGTCGACCGTGTGCCGTCAGTCCGATTCTTTCTGTTCATCGCTCGCTCCGACGATCATCTGCGAAACTCACGTGATAATGCAAAGGAATTCGCCAACGGCACGCCAGCGGTGTCACAGTGGACGCTCCGCAGTTGATAGAGTGCCGCAGCAGTTGATATGCGATCTCCGGCCACCTCACTGTGAGTACGCCGGAGTGAGTTAGACAACGTTGCCGGCACGAACTGGCAGCGGAGGAGGTGGCTGAATTCCGGTCGTATCTCATCGCTGCCCGATTTTGCTCCCGACTCCACTATGACCAACTGCTTCCCGGGCCTGTTCACGTATCTATTGCTCGATCTTCGAACGCTCCGCAACCTGCGGCCGCTCCAGATTGCCGTAACGACTGGAAATCCGGCGCTGGTTGCTGAGTAGCGGCAATCAACACCAACCGGTCGGCCAGGATTGAGCCAGCATCGGGTGGCACCTGGGGGGGATTTTGACGACAGCGGTGGCTTGGCATTGGAAGCCGCCATCCCGTGCCAACGCCCCGCCAACCAAGACACAAGCGGGCAGTGCTGCGGTGCGAATTTTCGACGTTACGCGGCATCCGACCTTCCATCATCGTTTGGCGGCGCGATCGATCGAACCAGTTGCATGCCGCCTCGCCCCATAACTTGACGGTTCAAGAGCATCGGGTAAACTCCGGGAAGCTGCGAAATTCACCGTGGAGGAACGGCTTATGAGCTGGAAAACCCCGAAAATCATCGAAATCGCGCTTGGCGCCGAGATCAACTGCTACGCCTGCGCCGAACTTAAGTAATCCCGCGTCGCGCCTGTTTCGTGGCGCGGTAGGTCCGTGCAAGTACGCGTTCTGGGCGCGGCGGCGGGCGGTGGATTCCCGCAATGGAATTCGAACGCCATAGGCTGTCGGCGAGCTCGGTCAGGTGATCCATGTGCGCAGCCACGAAGCCAGGCTTCTCTCGCGGTCAGCGCCGACGGTCTGCATTGGTTCCTGCTCAACGCGTCGCCCGATTTGCGCCAGCAGATCGAGGCATCGCCATGTCTCCAGCCAAATCACGGCTTACGCTCCTCGCCAATTGCCGGTGTGGTCCTGACCGGCGGCGACGTCGACGCGATTGCCGGGCTGCTGACCCTGCGGGAACGGCAGGCGTTCACCATCTATGCCACCGCGCGGATTCAAGACGTGCTCGATGCAAACCCGATTTTTGAGGTTCTCGCGCGCGACGTGGTGCAGCGCCGGCGCGTAACGATCGGCACTTCGTTCCAGCTGACGTTTCCGGACGGCAAGCCCAGTGGACTGTCATTGGAATTGATTGCGGTCCCCGGCAAGGTTCCGCTGTATCTTGAACAAACCGCCGCGTCGCCCCCGATTGTCGAGAGTGAAGACACGGTCGGTGCAATGGTGAGCGACGGGCAGCGCCGATTGTTCTTCATCCCCGGCTGCGCCGGCATGACTGGTGCACTCGCGCAACGTCTGCAAGGCGCCGACGTGGTGCTGTTCGACGGCACGCTGTGGACGGACGACGAAATGTTGCGTGCCGGTATTGGCAGCAAGACCGGCCTACGCATGGGGCACATGAGCATCAGCGGAACGAACGGCACGATCGCCGCCTTCCAGCGCATTGATGTCAGACGGAAGGTCCTGCTGCACATTAACAACTCCAACCCCATCCTGCTGGATGACTCGCCTGAAAGGGCGGCGGTTGAGGCCGCGGGATGGGAGGTCGCCTACGACGGAATGGAGATCCGGTTATGACCGTCGAGCCTATGTCGACTGAACAACTGGAAGCCGCCCTGAAACAAATCGGTGCCGAACGGTACCATTCGCTGCATCCGTTTCATAAGCTGATGTACCAGGGCAAGCTGAATCGCGGGCAACTTCAGGCCTGGGCTTTGAACCGCTACTACTACCAGTGCCGTATCCCCGCGAAGGACGCTACATTGATTGCGCGGCTGCCGACCGCAGAGCTGCGTCGCGCGTGGCGGCGGCGGCTGCATGATCATGATGGAGACGAACCGAACTCCGGAGGCATTGAACGCTGGATGCGCCTCACCGACGGCCTGGGCCTTGATCGCGACTATGTGATTTCCACCGCGGGCTTGCTGCCGATTACCCGGTTTGCGGTCGATGCCTATGTCGACATCGTGCGCGATCGATCGATCCTGGAGGGCATCGCGTCATGTCTGACGGAACTGTTTTCCCCCACGATCATCGCCGAGCGCGTTGGCGGCATGCTGGCGAACTATGATTTCATTACGGCCGACACGCTCGGCTACTTCACGCCGCGGTTGGATCAGGCGCCAATGGATGCCGAGTTCGCGCTCGACTACGTCAAACAACACGCGCGCACGCCGGAGCAGCAAGAGGCTGTGCTGGCCGTGCTGCGTACCAAGTGCGACATCCTTTGGGCCATGCTGGACGCGTTGCATCTGGCTTATGTCGATCCGGGAATGATACCACCTGGCGCATTCATTCCGAGCGGCAGGTGACCGACGAGGCCGCCATTCCATCGCTGGCCGCGGGCGTAAAGTTCCGCTTTGACAAGCTGCGCGACACCTGGGTCGTACTGGCACCCGAACGGCTGTTCCTACCCGACGAGCAGGCCGTCGAGATTCTCAAATTGGTCGATGGCAGCCAAAGTCTGGGCTCGATCATCGATGGCCTCGCAGCCCGTTTCGATGCACCACGTGCATTGATCGCCAGCGATGTCGGTACCATGCTGCAAGACCTTGCCGACAAGGGAGTGGTGCGGTGGTCGGCGTGATCGATCCTCCACTCGGCCTGGTGGCGGAGCTGACGCATCGCTGCCCGCTACAATGCCCTTATTGCGCTAACCCCCTCGCATTGCAGCGGACCAGTGCCGAACTGGATACGGCGATCTGGCGGCGCGTGCTGGAGGAAGCGGCTGCTCTGGGCGTTCTGCAGTTGCATTTTTCCGGTGGCGAGCCGACCGCACGTAAGGATTTGCCGGAACTGGTCAACGCTGCTGCCGAACTTGGCCTGTACAGCAATCTCATTACGTCGGGCGTGTTGTTGAACGAGGCGATGCTGGACCGGCTGACCCGATCCGGCCTCGATCACGTGCAGATCAGCTTCCAGGACACCGACCCCGAAAACGCCGACCGGATCGGCGGCTTTAACGGCGGCCACGCGCGCAAGCTGGCAGCGGCGCGGGCCGTGCAGCGATCGGGACTTGCTCTGACGTTGAATTTCGTCGTGCACCGGCAGAACCTGTCTCGTGTGCCCCAAATGATCGATCTTGCCGAAACATTGGGCGCCGGCCGTGTGGAAATTGCGCATGTGCAATATTACGGATGGGCCCTGGCCAATCGCGATGCGCTGTTGCCGGACCGTGCCGAACTGGATGGCGCAACGGCGACGGTGGAGGCGGCACGTCAGCGGCTGAAGGGCCGGCTCGTGATCGACTATGTCGTGCCCGATTATCATGCATTGCGGCCGAAGGCGTGTATGGGCGGTTGGGCCAGGCGGTTCATTACGGTGACGCCAGCCGGCAAGGCGTTGCCCTGCCACATCGCCGAATCGCTCTGCGGTCTTGAGGTCCCCTCGGTACACGAGCAATCGCTGGCAACGATATGGCATAATTCTTCGGCTTTTGTTCGTTTCCGCGGCACCGATTGGATGCCCGAGCCGTGCCGGTCGTGCGATCGGCGAGAAATCGACTGGGGCGGCTGCCGTTGTCAGGCGTTTGCTCTGACCGGTGATGCGTCGCGTACCGACCCGGCGTGCGAGAAATCGCCGGACCACGCGTTAATGCAAGCGGCCGTGGCCGCGCGAAGCATCACGCCGCCGGAGTTCGTCTATCGACGTTACGCATAGATAATAGATGGCGTGCCCGGCTTGTAGCCACGATCGCTCGCCACCGCGGCGGTGCGCGATTAGGCCCCACACAGGGTCGTAAGCATGATTGCGCCAGCGGCGAACAGGATCGTGATAACCATCATCACCGCGAGCGACATTAAATCGAGCTTCACGAACAACGCAAAACGAATTAGTTCCACGGCCTAGGTAAATGGATTCAGCCAAGAGACGGCATAGACAACCGTCTGGGCTCACCTTCGCCTTGAAATGCTCTCGCCGCGCCAGCGCGGTTCCTTTGCTGCCCTCGCCACCCGCATGTACTATCGGCCGTCATCTGAGGTGACGGTCGTTCGACGCATTCGGGCGTCACAGCACTTCGTATTACATGATCCCGGATGCCATCAATCTTGTGGCGTTGGACTGGTTCGCATGCTGCTCCAGCCGGTCGAGCTCCTGCTTAAGAGCGTGCATCCGTTCGTTCACCTCAACTGGCTTACGTGGCGCAGCTGCTGCAACCTGCTGAACGGTTGGGTCTGCCGCGTGCCGCCGACGTGGTCCCGCGGACTCGTTGCTCGACAGGACCTGTGCCACATAGCCGTTGTCAAAGCCCCGGCGAAAATCACCAGTGTTGTAGGCACTAAGCGCGGCCAACAGGGCATAGGGGTCGTCGCCTCGCGTGCGCGCCGCCCGCGCGAAGTCGGCGGACAGAATCGTTGAGCCGTGCAGGATGTTGGTGCACGGATCGAGGGCTTGCTGAATGCTGTGTCCGGTCGCCGCCAGATTGCGCGTGTTTACCTGCATCAGACCAACGTCGACGCTGTAACCCATATCGACGTAGCTTTTCGCCACACGTGCCGCCTCGGCTGGATCTCGCGCCGGCGGTGGCTGCTGGTCGGTCCCGTTCACATGCAACGCAAGCGGATTGCCGCCGCTTTCCACCTCAATGATTGCATTGAGCGTGGCAGGGGCCACGTTGGGCGCACAGGCGAGCAACGTTGGGTCAAACACGGTGACGGCTGGTCGTGCTGTCGGCGTGGGCTGACTGCTGGTCACAACTGGTAGGGCAACCATACTGGCGGTGATTGTCTCCTGTGCCGGTGCCGGCGGCGTCGCCTGACTGGTGATATTACCCACATGCGGTGCTGGTGCGGCTGGCCGCGTCGGACCAGCGATATCGCGACCAAGCGGCGTCGGGTTGGCAGTTTCGTCGACCGCGGGTGTTGGGATAATCAGGTTATGAATGGGCGGAGCGGGACCGCTGGCATCAACAATCGGTGGTACACTGATCTTCGGCTGAACCACCGCGACCGCGCGCGGCGTCTCCTGCCGGACCATCTTGCCCAGATCGGCTGGGTGATCTTTCGGAAGCTCCACGTCGTATTCCAGAGGACTGGCGCGTTCGATACGCGGCCGATCCACCGGAATGGCGCTGGGATCATTGCTGCTCGCCACCACCGTCGCACCCGGCGTTGGCGTCGCCTGGGCCAAACTAACATTGGCGTCAATCACCGGATTCTTCGGATCCAACCGCTCTGCCCTGGCGAACCACTGGGTGGCCTCGGGTTTGCCGGCCATCTGAAGCGAAATCGCCATATTGTTCACGACGTCGGGACTGTTCGGCTCAAGTTGCAGAGCTTGCTTATAAAACGATTGCGCAACATCAAAACGTTGCAACCCGTCATAAGCTGCGCCGAGCCCGTTGAGCACTTTGGCCGAGCCTGGATTATTGGCCAGCGCGGTCTCAAAGGCCACGATCGCCAGTCCGGGCCGGCCAGCCGCCAGATCGGCCTTCCCCTCCTGATACGCCCGTTCCGCCGGCGAAGCCGCCGAAAGCCCTGTGCTGGTCGGACGAACTTCAATCCGCTCCATGCCACAGCCGGAAAGAATAAGCAGGCCGGCGACTGCCGCGATGTCTCGTTTCATACCGAAATTCCGCTCCAGGTGTGGACGATGTGGAAAATGATCGGTGCCATCACTGCAATCATCAACGCAGGCATGAAGCAGAGCACCAACACGATCGATAGTTTGACAGTCATCTTCTGCGCAGCTTCTTCCGCGTTCAGCAGTTGGTGTGAACGCATATCGGCCGCGAAGACCCGAAGAGTTGAAGCCATACTGCTGCCAAGTAGGTCGGATTGCAGCAGCAAATTCACCAGCGAATTGACGCGGTCGACGTTAGCCCGCACCGACAGATTGCGCATCGCTTCGGCGCGCGGGCGCCCAGCCAACAACTCTGCGCTCACCAGCATGAGAAGGCTCGACAGGACAGGTTGCGCCTTGGCCATTTCTTCGCCTACTCGGGCGATCGCCGTGTCGAGCCCGAGCCCGGCTTCCGTGCATACCAGCAGCAGGTCCAATACATCGGGGAGGCCCTCGTTGACCTGTCGCTGCCGGACCGTTCGGCGGTGGCGCACCCAGTATACCGGAAACATAAATCCTGCCACGGCCGCGACAATCGTCAGAGCAAAGTAAAGCCCGACCCCTGACCGCGGCAAAAAAATCGTGGAAGCAACAACGGCGACTGGCGTCATAACCATAGCAAGACACACGCGGAATCCGTAATAGGTTTGTATCGCCTGTGGTGAATCATATCCTGCCTGGAGCAGCCACAGCTTCAGGCTGTTTCTTTCGCGTTCGTCAGATGGCGCGAAGCGAGCGGCAAACGGCCGGGTGACCAATCGGTCAAGCGCAGTGCCACTGCGCCGGATGGACACACTACCATTGTCACGCCGAATGAAGCCGCCCGCCAGACGTCGCGCGCGATCGTCGGGCGCGAGCAATATCGCGATGCCGAACACCGCGAACGTGCTGGCGAGTACCATCAAAACGTAAGGCATATAGCGGCTGAAGTCGTCCAGGCTGCTGAAAAATCCCATCGGGCGCGCTCCCTCAGCGGATATTGTTGACGAAATGACGCAGCAAAAGAATTCCCAGGACAAGCAGCGCTCCGGCACCAACCAGAACGCTGGCGAGCGCGGGATCGGTCCAGGCGTCGTCATAAAAATGCGGATTGATGTAGGCCAACAGAACCACGATCGCGACTGGAAGAATTGAGAGTATCCTGCCTGAAAGACGGGATTCAGCCGATAGCGCCCTGACCTTGCTTTGAAGCCGCAGTCGCTCTCGCAGCACGTCGGAGAGCGAACTCAGAATCTCGGCAAGGTTGCCACCGGTTCCGTGCTGGACCCGCATGGCCACGATCAAGTAGTCGATCACATGATGTCGCAGACGGTCGCCCATTTTCTCCAGGGCCTGGCGCAGATCGAGACCATAGGACATCTCATCGTACACCATCTGGAATTCCCCGCCAATCGGGTCAGGCATCTCCTCCGCAATCATACCGATCCCGGTCGATACCGGATGGCCGGCACGCAGCGAGCGAACCAGCATATCCAGCGCATCGGGCAACTGCGCGCTGATATGCCGAAGCCGGCGACGGCGGGCCTGCACCAGAAACCAGATGGAAAGAGCCACACCGATAGTGATTCCCGCAGCAAGACACCACAAGAATTGCCAGTGCAAGGAAAACGATATCGCAACGATGAACACTGCGGAAACGATCGTCATCCACAGCATGACTTTGTCCGGCGATCCGCCCATGCCGCTGCTGATCACCAAATTGTCAAACCAACGGATCGGCGATGTGGTGAACAGCCGTGCCATCCACGGTGTCATGCCGAAGGTGTAAGGCCGCCGCCGGAGCAGTTCAGCCGCTGCGACCTGTTCCTGATTTCGTCCGGATGCGAGCAGCCGTTGATCGACCTGGCGACGCACCCGCCCGGTCGAGTCGAAAAATAAGTAGTAAATACCTTCGACCAGGGCGACACCGGCGACGGCGGCGGCAGCGTAAGGCAGTACCGACCAGTACATGGTAACCTCCCTATTCGGCTGCGCGTCGGTGAGACATAAACAGGCCGTTGGGCAGCACAATACCCATGCTTTCGAGCTGCTCGACAAACCTCGGGCGAATGCCTTTCCATTCGTAATGGCCGTGGAGGTTGCCGTCTGCGTCGGTCCCGGTGCGGACAAACCGCAGGATCTCGTTCATCGTCGGAACATCGCCCTCCATGCCCGCCATCTCCTGCAAACTGATGAGGCGGCGTCTGCCGTCCGTCCCACGAGCCAGTTGCATCACCACCTGGATGGCCGAAACGATTTGCGACCGGATGGTGCGTGGCGACATCTCCAGACCCGCCATGCCGATGACCTGCTCCAGCCGGGTGATCGCGTCCCTTGGCGAATTGGCGTGGATGGTCGACATCGACCCTTCGTGGCCTGTGTTCATTGCTTGCAACATGTCGAAGGCTTCGTCGGCGCGCACCTCGCCGAGAATGATGCGGTCAGGGCGCATCCGCAGCGCGTTCTTGACAAGGTCGCGCTGCGTGACCTCACCTCGGCCATCGGCATTGGGGGGCCTTGTTTCCAGACGCGCAACATGTGGCTGCTGCAATTGCAACTCGGCAGCATCCTCAATGGTGACAATTCGCTCCCGCGGGTTGATCGCCTTCGATAGCGCATTGAGCATCGTTGTCTTGCCGGTTCCGGTGCCGCCGGAAATCAAAATCGATATTTTCCCACGCACCATACCCTGCAACATCACCGCCATATCACTGGTGATCGTTCCGTTTTCGATCAACAAATCAAGGTCGAACGGACGCTTGGCGAATTTACGGATCGACAGCAGCGGTCCATCCACCGCAACCGGCGGCACGACGGCATTGATCCGCGATCCGTCCGCGAGACGCGCATCGACAACCGGCTGTCCCTCATCGACCCGGCGGCCGACGGCTGCGACCATTTTGTTGATAATCCGCAGCAAATGCGCATTGTCCTGGAAGCGGACCGGCGTCAGCTCGAGCCTGCCTTGCCGCTCGACATAAACCTTGTCGAAGGTATTGACCAGGATGTCGTCGATGGTGTCTTCGCGCAGTAGCGGCTCCAAGGGGCCCAGACCCATAACTTCGTCCAGCACGTCTTTGACGATCTGCTTGCGCTCGCGCTCGTTCAACGGCGTGGTTTCGTTGACCAACAGCTCACGGATGATATCGCCGACTTCTGAAACGAATTGCTCCTTCGGCATACGCTCGATAACGCTCAGATTGATTTCGTCCAGCAGGCTCTGATGCAGGCGGACTTTCAGATCGAGAAAATCCGGGCCAGGAGCGGGAACCGGCGTCACCGGCGCCAAGGTCGCAATTTGCCGGGCAATCGGCTCGGGAACAGGTTTCAGCCGGTTGCTGAATCGCGACGCCAACATGATTAAGCTCTCCTCGGTTCAACGTGCGACACATTCGCTCTCCCGGCGATCGCCTGAGCCATCAAACGCAGTTTCTTTTCCAGGGAGCTTCCGGCACGGACCTCGTTCAACGGCCTGCCCGTATCAGCAGCCAACCGCATGGCCGGATCATCCGGAATGGTATGATTGATCTCGTGGCCCAGTGCCTTCGCCGCGTTTTTGAGGGGAATGTCTTTCGAGCCAAAGAGACCCTTCGCGGTCCGGTTCGCCACCACGACCAGCGGAATGTGATCAAGATGCTCGCTCTGGAGCATTTCGATTTGGTGTTTTGCCTGGCGTAGCGACGGGACCGTTAGTTGAACGACCAGTACGATCACATCGGAGTTGGCCAGCGTTGCCAGGACCCAGTCCGACCAGAGTGTCGGCAGGTCGACCATGACCTGACTGTACTCGCGCCGCGCCACCTCCAGGATCGTGGCCACGGCGTCCACATCAAGATCACCAACGGGGAAAATGCTGGACGGCGCGGCTAACAAATCAAAGCGTTGATGCGGACGCACCATGGCGCCGCGCAACAACGCGCCATCAAGGCGCTTCAGATCCCGGGCCAGGTCGATGACGCTGACCCGCTGCTCGGCGTCCATCTGCAGCGCGGCCGCGCCAAATTGAATGTCAAAGTCCAGCACGCACAGCGGCGGTGCATTCCTCTCGCGGCCAATCGCAGCGGCACCTTGAACAGCCAGACTCGTCGCTCCCACACCGCCGCCGCTTTTGATGAAGCTGACCACTGATCCCCGGTGCTGATCATCGTCGCTGACCGGTGTGATGGCGGCGACGTGGCGCCGTCCAGCAGCAGCTTGCAAAGCGTTGGCCACGTCCTCACCGACAAACGGTTGCGGCAGCACGTCGGCCAGCCCGTTGCGCATGAGTTCCCGCATGCTCGCGATATCGAGGTTGGCGGATGTGACGACGACGGATCCGGTCTCCGCTTCGCTCATGAACAGCGAAAGAGTACGCATTTGCTTTGGGTTGGTGGTGTCGATGTCGAGAAAAATCACATCGCCACGCAGTGACTTGAGGGTAGTCAGATCGAAGTCGCTTGCAACCTGAGCGCGCAATGACATTGTAGGTGCAAGGGCGAGCTCAAGCGCAGCCTGGGTCGTCGCGGAGCGCAACAGCGCCACGATCGTTATGCTCGCGTAATGCACCTTCATATCCATGGGGTACCTCGTTCAATTGGATCGGCTATAACGTGGCGGGATACTTGGATCATCATTGCTGAGCCGGATAGCAGGCGCTGGCTGGGACGTTGACCGCGAAATCGTTTTGGAAAGGCATTACGAAATTAAAGCTATAGTTGTAGCTGACCCGCCAGCCGCAACCGTTGGCAGGCTGCGTAACGGAGAAGTTGGCTGCCGTCACATTGAGCCCCCACGCCTGGCTTACGGCATAGGTCTGGACCGCCGATATTTGTTTGGCCTGGGTTGTGCCGCCACACGTGGTCGTGTTGACAGCGGCACAACGGGCAGCCGACTCAACAGCATAGAACAGCACATTTGTTGAAAAAAGCACCCACCCTTCCATGATCGTGCCAATGATCGCCAGGGCCAGTACCGGCAAAATGATGGCCGTTTCAACCGCTGTTCCACCGTTCCGGCAAGCGTAAAGCCGCCGGAAAGTAGCCGCGTAACAGGAGGTCGTTGCGCGCCTCACTGGACACGGACCATTGTTGCCGCGGTCAGCGGGGAGTTAACCCCGGGCGCGGCCGGCGAATAGGCCTGTGACACCGTGACGGTTACGTACGTGCCGGCGGGCTGGCCATCGGTGCATGTTACCGGCGGTTGCCTGCAGACCTCCGAGGTCAGAGATGTCCCACTCGCACAGCCACAGGCCTCTGTGACAGTGATGCTGCCGGCCGGGATGCCCGATGCGGCGGTGACCGCGCTCTGAATGTTCCCCACGTTGTAACCGTTGAGCATGGCGTACTGCGCACCGACCTGCGCCGCGTAACTCACGTTCATAATCTGAAAGGGGAGCATGCCATATTCCACGATTGCGAGGATCAAAATTGAAAAAAACGGAAACACGATGCCGAACTCGACGGCGGCTCCTCCATCGGTCCGGCGCCATAATCGCCTGAGATATTTGCACATGGCGGGCTCCTATTCCACCAAGGTGACGGCGCCACCGCCACCGATCGTCGCAACGCCAGTGCCCTGACACTGATCGTTAATGAAGGCGAGACCCAATATCGTGATGGTGTCGGCGATGAACTGCGTACATGGCGAGTTCATCACGCTTAGCCCCTCGAAGGATAGCGGCTGATTGGGAGTGTAGATCGCTCCGGTGATATTATCGAAATTGATCCCGTAGACCGTATTGGCATTGCCGGTCGTCGCGGCACGGTCCTGAAATATGGCGATGCCGGCGGTGTCCCACGCTCCCGCCGTGGTAGGCGCGGTCAGGTTCATGCCGTCCGCGCCGTTGAGATTGATGTTGGCGTAGTCGCCGGCGGCAACGCCACCTGCCGTACCCCCGGTCAGTACAATGGTGGCGTTGGTTCCGTTGAGATCGCCAAACGTCATATTGAACCCGCTACCAGTACCTGAACCGGTACTGCCGCCGCCATCCATGATGTAATAGCCAACGGAAGCTCCCGAAGGATTAAGCGTCAGATCGCCGCCCGTGACGCTGATGCCCTCCATGAACTGGTAAGTCCCCGAGCCGAGCACCAAACCAAACCCGGTACCAGCCGAAAATCCGGCCTGATCCTCGACTGCGGGCACACCGGGGTTGTTGCACGTCGTGCAGCCGACGACAGTGTTGCCGTTACCGAATACAACATGGCCGAACCCGCCGATGGTCATCGCCGAGAATTTGCCGCCATCCGCTGGCGCGCTCTGAATGTTGTTGTTGCCGTTACCAAACGTGAGGTGCCCGCCGATAGTGAAGCCGTTGCCTGACGTCGGGCTGACCACGATCGCGGGACTGCCGGCTCCCGCGAGAATGTTGTTGGTGGACGCGCCAAACGTCAGCGACGGGTTGTTAAGGGTCAAACTGATCGCGGGTTGGCCGGCTCCGCCCTGAATGTTTGTTACGGTCACGCCGCCGAAATTAACGGTTCCGCCAGTCACGCTGACGGCGGGCTCCTTGTTGGCGCCACCGAGGATCGTGAGCGTGCCGCTTCCCGTGAAGTTGAGTGTGCCGTTCGTCACGTTGATCGCAGCTTTCCCCGCCGGCGCAACGATCGTGCAGGCGGCCGGACTGCAGGCGCCGGAGATATTTGCCACCTGACCCTTGGTGATACTAATGCCGCCCGGGTAGCAGGTACCCGCGACAAGTGGGAAGGAAGCCGTGATGGCCTTGCTATTGTTGCCTTTGCAGGGGTTCGGAGTTGCGATGGTCGCGATCGCAACCGGAACCGTCGCTGGCGGCATCGTGCGGCATTCCGACCCTGGGCAGGCGTAGGGGTCAGGAGTAACCGTTCCCTTGCCCTGGGTAGGGGGCCTGGTGAAGTTGAAGGCGTTAAGGAAGCCGGAATTGATGTCGCCGGCAACCGTCGCGGTCCAGGCGTTGACGTTCGTAAGCAACCCGGTGATTTCCAGGGCGCTGCCCCCCAACGAGTTATCCGCAATGCTGCATCTGGACATGTTGATATTGCCAAACAGCAGGGCAAAATTGATTCCCGCCCCGACGGCGTTGTTCAATGACAGCATGCAGTTCACCGCCGGGTTGGCCAGCGCCACACTTCGCGCAGCAATTGTCGGTGCGGCGTACCCGTTCGGCAGAACTGAACTGAACCAGTTCGTTCCGGGCTGCTGGATGATTACCTCGACCGCGTTATCGTTGGCTGTGAAATTTCCCGATTTCGGTGGATTGTTGACGGTCACTACGACACCACCGACGCCATTCCGCCAGCCGTTCAGAGCGGCGATAGTATCCGCCTCCGTAACACAAATGTTTGTTCCGCTCGGGGTACAACTGCTCGTTTGGTTCAGCGCAATGGCCGCGCTGGTCGCCGCCGCGTCAGCCACTCCCTGCATGGCGCGCGAATTCATCAGCCACGTGCCAATTTCGATCCCCAGGCCGGCAAATCCGAGCATCACCGGCACAGCAAGCGCAAATATGATCGCCGCCGCGCCTCTGCTGTCTCGCGAGAACCGCTGCCAGCCACTGATCAAGGGAAGGTTCTGAAGCACGATTGCCATCCCCCTTCGAGATTCATTGCGGACTTGACCCGCCGCTCGACCCACCGCCACCCGATCCGCCGCCACCCGATCCGCCGCCGCCCGAGCCGGAGTCGCCGCCTCCGCCAGCAGAGGGGCCGGTCGCTGCCTGCAACGCCGGGGCAGGTCCAGGCCGATAGACCCGATTGGTTTCGTACCGCTGGTAAGCGCTGTCCATGCGGATGCCGTTGTTGAGCGCCGGGCCACGCGGCTGCAACGGCACCGGGTTGACCACCTGGCTGGCGATGTTGGCGTGCACCGCTTCCCCGAAATCTGGCGCCATGTCCTCGTGAGGATTGTAGACGCAGCCGCCAAGGCCGGCTAACAGCAAGATCGGAAGAGCACGCAACATGGCTGGAATTCCCTCTTCCATCAACGGATGATGTGACCGTAACTGCCGGCGAGTCCGCCGCCCTGCGGCTGACTGGAGTCAGGCGCTTCAGCCTTGCCATTGAAATAGATGTCCTGTTCCGATGGCGGTACGAAGCTGTCGGTCGGCGCACGTAACGTGTTGGCAATGGTCGGACGCACCAGGCGCGGCGTCACGAAGATCACCAGTTCTGTCTGCTTGCGCTGAAAACTCGAGTCTCGCAAAAGGGCGCCGATGATCGGTATATTGGTGATGCCCGGGATGCCGTTGACCGAGTCGGTAAAATTCTCGGACAGCAGACCAGCGATCGCGAAGCTCTCGCCATCGCGCACTTCGACACTGGTCTTTACCCGGCGCGTGGAGATGCCGGGAATCTGAATGCCATTGGCGTTCACCGCGATCGAGTTATCGATCTGCGACACTTCAGGAACCACGACCAAGTTGATCAGTCTGTCCTCAAGGACGGTCGGGGTAAAGGACAGGCTAACGCCAAACGGCTTGAACTCGATGGAGATCGTTGGGACCGCTCCGGCGGTTGCCGGAGTCGAGGCAACCGGTACCGGGAACTCTCCGCCCGCCAGGAAACTCGCAGTATCGCCGGACAGTGCGACCAAATTTGGTTCAGCGAGAACCTTGACCGCCCCCTTTGTCTCCAGCGCGTCCATGACACTGCTGAAGCTAAAGGAGTTTTTTCCGATTGCACCGGCACCCGCCAGCAATGACGAGCCGAGATTAGTGCTGTTCAGGCTGCTGAGCGCCAGACCGGCACCGCTCAGATTGGCCGCGCTGCCGATCAGTGCCGCCGGATGAAAGCCGAACTGGCTGGCGATCGAGCGGTCCATTTCGGCGACCTTTACCTCCAGCATCACCTGCTGGGCGCCCGCGACGTTCAAATCGTTCAGCACGATGCCGTCTTTGTAGACGTAGCGTTTGGCGATCTCGATCGCCTCATGGGTTGCAGCCGCCGTTGAGACGGTGCCGCTCAGCGCGATCGTATCGTTGATTGGGTGCACATCGATGCGTTCACCCGGCAACATCATGTGCAGCGCCGCCTTGACGCTGTCGACATCGATGGTGACCGTGACGTCGATGACGGCGAGCAACTGATTGTCCTGGCCATAGAGGGCAAGGTTCGTGGTGCCCAGGCCTTTGCCGAGCACATAGAACGAACGGTCGGTGAGCGCCACCACGTCGACGATATCGGCGTTGCCGGTGGAAATTTTGCCAATCGCGGCGTTGACGCGCAGCACACGCGACTTGTTCAGCGGCAGCATCAGGCTGGTCGTGCTCTGCACCGCCCGTTCGGGGGTGACGGTAACGACCGTTTGCTGCTGTGCCCACGCCGGCACCGAAACAAGTGCGAGGCCGACCGAAAGCCACGCGATCAAAAGCAACTTCATGGCAATCCCGCTCCCCCAAATTCCCGTAATGCGAACGTTTCCCCACCAGGCCGGAAGCGGCCTGGTGCTAATTCGGCCTCGCACCTGTTGTTGGCGCGACACCCATCACTCTGGGTCCCGGCGCCTCACCGTGTTCACGTGGCACTTCGTAGTTTGTCGCCGCAGTACCGCGCACGATGTCATAGGATGGTTCCTTCGGCGTCGCCAGCGACTGCAGTTTTTCGGCGATCACGGGCGGGACGCTGGGCGGCAACAGATCTTTTACCGACAGCGAACTTGGCGCCACCTGTTGTTTGCTCCGCATATTGCGCAAGGTCAGACTCAGCGTGCCGATGCTGGAGGCGAGCGTGAGTTTCTGCGCATCCCGCGGCGATACCTCAACCGTGACGACCTTGATTGCGCCTGCCGCGTCTTTGCGCACGTTGGTGTCCTGATCGATGGCGCGAACCAGGACGTCCTGCAGCAGCACTTCGATCTTGGCCGAGGTCGCGGCGGCGGCGGGGGTTCCATCACTGTGGGTGAGCAAGATGTCCACGTGATCACCTGGCTGAACGAAGCCGGCGACGCCCGTGGCATCATTGACGCGAATGGTCACGGCGCGTTTGTCGGCCTCGATGACCGACGACAACGACGATTTGCCACCATTGCCGGACACCTTGGTTGCGAGCACCGGCTCGTTGGCTTCCATCGGGCGCAACACGACGCGGTCCACGCCTGGACCGGCGAGGTCTTCAATCTTTCCGAACGACCCGGCGGGGGCCGAGCCGGCCGGCCATTTGACGACTCGCAGATCGTCCGGGCCGATGTGGTCGCCGTAATCGAGATTCTTGCTCGCGACGACGATGCTTGGACCGGCATCGGCCTCCGCAGGCGCCGTACTGTTGAGGTTGTGCAGCCAGATGACTGCAACCACGCCGGACACCAGCGACAGCAACAGAAGCAGAATGCCGCGCATTTTCATCGCATGTGCCTTGTTCGAGCGGACCGGTCAGGTGCCGACATTGCCAACCGCCACCTGACCAGCCGATCAGGTGGTGATCGTCGTGGCCTCGGTGCCGATCTTGTTACCGATGGCACTGAAAATGTTGCCGAGGGCTGTGCCGGCTGCACCAGCGCCGGCAACAATTGCCAGGGATATGAGCCCAACGATCAGGCCATATTCGAGGGCGTTGGAGCCACTATCGTCTTGCGCAAAGCGGCCAATAAATCGTTGCAGCGCCAGCGTTCTCATATTTGTCTCCTGTCAGGTTACGTTAGGTCGAGCTAATGTCAAGAATACCGTTCCGCGGGTCCCCGTAGCAGCCACTGGTCAGGTCGTAAGCCCCGACGCAGCGGTTTGAACCTGGGTGCTTACAGCGTTGAATATGTTGCCCAGCGCTGTGCCGGTGGCGCCGGCCCCGGCGACGATCGCCAGGGATATTAACCCAACGATAAGGCCGTATTCGAGGGCATTGGACCCCCGATCGTCTCTGATAAGCCGAATCAGCATCTTAATCACCCCCAGCGGTTGCTCGCGGATCTTGACGTCAACGCAAAGATTGCCACGCAGACGTTAACGTGAACGAAAAGTTACACACGTTGAAACTCCGGTCAAGGACTTTTAATAGTATTAATACCAAATTTTAGACTGTGCGACCGGCATCTTAATCCGGTAGCGGCGATGAATGTGCCAGACCCGGCGCTGCATGGATACCGATGCCGGCGGTTGCGGACCGGGTAAATCGATCAGGCCGGCCACGCACGACGATATCGCGTGGTATGCAACCGCGGTCCGCAAGCCTCCGTAGATTTGCAGCGTCGCCGGAGCAGGTCCCTTTGTCGCGGGAAGGCCCGCCCGGTGCCTCCGGCCTGCCGTGTCGCGGGGCAGGTCGGGTTGGACGGACGAACGCATACCATTTTCGTCTTGCTACAGCATGCCCGACCCGTTAACCTAAATTAATAAGTGGATTATTAAAGCGAATTGGCGCTGATTGCCTGGTGAATTGGTGGCAAACCGGTCCGAATCCTTCATTTATCGTTACCGTTCAGGCTCGCCATACGTGTGTCACAAGGAGAAAAACGTCGGGATGCCCCTGCTGACCATGCGGACTGCCGCGGCGTTGCTCGTGTTGCTGGTGGGCGGATGCGCCGGCCACGAGCCCGCGCCATCGGGCGCGAAGGCCGCACCCGACTCGGCGGTCCTGATGGCGGCCGATTCCACGCGTGAAGCGGGTCGCTACGCCGAAGCGCTGCAAATTTACCAGCGCCTGCTGATCACCAGCCCAGGGCTTCTCGGCGCCCGCTACGGTGCCGCCGAGTGTTCCCTGGCGCTCGGGCAGCCCGACAACGCCCTGACACTGTTCGACGGGCTGGTGGCGAACGGCGAATTTCATGCCCGCGCGCTACAAGGTAAGGGTCTCGCGCAGTTTGCGCTTGGCCGGCGGGACGATGCGGGTCAGTCGCTGCGCGAAGCGACGGCGAGCGATCCCACACTCTGGCGGGCATGGAACGGACTGGGCGACCTTGCCGATCAGGAACGGAAACCGAAGGAGGCGGCCGCTCTGTATGCCAAAGCCCTTGCGCTGCAGCCGAACTCCGCGATGGTTGTCAACAATGTCGGTTACTCTTTGTTGGGTAGCGGCAATTATGTCGACGCGATCAGTGAATTCCGCAAGGCGCTGGCACTTGAGCCGAACAACCTGACGGTGCAAACCAACCTCCGTCTCGCCTTGGCGGCGAGCGGCGACTATGAGGCGGCGCTCCGTTCGGCTCCAAGCGAGCAACTGCCGAACCTGCTCAACGATGTCGGATACATCGCGTTGCGGCGCGGTGACTACGCGGCGGCGGAACACTATCTGACCAAGGCCATGGACGCGAGCGGCACTTATAGCACCGTCGCGGCCAGGAATCTCGATTGGCTCAAAGACAAGCAAGGGGCGGCGCAATGAACAGTCCGGCCGTCCTGCAGGCCGCGACCATAGTGTTCATCGGATCGCTGATCGTGGCGACGATCACCGATATCGTTTGGTTGCGTATTCCCAACTGGATTCCGGCCTGCATTGCCCTGTTGTTTCTGGTCGCCGCCGTGGCGGAGCCACGATCGTTAGCCTGGTGGGGGTCCCACCTGGGAGCGGGAGGCATCGTTCTGTTGGTTGGCATGGGCGTCTTCGCCTGGGGCAAAATCGGCGGCGGCGACGTAAAACTTATGACCGCCGTCGCGCTGTGGTTCGGGCTGTCGCCATTGCCTGCGTTGTTGCTGGCAATCGGCGTGGTCGGAGGCGGGGTCTCCATCGCTTGCGTCGTCCTACGTGGCGTCGGATCGGGCGCCATGCTGGAATACCTCGGCTTGCGTGCTGTGGCGCTGGAGACGGGCCAGGGCGTGCCGTATGCGGTCGCCATCGCTGTCGGGTGTTGGTTGATGGCTGGCGGCCTGTTGACCTGATTATTTTATGAAGGATCGATAATGAACGAAGCATTGGCAACCAACCCGCCGAACGACTGGTTTACGCGAGATCGGTTGGCGCGCATCTTCGTGGTATTGTATTTTTTCATTCTCGAAGCGTGTCTGGCCCAGGGTTTCATCACGGCCATCCGCGCGACGCCGGCATTCGACCTGCTCGGGTTGGCCCGCCTTTTTGCCAACGGATGTTTGTTTCTCTTCGTGGCGATGATGATCGGGCTGACCATCGTCCGCGAGCAACCGCGATTGCAGGCGACCGGATCGTGGCCCAGGATCAGCGCGGTGGTCGGCACCAACCTCATCTTGGTTGGTGTGTTCTTCCTGCCGGCGCGCGGGCCACTCAATATATATGAATCGGTGGTTTCGTCGGTACTGATCCTGACCAGCAACATTCTTAGCGTTGTCGTCCTCCAACGCCTGGGTCGTTCGTTCAGCATCATGGCCGAAGCCCGCGCATTGGTTACTGGCGGTCCCTATGCGGTGGTCCGGCATCCGCTGTACCTCGTGGAAGAGATTGGCGTCATAGGGGCATTCGTTCAAGTTGTTTCATGGCCTGCCGCGCTACTGTTCGCATTGCATTTTGCCTTTCAACTGCAGCGGATGCGCAATGAGGAACGCGTGCTGCTGCACGCATTTCCTCGGGAATACCGAGCCTACTCGGCTCGAACGGCGCGCTTCATCCCTGGTATCTGGTGAACGGAACAACGCCATGTCACGATTGACTGCGGTCACCGCTTATGTCCGGAACGATGTGGTCGCCGCGATCGCGCTCCTGGTCGGGCGGTTCGCGGTCCCTTCGTGGCGGATCCCGCAGCCGAAACCAGGCCGGGTTCGTTCATTGCAAGTATTTGCGGTCCGGGCGCTGCGGGCACGCGCTCCTGGTGGCGATGCCAATTTCCGGGACGCGGCCGGCCACCATGACCCGGCGGAGGGAATTCGAATTGCCATGTTGTGGCCGGCGTTTACCGATTGCGGTCTGATACCAGAGATCGGTTGGGTTGCGGCTGCAGGGAGGTTGGGGTGATCGAATATGTGTTTTACATCATCCATTACCTGCATGATCTGTTAGGCCCCTTGACGCCGGTTGTCTTCGGCACATCAATTTCGTTAATTGTGGTGCTGATTGCTCGGCAATTCGAGAAACGATGGCCGATCGACCCGGACCTGCCTCGGTCGGAAGTCCTGAGCGACTGGATAGTGACAGGCATCAATGTGACGTTGGGATGGGTGGCGACGCCACTCACCGCCATATGCAGTACAGCAATCGTAAACGCTGCCGGAGGGGGCTTCATTCATTTGCGTTCGGATGGCTGGTGGTACGGTGTGTCATTGCTGGGATTCATCCTGATTGCGGATCTTTACCGCTACACCATCCATCGGCTTTATCACGCCGTACCATTTTTGTGGGCGTTGCATTCCTTCCATCACAGCGCGGAGGCGATGACGTTCGTCACCGGGGCGCGGCATCATTGGATTGACAGGGTAATGGAAGGTGCGTGCTTCCCGGTCATGGCCATCCTGTTCAAAGTGCCGCCTGAGATTTTGACCGCTTCGGCATTCATCATATTCTTACCTGACGGCTGCGCACATTTGAACGTGCGACTGCCTTTGGGCCGGGCCATTACATGGTTGAACAGTCCCCAGTGGCATCGGATTCATCATTCCACGCAACCTGAGCATTTCAACAAGAACTTTGCTTCCGCCCTGCCGATTTGGGACTTCGTGTTTGGGACGGCGTGGATCCCGCGCGAGAACGAATACCCGGCGACAGGGCTGGTGCCGGGTGAGAAGTGCGATGTCCTGACGAGCATCATTTGGCCATTCCGTCATTATGTGCGCGGCCGGCAGCTCCGCCTGCCGACATGGCCGCGTCTCGAAAACTCTGCCGCCATGAGAAAAGTCTTCGCAAAAGTGTCCGGTACGCAAAACACCTGAGCAAGCCGCCGCTCTCGGGTTTTGCCGGCCCGCCGACATTCGTCAGCAGATGGTTTCGCCGCTGTCGAAGCAGGTCGAATGCGTTTGAGACCCGGGGGCGGCAATCGGCAGTGCATTGGTCAGGGCCCGCCGAGATCGGCCAAAACCATGACACACACTTGGGGAATATCGCGAGCCAGCCAACGCCTGGCGCCGGCCCAGATAGGATGTTGCTCCGGAGTTTACCGACGGGTGGGTCTTGACCGCAGGCAGGCAGCATCGTGCCTGCGCCTGGTCGAACCTTGCTCAGATCTCCTCCGCCACCAGGGACGATCCGGGACGGAAAAATGACGCCATGGTCGCAGGATGCCCTAGGGTCGCAGAATGATTGTGCGATCCTGCCGTTCCACGTGCGGCCAGTAATCCATGCGGCTGTGAGCGAAATAACCAATCGCGACCAACAACACGATCACCGCAACCCAGCGCATCTGACGAATCACGATCATCAAGGCGAACAGAGCACCGAGGATGAAGGTCACTGACATGGCCGAACCGGGTCTATCCTTATCAGTTGCTGAGCGATGGCTCCGCGCGGGTTGGCGATGGTTGTATACGATCCGTCTGGGGTTCGTTATCGGTACCGTGGCCCGAGTCGCAAAATGGGAGTAGTCGATCCGGCCCGCCCGGGACCTGGCGAAGCCCGTTGGAGCCCCGCGCTCCTGCTTCGTCAGCGCGTCGGCCTCTGGCCTGCCACTGTATCGTGGAACGGTCGCAATACCAAGATCACCACTGTGGCTGGTCGGATTGCATTTATGCAGTCGGCTTTTTCGCCCTTGAGTCGGCCGGCGGGGCCGGCTCGTTCACTGGCTGGCATTCGTCCGCGGCATGAGAATGAACGTGCCCTGCGCACGCCAGCGCGGCCTGTGCAAACCGGCCCGGGTTCCGCCGCCAGCGCACTCGGTCTGCGCCGCCGCCGTTACCCGACCTTGAACCGAAGCAATTGCAGCACCGAAAATAGGTAAAAGCCGGTTCAGATAAGGTATGTGGCGACCACGTTGGCCATATTGAGCAGCACGATCATCGCATAGCATGTGGTTATGATAACCAGCGGCCGTCTTGGGATACGGCCCGCCATTATCGCACCGGCCGAGATCAACAGGCAGATGGCAAATTTTGGCAGCCACCACATCTCGCCAAGATGCAAGAACAAGAACAAAACGACGGGATTGGTTTCCAGATCCGGCGTAAGGTTCGTCGTTATGACATCAAGGATTTGTAACGTTATGAGAATGAGAAACATCGGCAGTGACTGCCGCAGGTTCGACATTGAGGACCTCGAGACCGGAACACCGGCGCCGGGCCAGTATCCAGGCCAATGGTTACAGAACACTTAAATTTCAGCGTGGAAGCGCGGCATTTAGTTGACAACAACAGCCATAAGGACGCCGCACGCGATGATCTAACGGCGCGCCGGTTGGCCGCTCTCTGTATCCGGGCCTAACCTGCCGCCATGTTCCGCCCGATCGAACGTGACGAACTTGAACCCTTAGCCACCGGCGCCTGGATCCTTGGCACCGGAGGAGGTGGTTCGCCGTACCTCGCCTACCTCAACATGCGGCAGCTGTACGCCCAGGGGACCACGGTTACACTGATGCAACCGGAGGCATTGGCGGATGATGATCTGGTCGCGGTGGTTTCCAATATGGGCGCGCCGCTGGTCGGGCAGGAACGCCTGTCAGACCCGGACTTCGCCACACGGCCGGTGCGGATGATGGAGGACTACCTTGGCCGCAAATTCCGTGCCGTGATGTCGGTCGAGATCGGCGGCGGCAATGCGTTCCAGCCGCTGCTGGTGGCCGCGCGCACCGGCCTGCCGGTGGTCGATGCCGACGCCATGGGCCGCGCCTTCCCGGAAGCCCAGATGACCAGTTTCGCCATCGCCGAGCTGCCGATGTTCCCGCTCACCCTGGCCGATATCCGCGACAACGACGTCATCGTTGCCCGTGCCGCGAGCTGGAAATGGATGGAGCGAATAAGTCGAAAGATCTGCACAGAAGTTGGTTCGGTCGCCGCCACCTGCAAGGCACCGCGTACCGGTGCGGAGGTGAAACAATACGGCATCCTGCACACCACAACCCGGGCGATTGCGCTTGGCCGTGCGGTGCGCGAGGCACGGCGGCGGCACGAGGACCCGGTTGCCGCCACGCTGACCGCGGCGCACGGCAAGCTCGCCTTCCGCGGCAAGATCGCCGACGTGGAGCGCCGCGCCACCGAAGGATTCCTGCGCGGGTCGGCCCGAATCGCCGGCCTGGACGAGGATCGCGGAGCGACGTTCGACGTGGCATTCCAGAACGAATTCGCCGTCGGCTGGCGTGACGGACGGGTGATGGTAACCACCCCCGACCTGATTTGCTTGCTCGACAGTGTCTCGGGAGAGGCGATCGGCACGGAAAGTTTGCGTTATGGCCAACGGGTCAGCGTCGTGGTGTTGCCCGCGCCGCCGATCCTGCGCACGCCGAAGGGCCTGGAAAACGTCGGCCCACGCGCATTTGGGCACGATACCGATTACGTCAGCCTGTTCGATCCCGAGCCCGCCGCATGAAACGCATCGGCGTCGACGTCGGCGGCACCAACACTGACGCGGTCCTGATCGAAGGCACGCATGTGCTTGGTACGGTCAAGACCATCACAACCGAGGACGTGCTCGGCGGTATCAGGGCCGCCCTGGCTCAGTTGTTGGAACAGGCGGGAGACGTGGCCTCGGGTCTGGAGGCGGTGGTGATCGGCACCACCCACTTCACCAACGCGGTGGTGGAGCGGCGGCATTTGCAACGTGTCGGCGCGTTGCGGATTGGCCTGCCTGCCAGCGCCAGTTTGCCGCCGTTCGTCGATTGGCCGGATGACCTTGCCGCGACCGTTCGTGGCGCCGTCGAGATGGTCGCCGGCGGTCACGAATATGATGGCAGACCGATCGTGCCGCTCGATCGAGCGGGGGTTAGAGACGCGGCCAGGCGCATGGCGGACGCAGGTCTGACCGCGGTCGCGATCAGTGCCGTGTTCTCTCCGCTGACCGCGGAATGCGAGTTAGCGGCTGAACAGATCGTGCGTGAGGAAATGCCGGACGCGCGCATCACTTTGTCGCACGATCTCGGCCGCATCGGGTTGTTGGAGCGCGAGAACGTTACATTGCTCAACGCGTGTTTGCAGGATCTGGCGTTACGCACTACCGAGGCCTTCACGCGGGCCTTGCAGCGCAGTGGGATCGATGTGCCGCTGTTCCTCACGCAAAATGACGGCACGATCATGCGGGCTGAGATCGCTCGCCGCTTTCCGGTGTACAGTTTCGCGTCCGGTCCGACCAACAGCATGCGCGGGGCGACCTTTTTGTCCGGCATCGAAAACGGCGTTGTCGTGGATGTCGGCGGCACTACGACGGATATCGGCTATCTGAAGGACGGGTTTCCTCGCGAAGCCAATACGGCGGTTGAGATCGGTGGTGTGCGCACGCTGTTCCGGATGCCGGATCTGCTATCGATCGGCCTCGGCGGCGGCACCGAGATCGCGCCGGACGGCAGCCGCGTTGGCCCTCGCAGTGTAGGATTCCGGCTGCTGGAACAGGGTCTCGCGTTCGGCGGAGAGACGCTGACCGCCAGTGATATTGCCATCGCCGCGGGCCGGCTCGATCTCGGCGATCGCTCCCGGCTTGGCCGGCTGTCGCCCGAATTCGTTGCCCGCATGCTGGAACGGATGGGCGAGATGGTTGCCGAGGCGGTGGATCGGATGAAAACCGAAGCCGGCGACGTGAAATTGCTGGCAGTGGGCGGTGGCAGTTTTCTTATCCCGGATCGCGTCGAGGGTTGCTCCGAGGTCGTGCGCGTGCCGCACTATGCCGTTGCGAATGCGGTCGGCGCGGCCATCGCCCAGGCGAGCGGGGAGGTGGATCGGGTGTTCTCCGGGGTGACGCGTGAGGCTGCGCTCGCCATGGCACAGCACGAGGCAGAACACCGCGCTGTCGAGGCGGGGGCCGCTGCTTCCGGGCTCAGGTTGGTGGAACTGGAAGACATTCCTTTGTCATATTTGCCGGGCGACGCGAGACGGGTCAGGGTGCGCGTGATCGGCGATATTGCCGAGGTGGCCTGAACCCTGCGCGGGCGTCCGGATACTCTCAACGTTTCGTCGACCATACGCGGTCGCGCCGCATTCTCGTGGCGTTTGTGTAACCGAGATCACACCGCGAAGTGTCGGTTTACGCAATATTGACGACGGCGCTTGCCAGTGTCGTATCACGAATTTAGACTGCTGCGTGTTCATGAGACCGGACATCGAAGCCATGGCTACAGGTCAACGCCCCGGTATCTCGCGACCGGTTCGCGGACATTCTCGGGGACTTCTTCGGGTTGCATGCGGGTTCGCAATTGTTCTTCCGGCGCTTGCGGCAGGCGTGCAGTTCGCGTGGGCGCAGAACCTGCCGCAGTCGGTCCTGACCAATCCGGTTCCACAAGGATCGCCAATCCCTCGCATCCTGCCGCCGACACCACCCGGAGTATCGCCGGAGGGAATCGAACTGCCGCCGACGGGGCCAGCTGCACCCATATTCGGACCCCCAGTGCGGATCGTTGCTATCTCGGTGCAAGGTGTCACGGTCTATCCTCCAGCCGAGATACAGGTACTGACCCAGGGGCTGACCGGCCCGGCAGTGCCGTTCGCGCAAATCGACGCAGTGCGTCAGCAGATCCTGCAACGCTATCGGGCCGACGGCTATGTGCTCAGCACCGTGTCGGCCGAATATGACGCCGCCAGTGGACGGCTAAGCTACCGGATCACCGAGGGCCATATCGCATCGGTAAAACTTGATGGCGATATCGGTCCGGCGGGCGTGCAGGTGCTTCGCTTCCTGAACCGCCTGACCGATGAACCGGTGATCGACGCCGCGACGCTGGAGCGGTACCTGCTGCTCGCGCAGGACGTGCCGGGCGTAACCTTGCATGCCGTGCTGCAACCCTCGACCGACCAGCCAGGCGCGCTCACTTTGGTCGCCCAGGTGAGTCGCCAGGCAGTTTCCGGGCTTATGGCGACCGATAATCGGGCCTCTCCCCTCACTGGGCCAATCGAGACCCTGGCCGGCATCGCCTTGAACAGCTTCAGCGAATACGGCGAGAAGACCGAGGTCTCGGTTTACCACGCGTGGCCCAACAGTCAGACCTTTGGCCAGGCCTCGGTCGAGACATTCATTGGCTCCTCCGGTCTGAAAGTGCAGATTTATGGCGGGGCGGGTGAGACGGTACCGACGGGACCGCTGTCCACGATCAATTACGACGGCGTCACTCAGGTGTTTGGCGCCAAGGCCAGCTATCCGGTGATCCGGTCGCGCCAGCAGACTATGAATACCTGGCTGGCATTCGATGGCATCGAGTCGACGATCAATTCCAATTTGGGCACCGGCGGAGTTACCAGCTATGACTCATTGCGCATCCTGCGTCTGGGTGCCGATTATGCTCTGTCCGACCTGTGGGCCGGCAACGATCGACCGGCGATCGACGGCATCTCCGCGCGGATCTCAAAAGGCATGGATATTCTGGGCGCGACCACGAACGGTCAGGCGCTAACCGCACCGCGCACCGGCGAACAGACGAATTTTCTGAAATTCAATTTCCAGTTAAGCCGCACTCAGACACTGTGCTATCCATGGCAAGGTGCCAGCGTGGCGCTGATGGGGTTGTTGACCGGACAATGGAGCAATTCAATTCTGCCTCCGTCGGAGCAGTTTTATCTCGGCGGTGCGCAATTCACCCGCGGTTACTATTCGGGTGAAGTGGCAGGGGACAAGGCGCTGGCCACCACGGCCGAGCTGCAGCTCAACACCGGGATCGACCTATCGCATGTCGGCTTGTCAGCGGAAGTCAACAGCCAGTTTTACGTGTTCTACGACTGGGGCGAGGTTTGGCAGAATCAGGCGAGCACTCTGGCGCCACGGCTCGCCTCGACCGGCGGCGGCGTAAGGATCCAGGCGACACGCTACGTTGAAGTAGACTTCGAAGGGTTGGCGCGATTGAACCGCTATCCCAACGGAATGGGCACGGGCATTTCGGCGCTGAACGGCGGCGCATTTTATTGGCGCGTGCTGACGCATTTCTGATCCTGCGCCAACGTGGAAGACAAACAAACTGGTCCGGGTTTCGGGGCGACGTGGGGGCCGGGCGACTGAGAGGATGATCTGATGCGAAAAGCGCGTGATCGAGGCCAGGTGCGACTGCTCGGAGTGACCGGCCGCAAGCGCTCGGACCTGCTGATTGGCACTGCCTTGCAGACGACCACGCTGCTGGTGTTGAGCTGTCCGGTCTGGGCGCAGCCGGCGCCGAACGCGATGCCAACTGGTGGTTCGGTGGTGGCCGGCAATGCAGCGATTTCGCAAACCGCCAACGCCACGACCATCAATCAGGCCAGTCAGCGGGCGGCGATCAACTGGCAAAGCTTCAGTGTCGGCAGCCAGCGGCAGGTTACCTTCGCTCAGCCATCCCCCAGTGCGGTCGCGTTGAACCGCGTGACGGGGCCGGACCCGTCACAAATCGCGGGCAAGATCAGCGCCAATGGCCAGGTCGTCCTGGTGAACCAGGCGGGGGTGACATTCTACAAAGGCGCACAGGTGAATGCGCAAAGTTTGATCGTTAGCTCTGCGGACGTTTCCAACGCCAACTTCATGGCCGGCAAGCTGGCGTTCAACAAGGCCGGTAACCCGAACGCGAGCGTGGTGAACCAGGGCACCATTACCGTCAAGCAGGCCGGTCTGGCGGCCCTGGTGGCGCCGAGCGTGGCCAATTCGGGCGTCATCAATGCGCAGTTGGGTCACGTCGTGCTGGCCGGAGCGAAGACCGCGACACTCGATCTCTACGGCGATGGATTGCTGTCGCTGGATGTCAGCAATCAGGTCACCAAGGCGCCGGTGGGACCGGGTGGCAAGACCGTGACGGCGCTGGTGACCAACAGCGGCGTGATCGATGCTGACGGCGGCACGGTGCAGTTGACCGCAGCGGCGGCGGATGGGGTGCTGCAAACCCTGGTGCAGGCCGGCGGCAAGATCTCCGCCAACACTTTGGGTACGCAGACCGGCACCATGACGGTCGCCGGCATCGGCGGATCGGTGACCGTGACCGGGGTGCTGAGTGCCGCTGGCCAGGCGGCAGGCACGGTCGGTGGTCAGGTTGCGGTCAACGCCACCGGGAACGTGAAACTCGCCTCGACTGCACGGATCGATGCCTCCGGTTCGGCTGGCGGCGGTACGGTGGCGATCGGCACCACGTTGCAGCGCGCCATTGGCGGTCCGGGGACGACCTCTGCGATGACTGCGGCCAACGTGACGGTGCGCAAGGGTGCCACAATCACGGCCAGCGCCACCAGGACCGGCAACGGCGGGCGAGTCGCCGTACTGTCCGCCGGCACCACCACGATGAACGGCTCGATTTCTGCCACCGGCGGCACCCAGTCGGGCAACGGTGGCTTTGTCGAGGTGTCGGGCGAAAATCTCGGGCTGTCGGGCAGCGTGAACGTTTTGGCGCCGAACGGCACAATGGGCACGATCCTGCTTGATCCGACCAACCTCGACATCGTCGGGGGCAGTGGCCTGACAACGAGCAGCGTCGATGGCAATTTCGTTGCCGGCCCCGGTAACTTCACGCTGGCGTCGGGATCGCCTGACGGCACGCCGCCACCCTCGACCGTTTTGGCGAGCACGCTCGCTGGCCTGGGAGCGAGCGGCAACGTCATCGTCCAGGCGTCCGGCACGATCGACGTGCAGGTACCGGTCACCGTCAACAACGGTCTGACCATGCAGGCCGGCAGCAACCTGACGGTCGAAACCGGAGCCTCGATCACGGCGGGGGGCAGTATCCTGTTGCAGGCGGGTACCACCAATCCAGCCGGGGCGCTGCAGATCAATGCCGCTGTCGCCGCGGGCGAGGGCGGCACAGTGCAACTGATCGCCGGCACCGGCGGCATCGCGCTGAACGGCAATATATCCGGCAACGTCGTCGACCTGAACACGACTGGCGGTGGCGTGACGCAGGCCACGAACACCGGCATATCTACGGCGCTGCTGCAGAGCAGCAACGGAGTAACCGGTAACGTTAGTCTGCTGGGCGTCAATTCCGTGAACTTCCTTGGCGGCTTCACGGTGACGGCAGCAAGTGCCGGCCAAGGGAATTTCCAACTGAGCGACACCGTCCCGCTCGAAGTCGACGGACCGGTCGCGACGCCTGGCGGCAACGTTTTCCTGCAAGACACCTCGGCCGAGGGTGGTATCGATGTGTTCGGGCCGGTAACAACCGGGGCCGGGGGTTTGGCATCCTTCCAGGCGAACTTTTTCGACATCGGTTCGAGTGAGGCAGGGACCGGCTCGATCGTAGCCGGAACATTCGAGCTGGCCCCGTGCAGCCCAGGGCAGACAGTGACGTTGGGCACGTTTACCAGCGGGCTGAACCTGGTGGATGCAACGAGCATCAGCGCCCAGACTATCCGAGTCGGCGCCGTAACGCCGCCGGGGGCGTCGGCTCCGGTTACCGAGGCGGTCGCGATCGTCATCAGCGGCACCGGGGGGACGTTCGATCTGGTAAATCGGTCCCTCGAACTCGACGCAACCGGCGCGATCGACGGCAGCAACGGGTCGCTGATCAACGTGGCCACGCTTTCCGGCACCGGTAGCGCCTGGAACCTGCCATTAAACAACACGATCGCCAATCTGGGCAGCATCAACGCCAGCAGTTTCAATTTGACCGACCTGATCGGACTGAATGTCGGCGGCATGGTGAACGCCGGCGCCGGTGCCGTCATCGCCGATACCGGGGCGCTCACCATCAATGGCGGGATCAGTGCCGCAGCGATCAATTTGTCGGCGGACAGTATCGCCATTCCTGGCCTTGTAACCGACGGTGGCGCCGGGACCGTCAACCTGGTCGCCAATACCGGTGGGATCACAGAAACCGGCACACTGATCGCCGGCGTCTTGACCGGCACCGCGGCTGGCGCAGTCGACCTCCTGGGCTCAGGGCCATCGGTCAATCAGGTCGCCACTTTGGGCACGCCCGGCTCACTGGACGTCCCCGGTTTTGGTTTCACCGCCAGCAGTTTCGCACTGCGCGACGGCGCTGCACTGACCGTGGCCGGCACAGTGGCGGCAACCAGTCTGACCGGTCAGGTCTTCCTTGCCTCGACCTCGGCCGGCGGCATTACGATTGCCGCGACAGGCAACGTCTCGGCGAACGCGTCATTCGGCACCGCGTCATTACAGACCGACCTGCTGGTGAACAACGCGGCGACGGGGGTGATCGCCAACACGATCGAACTGGCGCCTGCGACCGCCGGTGGCACAGTCACGCTGGGGGGTACCGGCAGCAGTCTGTCGTTGCCTTCGATGGCCGGTTTGGTCGCGAACAATTTGCTGATTGGCGCAGTGACCCAGCCAAACGGCACCTCACCAACCATCACCGCCGGGTCGATCGATATAGCCGGCGCCTTCACGTTCTCAGGGTCGGGCACGTTGACGTTGGACGCGGCGTCATCCACCGCTGCGGGGGCCAGCGGCGCAGTTACGCAAAGTGCCCCGCTGACCGGCGTGCAAGTACTAAGCGGTACGGCAGATAGTTTCAGCCTGACCAATTCCGGCAACGCCATCGCCACGGTAGCCAATCTCACTGCCACCAATGGCAGTGCGACCGTGGTTGACGGCAGCAATCTTACGCTGACCGGCAGCATCAGTGGCGGCAACCTGTTCTTTGAGGTCGCTAAGACGGATGGGGTGCTGACAATCGGCACCAACAGCATCAGCGACTCCGTTACCCCGATCTCGGCGGACCTGACAGCTGCTTCCGGCGGTCGCATTTCACTGGTCGCGGATAACATTTCGGTCGTTGCAACGAACAGTGCGATTTCAACACCCTCCGGTACGGTGGAACTGGCGCCATTTTCGGCGATCAACACCAGTGTGCTCGGAAGCGCCGCCTCCGGCGAACTGGTCATCGGACCGACGCTGTTGTCGATTATCACCGATGGCATCTCGACGCTGGTTGTTGGCGGCTTCACCAACGTTCCCGCAGGGGCGACCACTTCGGCGCCTTCCGCTGAGAATGTAACGATCGACGGAACGTTGACGCTTGCGCCTATCGCCACGTCGCTCGATCTCGAAGCCATCGGTTCGGTCACGCAATCTGCACCGATCGTCAACGTCGGCACATTGCTTGGCATCAGCGCATCAACCGTATTGACCAATACGGGGAATACCGTGGGTGCTCTGGGCAATTACACGGCAAGCAACGGCTTCGCTCTGACCGATGCCACCGGCCTGGCAATTGCCGGCGAACTCCAGGCGGGGGCGGCTGCAACGTTTAACGTGAACGGCGCACTGACTGAATCCGGAGGTATCACCACAAAATTGCTTACCGGAAGCGCGGTTGGCACCGCGAGTCTCACTGGCAACAACAGCATCGCCGAACTCGACGGTTTTGCCGTGAGTGGCAATGCCGGGAACTTCCTGCTGCAGGACAGTAGCGCTCTGTTGATCGGCGGCACGTTGAACGCTACGCACCTCGCAGTGACGGCCCCACAGATTACGCTTGCCGACGGTAGCACGATCGTGACCGGAGGCAATGTGCGTCCCGCCGGTCTGTTGCCTGCGGTTTCGTTATTCCCGCAGAACGGCGCGGCGGGAGCGGCGTTCCTGACGACGACATTCACTCAGATCGGCAGCGCCACGATAATCGGTCAGGGCAGTGGTCCGTCGACGCTGCAAATCACCGCGACCGGCAACGTGCAATTCGGTCCGCCTCTGGGTCTGTTTGCGCCCGGAACATGGCTCATCCTGAATGTGCCGAGTGGCAGGATCGCCGGCGATGTTTATGTCAATGCGCTGGACGTGCGCTTTCAGCGGCCCGGCAGCGCCAACCTGTTTGGCTCTATCGACGGCAACAACCTCCCAACCGCCGCGAGCCTGGGGTTCATTCAACCAGAGCCATACCAGCGCTATTTGTTCAACAACTGTGTAATCGGCGCCATGACCTGTGCCGGCACTTTGCTGAACGCTCCTGGGCTTCAGGTCGAGAACACCAGCTTTGTCCCGGTGGATGCATTACTGACTCTGGTCACCCCGGGGCTGGTTCTTGAACCCGAGGACAAGGACGACCTGCTGCAATTGCCAGTGGTATCCAGGGAGGATTACTGACCATGCGCGGCATCGCTGGCCTGGCATGTCTGTTGATGGTCCTGACCCCGCTGAGCGGATGCCAGATCCCGCCTCCGTCGGCCTACGTCCACGGCACCAATGTCGAGCACGCGGAGGCGCAAACCTCGCTTGGCACCAACGCGGCGGGCGAGACCTGCGTGCAACAACCAGCCGGCGATCGTGGCGCCGACGTGTTCTGTGGCAGCTGGCAGCAGCCGAGTGCACACGTCGAATTCGGCGGCGCGGCGACGGTTGCCGATTTACCTGGCGCGGTGAGCAGCGGCGCATGGCGCACCAGCATCGATGCCCGCATGCAATGCGAGGCTCCAACTCGCACCACAATTCTCGGCGGTCACCCGGCCATGCTGCAGTCCTGCGCCAGTCGGAATGGCGGTTGGCCTCAGGTCGCCATGGTCGCGGTCGTCAATGGCTCGCTGTGGCGAGCCGACGCCGTGCTGCCGGCCGCTACGGCAATGGAACGGTCGATCGGGGTGCTGTCCGGAGCGGTGCGGCCCGACACCGCACCTCCCGGCTCTCAGGCGGACGGGTTACTTGCCCGCCGGCTGGCCGCGCGGCCATTCACCGCCAGCGATATCGGTGCCTACGACCAACTGATGACCGCCGGGATCCGAGCCAACCTCGCCGACGATCCGACCGGCGCCGAACTCGCGTTTCGCAGTGCATTGACATTGCAGCGCAAAGTACTGGGCCACGACGACCCGAATACCGAGACCACGCTGCTGTCTCTTGCGGTGCAGCTTTCCAACCAGGGTCGCTACGCCGAGGCCGATGAACTGTTCGCTGAAGCCGCACCGTTGGCGCAACGGTCGTCGGACAGCACGGCGCGCGCGCGGTTCCTGCATTACCGCGGACTGCACCTCAAAAATGAGGGCAAGTACGACGATGCTCTGGCGGTGTTGACCCAGGCGGAGGCGGCGTACGCGGCCTGGATTCCGGCCGATGCGTTGCACGCGACCCTGGCCCCGCGCGGCGGGTCTGGGATTTCCGCGGGCCAGCAGGGCGGGGGACTGGTGCGGCCCAACCCCGAACTGCTGGCGGATCCGAGAGCGGAACAGGCGATGGTCGGGTTGATCGAGGTCCGTCGGAATCGCGCCTTGGTCCTGGGCAAACTTGGCCGTTCCGCGGAGGCAGAAGCCTTGGTCGCCTCAGCAATCGGCCTCGCCAGGGCCAATGGCGTGGACCAGCCGATGCTCAGCGGACGACTGTATCGCACGCTGGCCGTCGCCGCCTCGAGCCAGGGGGCGAACACGACCTCCGCAGTCGATCTGGCGCGGTCGTCGGGACGGTTCGAGGTGGCTTTGCCCGGCTCGAAGACCTTGGCCGAGACCGAATTGTTGCGTGCCGCGGCGTTACAGCGTGACGGGCGGAGTGGCGCGGCTGTCGCGGCCTGCCGTGACGCTGTTCAGGTGCTGATCGGGTTGAAGAGCGGGATCGGCCCGGAATTGATCGCACCGTGTCTCGGTGCCTATGCGGCGGAAGCGGGTGGCCACGATCAGGCGCTGCTGGCCGAAATGTTCCTGGCTGCGCAAGTGGCACAAGGCGGCATTACCGCCCAACAAATCGCCGAGGCGAGTGCCAGGCTGCGCGCCAATGGACGTGATCCGAAAGTTGCGGCGGCAATCCGCACCTGGCAGGATGCCAGCGACAAGTTGTCGGCATTGTATGGTCAACGCGACGCGATTGCGGCGGCGCGACAGCAGGGTGCACCGTCGCCGGGCGGAATGACGCAGGCGCAGATCGATCAGCAGGTTACCGATGGCCAGGCGGCCGTCGCCAACGCCGATTCCGCGTTGCAGGCGGCGGCGCCGAACTATGGTCAGCTGGTGCAACAGGTAGTGCCGGCGGCTGACGTGATCGCTGCGCTACATCCACACGAGGCCTTCGTGGCCATTACGCTCAGCGAACATGCCGGATGGGTTTTTTTGTTGCGTGCCGGCAACGCGTCCGGAGCGATCACCGTGGCACCGGTTCCGGGTGGCACCGAGAACATGGCGAAACTGGTTCGGCAAATTCGTGCTGGTATCGAATTGACCGCGACCGGCTTGCCGCGTTTCGATATCAACGGAGCCCGGACACTTTATACCGACACGCTCGGCGGGGTGGCACAATCGCTGGATGGCGTGACGGCGTTGGTGATCGCGCCGGATGGGCCGCTGCTGTCCTTGCCGTTCGGCGTGTTGCTGACCGGTCCGGCGGAGCCTGACGGTCTGGCGTCGGCGCCCTGGCTGGTGCGGAAATTCGCTGTTGCCGACGTACCGGCGGCGGCCAATTTCGTCAGCTTGCGCAAAATTGCCGGCACATCGCGTGCCACTCGTCCCTGGTTCGGCTTCGGCAACTTCCGCCCGATTACGCTGGCTCAGGCGGAACGCAGTTTTCCGGGGGCCACCTGCGCTGATAGCGCAAGATTGCTTGCTGGTTTGCCGGCACTGCCGTACACCCTGAAAGAATTGGACGCGGCGCGCCAGATCATGGGTGCCAGTACATCGGACGAGCTACTGGGCCCGGCATTCACCGCCGACGCGGTTCTGCGGATGCCACTGAAGGATTATCGTACGCTGCAATTTTCGACGCATGCGTTGCTGCCCGCCGAGCTGCATTGCCAGGATCAGCCGGCGATCATTACGTCAGCGCCTCCCGGAGCGGCGGATGCCTCCGGCGCGATGCTGACCACGGATCGTATTCTTGGCCTCAATTTGGATGCCGACCTTGTCATCCTGTCGGCCTGCAACTCCGGTGGGCCGGGCGGCAGCACAGCCGGTGAGAGCCTTTCGGGTCTGGCGCGGGCCTTCTTTTATTCGGGCGCGCGGTCGATGCTGGTGACGCATTGGTCGGTCAACGATCAGGCGGCGGCGTATCTGGTGTCGGACACGTTGCGCCGGATGCAGACCAAACGCGGCACCGGCGTGGCCGAGGCCATGCGCGAGGCCGAATTGAGTTTGCTGGATGCCGCCGTCAAGTCGCCGGGGACTTTGGCGGCGCACCCGTTCTTCTGGGCGCCATTCGCGGTGATTGGTGACGGCGGAGCAGCACCCGCCGCCGGTTCGCCACCGTCGTAAGGTTTATTTCGTCGGATCGACCAAGGATAACGGGGGTGCGATGTCCTCCAGCGAACGGCGCTCGGTGCGTTCGCCAAGCCACACAGCAAGCCCGGCGGCCAGCGCCATGAGAACACCGGCGAGCAGATAGCCCATCAGCACGCGATCGCGCGAGCCGCTTTCGATCAGCAGCCCAAACAGGCTCGGTGCGACTATGCCGCCAAGACCCGTGCCGAACGCGTAAAATAATGCGATCGCCAGCGCCCGGACTTCCAGAGGGAAATTCTCCGCCACCGTCAGGCCGGCAGCCGACGCCGCCGCGGATGCAAAGAAGAACGTGACGCTCCAGGCCAGGGTCTGTGTCGTGGCGTCCAGCACGCCGGCACGGAACAGCAGCCCGCTGATCAGCAGGAGCACGGCGGAGGCAGCATAGGTAAAGGCGATCATCGGTTTCCGCCCAATCGTGTCGAACAAGGGGCCCAGAAGCAGCGGGCCGCACACGTTGCCGAGGGCGAATGGCAGCACGTAGAGACCAACCTTGTCGGCGCTCACGCCGTAGAAATCGGTCAACATCATGGCGTAAGTGAAGAATATTGCATTGTAGAAGAACGCCTGCGCAATCATCAGACCGAGGCACAGTACTGTTCTGCGCGGATAACGATGAAGCAGCGTTGTGAACACGTCGGCGAATGGAGTGAAGGCCCGATTGCGTAATCCGATGCGCTTGAACACCGCAGGTAATATATGTCCCGCGGCCTCGAAACGCGCTTCGATCTCTCGCACCACGTCCTCAGCCCGGTGGGCAAAGCCATGCAGCAGCAGCCAGCGCGGACTTTCCGGAATGAACCGGCGCAGCAGCAGGATGGGCACGCCGATCGCTGCACCGAGAAAGTAAGCCAGGCGCCAGCCATACTCCGGATCGATCACATGCGGATCCAGCAATATGAGCGAGGCGCCACCACCGATCGCTGCGCCGATCCAATAACTGCCGTTGATCGCCAGATCGGTTCGGCCGCGGAACCGCGCCGGGATCAGTTCCTGAATGGCAGAGTTGATGGCGCTGAATTCACCGCCGATCCCGGCTCCCGTGAAAAACCGCATCGTTGCGTAGCCGGCCAGGTTCCAGGTGAAGGCGGTGCCGGCAGCGGCCAACAGATAGAGCAACAATGTGACGCTGAACAGCCGCTTACGGCCCAGACGGTCGGTAAGCCATCCGAAGAATACCGCGCCGGCCACCGCGCCGCTCACGTAGGCGCTACTGGCGAATCCAACTTCGGCGGCGGAGAAATGCAATTCTCGACTTTCGCGCAACGCACCGGCCAGCGACCCTGCCAAGGTGACCTCCAGCCCGTCGAGGATCCAGGTAATTCCCAGTGCCACCACCACGAGCCGATGAAACGATCCCCAGGGAAGCCGATCCAGGCGCGCGGGCACATCGGTCGTCACGATCGAGGCACTGTCGCGCTGATCTTGCGGTGGGCGACGCATGGGGTACCGACACCTTTGGAAATGACGGCTGATTTCTAACACAGCATAGGCCAGGCGCCGCGCTCGGTGGATACCTCACGCTGCGCCTGGCTTCCGCTGCCTTTGACTGAAATTATCCTGGCCGCTCAGATTAATGCTGCTGAAACTGCTGTGTCTGCGTCGTGGTCCGGGTCGTCGTTTGCGGTTGTGCCGGAACGGTCGGGACAATGGTCGTTTCGCTTTCCTCGTCCACGTCATCGTTATCCCGCGACCAACTGTGGTGCGCAGTTGCGAGCCTGCTCCCAGAGTCAAAATTGTCCGATGGGGCGGCGTCCTCCGTGGTCGTGGTCGTCGTCATCTGTGGAGGTGGCGGAAGCGGCGTTGTCATGGTGACCTGCTCCGTGGACACCGTTCGGGTAAACGGAGGCGGGGTCGGGGCACATCCGGCCTGTGCCAGCAGGCATCCAGCCAGTATAGCGCCGGCGATCAAGCCGGGTCGCGATGTCATTTCGGTCATTGGATCATTCCCGTAATTCTGGATTTCTAACGAATTGCAACCACAATACCAAGGCATACTAATGGCTTGTCGTGGTCTCCACGGTCCGCCGGGTCGTTGTGGTATCGCCGTACGGGCCGACCGAGGTACCAGTCGTGACCGTCCTGCTATGGTCCGTCACCACGCCGCTGCCATCGACCGTTCGTTGAGTGGTCGTTTGCGAAACCACGGCCGGCGGTGCAACCGGAGCCGGAACCGCAACGGTGTACGGAGCGGTCGACTGAGTGGTCGTCGTCTCGGTCGTGGTCTGAGCCAGGGCAGTTCCCGCTGTCAGGGTAAGAACCGTAGCCGCAGCCGTTGCAATTCTGCTCATCTCGTGTTCTCCATTGAACTGAGGGTGAGCGAAGATCGCTCACCGAACCATGCCGCAAAAACGGTTGCGATGACGATTGGTTCCGACAGGTCGGCAATTGCGGTCTCACGGAATAATCGCAATTCAATATTCCGGAACGGCAGATGAATTTTGCAATGATCCCACGCGACAGGTAGATTTTCGGTGCATCGCTTTGATTAGTCAGCCAAACGACGTGAATTCGCCACAGCCGGCCAGGGCTGCCCATCACCGGATGATTGTCCGGACACGGTCGATATACGATCCATGGGCGGATCCTTAAATATCCGTCATAGGGCTCATGCGGAACCCATAGGGCGCCCGCAGTATCGCCGCATTATCGTGAGGCGCGGCCGAGCAAAATGACGTTCGGATTCCGCTCCACGTCATGACTGAAATTTCGCAGCGAGCTCGCACTGGCCGCAAGGTCGCGGAGAGTCGCTTCCAGATTGTCGCGCATTGGCGATCGCGGCGCGGTCAAATCATTCAGATTGGCCGCTACTTTTGCTGCCTCCGTCGCAGCGTGGTCGGCGGTCGCTGCCACCCGGTCGATGTCTTTGCCGGAGGCAAGCACTTGATTTTCGGTGGTGTTGGCAAGATGGTCCACCGAGTCCAACGTCCGGGAGGCATCGCGTTGCAACTGGCGCACGGCTTCGGACGTCGTGTCCAGCGTGGTTCGGACATCGTCCGAGGTCTGCCGCAGGCTGTCCGCCAGCGGGCCAAGTTTGCCATTAAGTTCGCCAACGATATGATTGATACCGGTTAGCGCGGTGCGCGCCTTTTCTGCCAGGTCGGCCAGTTTCAGCTCGGCAATTTGATCCTTGATCCGTTGAAAATCGGAGGGAATTGTCGGTATCTCAAGCGCGCCGCCACCGCCGATCAGCGTCGCGGGCGTATCGGGATGAAAGTCGAGGCTGACACTGACCTGCCCGGTCACGAGACTCTGCGTCGACAGTTGCGCCCGCAGCCCGGTTTTCACGGCCAATTCCAGATCAGCAACATCCGCGCTGCTCGAGCCGCCGGTCCATGACACCTGACCAGGCTGGATATCCATATAAACCCGGATGACCGGAACCATGTCGGGCAATTTGAGGTTAACCTTAAGGCTTTGCACTGAACCAACCTTGACGCCGCGCAAGGTCACCGGTGAGCCGACGGTCAGGCCCGCGACCGAATCCTGGAAGAATGCCACAACTCGCAGTTTGGGCGTGAAGAAGCTGGACCCCGCGAACATAAGAATTGCGACCACGCCCAGTGCGAGAGCGCCGAATACGAACGCGCCAACTGCCGTGGATTTAGTGATCGCCATCGCTGACCCCGTGGTACCTGTGCTCGTCCGATGGCCGCTCCCGATGCATGAAGGCCCGTACCGTCGGGTGGTCGCTGGTATCGCGCAGCTTGCGCGGCGAGCCCTTGGCAATCGCGGTTTTCGCCTCGGCGTCCAGGAAAATACCATCATCACATATGCCCAACAAACTGGGCAGTTCGTGGCTGACCAAGATCACGGTGACACCGAAGCCGTCTCGCAAGTCCAGGATCAGATCGTCGAGGCGTTTGGCGGCAATCGGATCCAGGCCAGCCGACGGTTCGTCCAAAAACAGCACGTCGGGATCGAGCGACAACGCGCGTGCAATGGCGACGCGCCGGCGCATGCCGCCGCTGAGTTCCGCCGGCATGGTCGAAGGGTCGATATCGAGACCGGCCAACGACAATTTCAATTGAGCCAGCGCCTTGATCGAAGCATCGTCCAGGCTGGTAAACATCCGCGGTGATAAGGCGACATTTTCCTCGACAGTCATTGAACTCCAGAGTGCTCCGCTTTGAAAAACCACGCCGAAGCGCCGGCCGATTTCGGTGCGGCGCTGCCCGCTCGCACCCCAGTAATCTTCATCGCCAACATAAATCGATCCGGCGGTGGGTTTCAGCAGACCGATCATGGTCTTCATCAACGTGCTCTTGCCGCAACCGCTGCCACCCATGACGGCAAAAATCGAATTCGCGCCAACCTCGAACGAGACATCGTGCTGTACAATGTTGCCGCCATAGCCAAAGGCGAGGCCGGCCACCCGCAGTTTCGCTGTGCCGCTTGCAGAGGTCATCGGATCAGAAATCCAGCGCATTGGCACAGACCGCGAATACGGCGTCCAGCGCAATAACGCCAATAATGCCGGCGACCACCGCCTTCGTCGCCGCCTGACCAACGTCGGCGGCACTCCGTCCGGCACGCAGGCCGGCGCGGCACCCAACGATGGCGATCAGTGCCCCAAAAGCGACACTCTTGATCAACCCGAACACGACCTGTCCGCCTGCGACGGCCGACGAGATCTCGTCGATGAAGCCGCGCGGCGAAAGATTGAGCATTGCCACCGAGACAATAAACCCGCCGAAAATACCCACGGCGCAACCGTAAAGATACAGCAGCGGC
>JBEKQQ010000047.1:0-39058 GCA_049519555.1 Acetobacteraceae bacterium
ATCCAGTCCTTCCACTTGAACCAGATCAGCGGCAGCAGCGCCGTGATGACGATCAGAGCCAGGGCGTACGGGTAACCCCAGGCCCAATCATATTCATGGATGTTCTTGAAGTTCATGCCATAGACACCGGCAACCAGTACCGGCGGAATGCCGACGACCGAGGCAATGGTCATCACCTTCATAACGTCGTTCTGTGCAATGTTGATGAATCCCAAAGTTGCGTCGAGCAGGAACTGCAGTTTGTTCGTCAAATGCTCGTCGAAATCGCGCAGCGAACCGATATCATCCCGCAATGTTACCAGGCCGCCGTGAAGCTCGGCCGGCAGCCAGTCGGCGGTGTTTGTCTCGATAAACGGCAGCAGCAGGGCGGCGCCCAGTTGAATTTCGCGGATGTTGGAGATCTGGTCGCCGATGTGGCCAAGCTCCGCCAGCGTGTTACGCAGGATGCGGTCTTCGATCTTGCGGCCGGCGCGTTCCTTGCCGGCCAGAGCGAAAATGCGACGCGAGATCTTGTCGAAATCGGCGTGGATGCGCTCCATCGCATCGGCCTGTCGGTCGATGATCGCGCCAAGCAGCCCGATCAGGATGTGGGCGCCACTGTGGTACGGAACATCTCCGGATTGAATGCGCGTGGTATAGGCGTCGAACACCAGACTGGGAGCGAACCGCACCGTCAGCAGCCGTTCCGCAGACAGGACGAAACCGGCTGACACCACGCGTGGGCCGCCCTCCATAGTCAGTAGCGGCATGCTGAGGTAAAGCACGTTGCCGCGCAAAACGAGGCGGCTGGAGGCTTCAATTTCGCTGACCTCAGCATTGCTGGGGACGCGCAGGCCGGTTGCTTCCGTGACGGCAGTGATTTCAGTTTCGGTCGGGTCGTAGAGGTCGATCCAAACGGCAGAGCGGAGGTCGTCAGTTGGGGCCGCACGGTCGGCCTGGCTGGCGAACGCGGTCAGCATGGGTGGGATGACGGAGTGGTACGCGTCTGGGCTGACGTCCGATTTATCACAAAGGAAGAAAAGATCACCAAGGGCACGAAGCTTTCCCGGGAATCCCAGCCCTTTTCGTGTCCTCGGTGTGCTTTACGTCCTTTGTGATAGTTCTGGAGTTGAGGCACAGGCAAGCGTCGTCCAGGGTGCGCAACGATCTGGGAACGCATCGTTCGGCTCACCTGCACGGATGGGCACCGGTTACGGCGATCCAACCCCGCATTGTGCCGCGTCATCACCGGGACGAGCCCGGTGATGACGCGGCGGGGGCTTGATGACGTGTTCTGTTCGTTCCCATCGATCACTTCATTTGGTCTTGGATTCAGTTTCGGCTCTTGTCGACCAGAGCGTTCTTGGCGATCCACGGCATCATCGCGCGCAGTTTTTCGCCGATCTGTTCGATCGGATGCTCGGACAGCCTCCGTCGCATGGCCTTGAAGCTGGACTGGTTCACCTTGTTCTCCAGCATCCAGTCACGCGCAAACCGGCCGGATTGGATGTCGGTCAGCACGCGCTTCATTTCCGCCCGCGTCTCGGCGGTAACGATCCGCGGGCCCGAAACGTATTCCCCATACTCGGCCGTGTTGCTGATCGAATAGTTCATGTTGGCGATGCCGCCTTCATAAATCAGGTCGACGATCAGCTTGACCTCATGCAGGCATTCGAAATAGGCCATTTCGGGAGCGTAACCGGCCTCCACCAGCGTCTCATAGCCGCCCTTGATCAGTTCCACGAGCCCGCCGCACAGCACGACCTGCTCGCCGAACAGATCGGTTTCGCATTCTTCCTTGAAGGTTGTTTCGATGATGCCGGCACGGCCGCCGCCGATCGCCGAAGCATAGGACAGTGCCACCTCCAGCGCATTGCCGGATGGGTTCTGCGCCACCGCAACGAGGCAGGGCACACCGCCGCCGCGCTGATACTCGCTACGCACCGTGTGGCCAGGCCCTTTCGGCGCAATCATGAACACGTCGATGTCGGGCCGCGGATCGAGCAAATTGAAATGTACGTTCAACCCATGCGCGAAGGCCATCGCTGCGCCGGACTTCATGTTGGCGTGCAGTTTGTCGCGATACAGATCGCCCTGGCCCTCATCCGGGGTCAGCACCATCACGACATCGGCCCATTTGGCGCAGTCGGCCGGATCCATGACTTTCAGGCCCGCCGTCTCGGCTTTTGCCACGCCGCCCGATCCGGGCCTCAGGCCAACGGCGAGGTTCTTCGCCCCGCTGTCCTTCAGATTGTTGGCATGGGCGTGGCCCTGGCTGCCATAGCCGATGATGGCGACGTTCTTGCCCTTGATCAGGTTCACGTCGGCGTCGCGATCATAATAGACGCGCATGGTCTGGTTCCTTTTCAGCAATCGGAGTGAAGCGTGGAGATGGTGCGGGCGCCGCGCGCCAACGCGGCGACCCCGGTGCGGGAGACCTCGGCGAGACCCAGGTCGCGCATCAGGTCGATGAAGGCGTCAAGTTTCTCGGACGCGCCGGTGATTTCGAAGACGAAACTGCCGGTGGTGGTGTCGACCACCCGGGCGCGGAACGTTTCGGCAATGCGCAAGGCCTCGACGCGCTTTTCGCCGGTGCCGACGACTTTGACCAACGCCATTTCGCGGGCGACGTGCGGCCCTTCCTCGGTCAGGTCGGACACACGGTGCACCTGCACCAAACGATCGAGTTGTGCCTTGATCTGAGTAATCACCATCGGCGTGCCCGAGGTGACGATGTTGATGCGGCTGGTGGCGCCTTCCGCCTCGACCGCGGCGACAGTGAGGCTGTCGATGTTATAGCCGCGGCCGGTGAACAGGCCGATGACCCGGGCCAGGATGCCGGGTTCGTTGTCGACAAGCACCGAGATTGTGGCGGTGCGGGTAGTTTGGCCAGACATGGGGTTCAATCCGTCTTGATCGCACGTGGACGAGGGCGATGGCCCGAGGTCCCCTGGCCAGGCCAGGGGAGGCCATGACGATGCGGGAAATTCAGACCAGAACGAGGCCCTGATCGGTGATCGCGGCAGCCTCGCCCTCGGAACCGACGCCGAGGATCATTTCATTATGCGCCGCACCGCTGGGGATCATCGGGAAGCAGTTTTCCTTGGGATCGACCGCGATGTCGGCAATGACGGCGGTATCGCTGGCCAGCATCTCATGGATCACCGCGTCCAGTTCGTCGACCGACTTCGCGCGCAGGCCCTTGGCATGGAATGCGTCCGCCAATTTCACGAAATCCGGCAGCGCGGCGCTGTAACTTTCCGAATACCGCCCACCATGCAGCAACTCCTGCCACTGGCGCACCATCCCCATATATTCGTTGTTGAGGATGAACACTTTCACCGGCAATCGATATTGCGCCAGAGTTCCCATTTCCTGGATGTTCATCAGCACCGAGGCCTCGCCGGCAATATCGATGACCAGTGCGTCAGGATGTGCCACCTGCACGCCCATCGCGGCCGGCAGGCCATAGCCCATGGTGCCGAGCCCGCCGGAGGTCATCCAGTGATTGGGCCGGTCGAAATGGAAGTATTGCGCAGCCCACATTTGATGCTGGCCAACCTCGGTGGTGATGAAGATTTCCTGCTTCACCGCGCGGGTGATGTCGTACAAGCGTTGGATTGCATATTGCGGGCGAATGATCGCCCCAGGCGTCATGTCCTGCGTGTAGGCGAGGCACTTCCGCTCGCGCCATTCGTCGATCTGGCGCCACCACGAGGTCAGCGCAGGCGCATCGACCGGCGTCGGATCGTCTTTCCAGGCGGCCAGCAACGCGTCGATGCCTTTGCCGGCGTCGGAAACGATGGCGATGTCAACCTGAACGTTCTTGTTCAGTGACGACGGATCGATGTCGATATGGATCTTGCGAGATCCCTGGCTGAACGCGTTCAGCCGCCCGGTGACGCGGTCGTCGAACCGCGCACCGATCGCCAGCATGACGTCGCAGCCATGCATCGCGAGGTTCGCTTCATAGGTTCCGTGCATCCCCAGCATGCCGAGAAACCGAGGATCGGAGGCGGGACAGGATCCCAGACCCATCAACGTGTTGGTCACCGGAAAGCCGGTGGCGGAGATCAGCCGACGCAGGCTCTCCGACGCATGCGGGCCGGAATTGATGACCCCACCGCCAGCATAAATGATTGGCCGTTTCGCTTGTTTCAGCAATGTCACGGCGCGGCGGATCTGGGCCAGGTCCGGCTCGGTACGCGGGCGGTAGCTGGGGTGGCCGAGCATCGCCTCGGTGTACGGCGCTGGGCCGATCAGAATATCCTTCGGCAGGTCGATCACCACCGGACCGGGCCGTCCGCTGCGAGCGACGTAGAACGCTTCGTGCACCACGCGCGCCAGATCCTCGGAGCGCTTGACCAAATAATTGTGCTTGGTCGCCGGCCGGGTGATGCCGGTGGTGTCGGCCTCCTGGAACGCATCGTTGCCGATCAGATGCGTCGGCACCTGGCCGGTCAGGCAGACCACCGGAATACTGTCCATCAGCGCATCAGCCAACCCGGTGACCGCATTGGTCGCTCCGGGCCCGGAGGTAACCAGGACGACGCCGACCTTGCCGGTGGAACGGGCGTAGCCCTCGGCGGCATGCACCGCGCCGCCTTCCTGGCGGACCAGAATGTGCCGTATGGCGTTCTGGTTGAAAATCGCGTCGTAGATGGGCAGGACGGCGCCACCGGGATAGCCGAAGATAACCTCGACGCCCTGGTCCTTCAGGGCGCGAAGAAGGATCTCGGCTCCTGGCAGACGGTCGGCGGTCGACATTTCGGCGGCTCCTTGGTGGGTTGCGTTGATCGGCCGCGGCAGGATTGCCGCGGTCTGGCAGCGTTGTGATACGCGGGTGAATTTTCGCGAAGCGGGGTGGATAGGCCGGATACTGCGATGCGTCAATCCCGGCCTTGAATAAACGCGATGATTTTTCCCATTACTCTTTCCGATAATTGCGCAATGTTAGTGAATCGCGAAAGAATTATTTCCGACGCTTCGGGGGCGGCGAGATCATGATGCCGGAACCATGTCGCCTGGCGTTTGGTGTACTGCCCGGTGACCAGTTCGGTGCGCCGTCCGGCGTCCTCCAGCGACAACGTGCCGCGCAAATACGCGGAAAGTTCGGGCACGCCGTGCGCCCGCATCGCCGGCAGTGCGGGGTCGAGGTCGAGTGCCAGCAAGGCGCGCACTTCCTCGACCGCGCCCAGGGCCAGCATGGCGGCGAAGCGGGTGGCGATGGCATTGCGAAGGGCCTCGCGGGGCGGGTCGAGGCGGATGGCGAAGAACCGCCACGGCGCCGGCGGCAAATTGCGCTGCTGCCAGGCGGCGAGGCCCATGCCGGTGCTGCGCCACACCTCCCAGGCGCGGGCGATGCGCTGGCTGTCGTTGGGTTTGATCCGGGCAGCGGTGGCGGGGTCAACTTTGGCGAGGCCGGCATGCAGCGCCTCAGGGCCGCGTTCGGCCAGCAGGCGACGGGCTTCGGCGCGGGCCTCTGCGGTGGGCTCCGGGATGTCGGCGAGGCCCTGGGTGAGAGCAGCGAAATACAGGCCGGTGCCGCCGGTGAGGATGGGGATGTTTCCCAGTTCCCGTGCGGATTGCATGGCGGCGAGGCCCTCGGTGCGCCACCAGGCGGCGTTGCCGGCTTCGGCCGCTGGTTTGATGCCGTAGAGGGCATGCGGGGCCTGGGATTCGTCTTCCCGTGTCGGGCGGGCGGTCAGGATGCGAAGTTCGCGGTATACCTGCATCGAGTCAGCGTTGATGATTGTGCCGTCAACACGCTGGGCCATGGCGAGCGCCAACGCGGATTTGCCGCTGGCAGTGGGCCCGGCGACGATCAGGGCGGGGGGATGCGGGATGGGCACGGGCACTTTCACTGCGGACCTTGCGTAGGGAGGGCGGATCGGACCTTGGACAGTGCCTGAATAGCACCTATCTTTTCCGCGTTCAGACTGCGTCAGGTTCACAACCCTCTGTCGGACCATGCATGGCCAAACGTCCGAAACAACTACCGCCTCGATAGCCGCTGACGGCGGTCCAGATCGCTTCAGCATCCTACGTCGGGAGCGGTGAGCACAAGCAGACGAGGTGGTGGGGCGGACTGCCATCAGGTTTCGTGGGACCTGACGGCAGGGCCACGCGTCCGAAGAAACAAACTACGACGATATGCCCGCTCACCAGTAACTCTGATCGAGCCGTGGCCACCGAATGGGTCAAGGGCGCGTTGATGAAGGGGCAGATGCGCTACTACGAGGCGGACCAGGACTTCCCAAACCACATCCGGCATAGAGACGAACGTGGCCAGCTTTGGTTTGGCCGCTGCGTAAACAGTGTTCAAGGCCAATATAAAGGTTGGCCCATCGAAGAGGAAGACCGAGTTGCGGTATTCGGCTGAGTGGCAAGACGATGCGACTAACCTTGCGCCCGAAGAACGGGCAACGGTCGCTGATTTGCGTTTGTGGCTGGATCAGCAAAATATCTACCTTCATCTGCAAGGGACCAAATCGGTCGATCACATCACAGTCCCTCTTTATGCTCTCACCGAGGGGCTGGCGCACGACTGGTGGACATTGTTCGGGGACGCGACAATTTCCTGTCGTTTTTCCGATATCGCAGTGGTTATGCCATTCCGGACGTCCGAATGGCGTACGATGGAGCGGCTTTCGAGATATCGTCTGAACAACGGATCTATACAAATCCAGATATACGCTTTTGGGCTGGCTCATCACAGGTAATGACGCGACCGGATGCCGAGGCTCAGTTAAGTGAGTTCATCGAATTCGTGCTTGGTCGCCTGGAGGCGAAAGGCGTTGCTCCGACGAGTGCTGTGCTGCGTTGGGCCAGGGTCAAAGCGTCGCGCGAGGATGTAGCTGAGGCGTCGTTCTGCGAGGCGGCCGGAGCACTTCGCCTTGACCCGTATAATATCGATGAGTCGGCCGCTCATTCAATCGAGCAATCATCCGAACTATTTGAAGGCGAACCGTTGACCGAGTTTTTGGGAGGCGCCCGCCCTAAGAACTGCCTCCGGCTCGTTGATTGGGTAAAGAAGGTCGAGGGTAGAGCGTCGAATAAATCTCGGGTCGGAGAGCTTCAGAGCGCCGCGGTCGCTGTCGCCGGTCAGGTTCCAGATCGTCCCGGCGAAGCGAGTTGGGCACGCGGCTACCGTCGCGCCCGCGCCCTTCGCCGGCAGCTCGGCTTTGATCAGACACGTCGGTTCGAGACATTCTTGCGTCTTGCGCAGGCGATAGGAGCAAGCACGCAGTTCGACCTGGCGCCTCCTATCGATGGCATCCGTCTGCTTCGGAGCCACCATGGCGATGATGCCCACCTGCATTTGCGCACTCATGGGCGTTCAGCTGAGGCGGAGGCATCGCACCTGTTCAGCATTGCCCGTGGGATCGGCGACGTCGTCTGCTTTCCAGTCCCACAGAGAGCTCCGGTGAATGAATTGCGTTCAGCGTACCGCCAAGCCGCGGGTCGCGCGTTCGCGGCCGAATTCCTGGCCCCGGTAAATGAGATTCTATCCATGCAAGACGACGGTCGAGATAACGTTGCGATCGCCGAGGAATTCAATGTGTCGACCGAAGTCATCGAACGTCAAATTGAGAATGCCCAGCGGATCGAAGGGGCGTGCCGTTGAGATGGGGCCTCGGCTCCGGGGGCATACGGGAATGACGCCCGTCAAACCGTCGGCCAAACGCAACGGAATGCCAGGCTGCCAAGCCGCCTCCCCTACCTCTCCATCATCCGCAGCATACTCACCCCCGCCGCCGCCACCGCAATCGCCGCCCCGCACAGCGTCGTAATCGTCGTCCCATTCACCGGAAACAGCCCGAACACCAGCGCCACCAGCGATGCCCCCACGGTCTGCCCGACCAGCCGAGCCGAGGCCTGCATCCCCGATGCCCCACCCGACCGCCGGCTCGGTGCCGATATGATGATCGCCCGGTTGTTCGGCGTATTGAAGAACCCGAAGCCAAACCCGCAAATCAGCATCCGCCACGCAATATCCCAGGTATTCGGATGCGCCGGTAGCAAACTGACCAGCCCCAACCCGATCGCCAGCACGCTCAGGCCTGCTCCACTCAAAATCCCCACCGGATAGCGGTCCGCCAGCCGGCCCGTGAACGGCGCAATCAGCGCCACCACCAGCGGCCAAGGCGTCATCAGCAACCCGGTCTTCACCTGGCCCAGTCCCAACGTGCTCTCGAACAGAAACGGCAGCGACACCATCGCCATCGACTGCGCAGTAAACGCGCAGATCGAGGTGCAGATCGACAGCGCGAACACTGGGATCCGCATCAGGTCCACCGGCACCAGCGGCGAACTGCGGCTCAACTCGCGCGTCACCAGGACCGCGCCCACCGCCAGAGCGACCACCGCCTGAAGGATCACCCATTCGGTGCGCTCGCCATGGCCGACCCCATCGATCGCCGTGATCAGCACGCCCAGACTGATCGCGCTCATCAACGCGGCGGGCACATCGAACCTGACGCCGGAGCTGGGCGTTGCCGGCAGTGCTCGCCAGGCGATGGCGACCGCGACGCAGCCGAGCGGCACGTTGATGGCGAACAGCCAGGGCCAGTTGGCCACCGACAGGATGGCGGCCGCAGCGGTCGGGCCTGCCGCCGAGGCAATCGAGCCGATCGTCGCGTTAATGCCCAGCCCGCGGCCGATCCAACGACGCGGGTAGATGGCGCGCACCAGGGCGCCGTTCACGCTCATGATGCCGGCGGCGCCAAACCCCTGGAATACCCGAGCCGCCGCCAACGTAGGCAGCGACCACGACAGCGCGCAACCAAACGAGGCTACCGTGAACGCCACCAACCCCCACTGATAGACCCGCCGATAGCCGAAAATGTCGCCCAGCGACGACAACGGCAGCAAGGAGATGGTCACCGCCAGCTGATAGGCATTCACCACCCAAATTGAGTTCGCCGCGCTGGTGTTCAGATCGCTGGCGATCGTGGGCAGTGCCACATTGGCAATAGCTCCATCCAGCACCGCCATCGTCAGCCCCAGAGCAATGGTCAGAATGCCCCAGTAGCGCTGCGGGATGGGCAGTCCATCGGTCGGCTCGGCCGGTAACGCGATGCTGGCAGACATCAGCCGGCCCGCACCGTTTTGGCCGGTTGGCAGCGACCGGCCAAAACGGCGCATCCGGGAGAGCGGGCCGGGTCGAATTCGTACGGGGACAGCATCATCGACGAATATCCCGCGCCGGCAATCAGTTCCATCGGGGGTCGATCTTGCTGTTCCCGCCCGCGTGCGCCTCCATGGCTGCGGAGGACGCTGATACCAGCGCATATGAAAAGAGTGACGCACGCTTCCTCGGGTCCGTCATAGCCGGCCATGACGCGGAAGGAAATGTCGCGCGTGGTCGGCGTCAGCCCGGCAATTTGCCGCTGCCGCCTTGATACAGGTCGATCCGGGCGGCCCGGCTGCGCGACTTTGCCAGCATGAAGCGAAGCGAAGTAATCTTTGGCTACCTGGAAACGGGCATTGCGTCGCCGCGCCCGCCATGACTGTGTGGCCACATGCAACCCGCGCTGCACCGCCCGTGCTTCATCGATGCTGAGCGGCAATGGCACGCTTTGCGCCGGCAGTTACGGCACCTCCCATGGGCCAGATCAGGCGGGCCAGATCAGGTGGGCCAGATCACGTGGTACGCACCAGCGCGATGATCACAGCAAACGCCGTCGCAAGGCCCGCCAACAACCACGACATCGCCGTTAGTTGGATAAACGCCTCCTTGCCGGAAACGCGGGCGCCCCAGACCTCGACCTCACCGCCGAGGAACTCCTGGAACGAGTGCCAGGGCCGCTGCCACTGCGATACATTGCGCCCACCGGCGCCGCCACCCGCCATGAGACCGAGCATCGTCACGCTGATCAACGTCGCGACGGCGAGCGCCAGCATCATATAGCCATAGCCCCAGAATGCCGCCCAGAATGCCAACAGGAACCATGCGTAGCCGGCGGCAGCCGCAACCACGACCCCGGCATGCAGATAGGTTGGCGTCGCATTGCCGGTGACTTCGGGCCATACATGCTTCGCCCCGGGCTCGGCCCGCTCTGGTTCATGTGTGAGGATCCCGGTTGGGGCGTCCCACGACAGCTCGTCAGACTTTTGCGAGTGGGCGATGTCGTCGGGTTCTCGCAATAAGGTATCCATTGGCCTCTCCAGCGGGTTGACTGGACGGTATGTTGACTGGACGGCACGTTCACTGGACGGTACTGGGCCAGGCTGGCGGCGCCAGCAGCGAACAAAACCGTATGTTGGGCGCGAACATGGGCGTCGCCTGAAGCGGCAGTGAATTATCGTTCAATCACCGACGGGTTTGGCCTTATGCCATCAAGCCGACGGGCTGATGCGCGCCTCGCTCGACCGGCCCGGACACGGCGCGCAGGCGCCGGAGCGCTTTCCAATCAGATTGAACCGACTCAAAATCGGCCACAGGGAAGCGCCTGGGCGCAACCTGACCGGAGAACGCTCTGATCAAAACGGCGCCATGCCATGCCGTACAAGAAACGAAACAGTGGGCGCGGGTATCGGATTGCAGCGCATCCGCTACAAGATTGTTATGTTTTTGCTGTCATGTTGCACCGCCGCACGTCAGGTTCACTCCGCGCCCTGGTGGTCCCGCACGGTTTGTCCCGATGGCACTTCGGATAGCACGTCGGCAACCCGCGATGGCCGATGCGAGCGGCCGAGCCAGCGACTCGCCCGCTCCAGATACAGATAAATGATCGGCGTTGTGTACAGCGTCAGCCATTGCGACACCAGCAAGCCACCGATGATGGCGATGCCAAGCGGCCGACGCAGTTCGGAGCCCGCGCCGTGACCAAACGCGATCGGCATCGCGCCGAACAACGCGGCAAACGTCGTCATCATGATCGGGCGGAAGCGTAGCAGGCATGCCTCATGGATTGCTTCACGCGGACTCTTGCCGTCGTTCCGTTCCGCGTTCAAAGCGAAATCGATCATCATGATGGCATTCTTTTTGACGATGCCGATCAGCAGAATGATGCCGATGATGGCAATCACCGACAAATCGTAACCGCACAGTATCAACATCACCAAGGCACCGACACCGGCGGACGGCAGCGCGGACAAAATCGTGATCGGATGGATGTAACTTTCGTACAGCACACCCAACACAATGTAGACCACCAGGATTGCTGCCAGGACCAGCAACGGCATCGAGGACAACGACGCCTGGAACGCCTGCGCGGTGCCCTGAAACGACAGATTTACCGTCGGCGGAACCCGCAACTGCGCGACAAGGTCGTTGATGCTGTCGACCGCCTGGCCAAGCGCCGTGCCTGGCGCCAAATTGAATGACAGAGTGATCGCCGGGAACTGTCCCTGGTGGCTTTCCGACAGCGACTCAAGTTTCGGAGTAAGGTGCGCAAACGCACTCAGCGGCACCTGGGCGCCCGTCGCCGATGCGACATAGATCTTCGACAACGTCGTCGGATCGTCACGGAATTGCGGTGCGATCTCCAGCACAACACGGTACTGATTGGTCGCCTTGTAGATCACCGCCACCTGGCGCTGACCGAAGGCGTCATACAGCGTCTGGTCGATGACCGACGCCGACAACCCAAGACGCGAGGCGACATCGCGGTCAACCGTGATTTCAATATGCGGCGCGGCGACCTGCTGATCGGATGCCACGTCCTGCAAGGTCGACAACTTGCGCATCTCGCGCTCGAGGATCGGCGCCCAGTGATTGAGCTCGTCGAGATCGGTGTCGGTCAGCGTGTATTGGTATTGCGTGCGGCTCAACCGGCCGCCGATATTGATGTCCTGGCCTGCCTGCATGAAGAATTTGGCGCCCTGCACCTGGGCAACCTTGCCGCGTAGCCGCTGGATGACCTGATCGGCCGAAACGTCGCGCTCATCGAACGGCTTCAATTGCATGAACACGCGGGCATTGTTTTCCGTCGGATTGTAAGCATAGGCGCCGCCCAACATGAGGACACCTTGCACCGCTGGATCCTGTCTGACGATATCCACAATCTGATGCGCGATGGCGATCGTCGAGGCATACGAGTCGTCCTGTCGCGTGTCCACCTCACCAAAGATGAAGCCGGTGTCTTGCTGTGGGAAAAAGCCTTTGGGAATTGCCACGTACAGCACCCCGGTGACCACGATCAATGTCAGCGTGGTCAGCAGCGTCAGAAACTGGTGCCGGAACACGAAGTGCAGACCGCGGCCATATGTGCCGACGAGCCAGGTGAAGAAACGTTCGAACATTCGGCTGATCCGGCCAACTTCGCTGGCGTCCTGGTGCTTCAGGAACAGTGAGCAAAGCACAGGCGTCAGCGTCAGCGATACCACCGCCGAGGCGACCACCGCGACCGAAACCGTAATGGCGAATTCGCGGAACAGCCGGCCGATGATGCCGCCCATGAAGAACAGAGGAATGAACACCGCGATCAGCGAGAACGTAATTGAAATGATGGTGAAGCCGATCTGGCCGGCGCCGCGCAACGCCGCCTGTAGCGGCCGCTCGCCCATTTCGATGTAACGCACGATGTTCTCGATCATGACGATCGCGTCGTCGACCACGAAGCCAACCGAGATGGTCAGCGCCATCAGCGAAATATTGTCGAGGCTGAAGCCCGCGGCGTACATCGTGCCGGTGGTCGCAAGCAACGACAACGGCACCGCCATGCTCGGGATAATGGTCGCCCACACGGTGCGCAAGAAGATGAAAATCACCAGCACGACCAGAGCAATGGTAATGATCATGGTGATCTGCACGTCATGCACCGCGGCTTGCGTCACCAGCGAGCGGTCGGACATCAGCGCAATATGCACCGACGGTGGGATCGATTGCTCAAGATGCGGCATCATCGCCTTGATGCGGTTTACCAGTTCGATCGTGTTGGTGCCGGGTGCACGCTGGACCGCGATGCCTTCGGCCGGCTGATTATCGAACCAGGCACCGACGTACATGTTTTGCACCGAGTCGACCGCCTCGCCGACGTCCTTGACCCGCATCGGCGCGCCGTTGCGATACGTGATGATGACGTTGCCGTACTGCGACGCATTGAACAGTTGGTCGTTGGTGTCGAGCGCGGTGGACTGATGGGCGCCCTCGATCTCGCCTTTCGGACCATTGACGGTTGCCGCGACCAACGCGTTGCGCACATCCTCCAGCCCGACGCCGTGTGCCGCGAGTGCGCCAGGATTGATCTCGACCCGTGCGGCATATTGCTTCTGACCGAATACCGAGACCTGCGACACGCCGGGCACCGTCGAAAGCTGCTGCGCCAGAATTGTGTAGGCGTAGTCGTCGAGTTTATAGGCCGGCACGGCGTCGGAATAAGCCGCATAGATCAACACCGGAAAATCGGCCGGGTTGACCTTCTTGTAGGTCGGCGGGTTCGGCAGGTCTTTCGGCAGCAATCCGCTCGCGGCGTTCATCGCGGTCAGCACATCTTCCGCTGCGCCATCGATGTCGCGATTGAGGTCGAATTGCAGGGTGATTGTCGTCGTCCCGGTGCCGCTCAATGAGGTCATCTGCGCCAGCGAGGGGATCGCAGTGAACTGCTGCTCGAGCGGCGTGGCGATCGACGACGCCATGGTCGACGGGCTGGCACCCGGATAACTGGCGGTCACTGTAATGGTCGGGAAGTCGACCTGCGGCAACGCGGCAATCGGCAGCAGCCCGTAAGCGACGATACCAAATACCAGCACGCCCAGCATAAGCAGTGAGGTGGCGATCGGGCGGCGAATGAAGGGTTCCGAAATGCTCATCTGTGTTCCCCGGATTCAGCCCGCCGCACCGGCTGGTTTTGGTGCCAGCGCCCGGACCCGCGCGCCATCCGTCAACCGGTATTGGCCATCCACCACAATGCGCTCACCCGGCGTGAGGCCTTTGTCGATCACCGCTATTCCGTTCTGCACCGCCGAGACCTGCACCGTCCGCCGTTCAACCGTGCCATTGTTGCCGATGACATAGGCGTAGTGACCGTCCGGACCATCCTGCACGGTCTGCGCCGGCACCGTGGCGACATCGTGCCGGACCCGAAGGACCAGACGGAGATTGACGAACTCTCCGGGCCACAGGCGCTCGTCGGTGTTGGGGAACGTTGCCTTCAGGTGAATTGTGCCGGTCGTTTGGTCGATCATGTTGTCGATCAGGGTGAGTTTGCCGGCGCCGAGCTGGGTTTGCCCATCGCTCGCCAGAGCGACAACATCAAGCAGCGCTTTCTTTTGCTCTTGCCGGATCGGATCGAGGTTGTCCTGGGGCAGCGTGAAGCTGACAAAAATCGGCTTCAACTGGGTGATCGAGACCAGGGAGACATTGTCGGTCGCGCGCACAAGATTGCCGGCATCGACCAGGCGGGCGCCGAGGCGGCCGTCGATCGGTGCGCGGATGTCGGTATAGCCAAGATTAATCTGGGCCGTATCGATCTGCGCCTGATCGCCTTTGATTGCAGCCTGGAACTGCGCCACCATGCCTTGCTGTTGCTCGAAGCTTTGCCTCGTCTGGTAGCCGGAGCCAACCAGCTTGCCATAACGGACGAGATCGGCCTGCGCGGTGGCGAGCTGCGCCTCGTCCTTTTCCTTATTGGCGGTCGCCAGAGCCAGAGCGGCCTGATAGGGCGCGGGGTCGATCTGGAACAGCAGGTCGCCCTTCTGGACCTCCTGGCCCTCGGTGAATGCGACCTTGACGATGGCCCCGTCGGCCCGGCTCTTGACCGCCACGGCGTTGAACGCCTGCACCGAGCCGATCCCTTGCAGGTATTCCGGCACATCCTGCGCGGTGACCACTCCAGCGGTCACCGGAACCTCAGCAGGGGCACTTTGTGCATGCGCCGTCGGCACGCTGCCGCCCGGGGTAAGTTGCCATACCGCCAGCAATGCGAGACACAACAACCCACCCAGACCGGCGATTATACGTTTCGCCATTCATGAACTCCCCGAGCCGATTCCGGCTGATATGTAGTGTCCGCGAGGTCGCCCCGCGGGTCATGCCAAACGTGCCGGCATTTGGCCACCTTGCACCGGGCAGCGTGAGGCCGCTGGGCGGGGTAGTCAACCATATTTGATCGATCCCGGCCAACGTATATTTCCCGGTTGCGGTTGTGGCAGGAGTTTCATCGCGCGGCAGCGACAAAGTAATGTAACGAAATAATGCAGTATGGAATTGTATTACTTTGGGTCGCCGGTTTCGCGTTGCAGCTGCCACGTGGTTATGGGTGGCCTGCCGTGGACGGCATCCATGCTGACTGGAAGCGAGTGCAGTTCTGCATCGGATTGCGAATACGGGTTGATCGACGCTGACCGCGCTGCGCGGATGGAGTGGCATTGGCGCTGCCAGCGAGTCTCTTTGATACAATGGCTATCGCCTGGTGGCGTGCGGTGCGGCCCAGGCTTGGATGGTCTGGATGAAGCCTGCTCTTGCGAAGGCGGGGCCGGTGCACGACGTCGACATGGCGGCTCGGTCGGTCGATTGTTTCGACGGATGGAGCAACTCCTGGTGAATTGGCATTCGCGGTCCTGTGCTTGCGAAAAGCGGGACTTAGACCAACCGTCCTTACCATCGACTCTCACCCAAATCGTCATGGCCCTGCTCGTTCGGGCCGGCTTGGGCCGCACAGTGCTGGTTCAGGTGGCCCGCACGAGGCGGGCAATGACATTGAAACGGTGTTTCCGTCGGTCAATCGCTAAGACCGTTGGTATCAGGGCGCCTTCCAATCAGATCGAACCGGCACAGATCCAGCCCCTGTCATTACGGGCGAAGGGCAGCAATCTCCATCAGGGGCGCATCGAGATTGCTTCGCTTCGCTCGAAATGACGCCGGTGGGTAGCGGGTCAACCTGATCGGACGGTGCTCCATGTCATCGGTTGGATTACCGATAGGCGCGGCGTCGCGCGACCGTCCGGCCCGGCCGCAACACCTCCGCTTGTGCTTCGACACGCTCGCGCACGGCAGCGAGTTGCGGGCCGGTCACGATCAGTGGTGCACAGCCGATTACATCCAACACCCGGACCGAGGAATCAGGATGCAGGGCGATCACCGTCGCGCCGGAGAATTTCGCCCGGTCGCCGGTGTCCAGATAGGTCTCCGTCGGCAGTCCTCCCGTCAATACAACGTCGTGCTCGGCCAACTCGACGTGGTGATACACCACGCGCCGCCGCTGCACCTGACAGATCGTCGTGCCATTCAGCAGATACTTCGCCGGGATCAGCACATTATCGACATAAATCGTATGATCCGGCGACACCAACAAATCCCGCGCCGGAACGTTCTCGCCAAACTCCCCCGCCGCAATGCGCATCGGCCACACAACCTCCGGCCGTGGACACCAGCAGGGCTCGCGATTTGCACACCCGACGTCAGATCCACGTTGCCGCTGAACGTGAGGTTGCTGCCGGTTGATGTATAGAACGGGCCAAAGGCGTTACTGGCGTCGATATAGTTGTCGGCAACGACAACGCCGTTGATCGCATTGCCCGGCAACTGCTGCACGGCGATCGAATACGACATTTGCGGCCCCACGCCCGGGATGAGCGGCCCCGCGATAACGACGTTATTGTCGATCGTCGTATTGGTCAGGGTCGAACCGTGCTGCGCCGCGAGTTGAATTTCCTCCTCACCGCTCGTTACGGTGTTGAACGCAATGACCGAGTTATTCTAAGTCGAACCGACATATTGTACCGCATCAGCGTGTGCGCCCTGCTGCGTCCCAAGATTCTGATAGGCGGTGTACTCGACGATCGTCGTCATCGTGCGGAGCCGAAATCGATCGCATCTTCCGGCGTGTTCATGAAGCTGTCGTATTCAGCAGTGAAGACGCCAGTTCCGCTATAGCCGATCATGGAAAAGACGTCGCCGCTGCTGCCGCCGTTGAACGTGTCGTCCACAACGGTCAAATTACCGACGTCCTCAATGGCGTCGATCGGCACATTCTGGTCGCCGCCGACCACGAAGTTGCTGTCCTTGATGACGGTGTTCGTCACGCCGGGGGCGACGACAACCCCCCAGCCGCCGTCAACTGAGAAATCGTAGCCGCTCAACGTCACATTGTTGCCGGTTATCACAACAAGGTGGCTGGGTGTATTGAGTTGCACTCCGGGCATCGAGATGGTGGATGGGGATACCAAAGCCGTCCCGGTGGGAACGCCCACGGCATAATCGACGCCGGCGACTTTCCACGGCGGCCGCGTCACGTAACTGGACCGCAGGCCGGGCATTTGCGGCGTGCCAGCTGGGGCATTGGCACTGCGATCGTCATATGTCGCGGGAAACCACGCCGGCCGACGTGGTCACGTCCAGGGCTGCGGCAAGGTGCTGCCGTTAAGCGGCCACGCGGCTCGTCACCAAAGCCCCGGCCACCATTTCTTACGGTCGGCTTCCTGGTCCTTGGTGAGCGTGCGCGGACCGTCGGCGATCTCTTGCGGGTGGTTCAGCAACTTCGACGGGTCGTCCCAACAGTCGGGTACGCCCAGCGACCTTGTGCAGAACTCCGGCGTCTCCGGGGGCCGATCCTTGGGACGGCAGTAGCGCTCGCCTTTGTCCAGGTTCACCACCGAGCAATCTCGCCCGCTCGCTGCCGACACCACCATGTCAATCGGTGTGCGGTGGAAGATCGGAATGCTGGCCCCCGAAACCACGCCGACCCCAACTTCCGTGAGCGGCATCGCCGGCCCGCAGCCGGCGAGCAGCGACAACAGCATCAGTCCGGGCGCAATCGAGGCAGCACGCATGACCTGAAGTTGCCCGCAAAAGGTAAACAAACCATTGGCATCCCCAGGGCCAATCCCCTCGGCCAATTCGCCTCGGCCAATCCCCCTGGGCCAACAACAACCGCAGGTCGGCAGAACCCGTATCCGCGCCGGGCTGCTGCACCACGAACCGAGCCGGTTTGCTCCCGCGCCAGGCCGCCGCTATGGTCCGCCGCCCTAACTGACAAGAGAACCACGTGGTCGATATTTTCGACGAGGTCGAAGAAGAACTCCGCGAAGAGCGGATGCACGCGCTGCTGAAGAAATACGCCGGCGTGCTGTTCGCCGCAGCGCTGCTGGTCATCGGCGGCGTCGCCGGCTGGAAAGCCTGGGTTTGGTATCAGGAACGCCGCGATCTCGCCGCTGCCACCAGCTATCTTTCCGCCAGCACCATGGCCGAGGCGACGGGTGTTGCCAGCCCCAACCGGCCCGCAGCGATCGCCGCGTTCCAGGCAGTAGCGGCCAATGCGCCGGACGGCTATCGCATTCTGGCGCGGCTGCGCGAGGCATCGCTGCTGGCCGACTCCGGCGACCTGCAAGGAGCCTCGGCGCTGTGGGATGAGGTCGCTGCCGACGGGGCGGCAGATCCGTTGTTGCGCGACCTCGCCAATCTCACATGGTGTATTTACCAGGCCGATAAGGGCGATCCGGCGTTGCTCGAGGGACGCCTGAAACCTCTCGCCATCGCGGGCAATGTATGGCGACCCTTGGCGCAGGAGCAGCTCGCGCTGCTCGATCTGCGGGAAGGCCATACTGAGGCAGCGAAAACCCAGTTCAAGAAGCTCGCAGAGGATATCACCGCGCCGGCTGGTGTGCGAAATCGGGCAGGCATCCTCCTCAACCGAGCGGGTGGATGAGCGATATGATTGGCGGTAAATCCAAGGCCGGAACGCCGGCCCGTTCGCGCCTGCGTTCCCTGGGCCTCATTATGCACAAGCGCATGCTGAAACTTCCGCGCCTCCGCGTGCTGAACCCCGCACGCGTACGTGTGCCGAACGCCATACGCGTGCCGGGGTTCGTCGCCAGCACGTTGTCGCGGCGCACTGCGCTGCTGGCACCGCTTGCTCTGGCCGGCTGCGACACGATCTCAGGCTGGTTCGAGACCAGAAAGCCCCCCCTGCCCGGCAAACGCGAACCCATTGGCGCGTTGCGGCGCGGCTTCAACCCGGACGAAGCGGCGCCCAACGTGGCGCTGCCGCCGCCAGTCCGCGATATGGCATGGCCACAGGCCGCCGGCGGTCCAACCCACCTGATGGGCAATTTGAGTGCCAACGAAACCCTGAAACAGGCCTGGAGCGCAGATGTCGGCGAGGGCGGGGGATATCGGCGGCAAATCCTCGCCCAACCGGTCGTGGCGAATGGCGTCGTCTTCGCCATGGACTCAGATTCAGTCGTTACCGCGTATAATCTGGCCACCGGCGCGAAGCTCTGGCGCACCGAGACGGTGAACGAGGACCTGGACAGTTCCAACGTCGGCGGCGGACTGTGCTGGGACTCCGGCACGCTGTACGCGGTCAATGGCATGGCCGAACTGCTGGCGCTGGACGCGGCCAAAGGTGCCGTTCGGTGGCGTCACAGCATCGACGTTCCCGCCCGTTCGGCGCCCACCGTGGCCGAGGGCAAGATCTTCCTCACCACGATCGACAGCAAATTGCTGGCGCTGTCTGCCGATGACGGCCACAAGTTGTGGTCATATCAGGCCACCGAAACGACCACGACGCTGCTGGGCAGTCCGGCGCCGGCCTTCGCCCAGGGGATCGTGCTGGCAGGGTTCGCCTCGGGGGAATTGGCTGCGGTGCGTGCCGAAAGCGGCAATGTGGTCTGGACCGACGGGCTGGGTCTCGCCCTGGGCCAGGCCGGCGTCGTGGAATTCCTGGCGATTCGGGGCGAGCCGGTGATCAGCAACAATCAGGTCTTCGCTACTGGTCTGGGCGGCGTCACCATCGCAGCCGACCTGCTGACCGGACGGCGCGTGTGGGAGCGGCGGGTGGCCAGCGAGAACACACCCTGTCTCGCCGGCGATTGGATGTTCCTGATCTCCACCGACCAGGAGATCGGCGCCATCAATACCAACGACTCCCGGATTTCCTGGGTTGCCACGCTGCCGCAATGGGAGAATCCGGAAAAGAAGAAGGACCCGATCACCTGGTTCGGCCCGGTTCTGGCCGGCAACCGGCTGATCGTGGTGGGCACCAACCAGACGGCGCTCGCACTCGATCCGATGACCGGAGCGACCCTTGCTACTTACAGCCTGTCCGACGTGGCCGCCCCGCTGACCCCCGTCGTGGTCGATGGCACACTGCTGACGGTGACCAACGACGCCAAGCTTACTGCCTGGCGGTAGAGTCAACCTAAGGAACTCTCACATGCTGCCGGTTGTCGTCATCGCTGGCCGGCCGAACGTCGGCAAATCGACGCTGTTCAACCGGCTCGCTGGCCGGAGGACGGCATTGGTGGCCGACACCCCCGGCGTCACCCGCGACAGTAAGGAAGCCGAGGCGATGCTGCGCGGTCGCGAGGTGAAACTGATCGATACCGCGGGGTTGGAGGAAGCCGCGCCGGAGACTCTGGCGGGCCGCATGCGCGCCGGTGCGGCGACGGCGGTGCGCGACGCGGACCTCGTGCTGTTCGTGATCGATGCGCGCGCCGGCCTGACGCCGGTGGATCGGCACTTTTCTCAGTGGCTGCGGCGGCAGGATAAGCCGGTGCTGCTGGTGGCGAACAAGGTTGAGGGCCGCATGGCGACGTCCGCAATCCTCGACGCCTACGAACTGGGGCTTGGCGATCCGGTCGGCGTGTCGGCCGAGCATGGCGACGGCATCGCCGACCTGATGGGCGAGATCGCCGGCCGGCTGCCGCCTGAAATCCCGGCCGAGGATGCGGACGCTGACTTAGACTACGCTGACATAGACCCTGGTCGGCCATTGAAGCTGGCCATTGTCGGGCGGCCCAATGCCGGCAAGTCGACGCTGCTGAACCGCTTGCTTGGCGAAGACCGCATGTTGGTCGGCCCCGAACCTGGGCTGACCCGAGACGCGATTGCCTCTGTCCTGACTGACGACACTGGGCACCGGATCGAGATCGTCGATACCGCGGGCTTGCGGCGGCCGGCGCGGATCGAGGCGGAGCTGGAGAAATTGTCGGTGGGAGCTGCGATCGGTGCCCTGAAAATGGCCGAGGTGGTCATCCTGGCGGTCGACGCCACCGAGGGGCTGAACGATCAGGACTTGCGGATCGCCCAGTTGATCGAGCGGGAAGGCAGGGCCTGCGTGCTGGTGCTGAACAAGTGGGATGCTGTGGCGGACCGCAACGCCACTCGGCGAGCGATCTCGGACCGGCTCGAGACATCGCTGACCCAGATGAAGGGTATCCCGGTGGTCACGCTGTCGGCGCTGACCGGGGCGGGGGTGGAGAAGTTGCTGCCGGTGGTGCGGCGGGCACACGAAATCTGGAATAAGCGTGTCTCTACCGGGGAGCTTAACCGCTGGTTCGAAATCGCGCTGGAGCGGCATCCGCCGCCGTTGGTCGATGGGCGGCGATTGAAGCTGCGGTACGTGACGCAGGCCAAAGCGAGACCTCCGACATTTCTCGCATTTGGCACGCGGGCGGAACGGATCCCCGAGGATTATTCGCGTTATCTGGTTAATAGTTTGCGCGAAACGTTCGATCTGCCGGGCACGCCGATCCGGCTGCAATTGCGCGGAACAAAAAACCCGTTTGTCGAGGACACCAGGCGGGGCTGACCGGCTGCGCAAACGCGCACACAAGTCTGGCACTTTCGTAAAACGCCGCAAACTGTGAGTGGCATCACAGCATGCAGTGCGTTGCCGAACCATAGTTGCCTCCAGATGGTGATCACGAACCAGCCCGGATGGTGCCTCCAGTACGCTTAACGACTGACTTTTGGTATTCTGCGTCATGGCCAGCTCGCACATCGCATCGGAGCGTTGGATGCGTGTGTCAAAGCTTGAATGCAGCAGGAGATATGCGGCAGCGCGATGTGCTCGCCGTGTAACCATGTTGTAACCCTGTTCACCGTTGAGAAGCATCGATTTCGTGCACGCCACGCCGCCGCGAATCCAGGAAAGGGAAATCAAAATGGCCGACACAACACCGCTCGCCAATGCGCTTTCCGTCCCGCTGCATTTTCGTATCAATGAAGTCAGACATACGCCGGTTGGGCCTGCCGCAGCGCCGCCACCTCCTGCCTTAAGTCCCAATCTGGGCCCGCTCGCGGCATTTAGCGGCAACTGGAAGGGCCAGGGTTTTAACACGATCTTTCGGCCCGATAACAGCAAGACCCCGACTCTGTTCAATCCGCCAATTTCCTCCGATAACGTTCTTGAACTCAATTTAACAACGGAGTCGCTGTCGTTTTCAAGCAGTCTGGGGTCAATTCCGAACCGCGGCTCCGGCACCGAGGGTGATATTTTCCTCAATGGCGTGCCGTATTTGCAGACCATCAACGATGTCACGACTTTGCCGGCGACCGGTATCCATTTCGAGCCCGGAATGTGGTTGAGTGTGCCGGCCACCACCAGTCCCACGGAACCGGTTACCGTGGCTCGCATGGCGTCGATCCCGCACGGCACGACGATTATCGCGCAAGGCAGGATGTTTGCAGCGGTGGCCGGCGGGCCGGTGTTGAACCCGGTGGACATCACGCCGTTCACCATCGGCAATCCACAGAACAAGATCCCGTTCCCCAGCCAGACTGCAACCAATCAGAACACGCCGCGCATTCCGCAAAATCTGACGAGTTTCATTGCCGCCAAAACCATTACACAGGCGATGTTAACCGATCCAAACGAGGTGCTTCGAGCCCAGGCGCAACATCAGAAAATTACCGAAACCATCGTGATTTTCATTTCGACCAATCCGGCGGCGCCGATGTTCGGTGGTCCGTTGCCGGCAGGCGGCACGCCAACCACGCCGCCGCCGCCGATTACGCCATCCATTGGCGGTGGTACTGCCAATATCGCATTCCTGCTGGGTGGTGGCACGCCGCCGGCTCCGCCGAATGCGCAGACCTTCCAAATGGATGCGGTGTTCTGGATCGAGACGGTGGAATACGAGGTTCAGGTGCCGCCGATGCCGTTTGGAACGCCGCCGGTGGTGCTGGAACCGGTGCAGACCAATCCGGCGATCCCGATGCAGCCCAGTTTTGTGGCGGCAATTCCCATCGTTCCGGGCAAGGGCTTCGCAGGTGGCACCGTCAAAGTGGCAACGACGCAAATTCAGTACTCGCAGAAAGTCCTGCTGAACTTCAATGGCCTGAGCTGGCCGCACGTGTCGGTCGCCAATTTGGTGCCGGCCGACCCAATTCCGATCCCGGAGAACCTGCTGCCGGTGCACTGAGGGTCGATTTCCGCGCGCCGCTGGCCATACAGCAATGGTCATGGCGGCGTGCGGCCGCGGCAGTGGAACGCGGCCTGGTTCGATCCAGAGACAGGTGCGAGAGCGTCCGCAGCATTCATGCGATGGCGATGCTGCCACCGCCAAACTTACCAACCGTTCCGGCCGCGTTTGCCGCATGCCACACGACCAATGTCGATCTCACCGTCGCACGAAGTTCCAGGCAGCCAACCCTTGCAGCCCGCCCCTCGCACCTGCAACATGGCGATCGCTCGGGACTTACGTCATGCCCAGGATTCACGTGTTAGGAGCGTCGGGCAGTGGATCGACGACGCTCGGCGAAGCGGTGGCGACGCGTCTTGGCATCCCGCACGCCGACGCCGACCACTTCTTCTGGATGCCGACCGACCCGCCCTTCGCAACGCGCCGGCCGCGCCTCGAACGTCTGGCACTGTTGACGCAGGAATTGCCGGCATACGCTGATTGGGTGTTCTCCGGCTCGGCGATCAGTTGGGCAACCGTGCTGGAGCCGACCTACGATCTGATCGTGTTTCTGCGGCTCGATCCTACGGTGCGGATGGCAAGGCTGCGATATCGTGAGACGGCACGCTATGGTGCGCGGATCGAGCCGGGCGGCGACATGGCAATCGCGAGCGCGGCATTCTTCCAGTGGGCCAGGGATTACGACACCGCCGGGCCGGCACAACGCAGCCTCGCCGCGCACGAGGCGTGGCTCGACGGGCAGGCGGCCAAGGTGCTGCGCCTGGACTCGGCGCAACCGCTCGATACGCTGACCGACGCGGTGGTGCAGCACGTGTGAACTGGGGAAGTGCCGGGGTTTCACCCCGGACCCTGACCAAAGGGCCTGCCCCTCGGACCCCCGTCGAGCGCATTGCCCTTGCACTTCCGCAGTTCACGCGACTGCCCCGCTGGACCGCAACGACCCGGCGGAGTAATTGCACCAGCATGGACCGCATCGCCTTAATCACCCGCACCACGACGGAAACCGAAATCTCGCTGACCCTGAACCTCGACGGGACGGGCAAGGCCGACATTGCCACCGGGATTGGCTTTCTCGACCACATGCTGACGGCGCTGACCCGGCATGGGCTGTTCGACCTCACGCTGCGCGCCAAAGGCGATTTGCACATCGACTTTCATCACACCACCGAGGACGTCGGCATCGTGCTTGGCCAGGCGCTTCGCAAAGCCATCGGCGACAAGCGCGGAATCAGCCGGTTCGGCCACGCCTTGATCCCGATGGATGAGACGCTGGCCGAGGCGGCGGTTGACATCTCCGGCCGCCCGTTTCTGGTGTGGAACGTCGAGTTCCTGCGCCCGAAGATCGGCGAGATGGACACCGAATTGTTCGAGGAATTCTTCCGCGCCCTGGCGTTCAATGCCATGATCACGTTGCACGTCAACCAGCGCGCCGGCCACAACGCCCACCATGTCGCCGAAGCCTGCTTCAAGGCTACCGCGCGCGCCCTGCGTGCTGCGTGCTCGCTCGACCCGCGCGCTGAGGGTGCGATTCCGTCGACCAAAGGGGCGCTGTGACATGACCACCAAAGGGGCGCTGTGACATGACCACCAAAGGGTCGCTGTGACATGACCACCAAAGGGTCGCTGTGACATGACCGCCGGGGACATGCCATGAAGGTCTGGACGGCGCATGAAAAGCCCAATGCCTCGCCGGTGCTCGTCCGGGAGGGATTTTCCTTCGGAGCCCTGTTCTTCGGTCCGATCTGGCTGGCCGCGCACCAGGCGTGGCTGCCGGCCATTGCGATGATCGTGCTAACGCTGCTGACCCTTGTTCTCACCCATCCCCCCGCCTCCATCATCCTCATTCTGGGCCTGGCGCTGCTGGCCGGATTTTCCGGGCGGGACCTGGTACGTTGGTCGGTCACGCGGCGCGGTTATCTGGAAACCAGCGTCATCACCGGCCGGAACCAGTACGACGCGCAGGCCAGGCTGCTGGCAGCCCGTCCGGATCTGGTGGAGCGCTCCATGGTGGCGGAGACCGCGCCGTGACCGCCTCGGGTTCCGTGCGATGATGCAGGTCGCCGTCGTCGATTATGGCAGCGGCAACCTGGCCTCGGCGTCTCGCGGCCTGATCGTTGCGGCGGAGCGCGCCGGCCTCGCCGCCAAGGTCAACGTGACCGCTGATCCGGACATGGTTGCAGTGGCGGACCGGATCGTATTGCCCGGTCAGGGCGCTTTCGCCGATTGCGCACATGGCCTGCACGCCGTTTCGGGCATGTGGGAGGCGATCGACCGGGCCACCAGCGCCGGCACGCCGTTCCTCGGCATTTGCGTTGGCATGCAACTCATGGCTGGGCGCGGGCTGGAGCACACCGTCACTCCGGGATACGGCTGGATCCAAGGCGACATTGCTGAAATGCCCGCACCCGGCCTGCGTTTGCCGCAAATCGGCTGGAACGTTCTTGATTTCGAACCGGGCGCGCATCCGTTGCTGGAGGGTTTACATCCCGGCGATCATGCCTATTTCGTGCATAGTTACGCCTTGGTGGGGGGCAATCCGTCACAAACGATCGCGACCACCGACTATGGCGGGCCCGTTGTCGCCTTCGTCGCCGTCGGCAATCGCGCCGGCACACAGTTCCACGTTGAAAAAAGCCAGGAGGTTGGCATTCGTATACTGACCAATTTCCTGCTCTGGGCTCCCTGACCGCATGTCCGACCGGCCAACGCCGCATTTTCTGGTAGAGCACGTCCAGGAACTCGATGACGACGACCTCGCCGCTTTGTGTGAGGCGACGGATGCTGCGATCATCGATGGTGGCGGCTTCGGCTGGGTCAATCCGCCGGGACGCCGCGCGCTGGAAAGTTACTACCGTGGCATATTGCTGGTGCCGGAGCGTGAGTTGATCGTCGCCCGCATGGACGGAACGATCGTCGGCTCGGCCCATCTGGTGAAGCCGCCGCGCAACAACGAGGCGCAGGCCTTTGCGGCGCACCTCATGCACGCGTTTGTCGCGCCTTACGCACGAGGTCATGGCCTGGCGCGCATGCTGACCGAGGGCGTTGAGGCCCGTGCGCGCGAACTCGGCTATCACGTGCTGAACCTCGACGTGCGCGAAACCCAAACGGCCGCAATCCACATGTACGAGTCGCTTGGATTCGAGCGCTGGGGCGCGCATCCGAACTATGCCATGGTGCGCGGCAAGATCGTGCAAGGGTTTTATTACTACAAGCGGTTGCGTCAGCGTAAGAATCAGGCGTCTGAGTAGTGGTCCTGACGCTGTATCCCGCGATCGACCTGAAAGACGGTCGCTGCGTGCGGCTGCGCCGCGGCGAAATGGATCAGGCGACGGTCTACGCCGACGACCCCGCAGCGCAGGCAGAGGCGTGGCGCGACGCCGGGTTCCGGTGGCTGCATGTGGTCGACCTCAACGGCGCCTTTGCCGGAAGGCCGGTCAACGCTGACGCTGTCACGCGCATTCTCGCCGCGGTCGATCTTCCGGTGCAGCTGGGTGGCGGCATCCGCGACATGACGGGGATCGAGAGCTGGCTCGCAGCCGGCGTGCGCCGGGTCATCCTCGGCTCGGCGGCAGCAAAAAATCCCGCGCTGGTGCGGCAGGCCGGCAAGACGTTTCCCGGCCGTATCGTCGTCGGAATTGATGCCCGTGACGGCCATGTCGCGACCGAAGGATGGGCCGAGACCTCGATCCTGCGCGCGGCGGAGTTGGCGCCGCGGTTCGAAGATGCCGGCGTGGCGGCCATCGTCTACACCGATATCGGTCGCGACGGGATGTTGTCCGGTCTCAACCTGGACCAGACACTCGATCTCGCGGCGCAACTAACGACGCCGGTGATCGCCTCCGGCGGAGTCGGATCGCTCGAGGATCTGGCGGCACTGCGCCAGGCGGCGGTGGGGACCGGAGTCGAGGGCGTGATCGTCGGCCGCGCGCTGTACGACGGACGCGTGACCCCTGCCGCTGCGCTGGCTTTGCTGAAAGCGTGATTTATTCGGTATTTGTGCCGATAAGTCGCTGATTTGTTGGCTCGTCCAGACTTTCCATCATCACTGGCCAGCGATATTCGCTTGCAACCCCTGCCGGCGTAGGAGTCTAAAAGGCACACTATGTTGAAACTTAGGGTGATTCCCTGTCTGGACGTGAAGGATGGCCGGGTCGTCAAGGGCGTGAACTTCGTCTCCTTGCGCGATGCAGGCGATCCGGTGGAGCAGGCTGCGGTTTATGACGCGGCCGGCGCCGACGAACTGACGTTTCTCGACATTACCGCCAGCCATGAAAATCGCGACACAATTCTGGACGTGGTATCCCGCACCGCGGCACGGGTGTTTCTGCCGCTGACGGTGGGCGGCGGCATTCGCTCGACCGAGGATATGCGCCGGCTGTTACTGGCCGGCACCGACAAATGCAGCATCAACTCTGCCGCCGTGGCGCGGCCCGAGCTGGTGCGCGAAGCAGCGACCAAATTCGGCAGCCAGTGTGTCGTGGTCGCAGTCGACGCCAAACAGTCTGCGCCGGGCCGTTGGGAGGTGTTCACCCATGGCGGGCGCCGGCCCACCGGGATCGATGCGATCGCCTGGTGCCAACAGGTCGTCTCGCTCGGTGCCGGCGAAATCCTGCTGACCAGCATGGACCGCGACGGCACCGGGAAAGGTTTCGACCTCGATTTGTTACGCGCGGTGTGCAGCGCGATTCGGGTACCGGTCATCGCCTCGGGCGGCGTCGGCACGTTGCAGCATTTTGTGGAAGGCGCTCGCGCCGGAGCCACCGGACTGCTGGCGGCCAGCGTGTTCCATTTCGGTACATTCACGATCGCGCAGGTCAAGCAAGCGCTGGCCGAGGCCGGGTTGCCGGTGCGCTTATTGCCGGCGGTGGCCTGACCATGGCGAAGACGACCAAACGCAAGGCGGCGAGCAAGAACGGTATCAAGAACAAGACCGCCGGCAAGCTGAAGCCGGCCATGACGTTCGACATCCCGCGCGAGACCGGTGCGGCCGTGCTCGACCGGCTGTGGAACGTGGTGACGAGCCGGCGCGATGCCGATCCGACGATCAGCCACTCGGCACGGCTGCTGTCGCGTGGGCCCGCCAAGGTGGCGCAGAAATTTGGCGAAGAGGCAGTCGAGTGCCTGATTGAAGCGGTGCGCGGCGACCACGACGCGGTGATCGCCGAGAGTGCCGACGTGCTGTATCATCTGATCGTGGTCTGGGTCTCCACCGGCGTGGCACCGGAGGAAGTCTGGGCTGAACTGATGCGCCGCGAGGGCGTCAGCGGGATCACCGAGAAAGCCTCGCGAGCCCAGTCGGGCCTGGTTGCACGAGTGCTGAAAACCACCAAAATCCCCTGACGCGCATCCGTCCTGACCACCTTGGGCGACGCGCAGGAACAACTCACCCGTTTCGTCATCCTCGGGCTCGTCACCGGGATCAATCGCGGCACAGTGCTGGTACAGATCTTGGTGAGGAGCACGGGGATGACGTTTGGTGCGATGGCCGGCCTGACGCGATTATTCTTGTACGTCGCCTTGCCCTGCGGCGCGGCGGAGGGCCAGAACGAGGGGCTTATTGGGGAGAGCCGTTATGCCGGTCAGTGGCCTGCCGCCGTACGATGACAGCAACATCTTTGCCCGCATCCTGCGCGGCGAGATCCCGTCGAAGAAAGTCTACGAGGATGAGTGGGCGCTGGCGTTCCACGACATCAACCCGCAGGCGCCAGTGCATGTGCTGATCATTCCGAAGGGAAAATATTGTTCGTTCGCCGATTTCAGCGCGCAGGGAAACGAGGCGGAAATTGCCGGGTTCATGCGTGCGGTCGGGATTGTGGCCCGGCAACTGGGCCTGGAGACGGCGGGCTACCGGCTGCTTGCCAATTTGGGTGAGCACGGCGGGCAAGAGGTGCCGCATTTCCACGTTCATCTGTTCGGCGGCAGGCCTCTGGGTCGCATGCTCACGCGTGAGTGACCCTCATGGTGACTCGCACCAGGCCAGGGTGAGGCCGGCGTCGTTTTGCAGCGTGCAGTTCGCCGGCGGCGGGTGAAGCAGCGCGCGGTAATACGTTGCGGAGCCGTCATAAAGACATTGCATTTGCACATCGTCGGTGCCGGTCAGGTGCCAGCTCAGGGTGAAGCCGCCACGTCGCAAGGTTGGCGGGGCGGGTAGCAGTTCCGCTGGCGTGCCCTTGTTCGGCGGCACGTCGAACAACCGCAAACGCCAGAGCAGCCAATGAGCGGTGGGAACCGGTCCGATTTGCTCGAAGCCGGGATGTGGGCCGGGCAGGCGGGGCGGGCAGCGCAGGGTGGCAGTAGCGTGCGGGCTGATCGCGACGAACATCAGACCGAACAGCCAGGCCGCGACGACACCCGCGTGTGATTCGGAGCCCAAAGTTGAACCTGCCTGATATCCGTTTAGTGCGCCGATCTCATGGACTATTCTTCCTTTTGTTCCGGCACGCGATCGGCTTCGAAAATTGACCCCTCTGACGGTTCATATCGTCTTGATCCGTTTCACGAATCGGTCAGTTCGGTGGGGCCAATTTTGGCAGCCGATCGAGGGTCAGAACCTCGCGCCGAAAACACAGCAGGGTCAGAATTTACTCAGACAACGGCGTCCATGAGCATCGTTAGCACATCGGGTATGGTTCATGAGGCATTTGGCGAATCGAGGACAACCAGGCTGCAGATGAACTGTTTGTCGCGACCAAAGACGTTTCCGCCCTCGACGGTTCCGACCTCCTCACCATCCTTGGCCCTGTGGACAATGTTTCCCTTGATGGTGAGCAGATGAACGCCGGTTCGGTTGTCCCAGACGTAACCTCTCATATTCTTGCCCCTGGAACTGATGCGATCTGGCCAGCGATCCGGCCGAAGGTGACGGATGGCGGTTGAAGTCAGCGCACGGCCAGATTTTTGCCACCGGATTTGGCACCCAAATTCGAATGACGGCAAGGGAAACGAATGAAACAGATGTCGCTCAGGACACGGTAACGCCGGTTTCCGCCAATCTGATGTAACATAATGAACCAGGATTACGGCTCGCCGCACATTACAAAACCGGTACCTGCCAGGGGCATTCCGCCGGGCGAATTATTTTGGGCACCCCGGACGCGCCAAGGCTGAAGCGTACGCCGAGACGCCGGCAACCGGCCGACCCGATACACACCGGTGAGGGCCGTCCTGGTCGCCCGACGATTGGGCGACCAGGACGACCTGCCGATAATTGAAGCTCTGGTAACAGGATCGGGGTCTCGGATCCGTTGCGTCGCAACGGTGCATTGCCCGGTCAGATCGCGGCTGTCGGAGGCCATCGGCGCCAGCGAACCCTCGCAGGCGCGTCCTTGCACCAGGGGCGCGCCTGTTGGCGTTTGGGGGCCAGGAAGAAGACGGGCGTCAAATCGCTTCCGGCTCTCGCCCGATTGGCGCTCGCCGCTGCCCCGGACGGAGACGACAATCTGACGCTCAGTTTCGATGGCGTCGTCCGCCTCGTGTAATCTCCGAGCAAGTGTTCTTCCTATCCCGCGCCCGGCAGGGAACGGCATTTTAGACGGGTTTCACCAGATCAAAAGCTAACGCCATGGACCCCGAAGTAACCCGCAACCAAAATTACGACGACCACTACGCCAATGATAGTAAAGATGTTCATTCTGGTGTACTCACATTCAATAATGATGGCGGACGGTGTTCGTACGCCCTGCCTATCCCCGCTATTAAGCCAACAGCGTCATTCCGTAATCGCTGGCTCGTTTCGACGGAAGCCAGGCAAGTACAAGTCAGTATTATCACCAGCGCCTGTACCCCCAATATCCGCCTCCTCCGAAGAGCAGAAGGAGCACCACGACGATAAGTATCAGGCCCATATCTTCCTCCAATATCTTGCAGGGATTTCCCTCCACCACACGTAGGCGCAAAATATCCATTCACCAGCTTCGGATTCTACCTAATCGCGAGTTTTCTGGTACGGTAATGAGGCCCATCCCTTATTTTGCATAAATAAAAATCTCTGCAACCTGGAATTGCGATATAGCCATGATCGTCCGCAGTCGGTTCACCCATCGTGTTCTGGATCGCTCTCACTATCTCGCCGACGAGAGACATTGCTTGCTTACGAGGGAGTGCCAGATCCAGGGTCGACCTAACGCCGTCCATCTCACCGACCAGATGAAGCACCATTGACCCGCTGAAGCACCATTGACCCGCCTTCCGTGAAGGTGGGCGGACCTATCGGTTCGATGATCTCAAACCTACTCGTCATTTTCAACTCCTGCGCCAGGAGACGGCGGGGTTTGCATGATGCGCCCGGCCGCAGGTCGATCAGCCGCTTCGCATCATCCAGAAGCGCGTCCTTGCCGTACCGATAATCTGTCGCGGGTCCGGGTATGTGTAACCCATCAGGCGTGCGGATCGTTGTTCGGTGACCGGCGCCGTGTGACTCGATCACAATAAGGTGGTGTTTGTAGTCGTGTTGCTCGGGGTTCATGTCGCGCTCCGGCGTACCGAGGAGATGGTGCTGTTCAATGTGTCAGGGAGCCTGCCCTCGCAGCCACGCCCGCAGATTGGCCCAGGTGAGCGGCTGCGAATGCTCTTCCAGCCACGCCTTCGCGAGCATCCCGGCTGGGAATTCGGGAACATCTGTTCCGCTGGGAATCATTTCAATTGACTCAAAGCCATCTTCCGGCGGCACGCTGGACATTTGCGTTCTCCGTGGCCTGAATAAGGTGCGCGGAGTGTGTGGGACATGAGGTCGCGGCGGCAGAATCGGAATCTACTTATTCACCAGAAATCGCCGCGTCGCCTCGACCCGCCTGTGGCCTAGAACTTCCCATGCATGGTCGCCGCAGCGGTCCCGAGACCCATCCGATGACCTGACCAGACGCCGCTGATGGTTGGAAGGCCATCTTTCTGCGGCCTTCCTGGAGACGAAGCCTGTAAGTTCACGGCGGCTCAGGGGACTTCCCCGGATCGTCTCAACGATCCGAAACTCGCGAGGCCCGTCAGCCGGTATATCGTATGTGGTTATACTTCCAGGATGGCGCCGCGCGCGACGGGGTCAATCTGTACTGCGCCACGCACCCTGCTCCCCGGACTTGCATGACGTCCGGCCTTACGGGTCATCGGCCGGTTGAGCGTAAAGGAAGACGCAGTCGCGTGGGCTATGTCAACCGTGTCGAAAGCAAGCCGTTCAACCTCGCCGCTTCCGCCTCCGCCTCCTCTTTGGTCCCTTTGAACGCGAACTGGATCGTCTCCTGACCGGGTGACACCCTTTCGATGAAGTGTGTCCATTTCCGGAGGCCGCGCGTGTCTTCGCCAGTGCGATATATTACCATGCCTCAGATATGGCCCTGCCGCCCGTGAGTTAAAGCTACAGCACCGGGATCAGGAAATGGGAGTAGATCGAGAGCCGTAACGGAAACCGCGACGACGCCGGCCGGACGTCCCGGCTACCACCGCTTAGGGTGGATTGCAGATCTTCCCGAAGGCCCTGACCTTCATCGCAGATCACCCGGTCAGACAAGTGCACGAGCGGCTGCCATGGAACATGTCGAGGTCAGGCACCGGCTGGATCAGCGGGAGGCTGCCTGAGCGGACGCTTTCGGGAAAGCACGCCATCGAGATGGTCCTGAAATACACGCGGGCGGAGTGGAAGTACAAGGTGAGCATGTCATCCGGGAAATCTGCTGCGCGACTGGAAATCCGAGTTGAGTCCTCACCACGTGTAGCGCGTTCCGGCGGTGACGGTCTGTGCTGTAGTATTGCTGCTGAGAGCTGCGGTGTAGCTGGCGAACAATTGTAGCGGCGTGCCTGTTTCGAGGGCGCCTTGTGCCCCCACCACCAGCGAGGTGCGACCAAACGGGGGAGTGGTCACAGCAAAACTGGAGCCAGGCACACCAAGGAAACCAGCCTTTGCCTGCGCGCTGGTGTCCAGCATCTCATATGCCCAGCCTACATGCACGGAAGGCAAAATCGTCGAGGTCTCGCCGACCGGAACACGGCGATCCGCCCGGATACCAATCAGGGATTGCAGGCTGGCGATACTGCCGCCGCCCACCTGCAGCCCAACCGGCCCACCGTTCGTCTTGTTCACTCCGTCCTGGCTGAGCGCCAAACCACTGAGCAGGACGCCTGGCTCCAGATTCCAGCCGTCGACCTCGACGTGAGCCCCGCCGCGGACTGAGGCGCCGCCACCAAAGCCGCTGATGTCGCCGCCTGGTGTCACGCCATAGGCAGATACGGTGCGACGAGCGGTGCCCTCGGTAAACACGCCGCCTGCTTGTACATCGAGAAAGGCGATGGCGTAACGCGCGCTGCCATAGACCTGGAGCTGGACGGCATTGCCGCGATAGCTTGCCGCATTCGTCGCGCTGATGTTCTGGCTGCTGAACCCGACGGCCGCGCCAATCCGCACATCCTGCCATGGCGTGCCGTCGATGCCAGCGACCACTCCGCCGGATGAGCCACTATACCCGGGAGAACTGTTACCGCTGGTGTTCAGGTTGAGGAACTGGCCGGCCGGTGCCATCAAGCCAGATCGTCGTGTCCTGAGGCCCTGTGGCGGTACTACTGCGTGTCGCTGCGGGTGCGCCCCGGCGAGCTTCCAGCTCTCGGTTGATCACGGTTGACACCATCTGGAATGTGCTGCGGTTCACGGTCGGTGCGTCGGCATAGATCGCCGGCGCCATCTGCTGCAGGGTGGGCGCGATCTGATCCGCGCCCAAGGCATAGAGGGGCGCGTAGAGACTTACCTGGCCCGGGGTCATCGCAGCCCCTGCCGCCGGGCGCGCTGCATCAAGGCCGCTACCCACCGAGGAGGCTGCAGCGCTGGCGGCAATCCCTAAGGCGGCGAGGTTACCATAATTGCTGGGTGTCAACACGACACTGAGGCTGCCAGGGGGGTCGACCGGCAAGTCGAACCGCACGCCAGCATCCCCCAGACTGGCTGGCTGGATCAGGCTGCCGACGCTGCCTTGCACCCCACCCTGGGCGCTGATGACCTGGAAGCGTTGGCCGAGCGGCAGCACGTACGATCCGATGGTTCCAAGCAAACGCGGCGCCACAGTGGCGTCGCGCAAGGTCGCAGTTCCGGAGACGTCGAGACGTCCCGCCGTAGTGGCACCAATGCCGATGATCAGCGAGCCGGCGCTTCCTTGCACGTAATTGCCGGTGATGCTCTGGGGGGACGCCAGCATCAGGTTGCCAGAGTTGGTCACGGTGCCCTGACCGCTACTCACGGCGATGTTCTGCGCGAGAAGTTGGTTGCCGCCAGCAAAGAACAGGTTGCCGTCGGGGATGGTCATGGTGCCGCCGGTCAGCACGCCGAACACGCTGCCGCTGCCGCCGATGATGGTGACGTCCTGGTGCTGAATTTCGATATTGCCATCGATCACACCACTATTGGTGATTGGCCCAATTGCGCTGACTCTGCCCTGGGCCTGGGTATAGCAAGAGGGGCCGCTATCTGGGCTGCAAAAAGGGCTGCCGCTGATCAGAGCGTAGGAGCCGAAAGGGTAGTAATAGGCGCCGCTGACGGTGCCGCTGTTGCTGAGCTGACCGATGGTCCCGACGTTCGAGATGCCGCTGACGGTGCCGCTGTTGCTGAGCTGACTGATGGTCCCGACGTTCGAAATGCCGCTGATGGTGCCGCTGTTGCTGAGCTGACTGATGATACCACGATTGAAGATGCCGTCGCTGATTGTGCCGCTGTTGCTCAGTTGGGTGATGGTGCCCTCGTTGTAGATGCCGTCCCCGCTGATGGTGCCGCTGTTGGTCAACGCGCCAATCGAATCGCCAACCGATCCAACGTTTTGCACGGTCACCCCCGAGACGTTGCCGGCGTTGTCGACCGTGGTTGCTCCACAACCTATTGCCACGCCGCCGTTGCCCGCCGACCCGAAAGCGCTGATCGTAATGCTACCGCCGTCTGAGTTGATCGGGCCGGGGATGCTTGTGGCGATGACCTGATTGCTCGGCACGCAGGGTTGCGCCACAGCCGGTTTGGGTGGCGTTAACACACCCGTCACTGCAAGGACGAACGCTCCGACCAGCAGCGCTGCTCGAAACCCACTGTAGCTCGGCGTCGTCGTCCGTACGGTTTGCGCTTCAGGCAGTAGCCTCGGCCCGCTCGATTTCCAGCGGCTGGTTGAGGCCTCCCTGGGACGACCGGTATTCACACTGTTTCTCCGAGGCAGGGACTAAGAACTCGATCGGGATGGCGCATGATTGCCGATCGGACCGATGCTCTCGGCACACAAAACATTCCGGCCGTGTTTGGCGAGACAGCATTGACCTGGGTCAACCCCGGGGTTGGTTTCGCCACCAATCACTCGACGAAAAGATTTCGGCTTGCCGCTGCCCGGCAGGTCAGCTTCATCACTCGGTAGGAGACAAAGCGTCCCCGTGTTTGCCGCGAAAGACAAAGACAGACAATCCGCACCGGGGTCATCAGGCGGCACGCGGTGATCTCACCCGACAATGCATGAATGGTCCGGCTGACCCCTCTGGGGCGGTAAGGCGCCTGAACCCACTTCACACTGCCGCTATCGCTCCGCAGAGCGGAACCGTAGGCCCGCTTCGGGTCGGCTGCGGCCGTCCACCCGGGGATTCGTCCCGGCGGGCTGCAGGCCCGAAACACGAAGACCGCCTCGTCCGGCAACCTGATCGGAAACTGCTCTGACGTAAGCCTTTTTCACCCGTCATGGCTCGTCCTGTGTACCGGATGACCGTAGAATTTGCCGCTGCACCTCGCCTCGGCAAGCCTCCGCGTCTGCCGCACAGCCGCCGGCCAGCCACCAGGCCCTCACCGAGCGCAGCAACTCGCCCACCTTAGGCCCCTCAGCCAGACCGAGCGCAAGGATGTCGCGGCCTTCCAGCGGAAAGACTGGCACCGGCATTGTCCGCAACCGTTCCCGCAACAAACGCCATTCCGGCCCATCCAAGCCGGCCAGCCACATACGATCCACCAACACATCCGCCGGCGTATTGGCCAACAGACGCCGCAGGGCCGCGTCATCGTCCTCTGGGGTGGCGAGAGGCGCGGCCTGCAACCGCAGCAACCGATCACGCTCGGCCGCCGACAGCTTCAGCCGAGCGGCGAACGCCGGCACGTTCCCGGTCAGCAACGCCGCCAGTCGTAACAGAGCATCCACCGGCGCGCCGCGCCCGACCAACTGCGTCAGAGCGGCAATATCCGTCCCCTCCGGCACCACCGCCGCCAGCACGCCCAGTTGGTCCATCAAAGCAACGGCAGCGACCGGGTTGGGCGCCGACAAGATCAGAGTCAGTTCGTGCCAGACCCGTTCGGCCGACAGCGAACCCAACCGAGGCACCCCACCCTGCAACGCCGCTACCGTGGCCTCATCCGGCGCAACCGCTGCGTAGCGCGCGAAGAAGCGGAAAAACCGCAAGACCCGGAGATAATCCTCCGCCACACGCTCAGTTGGATTGCCGACGAAGCGCAACCGCCCGGCCCGCAGGTCGGCCACGCCACCGAAGTAGTCGAACACCGCGCCGTCGCGGGTCATCGACATTGCGTTGATGGTGAAATCGCGCCGCGCCGCGTCCTCCCGCCAATCTTTGGTAAACGCCACGACAGCGTGCCGGCCGTCAGTCTCGACATCACGGCGCAACGTGGTGATTTCCACGGACCGGGCAGCCAGGACGGCGGTCACGGTGCCGTGTGCCAGGCCAGTCGGCACCACTTTGACGCCGGCGGCGGTCAGCACTTGCAGCACCGTCTCGGGCGGCAGGGGCGAGGCGAGGTCGACGTCTACCGGTGTCCGCTGTGCCAGCGTATCGCGAACCGCGCCACCGACGACGCGGGCTTCCGGCAACACGTCCAGCAAAGCCGATAACCCGGGCTCTGCCAGAAACGCTGGGGGGTCAATCCGGCAGGCTGGTACATCGGTCATTGCCGGAGAGGTCCGGCGTGCGATACCGCACCAGAGGCCGGTGGTGGGACCGGCGCAGTCTGTGCGGGAGCAACCGGCGACGGCGTTGCGGGCCCGGCAGGGATCACCTGGCCAGGCGCGAGCGGCACCACTCGTTGCGGCACAATCCGGCCATCTTGCAATTGCGCTGGCACGTAACGGGTGCCGGGTGGTTCGGCCTCCTCGTACCAGAATCCCAACAGCAGTCCTGCCATGGTCAACACCGTCGCCGTCACCGCCACGACCAGCACTCTGGGCGGTCCCGCGGCAGGCGCCAACAGCCGCCACGCCACAAACACCACGAACGGCAACGCGAGCAGAGCTAGTTCGGCGAACCGCACCGCAGCTTTCCGGCCAGGTGAACCATGATCGCGGCCGTCGCGCCCCAGATAAAGTGCTCGGGATGCGGCCAGACCCAGTATTCCCTCCAAACCCCTCGCACGTGCTGCTTCTGCCGTCGCGGCGCCTCGGGGTCCAGCAGCACCGAGAACGGGAATTCGAACACCGCATCCACCTCGTGCGGTGAGGGGATATAGGTCAGCCCCGGCGGCAGCAGGCCAAGCACCGGCGTAATGACGTAGCCGGTGCCGGTCACGTAGTCGTCCATCCGCCCGACGATTTCGACTTTCGCGGGGTCGAGCGCGATTTCCTCCTCGGCCTCGCGCAATGCGGCGGCCTCGGCATGCTGGTCCTCAGGGTCGATGCGGCCGCCGGGGAAACTGACCTGGCCGGCGTGCGATTTCAGATGCGCGGTGCGTTTGGTCAGCAGCAAAGCTGGTTCGTCGTGTAGAATGATCGGCACCAGCACCGCGGCCGGCACCGGCGGCTTTTCCAGAATGCCAACGATTTCCTCGCCATAGACGACCTGGTGGGCGCCGGCGATGGAGGTCAGCCGGGCGCGCAGCTCGCCCGGGTTCACGCCAGGCCCAGTATCACGAAAGTTCTGGGCTCATAAGCACTGGGCTCAAAGTTCGTCTTCGCCATCTTCGTCGGGCATGAAACCCAAAGGGAAGAACTGGCCGGACGACCAAACGCCCAACATGAGATGTGGCCCGACATATTCGGGCACCGCAAGCGCCACCAGCTCGTAATACACCGCCCGGTTGACCCGCGCCTCGATGGCGTGCGCGCCGTCGCCGTTGCGCAGCAGGATGTACGGCGTCGGCTCGCAGGTCAGCAGATCGTGCGACATGCGGATCGGGTGGTCGGGACCAGCGGTGACCACCTGGTCGGTGTTGGTGCGGAACGACAGGGTCTGCTGCCGGCCGTCGCCGCCCCAATCCAGCTCCACAGCGACGAAGGGGGCGTCCTCGACCTCGATGCGGCCGCGCTCGGCAGGGGTTTGCAGCCACCATTCGCCGTCCGCGTCGCGCCGCAGCACGGAGGCGAACAGGCAGACCAGCTCCTTCCGGTTGATCGGCGAGCCGCGATACAGCCAGGTGCCGTCGCGGCGAATGAGGAAAGGCAAATCGCCGCATTCGACCGGCACACGCGGTGCTCGCCGCGGGGTCTGAGGCATGATCGGCCCAGAAACCGTGGCATTGCCACTGGTGACGTCAGGCTCGCCGCACGGCACCAGATCTCTTGTCCGTCCGTCGCAATACCTACGATCACGTGCCACTGGCGTGGCGGACAGCAATTCCACGGTGGTTCGGTCACCGAGTGAGATCGGTACGGGCGAAGTGGTATCTGTCACGCTCCGTCTCCAATTTCATCCAGTGGTTCAGATTACGTTCAGGATATAGGGTGCAGCGGCAAGGGCGAAAGTGGCTGGCGCGGCGCATTGTGTTATTTAACCAAACGTCTGATGCATTGTCGGCCGGTATGGCGGCTTCGCCACAGCTTGATTCCAACGCCGGTTAGTGCCGGACTGATGGTGCGGCCGGGTCGCGGCCTGACCGGACTCCGCGACCTGGCGCCGCGAGTCAATTCGGGTTTCGCCGCCGCTCCGGACGTTCGTCCGAGTGTCGGGGATGCGGTCAATGCCGCTCACTATCCCCGCCTCGCGGCCGAGCCCTGGGCAGGTTTCGCGTCAGGTCCGATGTAGTTTTGAAAGGGTGTTCGCAGATCGGGTGAAA
>JBEKQQ010000048.1:0-46438 GCA_049519555.1 Acetobacteraceae bacterium
AGCGGCAACGATAACCCAACGATAGTGCGAATTCATGTTGCTTTCCTCCACAGCACGCGGCCACTCATGCGGCTCACCGTTCCCCCCACCATCCATCATTGCGAGCGCAGCGAAGCAATCTGTCTCAGGTTAAACTCCAGGCTCCCCTCACCACCCCGGCGCTCGCAACGACAACGAGACGTTACGCCTCAGCATATATTGTTATGCCGCGCAGCAGGTCCCACTGTCCTCGTCATACTGATCGTGCAGCCGCACCCAGTCGGTCAGGTTACCCCTGGGCCCGGTTTCGTTGCGCCCATTGGGAGTCAGGTCGAGAATTGTGTAGGTACCCAACATCGGCTCGTTACCGCGTGCGTACGAGGAATAAGTGTGTGCGATCGTGCCGTCGGCATCCTTGTAAAACACACTCAGACCCGGCATTTCCTCACCGGCATTCTCTGTTACGCCGTAATTGTAGTTCACCTTGCCCGCCGCCAGCTGTTCCGGCGTGAACGATACGCCATAGTCATAATTGAAATCGCTGCCGTACGACGAAACCCATTTGAAGCGCCAACCCATGCGTCGCTGAAACGCCTGGATCTCCGGCAGAGGCGCGCGCGACACCACGACAACCGTCACATCACGATGTTCAAGATGCACCAGCGCGCCATCCAAATGATCGGCCCAGAACGAGCACCCGACACAGCCTTCGCCCCATTCTGGGCCGAACATGAAGTGCCGGACCACCAACTGGCTGCGCCCGTCGAACAGATCGGCCAGCGTCTCCTTGCCGTTCGGCCCGTCGAACACATAGGTTTTGTCGACCTTGACCCAGGGCAACTCGCGCCGCTGCGCCGCGATCTGGTCGCGCATCCGCGTCAGCTGCTTTTCTTGCGCCAGCAATTGCTGCCGCGCCGCGGTCCATTGTTCGCGCGATACGATCTGGTGTTGCATGTCGCCTCTCCTAAACTGTTACCATGTACTCAGCGAAACGTTCGAGACAGCTGGTCCAGCCGGCCATGTGCGAATCGCGCCAGTCGACCGTATCGAACACGCCCTGACGCAATGTCAGCCGCGTCCTGGAACCCAGGTCTTCGAGCGTAACGGTCACCAGAAGTTCAGGACCGCGCCGCCCGTCGGCGTCTTCCCAGGCGAAGGTGAAAACGATCCGCTCGGGCGCGACAATCTCACGATATACGCCACGCTTGCGGTGATCGGTGCCCTCGGGTGAGCGCATGACAAACCAATAGGCGCCACCCGGCCTGACATCCATTTGGTACTCGACCGTCGTAAAACCTTTGGGTCCCCACCAGCGGGCAATTTGCTCCGGGTCGGTCCAGGCCTTGAACACCAGCAGGCGCGGCGCATCGATCATACGCGAAACCGTCAGTTCCCGGTCTGCGGTCAGGCTGTCACCTGGGCTCATCTCACCTGGGCTCATCTCCCTGGGGCTCATCTCCCTGGGGCTCATCTCCCTGGGGCTCATCTCCCTGGGGCTCATCTCCCTGGGGCTCATCTCCCTGGGGCTCATCTCACTGGGGCTCATCGTCAGGTTCCTTGCTTTGCAATTCGGCCAGGTGTTCTGCGAGACGATCGAGGCTTTGCTCCCAGAACTGGCGATACTGCTCCAGCCACTCGACGGCTTGTTTCAGCGGTTCTGCCTGCAACGTCCTTGGCCGCCATTGCGCTTCGCGGCCGCGGGCAATCAGGCCGGCGCGTTCCAGCACTTTCAGGTGGCGGGAGATCGCGGGCAGGCTGATCTCGAACGGTTGGGCCAGTTCGGTGACCGTGGCCTCGCCGGTTGCCAGCCGCGCCAGGATAGCGCGCCGCGTCGGGTCGGCGAGGGCTGCGAAGGTGTCGTCGAGACGGTCAGGCGACATGAGTGGTGAACCGGTTGGTTATATAACGGACTTATTAAGTAGCCGACCCACCCGTGTCAAGCCACCCGGACCAGGGACCCGCAATTCCTGCTCTCCACCGGCACGAAGCACCTCGGACAGCAACGCGAACCAGCAAATATCGGCGTCGCCTAACGGTGAATTAACCTTTCGTGGCGATCATCTCCGAGCAGGTCACAGCGCTGTGACGCCAGCAAACGGAGAAGCGCGTTGGTTTTCCCATGGCAGAGCCTCGGTCTCCAGGCGCGCTTCATGTTGATTGTCAGCGCCGGCCTGTTGGCGATCGGAATCTGCGTCGTCGTGTTGGTCGCCAAGGTGGAAACCGGCAGGGTGGAGGCGACGTTGCGCGCTGCCTCGGAGAGCGAATTGCTGTCGCTCAATGCTCTGGTGTCGAGCGCAATGGACCAGCGCGGCAGCGACAAGGATGACGTGGCGGTCAAGGTCTTCAACCGCTGGTTCGAGCGGCGAAACATCGATTATCCCGGCAAACTGTGGAGCGTCTGGGGGCCAGAGCTCACCGCCTCCGTGGCGCTTACGGCAGCGGCATCAGACGGCAATCTCGGCAAGCCACCGCGCGATGCGATCGATGAAGAGGCATTGCGCAGCGGCCAGCCGGTTGGACGCTTCGTCGGCGGCACTTATCGCTACAGCCTTCCCATCATAATCGGCGTCACGGCGGGCACCGAGCAGGCGAGCTGTCGTGCCTGTCACGGGGAGGGCCGCACACCGAACGGCGTTCGGGTACTCTCGGTGTTCTCCAGCAGCCTCGCCACGGCAGCCGATTTCTCCGCGCTGCGCCGGCTGCTGGCCGGGGTGGCCGTCGCCACGCTGGCCGGAGTGGGCATCTTGCTGTTGATCATCCACTGGGTGTTTGGGCGCGTGATCAGCCGGCCGCTTGTTGCCATGACGCAGGTGATGCGTCGGCTGGCCGATGGCGACCAGACCGTCGAAGTGCCGGCCGCTGCTTCCTCCGACGAAATTGGGGCGATGGCGCGCGCGGTGGCGGTGTTCAAGCAAAACGCGATGGAAAAAGAGCGCGCCACCGAACAGGAAGCGGTGCAGCGCCAGGCCGCGATGGATACCGGCGATGCCTTGCAAACCATGGCCAACACGATCGAAGCCGAAACCAGCGCGGCGCTCGAGGAGATCAGTCATCACACCGCTTCGATGGCAGCGACGGCCGCCACGATGAACGCGTCGGCATCGCGCACCGGCGCTGCCGCGCAGAGCGCCGCAGAGGCAGCGGATCAGGCGGTGGCCAACGCCCAGACGGTGGCAAGTGCCGCCGAGCAGCTCTCTGTCTCGATCCGCGAGATCAGCGGCCAGGTGAACCAATCCACCGCGGTGGTGGGCCGTGCCGTCGCCGCCGGCAGCGAGGCACGCGCGACCATCGAGGCGCTGAACGGCAAGGTGGAGCGCATCGGCGCTGTGGCCGGCATGATCAGCGATATCGCCGCGAAAACCAATCTGCTGGCGTTGAACGCCAGCATCGAGGCCGCTCGGGCAGGTGAAGCGGGACGGGGTTTTGCCGTGGTCGCCGGCGAGGTGAAGCAACTGGCCAATCAGACCGCCCGCTCGACCGAAGAGATCAACCGCCACATCAGCGAGGTTCGCACCGCAACCGGCGCGTCGGTCGCCGCGGTTGGCGCGATCGAGCAGACCATTACCGAAATGGATACCATTGCCGGGTCGATCGCGTCAGCCGTCGAGGAACAGGGGGCGGCGACTGCCGAGATCGCCCGCAACGTCACGCAGACCGCTGAGGCAGCCAATGAAATCACCAACCGCATCAGCGAGGTCTCCACTGAGGCGCAAGAAACCGGGGAACACGCCGCCGACGTCCAGATCGACGCGGCTGGGCTGGCCGAATTGGTGAGCGAGTTGCGGCGAACGGTGGTGCGGGTCATTCGCACCTCCAGCGCCAAGGTCGATCGCCGCCAGGGCAGGCGGCTTGAGGTCGATATGCCGTGCCGGCTGAGCTTCCTCGGTTACGGCGAGGCAAACGGCCGGGTGACCGATTTGTCGGAAGGCGGCGCCGGACTTGAATGCGCGGCGGCGGTCCCGGTTGGGACTGCCGGCACGCTTGGCCTCGATGGCCACCGGATTGGCTTCACCGTTCGCGATGCGCACGGTGGCGTGTTGGGCGTCGCCTTCGAGGCGGATGCGGCGCAGAGCGCGGCGCTGCGAACCATTCTGCAACGTGTGGCGCCACCGCCGGCGGCGTGACGATGCAGCAACTGCGGCCACTGTTCCTCACCGACATTTCGTGACGAACCTGGAAAGGGATACCACCAATGCCACTGATGACCTGGACGGAAAAACTGAGCGTCGGCGTCGGCGTTCTGGACGAGGACCACAAGCGGCTCGTCAGCATGGTGAATGAGTTGTACGACTCGATGCAAGCCGGCCACGGCAAGGAGACTTTAGGCCGTATCCTCAACGATCTGGTGCAATACACCAAGGTGCATTTTGCTCGTGAAGAAAAATTCTTTGCACAGACCGGGTATCCTGCTTCCGCCGCGCACAAGCAGGAACACGATGCGTTGACGCAACAGGTGATGGACGTGCAACAGAAATACGTGTCAGGCGCCAGCGCTGCGCTGTCGATCGATGTGCTGCGCTTCCTGAAGAACTGGCTGATCAACCATATTCAGGGCAGCGATCAGAAGTACCGGCCGCATCTGAATGCCAAAGGTATCGTCTGACCGCTTGTGGCGTCAGTCGTCATCTGCGGATTACGCTCGCAGTTCCGACGACCAATACAGCCACGACCCGAAGTCCTCCTTGATCGCCGGATCGATGAACTCCATGCCGGCCTGCAACAGTTCCAGCGTGGTAGGTTGGCGCGGCGGTTTCAGGGGCCGTAGTCCGTTGCCTTTCCGGCCTGACCAGTTGGCCGGCTGGTTGCGCTTGCGCGTGTTGCAGTCGACACAAGCGGATAAGATGTTTTCCCAAACGGTCTGGCCACCGGCGGAGCGTGGCACCACGTGATCGAAGGTCAGCTCGGCGGCGGTGAATTGCTGGCCGCAGTACTGGCAGCGGAAACGGTCGCGCAGCAGAATGGAACGGCGGCAGAACTTTGGTGCCGCGTTGATCGGGCAATACTCGTTGAGCGCGATGACCTTGGGGACACGCATTTCGATGGACGGGGAGCGGAACACCTGATCCCATTCCTCGGCGACAACGGCGCGGCCACGGTAGACTGCGCGCACGGCCTCCTGGCCCGTCACCAGCGAAAGCGGGTACGTGGCAAGTGGCCGCCAATCGGCATTGAGCACGAGGCAGCGAAGGGCAGTGGCATGGGTCATGGCGGCGGCTCATAGCAGGAGGTGACGAGGGGTGAAATTTTGTCGGCTTGCGACAAAACGTCGATGTTATCAACGATCCGAGCGCTACAACCGCGATACGGGCGGTTGCGGTTGGCGTTTGTACCGATCGCCGGTGGCGGCTGGTCTTCCGCTGGGACGGTGGCCGCGGCGACGCAGAGGACGTCTATCTCGACGACCACAGCTACAGATGAGGCGAACCATGCTGACAACAAAACGCAAGCCGGCCACGGTCGGCGAGATTCTGATTGAGGGGTTCAAGCAACCGATGGGATTGACGCAGACTGCTCTGGCCGAGGCGATGGGCGTTCAGCGTGGGAGCGGATCGAACGCGCGAAGCCATTGGGCGTGGAAGCGTGATCCATTGCGGCCTTGGGTTCAGAACACACTACGCCCGGCGTTCGCGGTTCTGTTCTGAAATGGAGGGCCGTGTGGGACTCGAACCCACCCAAACCGGTTTAAGAGACCGGCGCACGCTCCCGCGATTGCATACGGCCCAATTGGCGGCACAATTGGCGGCGCAATTGGTACGCGGCCTCGGAGTCGAACCGAGAAGAACCGGAGTTTGAAGCCGGCATGTCTGCCAGTTGCATCAGCCGCGCATTGGGAGGTCCCGCCCGGAATCGAACCGGATTCTCAGCCTTCGGAGAGCCGAGTGTCGTCCATAACCGGGACCAAATCGGAACGAATTTCCTGCATGGTGCGCTGACCGCCGACGCGCCGCGGATTGCCGCAACACCAGGGGCGGCTGCAGCGTTTCGGTTGTTCCTTGAAGCGCGCCATGGTTTTTGGGTCGGTCCAACAGGCGCATGACAAATCGTTGTAGTGCTGGTTGCGGTCTTCCTGCAGTCGGCGTTGCATATGGCGATCGGCCTGATGGCGACGCATGGCGCGTCCGTGCATGGTTGGCTCCATTGGTGGTGGCCCGCCCAGGTGCTGACCCTGGCATGGTTGGTTTAGAAGACCGGCCTGTCGTCGCGACGCGGGCCGTTGTGTGGCGAGCCAGGAAGGAGTCGAACCCTCACTCTCTTGATTCGTAATCAAGCGCACGTCCATCGTACTGCTGGCCCATCTGGTGCCGCACAGGGAATCGAACAACTCTGGTCTGGTTTGGCCCTGGTCTGGTTTGCCCCTGGTCTGGTACGAAGGACCAGGTGCCTCCCAGAAGCAACGCGGCAAATTGGTACCTCGCCGACGAGTTGAACGCCGATCTGCACTTTGTAGGAGTGCGGCCCTGCCGTTGGACGAGCGAGGCAAACTGGTCTGAGAGGCAGGATTCGAACCTGCGTCTGCATCCTTCCAAGGGATGCCGTCTGGCCACTGACTTACTCTCAGATGGCGCCCTCTTAGATGGCGCCCCCGGGGGAAATCGAATCCCCGCATTCCGGCTTAGGAAACCAAACGCTGCATCCAGCAGCGAGGGCAATTGGTCGGAGTGACTGGATTTGAACCAGTGATCTCTCGCATCCGAGGCGAGCACTTTTGCCAGGCTAAGCTACACTCCGTAGAAATTGGCCAGGACGGTCGGACCTGGGCCCACGATCTGCGGTCTCCCAGACCGGACACTTGCCGTTGTGCTGCGTATTGGTGGCGCGCACGACGAGGATCGAACTCGCCTGAAACTCCTCGACAGGGAGGTGACATCACCAGATGCCGACGTGCGCAATTTGTTGAGGACCATACCCAACGAAGATCAACCCGATGTGCGCGTCACGGCGCCGTAATGCAGACCCGGAATTGGGACGCGAAAAGACTGGTTAAACCCGACGATCCATGATGGGTTACATGTAACTCAATCGGAGGATTGTCATGACTTCGGCTGCGAACCCCAGACCCTCGCGCATCAAAGTGCGGGAACATCGTGCGCGGCTACGCGATCAAGGTTTGCGCCCGATTCAGATTTGGGTGCCGGACGTGCGCTCCCCCGCCTTCCGCTCCGAACGGTCCCCAAAACCAAGGTCGGTGTGCGCGTTGGCAGGCTGGACGATGAAGATATCCTGCGTCTCGATCAGGCGTTGCTCGTATTCCTCGGATGGCGGTCTCGCCGAGAGCGAGGCAAAAGTCATGACCTGAACGATCGCCTCGCACGTAAAATCGGCTACGCCCTGGGTCCCCAAAACGGAAGCGGGGCCGAACATCGGAGGCGTCTCCCGCCTGCGCGGTCTGGCGGACAGTTCGGGACCAGAATAACCCTTTCCTGCAGCAGACGTGAGGCTCCCCCTTTGACGCCCTGACAGTCATGGGCCACCGTTCGAGCAAAGCCGCATTCGCATGGGCCTCATGAACCAGACCCGCCCCCGGGGTATCACCGTTGTCGCGTTCCTGATGATCCTTTTCGGTCTCGCAGAGGTTGTGACCAGCTTCACGCACAATTTCTTAGGCATCACCACGGAGCGCGGCGTTATTTCCGTGGGTGCAGGCGCATCCATCGGCGCTCTCTACGTGGCGGCAGGATTGTTGACCCTGACCGCGAGGAGACTGGCGGCGGCACTGGCGATAGCATGTCTGACCGCAGACATCCTCGGGCGTGTCGCAATGGTCCTGGCAGGGCTCTATCCAATAGATTCATTCTTTCAGATATTTGCCATCCTCGCAGGTACGACTATCGCCGCTGCGTTTGCGCTCTACATCTGGTCGAAATGGAGTTCTTTCGGCTGATTGTATCTCGCTCCGTGGCGTCTGCGCAAAGTTCCAGGAAGCGCATCCGCCGGGCGGCGGTCGGATACTCCGTCATGCTCCGGCGTAGATCTGGAGGACCGGGAGGGAGTCGAACCCATCCTGTTCTGCGGGTTAAAAGGCCGCTGCCCCACCCGGGAGGCCACCGGTCCAAACTGGTGCTTCGTCCTGGAATCGAACCAGGTTTCCGCGCTTAAACCAGGTTTCCGCGCTTATCGGGCGCGTGTCCTGCCATTGAACGAACAAAGCGGGGACAAACAATTGGTGGGTTGGTGTGGTTTCGATCCACTCCCTTGCGGACGGGTTTTACGGACCCGGTGTCGGAGCCACCGACTTTCCCAACCCCGGTGCCACCGCTCAGAATTAAACTGAGGTCTGCCCGGTACCGACGGGCTGCACTGTCACTGTGCTACGGCGGCGTGGCGGAACCTGGTCGCATCGAACGACTGACCTCGCGGTCACTGCGGTGTAGCAGACCGCTTGAGGAGCCGACCTCAGCAGGTTCCAATTGGCGGAAGGCGGCTGGTGCCGACCCGCAAACCTTTCGGTCTCATTCCGTTTCGAACGGAAGCCCGGGGCCGCCCGGGATCGCCTTCCTGGCGTTTGAACGTCATTGGATGGCGGAGCGTGATCGGCATCGAACCATCGGCCATCGCTGGCCGCCCGGTGCTTCAAACACCGTTGAGGAGCCAACCTCGGCACGCTCCGGTTTGCCACGTTGCAATTTGCCACGTTGCAATTTGCCACGTTGCAATTTGCCACGTTGCAATTTGGCGGATGACAAGAGGGTCGAACTCTCGGCCCGATGGCCGCATCGCGTTTCCGGCGCGCGCCCGGAGCCTTCCGGGGATGTCATCCATTTGTGGTACCCCAGGTCCGATTCGAACGGACACTGCCTGGTTTCTAAGACCAGTGCCTCCTACCGTTGGGCTACTGGGGCAAATGGTGCGAACGGAACGATTCGAACGTTCACTGATCCGGGTTTAAAGCGGATGCCTCTGCCATTGGGCTACGCTCGCAGATGGCGGCCCTTCCGGGTAACGATCCCGGTTCCGCGCCTTGAGAGAGCGCCGACTTAACCTGTGGTCGAAAGGGCCAAATGGAAGCGGCTGCCAAATGGAAGCGGCTGCCAAATGGAAGCGGCTGCCAAATGGAAGCGGCTGCCAAATGGAAGCGGCTGTAGGTGTCGAGCCCACCTCGCGGCGCTCAAAACGCCGCTCGCTCGCCGGAGCAAGCCGCCATTGTAAAGCGCTGGCCCCCGCTGCATCTCCCCGTCTCACTGGGCGACCGTTCGTGCCTGCCGAAATGCCGGCAATTTCACCGAGATCGCGGAGTGCGCGGAGGACGCGGGGAGGATCCATGGGACGAGACCTGGTCGACACGCCTTCTCCGCGTCCTCCGCGCACTCCGCGATCTCGGTGATTAATGGAACCGCAAAAACGTGCACAAACCGTTCGGAAGGGGCCGAGTCATGCGAGGCTTGAGTTGTCTCGGACAATCGATTCGTCATATGTCAGTCATTAGGTGCATTGGAAGCGGCCGATGGTAACGATCCATCGGAGTGCGGGTCAGAGCCGCACGCCACGACCTCGTGAAGCCGCCAAACTGGAGCCGGTAGGACAGATCGAACCTCCGTAAGCCGCTTACAGGGCGGCTGTCCTGCCACTGGACGTCACCGGCGTCTGGGGTGAGCATCGGGGGTCGAGCCCGAACCTTCGCCTTCACAGGGCGACGTGCACAGCCGGTACACCATGCTCACCATTAAGGTTACGGTATTGAGACGAAATGGAGTGTCGCCCGTGGATCGAACACGGATATCCGAGGTTGCAACTCCCCATCTTTGCCAATTGGGCCTTTGCCAACCGGCTCGCGACACGGACTGGCACCGGGGGAAGGAATTGAACCCTCATCCGAGGTTTTGGAGACCTCGTTGACGACCACGTCACCCCGATCCAATGGCTTCCGGCCCAGGATTCGAACCTGAAACGACGAGATTAACAGTCTCGCTCCCCTGCCGATGGGGACTGCCGGAAATTGGAGCGTCGTGAGGGGATCGAACCCTCATCTTCGGTTTGGAAGACCGAGGCAGTTGCCAAAACTACTAACGACGCAAACTGGTGTCCGGCCGTCGAATCGAACGACGTTCAACGGTTCTTCAAACCGCCGCTATGACCACATCAGCTAACCGGACGTTGGTAGCGGGAGACGGTGCAGAACCGTGTTGCCGGTGGGGATGAACCACGGCGGCCACCCTGTGCTTCCCACTGCCATATATAAGGCGAAACGTTGATCGAAATCCGACGGTTATGCACCGGCGGTACCGATCATCCCGGATTCGCCAAATGTCATGGCCGCGCCCGATCCGGTCGTCTCTCGCAGCGCTACACTGCAAGCAATGACCTGGGCGCGACAAAGCACCGCGACTCGCAATCAGGCGAGCACGGATATTGATTGCATTGGTGGAGCGCCAGAGTGTCGAACTCTGCTGTCCAATCTTGCAAAGATTGACCGCGACCCGGCGCCGCGCCCCGTTATGCTACTGCCGATTCACTGCTTCAAAGAACAAAGGCCCGAAAGAACAAACGCACGTCGGAAAACAAAAAGCCCCTCGGAAGATCCGAGGGGCTGTCGGCAAGTCCGCCGATGTTGACGGAAACTACCTGAGCAAAGCCCCTCCACACGCGTACGGCCGCGGCCCGGTGACGAAACCGAGTTGCGAGCGATGCCAGCAGCGGGTGGATTTGTTGATCATGCCCCGTTCATAACGTCCGGCTTTTGGTCCGTCAAACGAAAAATCGATCTGTCGTCACGCAAAACACGTCGGGCAGGAATGCATTTCAGCCAGGGGAAGCAAGCGAAAGCGCCGCCCGCACGCAGATGTTTGCGATACAGGTGCAGACCCGGTGTTAAAACGAAATTTTGTGAACGATGTGGCACGAATGTGTGGCGGGAAAATTCGCCAACAACCGACCGTCCCGGACCCTACCGCGCAGCTCAGGCGGATTCCGCGTTCGGCCCTCGTTGCCCAATTCGCGGCTCGGTACCTGCCAACAGACGCCGGATGTTTTCGTGATGCCGCGCGATCACCATGGCGGCGATCGCCAACGCCAGCCAGACGATCTTGTCGTCGGCCAGGAACACCGCGGCAACCGGTGCGGCCACGCATGCCGCCAGCGCGGCGAGCGAGGACATCCGCCCAATCGCCGCCGCGATCAACCAAACGGCGCAGGCGGTCAGGCCCACCGGCCATGCGGCTGCCAGCAACACGCCCAGACCGGTGGCGAGCCCTTTGCCGCCCTTGAAGGCCAACCAAACCGGAAACAAGTGGCCGACGACGGCGCCCAGTCCCGCCCAAAGCGCGGCGTCGGGCGGGCCCAAATAGCGGAATACACCGACCGCGAAGGCGCCTTTGCCCGCGTCCAGCAGCAAGGTCGCCGCGGCGAGGCTCTTGTTCCCGGTCCGCAAGACGTTGGTCGCGCCGATATTGCCCGAGCCGATGGCGCGGATATCGCCCAGTCCGGCCATGCGGGTCAGCAGCAGGCCGAACGGCACCGAGCCGAACAAATAGCCTGGAAAGATGAATGGCAGCATCAACATGGGGCAATCCTAAGCCGGTTTCGGGTGGCATGGCACCCCCGCCGTCGCCGGTCGTCACGTTGCGGCGGTGCGTACCCGACATTACCGCCAGGCGATACGATTGACATTCAGATGGGGCTGCTTTTTCCGTGGGTTGCGGGTAACCTTGGGAAAATTGCCGCGGCTGACCCCCGCACCTGCAATCAGGCAGAACCCGGGATTATCATTGATGGACGGAATTACTGGCCCAACCCAGGCGCCATTGGACACCACCGCGGCGCCAGAAAGCGCGGCGGCTCCGGATCGTAGGGAGCCGCGTTCGCGACTCTGGGCCTGGCCCAAAATGCACCAGCTGCTGTTTCTGGCATTCACCCTGGTAGCGGCCGTGCCGATCGTCGTGCTGGCGATCTGGGAGAGCCAGACCGCGTTCCAGAATGAGCTGGACTCGGTGCGTGAGCGGCATTTGCTGGTCGCCCGCAATCTGACCTCGACGATGTCGCGCTATGTCAAGGATCTGAAGGCAACCTTTCCTTTGGCGCTCGCCCCGGAGACGATCAGCCAGCCAAGTACGAGCCTGGTCAATTTGCTGGAAGCGCTCGAGGTCATCCGCATTTGCATCCTGAACCCCGACGGCTCGGTTGCCAGCCGACTGCCTGGCCTGACGGACGACATCGCGTCGCCAAATCCGCCGGACCCGGCGCGGTTCAAAATATTGCGGGCGCTCGCGGACGACATGCCGGACGAACCGGTGCTGTCGAAGCTGTATCATGACGACGCCAATCGACCAGTGTTTTACCTCGTCAAGGCATTGCCCGCCGGCAAATTGGGCGTTGGCATCGTCAGCACGCGATATTTGGTGTCGTTGCAGCAGGGCATCTCGTTCGGCGACCGCGGCCACGCCGTCATCACCGACGGCAGCGGTCAGGTGATCGCGGATCCGTTCAAGGACCAGGTCGCAGCGTCGAAGGATATCTCCAATGTCCCGGTGGTCGCAGCCATGATGCGCGGCGAGACCGGCGTCGGGCAGTTCTATTCGCCAGCGTTCAACGGGATGATGATCGCGGGCTATGCTGTGGTGCCGGAAACCGGCTGGGGCGTGATGGTGCCGCAACCAGTCAGCGAACTGCGGCATCGCGCCGACGTCGTCAATCGGCTGGCCATAGTGATCGCCTTGGCGGCCTTCGTCGCGGCTGCCTTGATCAGCTATCTTGTTGCACTCTGGCTGACCAGGCCAGTCCGGCAGATCGCCGCCACCGCAGAGGCGGTCATGCTGGGCAACGAGGAGGTCTCCGCCCCCGCCTTCGGCCACTGGGCGCCTTCGGAAATCCGCAGTCTGGGCCGCGCCTTCAACACGATGCTGGCCGATTTGCGGCGCAAGGCGACGGAAACCTTGCAGGCCCTGCGTCAGGCGGAAACCTCCAATCGCGCCAAGACGCAGTTCCTGGCCAATATGAGCCACGAACTGCGTACGCCGCTGAACGGCGTCGTCGGCATGTTGGAATTGCTGCGGCTGTCGGGTGCCTCGACCACGCAGCAAAACTACATCGATCAGGCCAGCCGCTCGGCCCAATCGTTGCTGCGGATGGTCGGCGACGTGCTCGACCTGTCGGAGATGGAGGTTGGCAAGATTGGCCTGAAACCGGGTGCTTTCCGGCTCGATGGGCTGATCGCCGGGCTGCGGGAGCAGTACGGCGAACAGGCTGCGGCCAAGGAGTTGAGCATGGCGGTGTCGTTGCCCGAGGCGTTGCGGATCGGGTTGATCGGCGACTCGCAGCGTATCACGCAGATGTTGGGCAATCTGTTGAGCAACGCGATCAAGTTCACTGCATCCGGCGGGATCGCGCTACGGGTTTCCGCGGTCGACGAAACCGCCGGCACGATCCAGATCAGATTTGAGGTCGGCGATACCGGCATCGGCATCGCACCGGAAATGCAAGAAAGGATCTTCGAGGCGTTCACCCAGGGCGATGGATCGACCACTCGCCGCTATGGGGGCAGCGGCCTTGGTCTGGCGATCGTAAAGGAACTTTGCCAGCGGATGAACGGCGAGTTCGGCGTGCAAAGCATGATCGGCGTCGGATCGACCTTCTGGCTGATGCTGCCGTTCGAGAAGGCTGCCGTGGAGCTGGCGATGGAGGTGGTTGCGCCCATCCCAGCGCCGCGTCCGGCCGTGCCGCCGCCGACGCCACGCATCGCGGTGGTTCCGCAGTCGCCGCGCATGGTAACCGCCGCGGGCCGCGTGTTTCAGGAGGTGTTGCGCGAGGCCGGCCGTGCCTCGGTGCGCATTCTGTTGGTTGAGGACAACCCGGCCAATCTGCGCGTAACCCAGGCGTTGCTGGAAACCCTGGGGTGCGAGGTGCGGACTGCGGTCAATGGCATGCTTGCCGTGGCGGCGTACCGCGACGGCGAGTACGATTTGGTGCTGATGGATTGTCAGATGCCGGAAATGGACGGGTATCAGGCCACTCGGGCGATCCGCCATGTCGAAGCGATGCTGGGGCGGTTCACCCCGATCGTGGCGCTGACCGCGCATGCGATGGACGGCAGCCGGGAGGAATGCCTGGCTGCCGGCATGAACGACCAATTGTCCAAGCCGCTGACCTTGGCCGCCCTGACGAGCAAACTGCTGGAGTGGCTGTCGGCCGACCGGCCCGCGGCGTGACGTCAGGGGACGCACAGGAATAACCGAGTAGGATGACCGGCTCGCCCTCCTCGTCATCCCCGTGCTCGTCACAGGGATCGGTCGCGGCATGGTGGTAGTAAAGGTCGCCGCGACGAGCACGGGGACGAAGTTTGGCGTAATGGCCGGCCTGATGTAATTATGCTTGTGCGTCGCCGTACACGGGCGGTCACGGCATGGCGGCGAATTTGCGACGCGCCGATAACATATCGTCCAGCGAACCAAACGCATTCATGTAATGACCTTGGTAGCCGCGCCTGGTCAATCCCTGGAACAATTCGGAAAAATCGAAATCCCCCTGGCCCGGCAGCAAATGCTCCTCCTTGCCGTTGCGGAAACAATCGGCGAGCCGCACTTCGGCGACTCGTTCGAGCGGGATGGAAGCCAGGAACCCTGCGACGCCTTCCGGCACCAGATGTGCGTGATTGGCAGTAAACGACAGCGCAAACGCGGGCGACTGGATTTTTTCGTAGTACCAGCGCCATTCCTCCAACGTGTGGGCCAGATAATGGACTTCTGCGTCGGGCGGCTCCTTGTTCAGGTTCTCCAGCAGCAGGCGCGTGTTTTTGGTTTCGGCATAAGCCACGGCACGACGCAGCCGTTGCAGTCCGGCGTCCATGCGCCGTGCCACGTTCGAACTGAAATGGTAGCCGGCGTGCACCACGATCCACCCGGCACCGAGCATGGCGGCGGCATCGACGTAGGCCTGCAGATAGGCATCAACCGCGTCGCCCACCAACGGAGCCAGTTCGGCGATATTGACTGCCGATGAGGTGTGCAGGCCAAGACGGATGCCGTGCTGCTCGCATTGCTCGCGGACGCGGCCGGCGCGCGCGGCGTCGATGCGGATGCCGGCGCCATCGAGCTGCACGTCGATGATTTGCACGCGGTTCTTCGCAGCCCAGAGGACGGCATCCTCCAATGGGAGCTTCTCGCCGACGTCGATGCCAATCCGGCCGGAATCCGCCATGGTTATCTCCAGGGTGCACGGTGCGACGAACTGTTACCCGCGATTGTTGGCCTGTGCGACCCGGGGATGGTACGGTCGCGGCGGAAGGAGAACCACCATGCGACAGATGCTTCTGATCCTGGCCCTGCTTGCGCTCACCGCGCCGGCATGGGCGGAGGCCACGCCAATGATCCATCCCAGCCGGGATGTCGCAGTGGAGTATCGCTCCAGCGGGACGCCACACGGACCGGCCGCTGCACCCGGTGCGGTGGTGACGATGCGGTTCTCCAGCAAGAGCGGCCGCATCCGGATCGATGGTGCCAGTGGCCGCGGTTACGCGATTCTCGATCCCGGTGCCGGTGAGATGACGATGGTCATGGAGGAACGGCACATGTACGTCGAACGGGCGGCCGATCCGGGCATGATCGCGATGTTCAAGGCAACCAACGGGTCATTTAAGAAGATCGGTTCCGACACCATCGCGGGCGTTGCGTGCACGATCTATGACGCGACGTTCAACGAGCACGCCGGCCAGGTTTGTCTGACGGACGACGGTGTCATGCTGCGCGCCCGCAGCACCGATGCGGATCGGCAGCGTGAACTGGAGGCGGTGACGGTCACCTATGCCGACCAGCCCGCCAACCTGTTCGAGGTCCCCGCGGGGTATCAGAAGCTGGAAATGCCCAATATGCCACCGGGTATGAATATGGGCCCCCCGGGCGGCGGACCGGGCAGCGGCTCCTCAGGCGGAGCGAACGGACACTGATTACGGGCCGCCTTCGCCTGGTGCTTCGCGTGTCCCCCACCTTGCCCCCGCCTTGCCCCCCGCGTTGCCCCCCGGCCTTGCCAGGGCACGGGTGATCCGCTTCTCTCCCGCTGCAAGCCCGAGTGCGGGAGAGGTCCCTATGCGTGTGACAGTGGTGCAGATGAATCCCGGCGCGGATAAGGCCGGCAATATCGCCCAGGCGAACCGCCTGATCGAACAAGCGGTGGCCGAGGACAAGCCGGACATCGTTTCGTTACCGGAAGTCTGGGACAGCCTCGGCGGCGACCGGACCGTGCGCAATGCCAATGCCGAGACGCTGCCGGTGAAGGGCTCCAACGAACCGGGCGGCGAGGCGTACGAGTTCATGCGGGAAACCGCGCGCCGGCATCACGTGCATGTCCATGGCGGCTCGATCATCGAGCAGGGGCCGGAGAAACTGTTCAACACCACTGTGGTGTTCAACCCGGACGGCAGCGAGATTGCCCGCTATCGCAAGATGCATTTGTTCGACATCACGGCACCCGACGGCACCGGCTACAAAGAGAGCAACACGTACGGTGCAGGCGAGGAGGTGGTCACCTATCAGGCCGGCGACACCACGGTCGGCTGTGCAATTTGTTACGATATCCGATTTCCGGATTTGTTCTGGAAACTGCGCGAACAAGGGGCCGATCTGATATTCCTGCCCTCGGCGTTCACCTTGGCCACAGGCAAGGACCATTGGGAGGCGTTGATCCGCGCTCGCGCCATCGAAACCCAATGTTGGTTCGCCGCACCGGCGACCTGGGGCAAACATCTCGAGGGTAGAGGCGAGGCGCGGTTCACATACGGCCACTCGATGATCGCCGATCCGTGGGGTCATACCGTCGCCAAAGTGTCGGATGGCACCGGGTGGGCGACCGCTCGGCTGGATCCGGCGGTCACGGCGCGGGTGCGGCGCGATATGCCGGTGCTGGAACATCGGAAACGCGTTTGATCGCCGTTTCCCCCGATCGCATCGCGTTCGAGGCAGCGACATCGCCGGTCGCCCTGGAGGCGCTGCAGCAACTGGTTGCGCGCTATGGCAACTGTCCGCTGGATTTGGCGCAGGTGGTGGTTGCGCTGGGTGGCGACGGGGCGATGTTGGAGACAATCCACCGGGTGCTGGACAGGAAAATTCCGGTTTACGGGATGAACCGCGGCTCGGTCGGGTTCCTGATGAACGCGTTCAGTGTGGACGATCTGCCGGGCCGCCTGGAGCGCGCGCAGGAGGCGGAGCTGCATCCGTTGCGGATGACGGCGGTGACCGAGAACGGGACGGTGCACGAGGCGCTGGCGTTCAACGAAGTCAGTTTGCTGCGGCAACAACGGCAGGCGGCGAAGATCCGGATTACGATCGACGGCAGGGTGCGGCTGGCGGAGTTGTCGTGCGACGGCGTGCTGATTTCCACTCCGGCGGGCTCGACGGCGTATAATTTGTCGGCGCATGGGCCGATCGTGCCGCTGTCGGCGAACTTGCTGCCGTTGACGCCGATCAGTTCATTTCGGCCTCGGCGGTGGCGCGGGGCGCTGTTGCCGAGCACCGTGGAGGTGCTGTTCGAAGTGCTGGAAACCGATAAGCGGCCGACCGCGGCGGTGGCGGATTTTACCGAGGTGCGCGATGTCGTTTCGGTTGCGGTGGCGTTGGATCGGACAGTTAGTGTGACAGTGTTGTTCGATCCGGATCAGGGACTGTCGGAGCGGATTATTGTCGAGCAGTTTACGGTGTGAGAGACCGTTCAAGCAGCCTCGATCGGATGGCCTGAATGCCTGACGTCTGTCTCGATGGTTCTCATTGAGCCGCCGCTGCCTTGATGGTGACAGGGTACTGCTGCGACGTTCCATCCGTGAACCGGACCTGAATTTCTACGACCCCGGGCGAGGCGGCGAGCAAACTTGCCGGCGGCGGGTCGAACGTGAGAAAGGTGCCCTCCGTCGAGCTACTGAATTGCAGGGGCTGGCGTAGATAACTGACGGATGCGACCAGTTTCAGGTTCGTACCGGTTATCTTGAACGGCGTGGTGCTCCCTTTCTGAATACTGGCGTTGGGATCGAGCTTCGCTTTGGCGCCGCCTTCGCCAGACTGTTGCTGCTCGGGCAATGAAATGAGGCTGGTCGTAGCCGGATGGTAAGAGCGCCACAAATTGCCGCTGCGCTCCCAGATCATACCGGTCACGTATGCAAGTTCAACGACGTCATGGGTCGACTCCTCTGGGGTGCCGTCCATAGCGACCTGCGCATCTTTATCTTTGGTGATGGTCCAATGCTTGCCCGACTGATCAACAATAGGAGTAGCGAAAGGATCGGTCGCCTGCACATCCCGATCATTCGGTCCGGCGGGGGTCTTTAGCGGACTCGCGGTTGTGCCATCGACCGGCGACCAGCTTGCTGGCGTAACCAAAATAACCGATTTGATGGACGTCAGCTTCTTCGTCTCTACCGGAAAGGTCAGGACGTCGCCTACCATTTTGGTCGTTGCCGCTGTCGCATCGGGGAAGCTCACGGTGGCGTGCGCCAAATCCGCATCGGCGCTACCCGAGATGCCAATGGTCGTGTTCGTGTCAGGCAACGACTCGAGAATGGTAGCGGTGAATGACGATTTGCTCCCGCTTGCGTCGCCAGAGCTCGAGGCTGCCGGCAGCAGGATGGGAATCATCTCGCCGTTGTCGGGTGGCTGCAGCACCAACTGCTTGATGACGGTCAGATCCGCTGTCTTTATTGAGACCGACATGAATGTGTCGCCGTCCTTCGTAACGGTGAGCTTGTTCATTTCAGGAGGCGGATATGAGAAGGTGGCTTTCAGTAGTCCGCTTCCCCGAATGGCGAATGTCACACCTGCCTGGGACGATCCTAATACCGTGATCGAACTGACCGTCGTATCGGGTGGTCCCAGGTGATAAATCGTTTGATACGCATCCCCCAGGAACAGCCGTTTCACCAGCACACCCTGCTGGCCCTGCAAAGCCGGATATGGCACGACAAAGGTCAGGTTCGCTTTGTCGCTCGATTTGAATGGTGCGTCCGACAAGCCGAACGCCTGACTGCCAAGAATCGCAATTAAGTGATATGGTTGCCCCGGTGGATGGATCTCGGTGCACTGTAGCAACGGCACGGTCACCAACGCCTGGGTGTCGCTGAACGGGGTCACCGTCGCCGGTTGTGCGGAGTACGACGTTGGCAGTTGACAGGTGGATCCGTCAGGCCGCTGAAAAAGCAGATTTGCCTTATCGGGTGGTGGGCGAAAAGTCAGGCCATCCCCCCGTGTAGATGGCACGATATTCGGCAAATTCGGCCGGTAAAAAACCCGCGTCCCACGCGCGAAGTCGCCCGGCACAAACGCCATACTGCCGACGTTATATGGTTCCGAGGATTTTGTTTGCAGAATAATCGGCGTCGCCGACCCGTCAGGACTGACCAGCCTCGCCCCATGCAGGGCCAACGCCTGGCTGGGCACTGTCAGTCGAATGTGATTGCCGACGTTCTCGAAGCCCGGGCTGATTTCCGTGAACGGCTGTAGGCCCACATCGACACGCGTGCCGGTCGGAAACGTTCCCTCGACCTGAACCGTCATCGTTCCATCGCCATTGTCGGTCTGCTGCGAGATATCACTGATGTGGGTCGTATCAAAGTCAGTCTTCACCGTGGGCGGATGATCTTTAGTATCGTCGGGGACATTGCACTTGCGCGGCTCCGAAGCAATGCCGCTTTTGGGATCGTACTTCAGCCAGCACGTGCTTACGGTGACGATCGGAGAGCCGTAACCCGGCGCAAGTGATATCTGGGCGAATGTCGTCCGCATGCCTTGCTGAATGGTCTCTTGCCCAAGTACCGGGCGAAACTGCCAGGCGAAAGTCAAGGGTCGATTCCCCTCCGGAACGTGGCCCACTGTGGCTGTGGCAGGGGGGCACGTACCATAGCGGCTCTCGCGGTAACCCCGTTGCAGTGCGACGGTGTCCTGCTGCTGGACCAGGCGATAGGTTTCGTGTCCCGAGAAAAAGCTGCCGCCGACGCTGATGATATTGCCGATAATCGCGCCGGCACCCAATTGGACTGAACTGCTCACTAGACTTGCTACGTTGTAGGTCTTCTCGCGCGGTATGATTGTTTCCAGGGTCGCCGGAGCATATTCCCGCATCACGTTTGAATTGCAGACTGAAATCTCAACCTCGGCGACATCGTTAAGATGTTCTGGTGGAGTTGTGATCGAAATCGGAAACCCAAGCGTAACGTGACGCTTCCCCAGCCCTCCCGGCGTGTAATCGTCGTTGAGCGAACCTTGCAGCAAAAGCTGCAGGTTGATCATTTCGTAGCTCAGCTCCATCTCTTCATTGAGTGTGTCCAACGCCGACATTCCAAATGTCGAGGGCAACGTGTAAGCGGGTGGGCTGGGCAATGGCGCGGCAGCGGGCGTGGCCGTTGGTGCCGTGGTCACCGTCTGCAAGGTGCTGCTTGGTGTGGTCGTAACCGTCTGCGAACTGGTCCCCGGCGACGGAGTGCCGGGCGTGGTTGTAACCGTCGTCGTTCCCGTGGGTGCGACCGTTGTCTGAGTCGAGGGAGCTGGCGGCGCGGTCGTCGTCGTGCCAACCGTCTGTGCCACCGAGGGCGTGCCTCCCGCCGCGGTCGTCGTGACTCCGGGCATGGCGAGGCCGCCGATCTGTAATCCGACTCCAAGTTGACTCGCAGACGAGCCTTGCAGCGTACCTAACCTGTTTGTCAGCGAACCCTGATCAAGGCCCGTCAGCTGTGCCAGCCGGGTGCCTAGCGAAACGAGCTGCTGCTGCAGCGTGCGGTCATCGTAGACTTTCGGCGAGCCAACATAGATACCGTTGAACGTCGTCGTTACCGGGGATTTGTCCGGTGGCAGGAAACCATCGCAAGACGCCGCCAGGATCGCCAGCAGCGGCCAAATACGCACTGCCCATGCGTGAGGCGCGCGCATCAGGGAATCTGCTGAACACGCAACACCGACTCGTTGCCGCCGACGGAGTGCGTCTCAGTCCCAATTACCGTCGCAGGCTGGCCTCCGCCGTAGGGCGGCTTGGAGAATATCCCCCAGGCCTCTACGGCTGCGTCCTCTTCATCAAGAACCGTAGCTATTTGGCCGTGGTCCATTACCATGAGCGGTTCATGAAGCGTGCCAGTGGCGTCGGTCCATTTAAGGCATGAATGCGAACTGTTTTCGGCCAAAACGACCGTACCACGATACCTGGCCAATTCTTCTGTCCCCCGGTTACCGATTCGTTATGTCGTTGATGGCCGCTTTGATGCCGACCATGCATCATTATGCCTGGCCCTGGCGGCACCGGCAAGAGTCTTGACTAATGGGAACATACGGAGCGGGGAACAGCGTGTCGTGCCTGGTGCGCGACATGCCGAAGCTCCCAGAAAGGCTAATCCCCGCGCACCTCATTTACGGCGGACCGGATTGGTCGGGGCAAGCGAGAGGGTATCGGGGGATCCACGATCTTTTTGATCGTCGCCGGCAGCACGGGCAATCATCTGTGCCGCACGTCCGTCTTGGCTCGCCGCGCCGGCCGAGTGGCCAACCATGTCAGTGCAGCCCGTTCGCTGTGACGAGGGGCGGCCCAATGCGGTTCCAGGACCGCTGAGCATCCCGGATTGTCAATCGTATCCGCACTCCATCGGTGCGAACCACGAATGGCGCCAGGGAGCGTGAATGCCGTCGCACCGCTCGGTCCATCGTTCAACAACATAGCAAGGCGTGACAGGTTTGTGCTGGCGTCGCGGAGTGTCACCTGCGACGCCAAACCTCCGACCATTGCGATCCCGTCCTCCTCGTCCTATTTGAACGCCGCCATGGACGAACTCGCCACCATCCCGGTCATCGAGCACTCCCACGTCCGTTTCGACGACGGGATCATGCTGGAGTGCGGGGTCAAACTCGACAGCCACACCGTCGCCTACCGCACCTACGGCACCCTCAACGCTGCCAGGACCAACGCGGTACTGGTCTGCCACGCGCTGACCCTCGACCAATATGTGGCCGAAACTCAGCCGATCACCGGCAAACCCGGCTGGTGGGACATCGTCGTCGGGCCGGGCCGGCCGATCGACACCGACCGCTTCTTCGTCATCTGCGCCAACATTCTGGGCGGCTGCATGGGCTCGACCGGGCCGCTGGAGCTCAAGCCGGATGGCTCAGGGGAGCGGTGGGGCACCGATTTCCCGGCGGTCACTATCCTCGACATGGTGCGGGCGCAGAAACAACTCATCGACCATCTGGGCATCGAGCGGCTGTTCGCCGTGCTCGGCGGTTCGCTTGGCGGCATGCAGGTGCTGCAATGGGTGGCGTCCTATCCGGACGCGGTATTCGCGGCGTTGCCGATCGCCACCTCGGCGTATCACTCGGCGCAGAACATCGCCTTCAACGAAGTCGGGCGCCAGGCCATTTTCGCGGATCCCAACTGGGCCGACGGCCAATACTGGAGGACGGGCCGGATCCCGGCCCAGGGACTGGCAGTGGCACGGATGTGTGCCCATATTACTTATCTCTCGGAAGAGGCGCTGACCCGGAAATTCGGCCGCCGGCTGCAAAACGCGCCCAAGAACCCGTCGGAGGCGATCGCTCTGTTCGGCGAAATGTTCGAGGTGGAGAGCTATCTGCGCCATCAGGGCAGCAGCTTCGTGCAGCGGTTCGACGCTAACTCGTACCTGACGATCACCCGCGCGGCCGACTATTTCGACCTGGCGGCGGACTATCAGGGCGACCTGGCCAACGCCTTCCGTGGCACCAGGACACGGTTCCTGCTGTCGTCGTTCACCTCGGACTGGCTGTATCCGACCGCCGAGAGCCGGGCGATCGCCCGCGCGCTGAACCGCGCCGGGGCCAACGTATCGTTTGTGGAGTTCCCAACCGACAAGGGCCACGATGCGTTCCTGCTCGACGAGCCGGATTTCCACCGCACCCTGGCCGGGTTCCTGCGCGGCTGCGCAGTGCACGCGGGGCTCACCGTTTGACCCGGACTGCCGGGTCGGAAGCCGCCCGGACCATTGCCGAAACGCTGCGTGACGGCGCCCAGATCCTCGTCGAGGCGGGTATCGACAACCCGCGCCTTGAATCTCGGTTGCTGCTTGCCCATGCTTTGGGCCGGTCGGCCGAGGACCTGATCCGTGACCTGACAGCCCCGGCCGTTCCGTCCAGGTTTGCGGCGCTGATTGCACGGCGGGCCTCGCATGAGCCGATGGCATTCATTCTCGGCTGGCGGGAATTCTGGAGCCTGCGGTTCCGGGTATCGCCGGCTACCCTGATCCCGCGACCCGACAGCGAGACGGTGGTCGAGGCAGCGTTGACATTGTGCCCTGACCGGCAGGCGCCGATGTGCCCTGACCGGCAGGCGCCGATTCGAGTGCTGGACCTGGGCACTGGCACCGGTTGCCTGTTGTTGGCGGTACTACATGAGCGTGCAAATGCATTTGGTGTGGGAATTGACCGATCCGAGGCGTCGGCACACCTCGCCGCCGACAACGCACGCGATCTCGGCCTGGCCGAACGGTCGGTTTTCTTGTGCGGCGACTGGGCTGGATCGATCAGCGGCCGATTCGATCTGGTGCTGAGCAATCCTCCCTATGTCGCGACAGCGGAGCTTGCCGGCCTGATGCAGGACGTCGCCGGGCATGAGCCACAAACGGCACTGGACGGCGGAACTTGCGGTTTAGCGGCCTATCGCGCAATCATTGCCGCGCTGCCACAACTGCTGACGCCGGCAGGAGCGGCAGTGTTGGAACTCGGCGCGGGTCAGTTCGACGCGGTGAGCAGGATCGCCGAGGCGGCCGGCTTTCGGTTCGATGCCCGCCATGATCTGGCAGGAATCACACGGGCGATAATTCTTCGCACCTCCCCCTGAAAATACCCATTGGCACCACCATGTAACCGAGATAGTGTGATACCAGACCGAGTCGCGATACGCGGCAGCGTCTGAACGCCCAGGGTTTTCGAACAGACTGGGGCAATACGCTAACAACGCCGATCAATTGCGGTTGGCCGAGGGACAATCCCTTGGGGCCCCCACGATGGCGGGACCCACATGCCGCGCACAACGGGAAAGCACGACGGCAACAATATGAACATGAAACGCATGCGTGGCCGCAACCATCGCTCCGGCGGGGGTGGCGGCGGGGGTGGCAGTGGTGGTGGTGGTGGCGGCGGAATGCGCCATCACACGGCGGGTGGAGGCATCCCGCTCAACCGCAACCACGTATTCGACAGCAACGGCCCGGACATCAGGGTCCGAGGCACGGCTCAACAACTGTTCGAGAAATACTTACAACTGGGCCGTGATGCGACCAGCGGTGGCGATCGGGTGATGGCCGAGGGCTACCTGCAATACGCCGAACACTACTTCCGCGTGTTGAACCTGATGAATCAGGCTGCCGCGCAGCAGGGTCAAGGCGGCGGCCAGGGCAACGGACAAGGCATCGGACAGGGAGGTGGTTCCGGCCAGATGAACGGCCATCAGGGCGGCGGCCAGCAGCGCTATCGCCAAGGTTACCAGAACGGCGAAGAAGCGCCGCAGATGTCGAGCTCCGAGCCTGAGGAGGCGGAAATCCGCGCCCCCGGTATGGGCGACCAACCTGAGGCGCGCGAGATCCCCATCACCACCACGCCACCCGAAGAGTGATGCCGCCATTTGGCCGTACCGCGTTGCCACGCGTTGAGGCCGTCTTTACGGTGCGGTGGTCTCGCGTCCACTTTTCGGTTGGCGCACTACTGCCTTGCCGCAACATATTCGGTTCGCTACGCGACCAGGTCAGCGCGTGAGCGGTACCCTGGCACCGCAGGGGCCGGGGATGCCGTCCAGGCCACGAATATCCCCTGGCCACGAATATCCAATTTTCGAAACGACATTTCTTCCCGGCACGAAACTCCCCCGTTCGGAACACCCCGGTTTGGAACACCCCGGTTTGGAACACCCCGGTTTGAACCCAAGGTAACCCGGAACAAACCTACCTATGAGAGAGCACCCATGACAAACTCCGAGAGACAACGATGCATCTCGCCGAACTAAAAACCAAAACCCCCGCCGAGTTGCTGAATTTCGCGGAATCCTTGCAAATTGAAAACGTGTCGTCCTTGCGCAAGCAGGACATCATGTTCTCCATTCTCAAATCTCTCGCCGAATCCGACCAGGTCATACTGGGCGAGGGAACGCTGGAGATTCTGTCCGACGGCTTCGGCTATTTGCGTAGCCCGGAAGCCAATTACCTGCCCGGCCCGGACGATATTTACGTCAGCCCCAACCTCGTTCGCCGCTACGCGCTGCGCACCGGCGACACCGTCGAAGGCCAGATTCGTGCGCCGAAGGACGGCGAGCGGTACTTCGCGCTGGCGAAAGTCGAGCAGGTGAACTTCGAGCCGCCCGACGCAGTGCGTCATCGCATCAATTTCGACAACCTGACGCCGCTGTATCCGGACCGCCGGCTGAAAATGGAAATGGAGAATTTCCAGTCGGTCGCCAAAGGTCCGACCAAGGACAACACGCCGCGCGTGATCGACCTGATCTCGCCGATCGGCATGGGTCAGCGCGCTTTGATCGTGGCGCCGCCGCGCACCGGCAAGACGGTGATGCTGCAAAACATCGCCGCCGCGATCGCCGCCAATCATCCGGAAGTGTTTCTGCTGGTGCTGCTGATCGACGAACGGCCGGAAGAAGTCACCGACATGGCGCGTTCGGTGAAAGGCGAGGTCGTCGCTTCGACGTTCGATGAACCGGCCACTCGTCACGTGCAAGTCACGGAAATGGTGCTGGAGAAAGCCAAACGGCTCGTCGAGCACAAGCGCGACGTGGTGATTTTGCTGGACAGCATCACGCGACTGGCGCGAGCCTACAACACGGTCGTGCCGTCGTCGGGCAAGGTGCTGACCGGCGGTGTCGATGCCAACGCTCTGCAACGCCCGAAGCGGTTCTTTGGCGCCGCGCGTAACATTGAGGAAGGCGGCTCGCTGACCATCATCGCCACCGCGCTGATCGATACCGGCAGCCGAATGGACGAAGTGATCTTCGAGGAGTTCAAAGGCACCGGCAACTCGGAAATCATCCTCGACCGCAAATTGTCCGATAAACGCACGTTCCCGGCGATCGACATCACCAAGTCCGGCACTCGGAAAGAAGAGCTGCTGGTGGAGAAGGGCGTGCTGTCGAAGATGTGGGTGCTGCGCCGCATCCTCAATCCGATGGGCACGGTGGATGCCATGGAGTTCCTGTTGGACAAGCTGAAATACAGCAAGACCAACAACGAGTTCTTCGACGCGATGAACACCTGAGGCGGGACAACCTGGCCGGATGAGTGACCTGTACGACGAGGACATCGTGCTGTGGTCGGAGCGTCAGGGCGAATTGCTGCGCCGCCGCGCCGCCGGTGAACTCGTGAACGAGGCGGAACTCGACTGGCCCAACCTCGCGGAGCAGATCGAGTCCGTGGGCAATGAGCAGCGTTTCGTCGTAGAATCACTGCTCGTTCAGGCCATTGTCCAACTGCTGAAGGCCCATGTGTGGCCGGATTGCCGGGATGCACCGAACTGGCGCGCATTGACTCAATGCCGTTCCGTGGCGATGCGGCGGCACGATTCGTTCCGTCGATGCGACAGCGGCTTGATCTTGCGCGAATCTGGCGCCGGGCGTTGCTGGCCATGCCCGATACGATCGATGGCGAGGCGCTGGTGCCGTTGCCTGCGACGTGTCCATACACGCTTGATGAACCTTGTGGGTGAGGAGGCATTGGTCGGGCCACCGACCTGAGGCCCGCCGGCCACCGTGGGCAGGGCCGCCCTGCTGTGGCGGGACCATTCTCGACCCGGAGTTCCCTTCAACCCGTGAATGCCAGGACCCTTTCGCCGATGGTCATTTGGTCAGAGCCCCCGCCCAAGGTGCCCCTGGCGCGGTATCGGGTGAGCGCCTGGCTTCGGACTGCCGTGCTGTTTCTTGGTTCGCTACTCCTCCAGAATTCAATCTTTCCCTCTCGCGACATGCCTTTGCCTGATCCGCCGCGCGTCAGGAATTTCTGGACGGTATGCTTGCTGAACGTCACGCTGTTCGCGGTTGCAGTTGGCCTTGTGTTGCTGATTCTCGTGTTACCCAATTTGAACCCAAACTGGCGCCAGTAGCGATCCTGAGATAGCTTCACGTGACCTCCTGAGCTTTCTCAAGCGCTGCCCAGGCGAGTTTGATCTTTGCCAAGGTGACGCAGCATAAGGATGGGAACGCGGAGGCTCGGCATAATCCACGCCTGAGCCAGGTTCCACACCGTAGACCTTGCGCCTCCGTTCGCTTATGTTCCAGCAAGACTCGCCCCCACAAGGACCCGACATGGCCGATTTCGTCATCCCCGCGCCCGCCGTTACCGCTGTCCCCGTTGCCGGTGGCGGCGCCTTCCCCGTCCGCCGCATCTTCTGCGTCGGCCGCAACTATGCCGAGCACGCGCGCGAGATGGGCAGCGATCCGGACCGCGAGCCGCCGTTCTTCTTCATGAAACCGGCTGACGCCTTGCTGATGAACGATGCCGACATGCCTTATCCGCCACAATGCAACGACCTGCATCACGAAATGGAACTGGTCGTCGGGCTGAGCGAAGGCGGCGCCAACATTCAGGAAGCCGACGCGCTGTACCACGTCTGGGGTTATGCCGCCGGTCTGGACATGACCCGCCGCGATTTGCAGAACGCCGCGAAGAAGGAGGGCAAGCCCTGGGACATGGGCAAGGGCTTTGATTACTCCGCGCCGATCGGCCTGATGGTGCCGGCGTCGAAATGCGGCCATCCCACCAAGGGCCTGATCGAACTGAAGATCAACGGCAAGGTCCGGCAGACCTCCGACCTATCGAAGATGATCTGGAACATTCCGGAGACGATTGCGTATTTGTCGCGCCTCGTGCGACTGGCGCCGGGCGATCTGATCTATACCGGAACGCCGGAGAACGTCGCCGCCGTGCAGCGCGGCGATTTGCTCGAGGGCGTGGTCGAGGGCGTTGGCACCGTGCGGACCCGCATTGTCTGATGCCGGCGCGCCGTAAGAAGACAGCGCAAACGCTGCGGGTCGCGACCTGGAACATCAATTCGCTTCGGTTACGGCTTGGCTTGCTCACCGACCTGGTGGCAGCGCTCGATCCCGACGTGATCTGCCTGCAGGAAACCAAGGTCCCGGATGACTTGTTCCCGGGCGACGGTCCCGCTGCACTTGGCTACAAGCATGTCGTCTATCGCGGCATGAAGAGCTACAACGGCGTAGCGATCCTGTCGCGCCTGCCGCTAAAGCACGTCGACTTTGCGCCCGACTGGTGCGGCAAAGGCGATTGCCGGCACGTCTCGGTCGAGCTGGACCTGCCATCCGGGCCGGTCGAATTGCATGACTTTTACGTGCCCGCCGGCGGCGACATTCCGGACCGCGAGGCAAACCCGAAATACCGCCACAAACTGGATTTCATCGCCGAGGCCCGCAACTGGTTCGCGGCGCGCAGCGGGCTGCAACGCACGATCCTGGTCGGCGACCTCAACATCGCCCCGCTGGAACACGATGTCTGGAGCCACAAACAGTTGCTCGATGTGGTCAGCCACACGCCACCCGAGACCGAGGGCCTGAACGCCTGGATGAACACCTGCTTCATCGACGCCGTGCGCCACTTCGTTCCGGAAACCGAAAAAGTCTACACGTGGTGGTCGTACCGCAACCGGGACTGGAAGGTCGCCAATCGCGGCCGCCGGTTGGATCACGTGTGGGTGACGCCAGACCTGAAGGACGCTTTGCTCAGGCACACGATCCTGACGGATGCTCGCGACTGGACGAAAGGCTCCGATCACGTGCCGGTGTGCGTGGAACTGGGGCTGTAGCCCGATCCTGTCAGGTCCCGGCTCCGGGCACGGGCAAGCACCTCCGGTTACAGCCTCCCGCCCTCCTGCAGCATCCGCAGGCCGGCGCTGGTGGCTTGCACGATCAGCGTCTTGTCCTCGGCGCGGCGGCGCGTGATCAGACCGCGGTCGATCGCATCCTCCCACACCGTCAGACGCGGGCAAGAGGTGCGCCAGGCGTCGATCACCTCATCGTACGGCCGCGGCTGCTTTCCCACGAACGCGACCAGGTCCATCACCAAAGGATCAAGCGTGACCGACATGCAGCACCTCCTGCGGAATGGATCCTGGCGACCTCAGTGCGCCAGTTTCGACCGCATCTGCTGTTTGAACTCGTCCATCATCATGAAGCCGGGGTCGGCGCGGCAGTGATCCTCGGTCCAGCGCAGGATCTCGTCGTCCGAGGACTGCAGATCGAACGATGCGCCATGCGGTTGCGGAATGTGGAACGGTGTATCGAGATAGGCCTCGACGGTATTGCCCTCAGGGTCCTGGAAGTAACATGACCAGGCGTTGCCATGGCAGGTGACGCGCATGCCGGTGGCACCGTTCGCCAGCGCCCGGTTATGCACCTCGCGCAACTCCGACAGCGAGTCGACCATGAACGACATCTGCTGGATCGGGTTGAAGCCAGAGGTGTCCGGCCGGCCGGAGACCAGGACGAACTGGTGGTGATTGTCGGGATTGCCGCTCATGAACGTCAGCTCGATCCCAGACCGCCCCTGGCCCTTGTCGGTGACCATCAGGCCAAGCACGGTGGTGTAGAACTTCTCCAACAGCGGCATATTTTGCGCATAGACGCCGACGTGAGCCAGCCTGGCATGGATTGCACCCATGACTGTATCCTCCAATTTGATGGACGATATAGAAGGACGGGACGGCGGCGACTGCAAGGGGATTCCGCGGGCTCATCGCCATGCCGGCCGAGTTCCATCAGAGCCCCCCACGCCAACGCCGGTTCACATGGCTGCAGCCGCCCGGGATCGGCGTGCGTGAACCGTGGTTTGGCCCGGATTGCCAGAGCATCGCTGTGGGTTCGTTTCTTGCGCACGGGTTCTGAAACGACCATCCTGACGCCCGGCGAGTCGTCGTAACAAAACCGGCAACCCATGCCGCCTGCGGAAACCGTACGTGCCGAACAGCAGTGGAGCAGCAAATGAGCAATCGCAACGCGGACCCGATCGATGTCGCGCCGCGCCGGAGTTTCTTTGGCCGTCTTGCCGGTGCGACGGCACTCGGGGTCGCAGGATTGTTGCCCTTGCGGTCAGGCGCGCAGGCTGCACCGGGGCAGGCCACATCAGGGATGGCCAAACCGGATCAAGATGGCCCGAACTGGCCGGGGAAGTTACGCGGACACCACCGCCAAATGGTCGACGGCTACAATATCAACAGCGGTTCGGCACTGGAATTCGGCTACAACTTCCTGACCTCGTACAAGTCGCCGGGCGCCGCCACTCTGGTTGTCATCCTGCGCGCCGGAGCGCTGCCGATCGCCGTCAACCACGACATCTGGGCTAAATACAAAATTGGCGAATCGTTTAAGATCATTGACCCGGAGACCAAGGCGCCGGCAGTGAAAAACCCGTTTCTGCATCCAAAACCCGGGGTGCTGCGATCGGACGACGCGGCGATCGACCGGCTGCTCGCCTCCGGCGCAATCATCGGCGCCTGCGATATGGCTCTGCACGGCCAAAGCAAACGTCTCGCCAGCAATGCCGGCGTAACCCCGGATGAGGCAGCAAAAGACTGGACCGCCAACCTCGTGCCCGGCGTCAGCATCCTCCCGTCGGGCGTATGGGGTGTAAATCGGGCGCAGGAAGCCGGCTGCACCTATTGCTCGGGCGGGTGATAAAACGGAGCGGTCCGCTCCAAACAACGCCGGCGGGGAGTGACGTCGATGGATATCAGACACGTCGTGGTTCTGATGCTGGAGAACCGCTCGTTCGACTGCATGTTGGGGCGGCTTTATCCGGGCCGCGCTGATTTCGACGGCCTGCGCGGCGACGAGACCAATCTGTTGCATGCGCCGGGCCAGCAGGCGCAACCGATTCAGGTCTGGTCCGATCCAACACTGACGGCGACGTCGCTCACGATCCCCGATCCGGATCCCGGCGAATTGTTTGTCGACATCAACGCGCAACTTCGCGGGCTGACCGACAGCGGCCAGCCGCGGTCCGATCCGCCGAACATGAGTGGGTTTGTTGACAATTACATGCGGCAGAAGGCGACCAATCCGCTGCCGGACCGTTACGCGATCATGCATTATTTCACGCCCGAGCAGGTGCCGGTCATCAGCCAGCTGGCTCGCGCGTTCGGTGTGTCCGACCGCTGGCATGCATCGGCGCCGTGCCAGACCTGGCCGAACCGGTTTTTCGTCCACACCGGGACAGCCGGCGGCTACGTCAACAATTCGCCGACGCATTTTCCTTACAAGATGAAAACGGTATTCGAGTGCCTGGCGGAGCAGGGGCAAAGCTGGAAGGTGTATTTCCACGATGTGCCGCAATCGGCGACTCTGGCGGGTCTCTGGCCCTCGGCGCCGACCCATTTCCGCGAATTCGAAACCGAGTTTTCCCGGGACGCTGCCGCCGGGACGTTGCCGGCTTATAGTTTTATCGAACCACGCTATTTCGCCGATCCGGTACTCAATCGGCTGCCGAACGACGAGCATCCGCCGCACAACGTGGCTTACGGCGAGGCACTGATTGCCACAGTCTACAATGCGGTGCGCGGCGGTCCGGGATGGGGGCAGACGCTGTTGGTGGTGACGTATGATGAACACGGCGGCTGCTATGATCACGTGGTGCCGCCGGCAGCGACGCCGCCGGATGAGCTCCGGTCGGATGGGTTTGATTTCGGAACGTATGGCGTGCGCGTGCCGGCGATCATTGTATCACCGCATGTACGTCCTGGCAGCGTGATCCGTCCGGCGGGGGACAGGCGGTTCGACCACACCTCGATCATTGCAACGTTGCGCGCACTGTTCGGGATCGGGCCGTTGACGAAACGAGACGCCGCGGCGCCCAGTTTGCTGGATGCGCTGGACGATCGGGTGAGTAATGATGGGCCGCCATCGATCACCGCCCCCGCGGTGCCGCCGGCGCCGTCTCAGGTGGCGCGCGCCGCGGGCAAACCGCTGAACGATTTGCAACGCAGCCTGAGCACGGCAGCGGTGCAGCTGCCGACCTTCGGAGCGGATATCGCGACGCATATCCAACGTCTGACCGCTGCAGTGGACGTCGCTCCGGTGCATGACACAGTCGCCGGCGCGGCAGCCGATATCGTGGCGCATATGAAGGCGTTTCTGGGCAAGGTGTGAACGCCAGCGGCGTCGCGTGCTCCGGACGCAGCCGCCTGGAGCACGCGAACGATCGCGTCGTCAGTGCGAAATTTCCTCCAGCGCGAGATTGTTGGTCGATGGACCGAACCCGGCTACTGCCACGATCACAGCGCCCATCGCGCCGGCGACAAAGATGAACACTGCCATCACGCCGAACTGAGCGAGCAACCAGGCGATGACGAAGCCGGTGAAGATCGCGCTGAGACGGCTCCAGGAATATACGAAGCCGACCGCACTGGCGCGCATGCGAGTGGGAAACAGCTCGGACTGATAGTTGTGCGCCGAGAACGACAGCCAGGAATTCATCATGGTCTGGAACGCGCCGATGATGATCAGCGGCAAGGCCTCGGATTGCGTCGAGAACAGGATACCGAACAGAGCGATGCCGGCGCAGGACAGACAGACCTGCCATTTGCGCTCGATCTTGTCGGCGAGTTTCGCGCTGAGCAGCGGAAACAGCGGATACGCGAAAGCGATGATGAAGGTGTATTGCAGCGACTGCGAGACGTGGATGCCTTTGGCGATCAGCAAGGTCGGCACCCAGTTGGCAAAACCGTAAAACCCGATCGTCTGAAAGAAATTCGCCACCGACAGCATGATGGTGCGCTTGCGGTATTGTGGGCCGAACGCCTCGGCCAGCCGGCCGACGCGAGGGTCTTCGACGGCGGGCGGGCCGGGATGCGGGAGCGGAGCGCCTGACTCGGCGGTAACCTTGGCTTCGATCGCTCGCATGACCGTTTCGGCCTCGGCGAGACGGCCTTGTTGGGCGAGCCACCGTGGTGATTCCGGCAGGGCGAAACGCGCCCACCAGACCGCGATCGCGCCAACGGCGTCGAACAGGACGACCCAGCGCCAGCCGGACAGGCCGAACGGCGCCGTGGGGACGAAAATCCACGCCAGCAGGGTCACTGCCGGCACGGCAACGAAGCCGATCGCCTGTTGGATGGCGAAGGTGCGGCCGCGCTCGCGTTTTGGCACCAGCTCGGAGAGGTAGGTGTCGACGGTCACCAGCTCGATGCCAATGCCGATGCCGGCGAGCATGCGCCACAGATTGACCGTGTTGGGGGTCGACTGGAAGGCCATTACGGTGGCGCAGAAACTGTACCAGATCAGCGAGTAAGTGAACACCGTGCGCCGGCCGAAACGATCGGCGAACTGGGTCAGGAACATGGTGCCGATGAACAACCCGGTGAACAGCGCGGCGATGAACGAGGCAAGGCCGGTGAAGCCGAAGAACGCAACCGTGGTGGGGGTGAAGATTTTATCGGCGAACAGTCCTGGTGCGATGGTCCCGGTGAGGAAGATTGAGTAGGTGTCGAACCAGCCGCCCAGTGAAATGAGCAAGACAAGGACCCAGATGTGGCGGGTCATGGGGAGGCGGTCCAGGCGCGCGGTAATCTCCGCCGCTGGTGTTACAACCAGTGTCGCACTCATCGTTGGTCTGCTCCCGTGACGCGGCTGCGCGCGTTACCGTTTCCTCGGTGGTGGTCTTGCGTGGTACGCCGCGTCAGTCACGGCTGGCGTTTGGCGCCTGGGGGAGTGTCGGGGAAAATGGAGGGGAGTGCAAATTCTGGCGGGCGCCCCCTTTTGCTCCAGCCGCAGAGCCATGAGCCCGTACCACGATGCTATCGAACATCTGAACCAGATGCGCGGTCTTGCTGGTCTCCGCCAGCATCTGAAACAACGCCTCGAACACGCCAGTCCGACTGAGCCGCCAGAACCGCTTCCAGACGCTGTTCCACTTGCCGAACTCCGCCGGCAAAGCGCGCCTGGAGATGTTGTGGACAGTGAAATAGTGCAGTGCTTCCAAAACTTACGATCGTTATGGCCGGGCTCGCCGCGACTCGATTGAGCCGCATCGAACGCCGCCAACGTGATCGCCCAAGCTTCTTCCGTCATTCCCGTCAGCATGGCCGGCTCCCTGTTGCCGGACATGCATCGATTCGAAGAAAAGCCGATGCGGGAATACCCTTACGCTGGAGTGGACGCTATCCGTCCACACGACCTGGTTCCAGATGGCCACGCGGGTCCTACCGGATGCAAACCTACGTCAACCACCACGAATTCTCGCAGCGTGGGGATGTAACGCAATGACGAACGACGATTATATCCAGAAGCTCGACGAACTGGATCGCCTGCTCAACGACCCGCACATTCCAATACAACCTGCGTTGATTTGACAGCTACTGGACGAGATCGCGAAGCACCACGCCAATTGGTCCCGACAATCCGGGCGCGCGACCGGTGCTGATCCGGTTCCACAACGTAGTTCGCTTTCAAAGTGAAGATCGTGAGGTCGAATAACGAAGTTATCACTCGGTCTCCTGAACAACACAGGCGGCGCAAATGGTGGTCATCGATCGTGCTTTCGCTTCCCCATTCCAAACAACGAGACCGAGGAAGCGGGTGCTGGTACTGACGATGACGCAAGGCTCACAGTCGGACAGATCATTTCGCATGACGCCGTCGGCGAGTGGCTTCCGATGCTGGCGAACGAAACAAGGCCTACCATCGGCCCAGATACGCCAGAAAGGCTTTGATAGGAGAAACGCATGATAGTTGCCCTTTACATGATTGCGGGAGCTGCAGATGCCCTCGGGACCCTCTATTTCGCCTGGCGATACCGGGAGTTTCGCAAATTTCTGGCAGGCGCGTTCTTCGTGTCGTCAGGTGTCTTGTTCTATCTCTATCTCGCCGATGTTTCGGTGCCTCTGTTGGGGACAAGTTTTGTCGAAACACCTCAGATCAGCGGTGGCCGGTCCATCGTCCATTTCATTGTCCTCCTGATTTGTTTCTATTCCGGGTTCGTCAGGAAGCCAAAGGCTTGAATGCAGCGCCATCCACGCGGGCGGGCTCCGCGGCCAACCTTCGCCAGGATCATCATCTTTCCAGGGCAAATCGAACGGCTCCGCATAGCTCTCGCGGCCAGCGAATTTGCTCCGATCAAGCAGCCCCATTCCACGCCGGCCTGCTCATCGTCCTGGCCGATTGTCCCAACTCACCGGTTTGAGCACGGCCGGCGATTTCGCCGAACCACACCTCGCGTTGCGGTTTTCTCGACCCGGTTGGCAACAAAAGTGACCTATGAGGTTGGGGAACCAACAGTCTGTTTCGACGTTTCTTCGGTCAGGTTCTGGGAGGTCGGGCCGGCCATGACCAACGAAAGCTATGAACAGAAGCTTGCCGAATTGGATGACCTCATCAATGACCCAAACATGCCGTTCTGCCCGGCCCGCATCTGGCAACTAACGACAGAAATATCGGGACAGGTCGGCCAAATGACGAAAACGGATCGGGCCAGACGACCGATGGCTGCCGAATAAAGGCGCCGCCAGCGCCGGCGACATGTCCGCCAGCGTCGGTGGACCGCACCGATGGTCCATCATCGGTCCATACGCAGGCCCAGCTACCCACCGGCCGCCAATCAGGTCAATGCCGCGGATGGTCCGGCGGCACCTCGGTCAACAATCCGCGCTGGTTCAGCGCGTCTGCCAGCCGCGCCATCATTTGCCGGGAGGCCTCTGGCGCCGCTGCCGGATCGGCGTCCGCCGGCAATGTGATCACGTGGAAACCAGCGGTGATTTCGCCAATGGCAGCATCCCGGGTCGCGGGATCGGCCAGGAACCAATGGCCATGATGTTCCAGTGCCATCGGCACGTCGGTATGCCGCCCATCGTGGACCGGGGTCAGCAGAATCTCGAACCGCGCCCCTCGCAACTGCGAGAGGTCCTGCATGTGCCGCAACAGCGCACGGGTCAGAGCCATGCCGTATTTGACCCGTGCTGGTCTGGGGGTCAGCCAAATCGACCAGGCAGTGCGTTGCTCCTCCAAATTCGCGTCCACATGCGACTGGGTTTCCGCACTCGGCGGCGGGCTGGTTGAACCGGGATCGGCTTTCGGCAGCAGCGTACTCCAGTTACGGTCGAGATTGATGAACATCGGCCGAAACAAAGTCGAGAGTTTGGTCTTATACACCTGGCCGCCAATTCCCTCGGTCGGCCCGATACTGTCGTTGCCGCGTAGCGCGAAGCTCGGCTTCGGCAGCAACTGACCCGGCCGTGGTTGCCCGAGACGAAACGTGTTGGCAGGCACGTCGTCGGCGAACGAAGCCCAATCGATAACCAGGTCAGCGTGCCGCGAGTCGAGGAATTGGTGGAGCGCGAGATACTCCTGGTCCTGGCCATAGCCGCTACTGCCGATCGTTACTACCCGAACGTTTGCGTTGTATTGCCGCAGCGCCCGTTCCAGCATCACGTCGAGCGTTTCGTCCGGCGGACAGGCGACGCATTCGACCGCGGCGGCGCCCGTCAGGACCACCACGAAATCGCTGCGGCGAAAGGGTTTTGTGGACTGACCGCGGTAGCCGAACGGATTGATCGGTCCCCTCGTGTCGGTGGCCCGCCAGCCGCTGATGACGCCGCGCGGACGGTCCAGATAGCGCATCGCCATCTCGAGCGCGCAGAGGGCCAGCAGCACCATTGCGATCCCAAAAGCGAACCGAAGGGCAGGATGATAGGAGCGCTCGGCCAACGGTTCACGGACTCCACGCGATCAGGGCGCCAAGAAACGGCAAATGGCTGACCCGGCGAAGGCTGCCGAGGCCAGTGTGACCGGGCACCGGGAACGCCAAAGTTTCAAATCAGCGGTGCAACGCAGGTTACAGTCATATTTCACGTGCTCTGACGGCCGACCCAGCACCATCTCGAATTTGGACACGCCGGTGCTTGGCGCGATCGGGCTGCAGGAGGCACCGCGACCTTTGCTTTGGACCGGGGCCACAGGGACCAGCTTCGGCACCGCGGCGGAGGGGGACGATACCACCGGCGGCCTGAACCCAGCCCAGAGAGCGCCGGGCGCGATCGATACCGCGCAGTTCCTGACCGGTGGCGGGGCGATCAGCGGTACCGGCACGGCGGCAGCGCTGCAGTTCGGTGGGTCCGTGCAGTGGGACGTGGCGTCCGCCGCCAGCCTGAGTGCGGTGTCGAGTGTCACGGTCGGTGAGGGCGGCAGCGGTGCCGTGCTGGTCAACGGCAGCGCCAGTATCAACGGCCTTATTTCTCCTGGGCATGGTGGCGCGAGAGGCGGATTCCTGCTTAAAAGCGGTTACGCCGCAGTGTCACGACGAGTCGCCCCTCCAGCCAAACGGCATCGCCCATGAAGATTGTCGCCTGCAACAGCAATCGCCCTCTTGCAGAGGCGGTCGCGCTCAACCTCGGCATGACATTAACCCACGCGCAGATCCGCCGCTTCGCCGACATGGAAGTGTTTGTCGAGATTCTGGAAAACGTGCGCGGCGAGGATGTGTTCGTCATCCAGTCCACATCATACCCGGCCAACGACAATTTGATGGAGCTGCTGATCACGTTGGATGCACTACGGCGCTCCTCGGCACGGCGGATCACCGCTGTCGTGCCGTATTTCGGCTATGCGCGGCAAGACCGCAAAACCGCGTCGCGCTCGCCGATCAGCGCCAAGCTGGTAGCCAACCTGATCACCGAGGCCGGCGCCAACCGGGTGCTGACGATGGACCTGCATGCCGCGCAGATTCAGGGGTTCTTCGACATCCCGGTGGACAACCTGTACGCCGCGCCGCTGTTCGCCCGCGACATCAAGGAGCATTACACCGGTCGTGATCTGATGATCGTCTCCCCCGACGTCGGCGGCGTGGTCCGGGCCCGTCTGATCGCGAGCCGGCTCAACTGCGACCTCGCGATCATCGATAAGCGACGCGAGCGCGCCGGCCACTCCGAGGTCATGAACGTGATCGGCGATATCGAAGGTCGCGACTGCCTGATGATCGACGATATCGTCGATTCCGGCGGCACGCACTGCAACGCCGCCTTTGCGCTGATGGAACATGGCGCACGTTCCGCCGGGGCCTATGTCACGCATGGCGTGCTGTCCGGTGGAGCGGTAGCGCGGGTCGCAGAGTCGCCGGTCGAAATGATGACGATCACCGATTCGATCCAGGCGACCCCAGAGGTCGAGCAGGCGCGCAACATCAGACAACTGACGATCGCTCCGCTGCTGGCCGAGGCGATGCGGCGAATCAGTGATGAGACCTCAGTGAGTTCACTGTTCGACTGAATGCCGCGGCGGCGACGCCGATTCGGATCTTGTGTTCCGCCAGCCCGAAGTGCCCGGCACCCTGCTTCCCAGAGCGGAACGTTCGCAGTTGTTGCGTGCGAAGTCCGGCGTTCCGGTGGACCCAATTCGTTGTCATGGCGCGCGCGTTTCGCTGTTGCCGCAGGTGCGGCTCGCGGTGCTTGCAAGCAAGTTGAAGCAATTTCGCGCGCACAGAAGCGAGGCCGAGCACTCCCTCTGGTGACACATGATGACCGGTTCGCTCGGGTCACCGAGCAGGCTGTCCCACAATTCAGGCGACGGCACAGGCCGATTCGGGAATCGGGCTGCCGCCTTTTTCCGCTCGTCGCGGCGTTTTTCGGGGCCGGTCGCGGCAGATCCACATGACAAATATTTCGTTAAATTTTCGCCTCTACGGCGTGATCCGCATCGCCCCTTGCAGGTGGAATGTCCACTATTTCAGGTATTTATGCGAAACCGGTGCATGGATCAGGCGGCAAATAACGCGGGAAATGCAACGAGTAAGAAAAAAGTGAATCACTGGGTTTTTTCGCAGACTGGTTGTGAATCCACGCGGCAGCGTGTTACCAGCCGGCATTGGCATAGTCGTCTGGCAAATGGGGTCATCGTGTTCAAACGCCGCAAACCCGCAGAGCCGACCGCACTTCCTTCGCGCGGTCATGTAATCGCCGCTGGTCCGGAGAATCCGGTACCGCGGCCCGAGACGCGGGCGACACCCAGTTCGCCAGCGACACCCCCGACGACGATAACGACGACGGCTCGCGAGCCTGACCCTTCGATCGTCATTCCCGCAAAGCCGGAAACTCCGCCCCCACCACCACCGTCGCCGGTGGCCTCCGCCCCGCCCCAGCCCAAGGAACCGATCCCCATGTCTCGTCCGCCATTGCAGCCGACCCCAACCTCCTCGACTGTGCCCCAGGGGATTTCCTCCCCGTCCGCCCTGTCCCCGGGCGGCATGCCGCGCGCGCCGTTGGCGCCGGCCCGGATGCCCACACAACTGGGCGAGCGGCGGACCCTGGTGGTCGGCCGCGGCATCAGCGTGCAGGGCACCATCACGGACGCTGAACGGCTGGTTGTCGAAGGCACCGTCGAGGCCTCGTCGCTCAACGCCGCCGAACTGCAGATCGCCCAGGGGGGCGTGCTGAAAGGCCAGGTTGAAGTCGAGGACGCCGAGATTTCCGGCATGATGGATGGCATTCTGACCGTGAAGGGCAGCCTCGTGTTGCGCGGATCCGGTCAGGTCATCGGTGAGGCAAGGTGCCGGCGCTTGCAGGTCGAGGATGGCGGTCAGCTCAGCGGCAAGATCAGCATGATCTCCGAGGCGTCCGGCTCGTCGTCGACTTCGTCATCGTCGTCATCGTCGTCATCGTCGTCCTCGCCTCAAATGGTCGAGCACGACGCTGCGTAACGCTCAGGCGGCCGCGCTGTCGGCTGCCATCCGCGGCGGTCTGCGAGCCTGACCTGACGACCCGTCGCCGCGGCGGCGGTCCATGGGTTGGGAAACGTCCTGAACCACAGCAATGCTTGCTGTCATGCTGCCCGGTCGTCATGGCCGGGCAGTCGTGTTTGCGGATAGCTGTCTCGGGGCACCGGCCGATGTTGAATCAAACCTTGGCCTTGCGGCGGGAGAACGCCGCAAGGCCCAGCGTGCCGGCGCCCAACATCTCCAACCCGGCATGGGCCGGAGCGGAACTGCAGGCGGCGACGAGTGTAAAGTTTTCCGACACAGGACGACGCTGTTCGCCAGGCGAAGACAGGGCTGCTACGGCCGGCCAGACCGGCACTGGCCCACTGCGGATGGGCGCAGTTCTGATCTCGGAAAGAGCCATGTACTGAGCCTCCCGAAATGTTGCATCGCGTGGCCTGTTTCGGCGATAACTGCCGCTTCGGTGCGGTTGCCGCTTCACTCGTTGCGCGGCCGGGGTTGCCCGGCCGTACCGGGGTCGGTTGACGCGACGCAAGCGCAACCAATTCATCTTGTCATGCCTTGTTAAAGAGTGATGTTGCCATGGTGATGCTTGCCGATCTTCTGGACGACAATGCCATCCTGCACCAGGTGTACCCCTTGATCGCCGCGCATGACTGGCCTGGAAATCTGCGGCGAGCCACAGCGCACGTTGGTGCCTTACGGGACCAGACTGCGCACCAGGAGACGCGCGACTCGTGCCAATGGCTATTGGCTGCTTTCGCCAGCCTCGAACTGCTGCCGGCGGAACCATCCGCAGCACTTCTGATCGCCGAATTGCAGCGGGACACGGCAGTTATGAGCCACCCTACCACGTCGGTGCGAGAGCGGAACATACTGAGGTTGCGTCAGCAACTGCTGCGACATCGCCTGTCAGGCATATCGCCGGGAGATGTCTTGCCAATTCCCCGGGTCGTTCACCTCATCAAGACCGATCCCAGAACCGACGACCTGCCACTGCTGCAATACCTGTGCTACCGCAGCATCCTCGCGCATTGCGACGGATATCGTATCATCTTGCACACCCCCGAGATCCCGCGCGGACCTCGTTGGAGTGCGTTGCTGCCCAAACTCGAACTGAATGTTGCGTTGCCGCCGCAACTTCTGGGCACTGCTCGCATTCTCGGCGCCGCGCATCAGTCCGATGTGTGGAGGTTGCAACAACTCATCACGCACGGCGGGTTCTACTTTGATTGGGATTTGCTGTTGCTGCGGTCACCACAGCACTTGCAATCGGATGTGTGCGTCCTGGCACTGGAGCGCCTGGAACAGGGCTATCGTGAAGTAATCGGGGTCTCGGCGATTGGCGCCATGCCCGGCAGCCAATTTCTCGCGACATGGTTGGATGCCATGCCCGCGGTGTTCAATCCGGCGAAGTACGTCGCTCATTCGACGTTGCTGGCACGCCGGCTCGCGCTGACCTGGCCATCACTGGTTCGGGTGCTTGACTATCGCGCATTCTATTATCCGGGCTGGAGCGAGCAGGCGATGCGTTGGCTGTTCGATCCCGCCGAGTGCTTGCCAGATGACGAGCTGCAGGAGCAGCTGACGGCCAGCACCGGCATCCATTTGTTCTGCTCCCATGCTAATTTCGTGCATTGGGCAAGACATATCACGGAACGGGATATCGATCAGCCGCGCTGTAATCTGGCAAAGCTGATGCGTTCCTACCTGTAGCACGATCCTCAGCACCCGATGCTGTCATCGGCCGGCAACGTACGCGTGCCACATGTCGCGGTAGACCCGCTCCAGTCCGCGCGCGAAACGAGGCCCATCGCAGAACCCCGACGTGACGATCTGGCGCCGCAGGTCGCGCCGCACCACGGCAAGTGCCGCCGGATCGCCGGCGAGGCGCGCGGCGGTCGCAACGTACTCATCTGCATTCCCGGCCGACCACTCAGGCCGTCCGATCGCGTGCAAAATCGCGTGCGTTTGGCGCGAAAATGGTTGCGACCCAACCAGGGTCACAATCGGCACGCCCATCCACAACGCCTCACAGGAAGTAAGGCCGCCACAGAACGGAAACGGGTCCAGCGCGACATCGACATCGCTGTATTGGCGCAGCATGTCGGCGTGCTGGGTTGCGCCATCGAACTGAATTCGCTCCGCATCGACACCGTGCCGCGCAAAGTCGCGGCAAATTCGGGCGCGCAGCACCGGATCCCCGAGGCTGCGCCATTTCAGCAGCAGCCGGCTGTCCGGCACCGCCAAAAGCACACGGCTCCACAGCGCGATCACGGTATCGTTCAGCTTGGCGGTATTGTTGAAACTGGCGAATGTGACCGGTCTCCCGCCCGCGGATGGCGGTTGGGCGACGTCGGGGGCGTAATCCGGCGGTGAATAGCAGAATCGGACCTGGGGCAAACGCACCACGCGTTCAAGCATATTGGTCTCGGTCCCGGGGCCGAGGTGCCATTGGTCGAGCAATATGTAGTCCATCGTCGGCAAACCGGTGGTGGCGCTGTAGCCCAACCACGTGACCTGAATGGGCGCCGGCCTGCGCGCGAACACAGCCAGACGGTTGCCCGCAGTATGGCCCGCGAGATCGACCAGAATGTCGATCTGGTCTGCCGCGATGCGCGCTGCCACGGTGTCGTCATCCAGGCCCATGATCGGTACCCAGGCGTCCACCGACCGCTTCAGCGACTCGGTCAGCGGATCGTACGCAGTCTGGTTGGCGTAGACAAAAACGGTTGCGGCTGACCGGTCGTGCGCCATGATCGGGCTGCTGCCAAGCCAGCCGACGGGATGGCGATAAAGGTCAGCGGAAACGTATCCGATCCGCAACGGTCTGTTCGGGTCGCGCGATCGGTCTGCCGCGAGCGCGACCGGGCGCACCGCAGCAATCTGCCGCAGCCCCCATTGCCGCGCCTCCGCGGCCGACTGGGCTGCGTCGATATCCGGGTCGTACTGCATGTCCAGCAGCAGGTTGCTGTAGAAATGTGGCAGGTTCGGTGCCAGCGCAATCGCTTTGCGGAGTGCTTCCATGGCTTCGTCCGGCTGGCCAAACTCGCGGAACAATGTCGCCAGATCGAGCCACGGGCTGGTCCAATGCGGTGCCAGTTCCGTGGCACGCAGCAAGGCGGCAATGGCAGTGCTGGTCCGGCCCGCGTCACGGTAAGCCCGCGCGACGCCTTGCAAAGCGTCCGGAAACTGCAGCCGGAGACTGAGCGCCTGGTGGAACGCCGGGATCGCCTGGTCAGGCTGGTGCAGCATGTTATGGGCGTGCCCCAACGCGGCGTGCGCTTCTGGCGCGGTTGGATCAAGTTCGATGGCTTGCGCCGCGGCGGCGACAGCGCCACGTGGATCCCCCGCCCGTAGCAGCGAAACGGCGAGATTTGCGCGCGCCAGCGCATTCGCCGGCTTCGCCGCAGCGATGTCCCGAAACGCATGGGCGGCCTCGTCATTCCGACCCATGGCGGACAAGGCGCGTGCGAGCAACTCCAGCGCCTGATGATCGCTGGGGTTGGACTGGAAGACGCGGTGGGCCGCGTTGGCCGCAGCAACCGGGCTCGTGGCGAGTTGCAACTCGGCCAGCATCAGCAATGAGGGCGCGTGATCCGGCCGAGCGCGCAACAACTCGTCGAGCAATACCAACGCGCCCGTGCGGTCGTTGGCGGCGTGACGCCGTTGCGCTGCCGCGAACAGCAACGTTTCTTGTTCAGTCATCGCGGGTCCGGCGCGGCCACCGTCAGTGCGTCCCCATAGCCTCGTCTGAGCGCGGCACGGCGAGCGGGCGTGACGGATCAAGTTCCTGCGGCACATACTGGAGATTGTTGCGAATGCATGTGCCGCAGAATGGATGGCGGTACTTGCGTTGCTCGATCGCGTCGAACGGTTCATCCAGATACGCCACGCCAAGCATGTTGGGCTGGTCGTAGACGGTGCAGCACAAGGCCACCGTGCCGTCGTGATTGATCACGGTCTGATTGAAGCGCAATTCGCAATCGAAACGGCCACTGCGCCGCATCGCGATACCGTGCAGCCGCTCGGCCGGGTGATGCAGCAGATCGTCCAGAATGCCGCCATCCCGGGGATTTGGTTTGCCGTCGATCACGTCGATCAGGCGCTCCAGCGGCATGTAGAACGCCGCGATGGGATGATAGGCGAACCCGAGTTCTTCGCATAACCGGCGCACCGGTTCGACTTCATGCTGATTGCTGCGGTAGATGTGGTGACCGACCCAGATTTTCGTCGCTACGCCGTAATCGTCGGCGTAAGCCCGCACGAGGCGCATGTTGGCCTGGACCAGTTCGAGGTTGCCGCGGGCGTGGCTGCGCGCATAGGTCTGCTGCGAAAAGCCCGACAGCGAGATTTTCAACTCGTCGGGTGCGGCGGCAATCACCGCCTCGAGCCCACGTTTGATGTTCAGATTGCTCGACAAATGTGACCGCATCCCGGCCCGCCGCAGCAGCCTGATCATGGTCGGCAGGTCGGGGTGCAACAGCGGTTCGCCCCAGTTGTAGAGATTGATCTGCGGGTTCGGCACCGGCGACTCGCGGCGGATTTTCTCGATGATCTGCTCGAACAGCGGCAGTTTCATGAAGCCCTTCGGCCGCTCCGGCGAGTTGCCGACCGGACAGGTGGGACAGCGCAGATTGCAGGTGCCAACGATGTCGATCACGAAGATGTAAGTATCGCCCTCGCGCGCCGAGTAGCGGCGCAGCGATCTGCCGAGTTGCGGATCGAACACCTCGGGCGCGAGATAGTCTGGACTCTGCGCGCGTTTTTGCGCTGCCGCCACGCCGGTGTTCCACGGTTCCGCCATGACGGCGCCGGCGAGCCAGGGTTCCGCGTCTTCCCATAAATTTGCCTGGTAAAGTGCCAGGCCAATGTCGACTCGAAGCGCCGTCAGACGCACGTCGTCCGGATTGCGCGACAATGCCGCTTCGGCGGCGGCAACGGCAGCGCGGAGTTCACCGGCCGCGAGCAGCAGTCGGGTCAGCCCAACCGCTGCTCGCGTGTCGCCCGGTTCGAGTTCCAGCGCGCGGAGATACAGCCGCCGCGCTTCATCGTTGCGGCCCGCCGCAAGGAAAGCTTCCGCCGCCGCCGTGCCGCCGCGCAATCAGGGTGCTCCGTCGCAATGGATACTCAGTGCAGCGGTCACAATACCTTTGTGGTTACCAACGTGCCAGCGGTGGGTGTCGCGCCGTCGCTTGCCAGTTGGAAGATACTCGACGTCGCCGACGTGGCCGACTTGCCGCCCGCCAGATAGCCTCCGAGGAGGGTGATCTTCGCCGTGTCGCCACTGTGATCCGAGACCGTCAGGACGCCCTGTTTGCCGTTTGAGCTCTCAGTGAACGACCAGCTCACGCCGCTGGCGAAACCGATGCTCCCGAGATCGAGCGTGTCGCTGTGCATGCCGTCGTAGAAGAAGCCGGCCACCGTGCCGGTGAACGACCCGGCTTTGGCAAGCGCCAGTTCGCCGGTGTCGCCGGCGTTGTTCTGGAAGCTTGCCGCGGCAGATGCGGAACTCAGAAATGTCATTTTGCTGGCACTGTAGATCTGCGCTGCTCCGGAGACCTGGTTGGCGCTGACCGTCACGTTGCCGCCGTTCGCGGCGAGCAGTCCGAAGTTGGCCAGCGTGCCATTGATGGTAAGCGTGCCGGCTCCCTCGGCCTCGAGTATTCCCAGGTTGTTCGTCGTGCCCGACAAGGTCAGTGACGTGCCGCTACCCGCCAGGACTGTGCCAAAGTTGGTGAGTGTCGTGTTTACCGTGTCGGAACCGCCTCCGGTGGCCTCCATTGTCGCGGCAAATCCGATGACCACGTTGCCGCCCGTGATGCTGGCTCCTATCATGTCGACGGTTGCGTCGTTGGCCAACAGAAGCCCGGTGGCCGTGTTCGTGAAGGGTCCGGTCAGCACCAGCGTCGGGTCACCTGAAGCAAATGCTGGCGTTGCAAACGATGTGGGCGTCGCAAGCAAGGCGAGCGTCGCAAACAGGGGATTGACCCCGACCAGTACCGCTCCGGCGTTGGTCCCGGTCCCGGTGCCGGCGAGCAGGGTGAACGTGCTGCCGCCGGTGATGTCGAGCGTGGCACCGAAGTCCGTCTTGATCGCGCCGACGGTGGTGCTTTGCGAACTCGTCACCGTGTAGAAGCCGGGCGCTGTCAGTTCGACGTTTGTCGTGGCACCTGGAACATTGGCAGGGTTCCAGTTCTTCGCCGTCTGCCAGGACCCGCTGACGCCCTTGGCCCAAACTTCAACGGGCAGCAGGATCGGTGCAGTGTTGCCGGTGCCCGGATCGTAATAACCCGGAGGTGTCACCGTTGGCGCCGTGGCGCCAGCCGTCGGGACGTAGGTGCCGGTCGGCGCGAGGATCGGCGCGGTCGATCCAGGCGAGGCGGTATAGCTTCCGGCAGGATCTTTGGACGCCGCGGTATTGCCGGTGCCGGTATCGTAATAACCCGCCGGGGCCGGGATCGCGGCGCCCGCAGACGTCGATCCGGTGCCTGGAATGTACTTCCCCGCCGGAGCGGCGATCGGCGTGCCCGAAGGGGTCGGGTCGTAGAAGCCGGCGGGAATGGTTATGGGTGCAGTCGAGCCGGCCGGTGAGTAAGTGCCAACCGGATCGGCGGTCGGCATGGCCGAAGGGGTCGGGTCGTAGAAGCCGGCGGGAATGGTTGTCGGTGCTGTCGAGCCGGCCGGTGAGTAAGTGCCCACCGGATCGGCGGTCGGTGTGCCGGAAGGGGTCGGGTCGTAGAAGCCGGCGGGAATGGTTGTCGGTGCTGTCGAGCCGGCCGGTGAGTAAGTGCCCACCGGATCGGCGGTTGGTGTGCCGGAAGGGCTCGGGTCGTAGAA